>RAYY01000079.1 GCA_003611875.1 bacterium D16-56 | reverse complement strand
CCAGTCTTCCTGATAATTGCCGCAACAAACTAAAAAAGTAAAACAGGTCTTCCCCCGGTAAGCACTGGGGGCTTTCTTATTTTGTCAAGGTACAGATGATTACCTACTTACAGAGATGCTGGAGTGTACCTGATACCGCAGTCAGGGAGATTATGATGGATGTATATGGATACTCTGATCAGATACCTAATGATGTACTTGCCTTGAAGGTAGCCTTCTTAAGCGGCGTCAGCAGTACCTGTTCCGATGTGACTCTAGTTGGGGATGGCGTGGCATATATCCGAGATGGTGCGTCAGGCGGCGGTAGTGTGAAAAACTGGCGCAGCATCGTTGAGGAAGGGAGCATTGCGATTCTGTCGAACATGAACAAGCATATTTACGAAAAGGCGGAAGCAGATTCTGACATCCAGGTAGAGGTTGTAGAAACCAGCGCAAGCGGGAATGATAGGTAGAAGCTGCTGGAAGAAAATATGGAGTGCCGGAGCAGAAAAAGTGGCAGCTATTGCAATTGGAAAAACATCTGAAGGAACATATCCATCTGCATTTTAAAAAGATATGCTAAAATAATAAAGCAGTGTGTTAAATGTATTGGAGAGAAGTGGAAATGGATTATACAGTGCCTGATTCTTTTTATGAATTTCAATATGGGTGGTATTGTGATATAAATTTAGGTTATGAAGCAGAACGGTTATTAGAGGTACTGGATTCTGCCTGATTATTCCACGCCAAAGGATCCAGATCTTACTGTGCATAGGCTCCATCAGATTTCCTAATGGAGCCAATGGTTCGCAGAACGGATCCACCCTTACTTTTGCTTGATTACTCCCACTTTGAGTAACATTGTGTATGATTGTGCATGGCAAAAGGTAAGCGGCTCCCTTGCATGTACAGGTGGCTCTCAAATGAATATCGGTGGCTCCCCTAGCGCGGAAAATTCACTGCCCCAAAAGAAAATGACATACATCTATGCTTAAGTTTATGATGTTGGGCTAAGTCGGTGGTCTTGACTTAAATAAAAGTGGGGCAGCCTGCATTTAATGTGTGCAGACCGTATATGTAGTAGTTCTTATGGTGCTGCCCGCTATTGTCTTACCACACCGATTGCAAACTTTTGCTTTTTTATAAGTTATACTGCATCCTCCGTTACTTTCTTTTTTATGTATGGCAATTTCCCCATTTTCCTCATAATCATGTTTGCAAATCACTCGTTCATCATAATCCTTAGAGTTGATTTCATGGAAAGCTCCCTTTTCATCAATCCAAAAATATCCAAAAGGAATTGAACTGATTTTTATATCTGCTAATTGTTTCGGAATCCATACATAATTGCAGGAAATTTCATACTGGTCTATTACTAATTCTTTCGGCGGTACATAAGCATACGATACTATAATGCCACTTGTAAGAGCTAAAAAAAATGTAATGCCCGCCATAAGCCTTTTCCCTTTTTTCATAGATTTCATTTCTGTAATCCTCCTCTTTAAAGTAATATAATCATTATTAGCTAAACAGCTAGATAACCTTTCCTTAATAGTTGGTTTTTCTTTTGTGGACAAGTCAACAAGCAAATTACTGTATTCTTTTCGCACCGAATCATCATAATTCTTAATTACTTCGCTGTCACAAAAAAGTTCACTTATAACACCTATTTCGCGATATAAAACATAGCTAAGCGGATTGAAATAATGTAAAATAACCGCTAACAACCCTAAATATTTTATAAGAATGTCTTGGTTCTTAATATGAATAAGTTCGTGTTTTATGATACATTCTTTTATCGTTTCAGAATATACTCCCCATATTGTCTTTGGCAGTATAATAATCGGGCGAATGACTCCTATCGCCATAGGCATTTTGCATGTTTCTGTATGGATCAATACCGGCACCTTGGTTATTTTAAATTCTCTTAATAATTTTTTTAGACAAAGTTCTTCCGGTAATAATGCTGAATCAGCATATTGAAAGCATATATGCTTAAATTTTATGTACAAGGACAATTGATATAAAACGAGAAATAATGCAATACATGAGAAAATAAGATAATATGTACCCCTCAGAAAATCAAAAATACCATAATGAAAACTACCATCAAAAAATACACTGTTTTGCTGTTCATATAGCCATACTTCCTCTGGAATATTTCCTTTTAAATTCATGTTTGGAAACGCCACTTGGATTCCCCATATCATAATGAATTTTAATTGATGCACAGGAATCAAATAAAAAAATAATGACAGCTTTAAAATACGATATCGCCATTTTAATGAAAGATAGCGTTTGGCAAAAGGATAAGTAAAGATATAAAATAATACAATGGCGCTGCCAGACATAGACATTACAAATAGTGGTTCTTGAGATAATCGTTCCATATAATATCAATCCTGCTCTTACCAGATTTATATCAGTTTTTTTAGTTCTTCTGCATCTCTTTGAGATATTTTACCTTCTTTTGCAAATGCTGCGATAAAACTGCTGAGAGAGTTATCAAATACCTGTTCTACAAAATTGCAAGCACATTTTTCAAGATATTCTTCCTTTGTACATGAAGGAAAATAAAGATAAAGTTTGGAAAAACGTTTATCCGTCTTTATTATCCCGGCTTTTTGCAGATGAGATAAATATGTGCCAACGGTCTGTTGCTTCCATTCTTTATTTAATTGCTTATTTAAAAATTCTGTAATTTCTTTTAATGATAAAGGTTGGTCTATTTTCCAGAGCTGCTCCATTATTTTTATTTCTGTGTTGGATAATCCGGTGAAATTGAATATTTTGCCCAAATCTCCACTCCTTCCCAAAATTATTTAGCAGAATTGTACCACAACTAAATATATATTTCAAGCACTCAATGTATAAGTTTTGTAGTTTATAACTCACTTGCCCTATACAGGGGATGCTCTTTATAAAAAAGCATCCCCCTGATATATTAATAGGAGAGAATATTTATTAACTAATTATGAATCTGTCCCCTTATAATTGCAGGATACACTTACTGAATAGTTTTTTGAAAAACCTAGATTTGTTGTTCGGGTGAAACTATATTTTGCTGTGGCTTTACTCGTATTATTGCCACTCACACCAGTTTTTTCGTTTGTAATATCACCTCCTTGATTATAGGTCAATTCACCTTTTTGATTATAAACCTTAACTTTTTTTGTACGAGTATCCCAATCAAACGTTGCTGTGATCTGATAGGATACAAGCAAAGAACCTGTGTTGAGTTTGTCTTCTTTTACTTTTGTGAATTCATCAGTTCCATATAGTTCTGTACTATAAAAAGCAGGCGAATGTTTTGTGTAAATCTTTTCCACGCTATAAGTGCCATCGCCATTATCGTAGGTTTTGCTGGAAATTAAATACCCCAGTTGTTCTTCCGGACTTGGTTGCTCTTCTGGACTTACAGCAGCCATTGCTGCCATGGATGGGATACATTATGCCAATGATAAAGCAACTGTACACAAAATTTTAAATATTTTTTTCATGACTTTCTCCTCACTTTTTTTATTATAAGTATCTCTCCTATACATATAACCATCACAACAATAAAATTAGTTGTCAAGATATTTAAGGCTTTATTGATTTCATTTAATATCGCCTCTTTCCCATTAACTTTGGTTACTATCTCTATTATCATTCCAATCGTTACTAAAAAGCATAGAAAAATCGAGAAAAAAACAGCTGTCTTAATTTGAGCGTTAAATAAAGCAAAAAAAAGTCCTGTTTCTAGTATAATACATAACGAAATTAGTAATGTCTTTTCAGACATCCTAATGCAAAAGAATAAGATAAATATAGAAATTAAAATAAATACATAACCTCTTTTATGCATAACTTGTTCCACTCCATATTATTATAATATATAGTTATTAAACTATATATTATAGTTTAATAACTATATACATTTATAACATAATTATATCGGAATGTCAACTCAGTTTCCTATAATATCTTTATTTTAACTCTTATAATACACGGATTGCTCCGCATTTTTGCGTGTAGCTGTTTGCTCCCTTTGGAACGGGTGCATTTTTCTTTGCACGAACACCCACTACAGCCTTCACATTCATAGACTGTTACTTCTGACTCACATCCACTCTTGCTTTTTGTTTTTAATAAAAAGGGGCTTATTTTTTCCAGCATGGCATGTATAGTATAGGTATCGGTTAGTTGATAAACTGCACCAAGTTCGGTATAATTTTAGTGTATTTTAAGTTACTCGTTAACTTATTATACCACGAAGGGGATGTCGCAAAATGAAATAAAGGAACTTTCTATTAGCAAATGTCCGCATCTTAAGCACATATGTACTGGATGGGGCGGATGTAATCCAAGCTTTTTTCTACAAGAATCCCCCATTATCAAGCCATTTTCAGAAAAGTTTGGATTTTATATAAGTTTGGATTTTAGGCCAAATCCAAAAGTTTAGATTTGGCCTACACATTCAAGCTGGTTCCGGGCTTTCAGTTCCTCGGTCACCCCCCTCAGAGGTTTTCATTTGCTCTATGATTAAGTCAAGTCGTTCCTCTGCCTGCTCGTTCAGGTAGGCAAGGCATGCCCATAGTGTCTGATAGGCCGATTTTCCTCCGGCGGCTTCAAGTCCAGAATATAGTAGTCGCCTACCAGAATATAATCAATGCTGTTCTCTGTGATTCTTTCTTTCGGTTTTTCCATTATCGTTCCTTGTGGTGGAAGGCTCATCACTGACCAGTTCAATCACGTCCATAATGCCACAATCCAGCGTTTCACAGATTCGTGCCAGCGTGTCCATGCTGATGTGTTTTCCTTCTTTGCCCATATTGGCAATCATATTTATGGTTAGACCAGCGGCAAGCCTTAAATCTTCTTTCCTCATGTTTTGCTCTATCAGTGTGTGCCAGAGCGGTTTGTAGCTGATGTGCATTTTTCTCCTTGCCTTTCTGCCCTGGATGGGCACTTGCCCCCATTATATCAGGTTTCTTGCTAACTCATAAATATATTGAATCATTTCATTAGGCGTGTCGGCATCGATGAGGAGGATTTTGCGGAAACGTTCGATATACGGGGCATACGGGTGTTTACCCGCCTAGCCTTGAAGGCGGCCGATGGAAGCACGGTGATCCTGCGTGCCGGATGATCTGGGCATTCCTTAAAAACAATCTAAAAATATGGAGGTTTTCCATGAAAAAGATATATATTTTAAACAGCTGCAATGGGTTCGAGGAGTATAGTAGCATGCGGCTTGTGGCGGCGACCACTTCCATCAAAAAAATCAAAAGCATTATCATCAAGCAGATCAAAGAGGAAGAGATGACCTACACAAGAGGGAATGACGGCCTTTCAAAAACAAAGCAGATCAAAATGTTGCGCGAGGACTGGGAGAAGATGGGTGAAAACATTGTTTTTGATAACTTGAAGTACGGGTATGTTGAAGTTGTTATAGACGGGGAGATCCAGTAGTAAATCGCAAGGTTCCCTAACGCAAAAAAATAAAAAGGCCCGAATGAAAGGACAAAAAATATGGATATTAAAACCAGACGGCTGCGGGAAGCAGCCGATACAAAAAACAATACCATGGCCAGGATGGCGGTGGCGGCTGCCATCGCCGCCATTTTTATATCAGCCGTCTTGATTTCTGGCTGCGGGAAACTGCCAGAGTTAGACAAACTGGCAGACTTGGAATTTATCGAGGAAACAGAGCCGGAGATCCTGCAGGGAACGCCGGAAGGCAGCATCCTTTCCTGGAACGGTGAAGATGTGATCCCGGCATATAGCGGCACCCCGTGGGCAGAAGTCCATGGGAACAGCCCGTATTTTTCCGAAGGCGCAAGAGATCCGGATGTCTTTGAATCCTATTCAGACCTGGATGACCTTGGGCGGTGCGGGCAGGCTTATGCCAATATCTGCGAGACGCTGATGCCGATGGAAGAGCGCGGCCAGATCGGGCAGGTGAAGCCAAGCGGATGGCATACGGTGAAATACCCTGAGCAGATCAGCGACCTGTATCTGTACAACCGGTGCCATCTTATAGGATTCCAGCTTGCCGGTGAAAACGCGAATGAGAAGAACCTGGTCACGGGCACCAGATACTTAAATATCGAAGGGATGCTCCCGTTTGAAAATGAGATCGCAGACCATGTCCATGAAACCAAGCACCATGTCCTCTACCGTGTCACGCCGGTATTCCTGGATGATGACCTGGTATGCAGGGGTGTGGAGATGGAAGCAATGTGTATCGAAGATAACGGCAAAACAAATGGTTCAGGTGTATGCTTCCATGTGTTCGCCTATAATGTCCAGCCGGGTATCGGGATCGATTATGCGACCGGTGAAAGCTGGGTGGAAGACAACGGGAAGGAAAGCGGGGAAACGGATCCAGCAGGCATCCAGGACGATGAAAGAGGTACTGGAAAGCAGGAATACGCAATCAATATCAATACCGGGAAATTCCATCTGCTGGACTGTGCGAGCGTCCAGAAAGTGAACCCGGAAAATATCAAATTCTGGACATGCGCCAGGGATGAACTGATCGAAGATGGGTATTCCCCGTGCGGGGTGTGCAAGCCGTAAAATAGGAGTTATCTGGACATTGACAAAGACCATCAAAAAAACATATAAGGATAAGGAGAGAACCTATGGATAAGTGTGTTGACAGCAGTGCGGAAGGTGCCGAAATAGCAGAAAACGGTGAAGGGTTCAACACAGTCTTTGACGACGTGTTCCGGACAATCGCACAGAAAATGCCGTTCCTCTTGATCCCGCTGATCAATGAGGTTTTCGGAACCGAATATGCGGAAGATCAGAAATTTTTACAACGGCATAACGAGCATTATGAAAAGTTTGGAAAGATCGTTACAAATTCCATTATACAGATTGAGGGGCATCTGTACCATATCGAATGCCAGTCAAAAAAGACGGGGATATGGTACTCAGGATGATTGAATATGATTTTGCGATTGCTATTGAGCATTCAGTAATGGACAAGGGGATCATCGAGATTGATTTTCCAGAATCCTGTGTACTGTATCTTAGGAACCATAGGGACATGCCAGCCCATCATATTGCGAGGATTCGTTTTGCGGACGGGCAGACGGTAACCTATAAAGTCCCGGTGATCATGGCGCAGGATTATACAGTGGATAGCATTTTTGAGAAACGTCTGTTGGCATTGCTGCCATACCGTATCCTGCGGTATGAACATTTTCTGAAATCGAACAGTGTAAACCCCAAAAAGATTGAACGAATGCTGGATGATTACCGTTTAATCTGCGGGAAGCTTCAGCAGATGCAGGAGCACGAGGATGCATCAGGACTGTATGTGGATATCATCGCGCTGATCAACAAACTGGCAGACTATGTAATTCCGGATGATAATCCGGCAAAAGAAAGGCTTGGTGAGATTATGGGTGGACAGATTTTGAAGCTGAGATCGGAAAGTTTGAAAGAAGAGGGGCGTACATTGGAAATTTATGCTCTGGTGCAAGATGCAGTATTGACACCAGAATTTGCTGCAGCAAGATTAAATCTTGATATCGATGAATTAAAAAAACGTATGTCACATAATGGATACCGATACCCAGAATCATAATCCTGCAGATGCAGAAACAGGGTTACCATTTTCCGAAGCAGCAATCCATGTAACCTATACAAGAGACCGTCATTATGGCGGCCTCTTTTTGTGTGTAAAAATATCCACATATGCATCCTCCTGACGCTGATTTAGGGCTCAAGGCACCATACTGCTATGGCCATACTTAAGGAAAGTACAAGGGAGAGAATTTTCAGTACAGAAGGAGGCCGCTATGAAAAACCGTTTTACAGTACGCTTTACCGCCGCAATACTGACCGCCGGGATTTATTGCCTGTATTCCCCCATCCATGCGTAATCCATGCAGGGGAGGCACAGGAATATATCCATGCAGTATGGGCGACGGATTCTGATATAGTGATGTCAGCTGAGGGTTCCGATATCTTTTTCTTCAATACTGACAAAAGATATCCTGAAGATATCAGTACAGCGGCAAAGGCATGTATAGAAACCCTGGGTGATCCTGGGGCAGTTGTTGATGATGGAGCAGGAGGATGCGTGTATACCGGGTTTACCGGGGATTATGAAACGGCCAGGGAAATCTATTCCGCAAGCCGAGACTTATACTGCGGGAATGTCGGGTACAGCATGGAATATGAACGATGCCCGAATGGGGATGTCCGCCTGTTTTTTAGGACCTGGTATGGGACACCAGTACAGGCATATAAAGAACATACGGAGGCGAAGCAGAAGCTTAAAGAGATCTCAGATTCCTTTCACGGAACTGATGCCGAGAAGGCAGAACAGACCTTTCAATGGGTCTGCAGCCATGTGGCGTATGCGGATGATGAAACGATATGGCGACTTGAGGGCATGGGGCAGGGCTGCGTACCGGATTATACTGGGATCCATGCCACAACCTATACCGCCGTCATGGACGGGGTAACGACCTGTTCCGGGTTTTCCGGCATGCTCTTAACCTTGTTGGACATGGAAGGGATCCCTGCAATGAAGATAAAGAACCATCTGCATGCCTACAATGCGGCGCTCGTGGAAGGGCGCTGGGTGCTGTATGACGCAGCCAGCGGCGTATCCGGCGACCCGGGAAGCTTTATCCGGCGCTACCGGGATTATTATGAGCCACAGGAACTCACATGCGGTTTTTCGGCCTATTTTCGGTATAATATCAAGGTAGGGAAAGCAGAAGCAAACCTTCCATTCAATTTAAGATAGTTCAGGGGTTTTCCTTTTTCGGATAAGAAAATTATTGGGAAATCTTGAACAAACAAAAGATTTTATCATGTGGATAAAAATTTTAAAAATTGGCATGTTTCCATACTTCTTTTGATGATACAAAGGAAGGGAGGCTGTTGTGTCAGACAAATAAAATATCAAAAACAGGAGGAAAGATCTATGAGAAAACAGGGTTTTTTGAAAAGGGCTACCATGCTTGTGTTAGCGGGGGCGATGATGATCGGCGGCACATTGACTGCGCATGCGGCATCTGGCCAGTGGAAACAGAACGCTACCGGATGGCGGTGGGAGAGAGGCGGCGGGACTTACCCGGCCAACACATGGATGTGGATCGACGGCGACAATGACGGCAAGGCGGAGTGCTACTACTTCGACAGCAGGGGCTACATGCTGGCAAACACCACCACTCCGGACGGCTGCACCGTGAATGCGGATGGCGCGTGGACAGAGAACGGCGTGGTACAGACCCAGGGGACGAACAGCGATCTGCATGATGTGGGCGCAGTGAATGTGGCAGACGCTGCTGCCACCAGTGGGGCGGTGACGGACGGCAATAGCTGGGCGAAGATGACCTTTGACGGGGATCTGATCAGGGCGATGCGGGAAGTGAACAGTTTGAATTACCTGTTCCCTGATCGGGTGCAGGCTGCGCCTGGTTACCCAAGCCAGGATATGAATGGTTCCGCTTGCGCCATCCAGCGGAATGGAAAAACGATTACTTTTGGCACTGTTACATCAAAAAAATTGGTTGCTGACTACAAAGGCCCGGTTAGCGCATTTTTCGCCAATTTCCCGGAGCAAGGGATGGAACTGAATGCGTTTTACGATAATACGGGATATGTCAGTTTGGCTGCGGGAAGACAGCCCATGGGTTCTACTGGTAATTCTGACGTGATTTTTGGCTTGCCACAGGGAAGCTACCGGATGGGATGGGGAGAGGTTGAAGTTAATAATATGAGCGCCCGCTTCCAGATCCTTTTAACCGAAGGAGAGGATGGGAAATACTACATTTACCCAGACAGCCAGATGCATGTTAATTAATCAACAAAAGTAAAGCCATAAGGATAAAAGAGGAGACTTTCAGGAGCCTCCTCTTTTAGTATGTAAAAATATTTATCCGAAGACCTCCTAAATAATGATCGAAAATCCGCAGACATCCTTCATACTTAAAGCAAAATGAGAAAGGAGGATGAAAAATCCTATGAAGTTCAAGACTTCAACAAAGCGTGCGGCGGCACTGGCAATTTAGCAAGCCCCGCCTCGTTTATGGGCCAAAGTAATTGACGCCTGCCTGGTAAACCAGCCTTGAGAATTTTGGTACATGTATTGTTTTTTCGGCCTATTTTCGGTATAATATTAAGGTAGGGAAAGCAGAAGCAAACCTTCCATCCAATTTAAGATAGTTCAGGGGTTTTCCTTTTTCGGATAAGAAAATTGTTGGGAAATCTCGAACAAACAAAAGATTTTATCATCCAACACCTACACGGTGCATTTTGACGGGCCTGGGACTTATACATTGCGGATCACCTATGAGAAAGAGAAGACAGGGGGACTTGCGACAGCCGAGTACGCGAAGCAGCACGCAGCCATCGGAAGCCATATCGCCGCGAAGACGGCGGGGACGTATATCGAGGAAGCGTGGCTTTCTTACCCGGGTGATCAGGAGACCCTTTCAGATGCCGGGACCATTGCGGCACCCAGGCAGATCCAGGAGCGCCCCATCCGTCAGAAGGTGCGGATCGAGAAGGATATCCAGACCCTGCCGGAGACCAAGCAGGTATG
>RAYY01000078.1 GCA_003611875.1 bacterium D16-56 | reverse complement strand
GATCCGGGTCAGCTCAAAAGAAGAATTATCGGAACGAATTTATCAGTATTTTGATGAGATTAATACTGCTCCTGTTGTCTATCACTGGACATATAAAATGAACGAAATAGGAGACGAAGAAGTAAATATTTAACTATTCGTTATTTAATATTCGATGTACTACTCAGATATCTTAAAGTATATTGAAAAAGAAAACGTATTACAAACATGGGAAGAATTTCCGGAAGAAGATCCATTTCAATATTCTTTACAAAAATTATCAATAGATAAGGATAATAATTTAGTGAATGAGAAAACCTTTATAGGAAGATATAACAATATGAGAGATTATTTTAAAAATGTAATTCGTTCCTATACTCCAGAAGAATTAGTAAAACTTTTTTCAGATAATCGGTTTAAAGTATCTGTGTATTCGTTGGCGGGGCAAGATGTAATGGTTGGAAAAAATGTATTTAGAATCTTGGCAAAAAAATTATAGATTTATGGGGGAATGTCATGTGATCGGCCTGAGACATACAGGAATCTATGTGAAGAATCTAGAGGAAATGATTTATTTCTATAGAGAACTATTTGATTTAAAAGTTGTTGTACGCCAACAGGAAAAGGGGGTGTACACAGATACTATATTTAATGAAAGAAATGTTGATATTCAGGTTTGCAAATTGGAATTTAAGAATAGAACCATGATTGAATTGATACAATTTGCCCATACAGACGCTTTACCAGATTGGAGTGAAAAGATTTATCGCTGTGGAAAGATGCATATAGCCGTTACTGTTGATTCTGCAATGGAAATCTACCACAAATTAAAGGAACGAAATTGTGTAGTATTGTCGGAACCTTGCGATTCTCCTGATGGGAAAGCAAGAGTGTTTTTTGCAAGAGATCCAGAGGGAAATTATCTGGAGCTAGTGGAAGAATTATAGGATTAAGAAGGGAATCGGAACAATGAAATGTGTGATTTGTGGGAATGAGAACCTAGATGTTTTAACAAAAAAGTTACGCTATGGAAATGGAATAGTAAATTATTGTTCAAAGTGTGATTATGGGATGCTTGAAGCAGGATTTCAGGATGCATCTGAGTATTATGATAAAGAATATAGAAAGAAGTATAAAGATGAATTGACCAACGACCGGGAAGAAATCCCAGAAGAAATTTATCAAATGCGTTGCAGGTATCAAAAGGATAGGATTCATGCTATCAAGAATTTTTTTGATAAAGAGAAAAGTTTTCTTGAAATAGGATGTTCTGCGGGACAGTTTCTCAATAAAATTAAAGATGAATTTGGACATGTAGCAGGGATTGAACTTTCAAAACAGTGTGCAGAGTATGTTCGGCAGCATTGGAATATCCCTGTCTATTCAGAGGAGCTTTCTCAAATTAAATGGGACGGTAAACAGTTTGATTATATAGGTTTTTTTCAAGTGTTAGAACACATTGAAGACCCAAGACAATTTTTGCTTAATGTACATGAACGGTTGAAAGATGGTGGGAAGGTATTTATCGAGATACCAAATTTAAATGATCCGTTAAGAAAATTGTGGAAAGTGGATGCCTATGAACAGTTTTATTATCATGAAGCCCATCTGAGTTATTTTTCAGAAAAGTCAATTGGTATGCTGTTAGAAGATTGTGGATATAAGGTGGAGCGTATTGATTATATACAAGATTATAATTTTCTAAATCATGTGTATTGGTATTTTAATAATGGGCCCCAACCAGATTGCATATTTGGTTTAAATGAGCCAAATATAGATTTTAAGAAAGATGGAGAAAATATACAAGAAGCTGGAACCGAAATCAATAAGCTTTTAGCAGACACCAATAGGAAGTATTTTGAAATATTATCAAAATACAAATTGACATCAAATTTATTTATTATTGCTTCCAAAATATAGAAGAAAGAATACGAAATAACATGGATTTACAGTTAAAGGGAAAAAATGTAGTGATTACCGCCTCAACAGACGGTATCGGATATGCAGCAGCCCGTAAGTTTTTGGAGGAAGGCGCCTGCGTTTTGATAAATGGAAGGAACGAGCCCAAAGCGAAAGAGAGAAAGGAAGCTTTGGAACAGAACTTCGGGAAAAACAGAGTTTATCTTTATTCGGGTGACATAACTATAGATGAAACCATCTTAGGGTTTCGCAAGTATGCAGGAGAGATTTTTGATCACATAGATTGCCTTGTAGCTAATGTTGGAAGTGGAAAACCTGTCTCTCAGGATCACCTTAATATGGAAGCCTGGAAAAGGAGTTTTGAGATTAATTTGTTTAGTGCTGTCCGGCTGATACAAGTATTTGATAATTTATGGAAAGACAGGACTGGCGGAAGCATTATTACCGTATCCTCATTAGCTGCATATAACAGAATTTCTGCGCCCTATGCCTATGCGGCCGCCAAGCAGGGGATCAGTGTATTATCAAAATATTTATCTGATGACTATGCAGTACGAAAAATACGTGTAAATAGTGTAATACCTGGAAATGTCCTTTATAATGGCGGCAGATGGGAAGAATTGCTTGCACAGGATGAAGCAGGCATCAGAAATTATATAGAGACTTCTGTTCCTTTAAAGCGGTTTGCTGCCCCAGAGGAAATCGCAAATGGGATTGCTTTTTTAGCTTCCGATTGCGCTTCTTTTATCACAGGCGCAACATTGCTCATAGACGGAGGGCAAAGCAGAACAATTATCTGATAAGTGGAGTGGAATAGCAGACATGAAAGTAGCGTTAGCGCAGACCAATATAATCTGGGAGGATAAAACAGCAAATGAAACCATTGCTGTAGACTATATTTCTCAGGCAGCAGGGTTAGGAGCACAGGGGATTTTTTTCCCTGAGATGAGTTTGACTGGTTTTTCTATGAACACTCAGATAACAGCTGAGAGGGAAGGGGAAACAGTAAATAAATTTTGCCAGATTGCTTCCAGATACCATATAGCCATAGGAATAGGGTGGACCAAACAAGGGGAAAGTCTAGCAGAGAATCATTATTCGGTTATAGATGAATGTGGACAGGTGATTTCAGATTATACGAAAATTCACCCCTTCTCCTATGCGGATGAGGACAAGTTTTTTACCTCAGGGAGTAAAATAACAAATTTTACCTTGGGTGAGTATCACTGGAGTAATTTTATTTGCTATGATTTGAGATTCCCTGAATTATTTCAGATTGCATCTGAGACTGCAGAGATAATCCTGGTTCCGGCTAATTGGCCGCAGAAAAGAGAGGAACACTGGAAGTGCCTTTTGCAGGCAAGGGCAATAGAAAGTCAGAGCTACATTTTAGCTGTAAATTGTGTGGGAGTTGTAAACAACATAGAATATAGCGGCCATTCTTGCTGTATTTCTCCTTATGGTGAATTGTTAGACACATTGATTGGAGGACCAGGGCTGGTAATGGTAGATCTGCAGAAGGATGTAAAAAGGCTGCGAAAGGAATTTCCTATAAAGAGAGACAGGAAGTGGGAGTTTTATGTCTCACAATACAGGAGGAAGAAATGACGGCAATAGAAAAGTTTTACATTGAAAATAAGGTAGTGGTAATCACAGGCGGGGCAGGCTTGTTGGGCTGTAAGCATGCAGAGGCGGTCATTGAGGGAAAAGGGATTCCTGTATTACTTGACATCTCACAGGCAGCAGTGAACATTGCAGACAGGAGGCTGAAAGAAAAGTATGGTAGTGCCTGCAAGATAGAAACTTACGTTGTGGATATTACAAAACGTGAGGAAATAGAAAAAATTGCAGGTGAACTTGTGGAAAGGTATGGACATATTGACGTGTTAATAAATAATGCGGCCAATAATCCTAAGGTAGAAGGCGATGCCGCAAACATGAAGGCCATACAGTTTGAGAATTTCCCATTGCAGATGTGGATGGAGGATATAGCGGTGGGATTAACAGGAGCTTTTGCTTGTGCACAGGTATTAGGAAATATTATGGCAAAACAGGGAAAAGGTGTTATCCTCAACATTTCTTCGGATTTAGGTATTATTGCACCGGATCAGCGGATTTATCAGAAAGATGGGTTGGCAGAGGAACAGCAGACAGTAAAGCCTGTCACCTATTCTGTCATTAAACACGGATTGATTGGCTTGACAAAATATCTTGCCACCTATTATGCGCAAAAGGGAGTAAGGGCAAATGTTTTATGTCCTGCCGGTGTGTATAATGGCCAGAATGAAGAATTTTTGCAGAAGCTGACCAATTTGATCCCTATGGGAAGAATGGCAGATGTAGAGGAGTATAAAAGCACTATTTTATATTTGATTTCAGAGGCAAGCAGCTACATGACAGGGAGCACGGTGATTGTTGATGGGGGGAGGACTTGCTGGTAAATATGACTGAACGGTTCAAAAAAGCGGAGGGCATAATGCGTCAACAATCGGATGTTTTGAGGGATTTAAATTATATTAAAGAAAATCATTTAAAAGCTTATATATTTGGATGCGGCATGATTGGAAAGGATGCAGGATATGATATCCTAAACTTTTTAGGTGTACAAGCTGCAAATTATTGTGATAATGATAATGCTAAATGGGGACAAGTAATAAAGGAAGGTATTTCATGTGTCTCTCCGGAAATTTTGTCCTGCAAAGATAAGGTTGCTTGTTTTGTTATGGTCAGCTGCAAATATGAGGACGAAGTGGTTGAACAGTTGAAAAATTATCCTAATGTAATGATTATTACATACCAGGAATTGCTGACATTGGATGCTGTTATAGACCGTTTTATTGAAAGCTGTGTCCAGGAGGATTGTAAATCAGAGAATAAAATTGAACATAAAAAACATTCAAATTCCATCAATCCAATCCATAATAAATATAATAAAAAGGCGGTTGTTTATACATGTATAGTAGGTGGTTATGATTCCTTTGTAGAACCAATTTGCTATTCAGAGGATTGCGATTATTATTACATATCCGATAAAGAACCGGAAAATTTGAAAGTGTTTCAATGGATCGATATTAATAGCATTGTTCCTGGTGACTTAAAAGATAATTTTAGAAAAAATCGATTTTGTAAGATTAATAGCTGCCATATATTTTCAGAATACCATTATTCTATTTACATTGATGGCAATATTCAAATAATGGGGAATGTTTTGAAATATGTGGAAAAAATTGGCAGAAGCGGCATTGCAACACATCGACTTCCTGGAGAGAAGGATGTATACGCACATGCACTTCATTGTGTGATTGCGAAATTTGACAAAAAGTCCTTAATATTTCAACAAATGGCAGATTATTATAAAGAGGGTATGCCAAGAAATTATGGAATGTTGGAATGTACAATCTTGGTAAGGGATAATACCAATCCTTTATGTAAAAAAATAATGAATAATTGGTGGCAGGAGGTATACAGCCGTTCTTATAGAGATCAGCTATCCTTTACCTATTGCTTATGGAAAAACGGTATAGAAACAATGGATGTAGGCGTTCTTGGAGACAACTATAGAAATAATATTGATTTTAAGAGAACAAGCAATCACCATCGAAGAAATAAAGAAAATGAAATGGTATTTGATGCAGAGGAAAACAGATGACTTATTTTGAATTAAAGGAGCTGGGGCAGAACTGGAAAGGAAAAATATGTTTTTTTGGCGCTGGCTTGATTGGCAGAACATGGGCTTATGATCTGTTTCAAGCAATGGGTATTCCTATTGATTTTTTTTGCGATAATAAAAAAGAAGAAAATATAGTAATAAGGGATCATGTAAAAACAATTTCATTACAGACACTATATTCTTTTAAGAGTGATGTGATGGTTTTTTGTACCATGTCAACTAGTCATCAATCAGCAATTAGAGAGCAATTAGAAAAGGCAGGATTAAAAAATATAATACCTGTGGATTCTTATTTCTTACAGACGTTTATGCAAAGTTTGGAAGAATTGAAGGATGAAACGATTAAAAAACAATTTAAATGTATTTTGGACGATGCAGAATATGTGTCTGGGCAATTTAAATACAGAGTTGGATATGAATTGGATTTGAAAAATCCTAAAACCTTAAATGAAAAAATTCAATGGTTAAAATTATATGACCGAAAACCAGAATATACTTTATTGGCAGATAAGTTTGCTGTACGTCAATATGTGAAGGAAAAATTTGGAGAAGAATATTTGATTCCTTTGCTTTTTAAAACAACAGATTCCAATGATCTTACCTATAGCAATATGCCAGATCAGCCTTGTATTGTAAAAACAAATCATGGTACTGGTGATTATCAGATCATAAGAGATAAAAATAGTATAAATTGGGAAGAATTACGACAAAAATTCAAAAGGAATTTAGCTAAAAATTTGTATTATGCTACACGAGAGTTTCAATATAAGAATATTAGTCCTTTAATTATTGTGGAAAAGCTGTTGGTTTTGCCAAATGGAAGAATACCCAATGATTATAAGCTTCATTTTTTTAATGGCAGATGTGAATTTATTTATTGTTCTATTGACAGGGAAGGTGAAAATTATCGTAAAGTCTATGACATAAATTGGAATCCTCTGGATTTTGTATGGGTTGCAAATGCCAAAAATTTGTGTTCTCAAAAAGGAGCGGATATACCACAGCCCAAAAGCTTTAAAAAGATGCTGGAAATTGGTAAGGAGGTTTCCAGAGATATCAGATATGTTCGTGTGGACTTTTATGATGTTGAAGGGAAATTGTATTGTGGAGAAATCACACTGCATCACGGAGGTGGATATGACACCTTTTATCCGGAGAAATATGATGCATATTATGGACAAAAACTGAGTTTATAGCATGGGAGCAAATCGATGAAAGGTTACGTAAATAATATAAAACCCTATGATGTTTTGTCGCACGATATATGGGGAATGGATCAAGCTGAAAAAGAAAAATGTTTAAAACTTGATTGGAATGAATCAACCATTCCTCCATCCCCTAATGTGTATAACCGATTGAAAGACCTGGCTCAGAGAGGTGATTTTTATCAATGGTATCCATGTACTCACAATTTAAAATTGATTACCGATATTTCCAGGTATATGAATGTGGATAAAAAGAATATTCAGGTATTTGCAAGCTCAGATGTGCTGCAGGAGTATGTTGTACGTTGCTGGATCAAAAGAGAAGACAATGTGTTGATTGTATGGCCAACATATGACAATTTTCGGGCAACGGCGGAATTTGCCGGAGCAAATATTTATTATTCTTTAACGCAAGATCTCCGGTTTGATGCAAGACAGCTTCAAAAGGATATAGAAAGCAGCAAACCTCAAATGGTTTATATTTGTAATCCTAATAATCCAACTGGTGAGCAGATTGACAAGAATATTATTGAAGACATTGTAAAGAAGAATAAATCTGTGCTGTTTTTAATAGATGAGGCTTATGCAGAATTTTCTGGGAAAACTGTGGCAGACTTAGTAGATAAATATGAAAATCTTTTAGTCAGCAGAACATTTTCCAAAGCGTTTGCTTTAGCGAATTTTCGGATAGGATATTTAATTTCATCAGACAGCAATATTGAGATGGTTTCAAGAGTCAGAAATGCGAAAAATATTACAACATTCTCACAGGAAGCGGCCATTGCAGCTTTGGAGGATTTGGAATATATGGAAAGTCATGTCCGGGATGTGAAAATAGCAAGAGAATTTTTTATAGGTGAACTGAAAAGTGTGCCAAACATCTTAGATGTCTATCCAAGTGAGACGAATTTTGTTCTGATTCGATTAAAAAGTGCTGGTTTAAAACAAAAATTTTTATGTTTTATGAAAGAAAATAATATTTATATCCGAGATCTGCGGCAGAATGTATTATTGGAACATTTTGTTAGAATTACAATCGGTTCATTGGAACAGATGAAAAAGGTATCAAAAATTATAAAGGAGTTTTGTTCTCTATACCATGAAGGCAGTAGTATTTGATTTTTGTGATACAATCGTCAATTTTCAGACGGCTGACCGATTTGTTTATTATGTTCTGGAGCATTTAAAGGATAAGAAGATTAGACACAGGAAAATCCTGTTAGAAAAAATACGAAAATGCAGTTTTGTGAAAAATTTGGACAAAATTACCAATGGAAAATATAGTTTAAACAAACGCATTATTTTATGGCAGCTTCGCGGCATTTCAAAGCAGGAATTAGACTGTTATGCAGAAAGCTACTATAAAAATGAGATTGTTCCGAATTTGTATGAGGAAATATTAAAGATTATCGAGAATTATAGAGAAAATAATTATTTTGTTTATCTTGCTTCTGGTGGATATGATCTATATTTAAAACATTTTATATCAGAGTTTGGTTTTACTGACTGTTTTTGCACCAAATTGAAATTTGTGAAGGAGCGGTTTACAGGAAGAATAGAAGGATGGGATTGTGTAGGTGAAAATAAAACCAAATTATTAAAGCAATATTTTAGAAAACCTTTAGAGGAAAAAGTGGTTTATACAGACAGCAAGTCCGATTTGCCATTATTACTTTGGGCAGATAAGGGAATTGTTGTTTCTAAAAAAGGCTATCGGACATGGACAAAAGAATATGGATTAGAGGAATATTTGCTGTCAGCTGCGGGGAAGGAATGAGAATAAACATGAAAAAACATATTGAATTGAAAAATAAAACGATTTTCGTTACAGGAGCCGCAGGCTTTATCGGATTCCATTTGGTGAAAAGGCTTCTGAAAATTTGTTCTGATTCTTTTGTTATCGGAATAGATAATATAAACGATTATTATGATATAAATCTAAAAAATTGGCGTAAGGAAAAGCTTCTTGATTGTGATAAAAGAAGCAGTAATGATTGGAAATTTATAAAGGAATCGATCGCGGAAAGAAAAATATTAGATGATTTATTTGAATGTTATCAACCGGAGATCGTGATAAATTTGGCGGCACAAGCAGGTGTCAGATATAGTATTAAAAATCCGGATACCTATATTGAGAGCAATCTTATTGGTTTTTATAATATATTGGAGGCATGCAGGCACAATAAAAGAATAGAGCATTTCATATATGCTTCCAGCTCTAGTGTTTATGGAGGAAATAAAAAGGTGCCCTTTAGTACAGAGGATAATGTAGATCATCCAGAGAGTTTATATGCGGCAACAAAGAAGTGCGATGAGCTTCTTTCTTACAGTTATTCTAAGCTCTATAATATTCCGACAACAGGCTTGCGGCTCTTTACCGTTTATGGTCCTGCCGGCAGACCAGATATGGCTTACTTTTCATTTACTGAAAAACTGAAAAATGGAGAGAAGATTCCGGTTTTTAATTATGGAAATTGTGAGCGGGATTTTACATATATAGATGATATTATTGAAGGTATTATGAGGGTTATAGAAAATGCCCCTGTTAAAAGCACCGAAAAGGATGGATCTGTAATCCCACCATATAGAATTTATAATATTGGTGGTGGAAAGCCAGAAAATCTGATGGAATTTATTCATATTTTATCCCAGGAATTAATTCGTGAAGGGATATTGAAGGATGATTTTGATTTGGAATCTCACATCGAATTTTTACCAATGCAGTTAGGTGATGTACCGATTACGTATGCAGACAGCAGTGCATTTGAAAAGGAATATGGGTTTAAGCCAGAGATAGATATAAAGAGCGGACTACACGAATTTGTTAAATGGTATAAAGAGTATAGCTCTCAATCTCTTGGCAAATAAGTATGCTGTTGGGCAAAACAGATTAATGTAGATTGGGGAAGTATTAAGCAAGGGAAGGAACAGTTAGAGTTATGGTTGATATATCACTTATTATTCCGCTTTATAAGGGAAACAGATATTGTAAAAGGCTTTTAAACATGTTAGATCAAAATATGGAATATTTGAACCAATACCAAAACTGTGATATAGAAGTTATCTTTGTAAACGATTATCCAGATGAAGATATTCAATTAGATGGTTATGAGCATAGCTATAGGATAAAGCTGATTAATCAGGTTAATAATAAAGGGATTCATGCATCCAGAGTAGAAGGATTAAAACAAGCAAAAGGTGAATACATTATTATGTTAGACCAGGATGATCTGGTAGAAAGAAACTGGTTATATAGCCAATGGAACAAAATAAAAACAGAGGATGCAGAATATTGTGTCTGCAATGGATGGAAAGGACGCTTCCGCACATTATGGCAGGAGGAAGGAATGAAAAAGCGAGTAAATAATATTAAAAGCTATTTAACACTTCCCAATCCCATTATTTCTCCCGGCCAGGTTATTATGAAGCGTAAGGCGATTCCTGATGAGTGGATGCAGTATATTCAGCATTGTAATGGATCTGATGATTTTTTACTGTGGGTTATGGCTCTGAAAAAAGAGCACTCTTTTATATTGAATCAGGATTATTTGTTTTACCATACACCGGAGAGAACGAAAGATTCTGTCTCCTCAAGTCAGATAATGGAATCCAATAGAGAAACTCAAAAAATATTAAATGAATATGTTCTTTTACAGGAAGAAAAAGAACTTTTTTCTCAATATCTTGAATCAATACAAGCATTTGTTGATAAAAAATATGCTTCTATGTTTTTTATTACCTACAACTGGATTCGATTAAAGAGCCGCGGCATTCATATTCATATATATTTAAAACAAAATGGCTGTAAAAAAATTGCTATATATGGAATGGGATATATAGGGGAATGTCTTTATGATGAGCTTCGGAATACAGATATTGAAATTTTATATGGAATAGACCAGAATGCATTGGATTATAAACGGGAGCTTGCCATATATCATGTGGATGAAGATCTGGAAGCAGTAGATGGGGTTATCATTACAATTGCAGATGTTTCTAACAAAATAAAAAGGATGGTGTATGACAAATTAAAATGTAATATTTATACGATGGATGAACTTTTCATCAATATGAGTGAATGCGGTCAGGATAGTATTTGATATTAGAATTGACTGAAATTTATTGATTCCTATTAGAAATAATGAATGAATTAATTAAAGCTGTTTATAGAAAGGAAAGGGATTATGATGGATATTATAAAGCCAATGAAAGGATTTTGACTAAATATGCTGATATTAGTAATAGTTCCGATTGATTAGGCTGAAAGAAATAGCATTTCATTGCCTATTTGTGCCTGAGCGAAGTGAAAGGAATGTGAGTTAAGATGAGAAAAATTGTAGTTTACGGAATTGGAAAAATTGGTAAAAAATATATAGATGTTTGCATAGAGAATGAAGTGGAGGGATTAATATTAGCTGATTCAAATGATGATTTATGGGATACAGATTACCGGGGAATAAGGATATGTAATCCTCAAAGTGTTGACTGGCAGAAACAGGATCTGGCAGTCATTACAGTAGGCGATAAATATCGTGAGGAAATATTTAACCAGTTAATGCTCTGTTATATGATGCCAAAAGAAAAGATTATATTTTGGCGGGAAACTTTAATTTTATCGGAAAAAGAAACCTATAATTTAGGAAATATGATAATAGATGAGCCAATCAATGCAGGAACCATTGTAACGGGAAGAGAATTGGGCAGTAAAATTAAAAAAGATTCCCTAAATGATCTGGAAAAGTTTTATTTTCATGCCGATCACAAAGTTTTAAATGAAAACCCTAATCCCCCAGCTATGCTGGGGAGAATAGAGTAAGCGGAAGCGGTGAGGACAGCATAAAAAGC
>RAYY01000077.1 GCA_003611875.1 bacterium D16-56 | reverse complement strand
AGGCGCGCAAGTATCAAAGGCCCCTTGGGGGGCCTCTGGCAAACCCCCACTTGAAGTGGGGGTTGGTGACTAGAAGAATGCTTTAATAAGATGGAGAAAAAAATGAAGCAAAATAATAAAAGAGTGTTTTTGATGGCTGCCATTATTTTTTCTATAGCAGGGATTTCTGGATGTTTAAATAGCAAATATAGATATGAAGAAACAATGAATTCAGAAATTTTGGATTTTGAGGAATATCAGACAGCAGTTGATTACTATAATGCACAAAATTATGAGGAAGCAATTCTGTATTATGAACTGACATTAGATAGAATAAAAGAGACGATGCAGCCAGGTACTGCTATGGAATATTGGATAAAAGGTCAGATAGGAGATTGCTATATTACAACGGGAAATTTAGATCAAGCAGGCACCTATCTTCAGGAAGCAGAGGAAGGATTGAGGAAAAAAGATAACGCAGATATGCTTGCTTCGATTTATCAGTCGGAAGGAATATATTATGGAAATTTGAAACAGTATGATACAGCCTTAATGTATTACGAAAAGGCTCTGGAAAATGCTGCCGATGATGAAATCATAAGAATTTATCGATTAATGGCTACTGTGTATGCAAATATGAATATGGTAGAAAAAGCATTGGAGTATTGTGATTATGCTATAGAATTAGGAGAGAAACAGAATAATGCCGGGGCATTAACAAATGTGTATTACAGAAAGGGAAGCATATTGGCATCAGAAGAAAAATTGAAAGAGGCCAAAAAATGTTTTGAAATCGGACAGCAGTATGCAGCATATTACTGGAAAGAGGATGATATTAAGGTAGCAGAAGGATACAGATTGCTTTCAAGAGTTTCTGTTATGGAGCAGGATTATGAAACAGCCTATTTATATAGCAGAAAAGAAATGGATATTTATACTAGCCAGAATGCAACTTATACTTATGACGATGTAATAGTAAATATATATAACAATATGGGGTATCTTAATACAAAATTGGGAAATAGGAATGCAGCGTTAAAGATGATTAAAAAGGCTTATAATATTGCCATAGTAGAAAAGGAAACAGATGCAGTAATTAAAGAATTTTATGACAATAACATATTGAATAATATTGAACTATTCTATGATGAATTTATCCATGATGGAACCGATTACGAAACCTGGTTTAAGGAGAATTTTGAAATTTAAAATAGAAATTATTACTTTGAAAGGAATAAAATGATAACCCAACATAGATGTACTATGGAGGAACCTATCATACATAAAACAATATGGGAATATTTGATTATAAAGAAAAGATTGAAGATTATTTTGTAGAGATGGATGATGCCTATAGACAAAGAAATTTCCCTAAAGGATTTTTTGCATCCCAGGTGAAGAAATGGAGAATTGGATGGGTATATTGTACATTTAGTATAGCTCTTTTCCTCTATTTTTTATCAATAGCGGGTTCGGTTTTTTTGAGGAATGGAATAGCTATAAGAAGCTTTTGGGATTTTTTTAATATGGCCAGAATTCTTGGTGTCATTATTATTTCAACCGTTTTATTTATTCCTTTAATTAAAACGTGGAAAGCAGAAGGAATAAAAGGTGAATCAGAAATCATTCAAAAATATATGGAAAGCAGTGGAATGAGCCAGTCTGATTTACAGGAATTTGCCAGGCAGGTTATGGAGCCGGGGACAAAGCGGATATGGCTGAAAGGGGAGGCATACTCTCTTGGCGGCAGAGATACCGGTATTATGACTCGAGACTTTATCTGGTTCCAACAGTGTTGGTGTGTGCTTAAAAAGAGTGACATCAAACTCATATGCTTTTATGAGAGTACGCATACAGAATATAGCAGGGGAGGAGGTATCAGCTTATACCATCTTTGGATTGATCTTTTGGTAGATAAGGAAAGAAAAATATCGGCAATGACAGAGAAAGCGGCGGGAGAATTTCTTATAGAGTTTATCAGAGAGTGCAATCCAGAGGTTGATACTATGGAAGGGCGGGTGCTGACAGAGGAGGAGCATGAGAAATTTTATGAAAAATTGATGCATGATGAAATCGAGTACAAAAAGTGGTTTAAGGGAGGCTTTGATGATAAAGACGGAGGAAACAGACTTTGACAGGAGAAAAGGAATATTTGGATGAAATTATTATAAAGAGAAGATCGGATTGCTTTTTCGAAGACAGAACTATTTGACGGCTCTGTGAAGATTTTCCTTCCGGAAACTTTTACAGATATGCCGGATGAGATCCGTAATGTGAAATACAGCGGTACAAATTTTCCTTCCGTTATCAAGATGGAGGAGATCAATGTTTTTGTAGAAGCAGGATTATATAAAGTTACGATTACAGGTGCTTCACACAGCAAAAAGACAGATCAAATACAGGAAAGCCACTCTTATCAAGACAGCTCCATGACCTATAATGAGCTGTTAAACAAATTGATGGAACCTGATGGAAATTGTATTTTATCAGAAGGTAATAATCGGGCAATCGGAGAGCCTTCTTTTTTCGTCTGCCGGCCAGGAAATCCTGGCTTTAAATGACAGAAACCAGGCAAATATCCTGTCAGAAATGCCTATACAAATAAAGGCAGACAGGAATATCCAAATGGAGAGCAATGGGAGAGTGACAATTGGGGCAGGAACATATATGCACATAAAACAGCGTGGAACAATCAATGAGATTATCCATAGAGCTGTCAGGCATGATTATCCGTCTGGATGTGGCAGAAAGCCTTTTGAGGAGAGGGCTTTATAAAATGAATATGACTCGGATGGTCATAGAAAATTCCGAAGGGGAGGGATAATATGGAAGATAAGAAAAACGATATGGTGGAGAAGAAAAATTTGGAGGAAGATAAGGGGAACATCGTGGAGGAAGGGAACATAGAAGAAGATAAAAAGAATAAAGAGAATGAAAAACAGATAGAAGATAGTATTAAGACCAGAATAGGGATGGTAATGGCGCTGTTTCTGTTAGGATTTATCCTTGTTAACTTGAATAAGTCAGAAAATCTGACCAGATTATCGTTTTCTTTTAATCAGCCCCAGGGAGCAAATCCGAAGAATGAGCTTCAGGTCACAGTAAATCAGATTAGCGGCGGGAAAACAACCGAGCTTTACAGTTTTAAAGAATCTCGAATGTCATACCCCCCAGATGAGCTTGTAGAGAGCTATCATAGGATGGGGTACTATGAAGAAGCCGTATCCTATGCAGAAAGTATACAGCGTGATATTGAGAACGGAGAAATGGAAAGTGCTATAAGAGGAGCATGGATTAATGGACTGTTGGCAGATTCCTATTTGGAGCTTGGGGATTACGAGGAAGGAAAAATATTTATTGATAAGGCAATAAATGGCTACAAGGAAATGGGCGAGATAAGGGAGAACTATTATTATGTGCATTATTTACAGGGGAAGTATTATCTGAAGACAGAACAGTATGAAGAAGCGGTTGTGTATATGGAGCAGGCATTGGAATATGTGGACAATTCCAGGGAAAAGACAACCTGGGATGAGATGAGAGAGGCGCACATTTATTGTGATGTGGGGACGGCATACAGGAAGCTGGAGGAGCTGGACAGGGCAGAATCCAATATAAAAAAGGCATATGAGATCGTAAGTGAGAAAATGCTGGAGAGTGAAATTGCCTATGTATATTACAATGATGTATTAGAGCATGAGATAAAAGAACTATTCCATGCATCTTGTAATGAAGCAGAGGGTGGAGAAGCAAATGAAGAAATCAGTGGGGCAGCAGGAGGGGAAAAAGAGTATGAACAATGGTTCTCAGAGCGGTTTGGAGAGGAGACTTGAGATATTAAAGAACAGGCAGAGGGAGGAATTATTAGATGAAGTGGGGCAGATGGCAGACAGAGAATTTGCTATATTGTCCCAGGAGATAAAAAACGGATTTGAATATGAAAAGGCGGAAATCAGGAAGGATTTGTCAGAAGCTTTGGAGGAGGTTTTTCAAAAGTATAAGTTTATGGAAGAAAGGGGAGAAACGGGGGATTTAAAATGGATTTACTTTTCTTTTTTGCGAAGCAGTATGATGGATGATTATCCGGCATACCGTATTGATTTTTATGACGAAAGGGATTGCTATTCTTATAGAGAGTGCAGCGGAAGTTGGGATTTTTCCTTTGTATTTTCCAGATTCCGAAAGTTAAAAGAAAAAATCAGGGACATATTTTCCTGCCAGAGCAGGGTGAAGGAATATGAGACAGATGATATGCTTTATAGTTTTTATGAGAAATTTCATTTGATGGCGGCAGAGCTCCTTGGGCAATTATTGCAGGATAGTTGGGGTGATTATTTCAATATCAAGAAGCCTGCTGTGATTCGGGTAAAGGAAGGGGAATTGTTTGATAGAACCAATATTATCCAGGAGTGGTATTTACAAGAATCCGGTGAAATATAGGAGCGGATAGTGGAAACGGAGGTTTATGGGGACATACCAGAAAAAGCTATGATGAAAAAATCCGTCAGGTTCAGATTGATTTTGGGAAATATAAGGATTTTGTTTCTTATGATATAGTTCCGGTGTGGAATGTGCGGAAGCTTATTTTAGACGGAATCCAGAATACCCGAAGCCAGAAAAAACTGCTTTTGCGTTTTCAGGCAGGAAGGGAGGAAGAATGGCTGAACCGGGGAATTGGAAGAACGGCTTGGATGTCTGATGGAAATTGCTTCCGTTGCCTTTGGACCAAAGGATTCTGTGCGGTATTTGAAAATACAGTTTATGGAAAACGGACAGGAACCGGGAAAAGTGATTGGAAGAAGTAAGATTGTGTTGGAAGAAGGAGGTATTGAAATGCGTGAGCAACTTAAATTAGTAGTTAATAAATACAACTTAATAGAAGAAACTCAAAATGGTTTTTGGACTAATTTTAATCAGTATAGAAAAGAAGAACCAAATGAATTTAATCAAAATTTTCATGATTATAGCATTGAAAAATTAGATATATGGATTCATTCCATTGCTTATAAAATAAAAAATTGGCCAGAGTGTGATTATGAATTTATAGCTATTCGTATGGAAATCGAATATGCAGGCAGCATGGTTGGAAAATACGAAGCTTGTTATAGTATGTGTGGAGAATATGAGGATGACTATTTTGTGATTTATTAAAAGGATTAGCGGAACTTGTAAGATACAAGATATTATTGCCCTTTCCAAATAGGGTAATAAAAATGAGCATGAGTTTTGAAGTTTTTTTAACAAATCATCCTATGCCAATTAGTAATGAACTGGTTATATTATCTACAAAATATATTGAGAATTTTTTGAAAAGGAAAGAAATACATTTTAAGATTGGAATCAGAATAGGAGATCGTTCTACACAGAATAATGTCATATTATATCCTTAACAATTCAGGATAGGAATTGGTGTTTTATCATAGAACTAATAGGATAGATGAGGAATTTTGGAGAGAAGAAATAAGTTGTAATAGAAAATTAAAACGAAAAATTAACTAAAAAGGGTTATTTATAATAACAATATAGTCAAAGCTAAAAGATATAAGAAAGCGTTCTATACAATGAAAAATTACATCACCCAAGAAAAATTAAAAGTAAAATGCAACTTTCCCATCCAGCAGATTTATTCCCTGGTGATGAAAGAAAAAACAAACCATCATGGAACCGTAAGGATGGTAGCAGACATAGAGACAGGAAGTCTGGAACTGGCAGAAAACTCTCTGAATGGTCAGCCAATTAAAGTCTGTACATCCGAACAGGGCGTGGAGAATTTGTTGTTTTATGGAGTAATTTCCGGGATTCAGATCATAAAGGAGGATGGAGCTGATTACCAGGCTGTTTTTAGATATCCGGTACCAGGCGGAAATCTTTTATGAATACCATTTCGGGATTATCGGGGTGGAGGAAACCATGGAGATTGGGGGGATTGCCATATACAGCGGGCAGGCTGGGCGGATTTAGCAGGGGAAAGGATATAAAATATATGGCATAAAAAACAGAGAAGCCGGAAAAGGGAGGACGAGGAGATGTTTCGTAATATCAGCCCATTGTTTGAGGATAAGAAGATCCTGACAAAATCCATGCTGGAGAGCCTGCGGGACTATCCCAGGAGTTTATTTGGGATTTTGCACCAGGATTACAGTGACGGGATCTTGTCAGGCTGCGGCTTGTCGGTGAGGGCAGAGAAGCTGTGGGTGGAGCCGGGGATCTTGTACCGGGGGAGGGTGCCGTATCTTTTGGAGGAGCCTTATGAGCTGGAAGTTGAGGCCGACGGGAAGGAAACCTATCTGAAAATCTGCTTTGAGGACCGGATTTCAGGAAGCCAGCAGGAGGAGTACCGGTCCCGTCTTTATCTGGACGGGAAGGCGCCGGATGTGGAGCGGGAGATGGAGCTGGCCCGGTTTAAGCTGCAGCCGGGGGCAAGGCTCCGGGATATGTGGACGGATTTTGAGGATTATTCCACAGAGTTTGATACCATCAACCGGATCCATGTGCCTTATGCCGCGCCGAAAAGAAGCAGTATTTTCCCGGAAGTTTTAAAGAGCTTTGCCAGGGAGCTGCTTGTCAGCCCGGGGAAGGAGCCGTGGGATGCTGCCTTTTGCATGAATGCGCTTCAGACAGAAAGAGCCATGCCTTATGAGGCGGTGGAGACATATGTGAATCTGCGTCTGGAGCGTCAAAGGTCCGGATATACCAACAAGGAGATCTATGACAGCCTGAAGCAGATCTTGGCAGAGGCCAGGGGAAAGGAGCGTTCCCCTGCCGCAGCGGGGAGGGAGGGCAGGAAGATGCTGTTGATCTGACAGAAGGAGAAGGAAACATGGACACGCGGAAAAATGTAGAACGTAAACTTTGATTGTTATAATTACAGGGACGGTTACAGGACGCAAGGGAGAACAACTGCAGGTGGATTTAGATATGGATAAGGGGGAGAAGAAAGGTCAACGGTTTTCTTATTCATGGATGCCCGAAACAGGAAATCTATTGTACTGTATGCCAGAGATTGGAGAAAGAGTAAGGCTTCATTTTTGTGATGATCATGAAGGATCAGCAATTTGCATCAACTGTTCCAGGGAAATTAAGTCTCATCTTAAATGGGTAAGAAAGCCTGGAAGAAAGAGATTTATTGTCCGTAAGAAAAGAAAAATGCTCCTTTTGAAAAAACGGTTGGAACTTAGGAGCCTGAACAACCTATTTTCAATAGAGGACAAGGGTGGGATTTCCATAACTACGGACGGAGAACTGAAAATACAGGCAGGAAAGGAAGTTTATCTGGAAGCTCCATATCTTTCGGTAACAGCAGACCAGGAGATTGCTCTGATTAAGGAAGATCTTCTCACGCCAACAATGATTGTCTTAAATGGAGATTTTAACGCAAGGGGCGGGGAGTTGGTTACAGAGGCAAAAATCTGGTATGGGGATCAGGAGATTCCGGAAAAGGTTTTTGATAAAGGAAAGGATATGGATAGAACTATGGATCATCAGGAGATTCTTGGGGCGATTGCCAGGAGGTAGGAAATTGAGTTTAGGAGTCAAAGGTGGGGCTGTTTTATATAGGAGAAAACGGAAAACCAGGAAAATGGAGGATTACAGCAAATACATGGAAAAGCTGGTAAATAGATTAGTGACAGCTTCAGACGGTAATGAAGGGGAAGAAATGCTTTGGTGGACGGATGATAGTGTTGTGTCAGGCAATGGAGAAAAGAGCCATGAGTGAACAAATAAAATCCATAGAGCTGGATGTCAGGACAGAATTAGATGGGAAAATGCCAGTCAGGATAAAAGAGATAAAAAAATGGCTGATCAGAAACCGGGAACAATGGGAGAAAGGAATGTCGCATACTTTTGAAGAACTATTTCGAATGGGGGAAGAAAAAGAAGTTTCGTACTTGCAAATCTGTTTTTTGAGGACATCGCTTCTTTCTTGCCAATACTTTTACAGAGCCTGTCTTTATGACGGCTTATATTATCTGGATCAGGAGCCTGTCTGGGTTGATGTGGATACAAGGTTTGTATATCAGTTTTTTCAAGAAGATATACAGGAATTTAAACAAAAGCTGGAGAGGACATATAAACACATTTATCCTAATGATGCCATGAGGATAAAAGAGCTTTGCAATTTTTATTATATTGGTTTAATGAAAGTGTGTGTGGAGTCTGTCTTACCTGGCCTTCTCAAAACAAAAGCATATACAGAATTAAGAAAAGCAGAGAGCTTCAAAATTCTTTTTGGAGAGTATATGGGGAAAGCGGAGGTGATTTATGAATTATTTTACTCTCATTCCTGACAAAGCGTGTCCGTTAGTCAGGATATATAATCATACAGAAATAAAGATATTTCAGGCGGTTATGCGGGGAGAAGCGGATCAGATACCAGACGGGACGGTTTTCCAGTTAAAGGAAATTCCCGACAGCGATATGCCGGATATCCTATTTAAACCTATTTTTTGCGTGTCTCAGTCATTCTATAAATGCATCCGGATTTATCACCCGTATATTACGGCTGTGCAGATTAGTTTTGTTGATTGCCGGAATCATTTTACATACTACATCCTGGAACTTCCATCTGCGGATAAGAAGGAAGCTTTTTCTTTATATGAACAGCATATTTACAAAACAACAGACAACGGGGTAGAAACCGTGGAAGTCAGCCTGGATCTATCCGAAAGCCTGCTGCGGAGAGGAGTATGGGGATTTGGCCTGAAAGAAGAAAAGTAAATGGAGAATACTAATATTTTAACACCTAAATTAATTTTAGATTCCAGGGCGAGCATTTTGCTTCCCGAAAACATATATGAAATGGAACCAGAGCGTATCCGTCTCCTATATCCAAATCCGTTAAAACCAAATCAGGTTTTTGCATATGGGGATGAGGAGTTTTGGGTTTCTCTTACTTGGACCGAGGCAGCGGCCAGAAAGGAAGTTCTCATGACAAAGTTATGCCAATATCGAAGGATGTTGATAAAAAAATTCCGTGGATTAGAGATCGGGGAAGTTTGTTGTGTGGATTCTGTAATTTCAGAAGAAAAGACATATTATTTCCCGATTTGCACAAAGGGAGTTACGGGAGGTACCTTTCAACTGATTTTTCTGCATTTAATCAAAGGAAGGGAAATGATAGGGTCAGCCTGCTGTAATGAAGGGGAACAGTATTCTAAAACAGCTCTGTTCAGAAAAATCATAGGATCTGTTGTGGATTTGACAGGAACCTGGGAATACGCGATCCGAAGCGAGAGACTGTATGAGAAGGCAAGACAGTACTATGAGGATTATTGAAGTAAGGAACTGTTTAGAAATAACAAGGAGAATCATAATAACAATATATGAGCCACGGGGATAGGAGGAGAGACTATGGCTGTATCGGGAATGGATCAGGACTTGGAGAGGATGCTGACTGCGATGTATCATGAACAGTATCTGGTAGACACAGTATTTTATATTGAAGACAGTAATTATCTGGTATATAGTGCAAAGCTGAATTGTTCCTGCGGCAGTAAACCAGTTTATTTAAAACTGGAAGGAAAAACCGATCCATACACAGGAAAGACTGTGATTGGGCATGGAATTACAATTAACGGCCTGCCGGCGGCAAACTGTCTGGATGCGAAACCCGTCGTTAACATAGGGCTGTTTGGCAAATGTTCCCTGTCAAGCCTGGGTGCATCATGTGTAAAGATAAGAAACCTGGAGGCATCGTGGACAACTTCCCACGACAACATATATGTAGGGGATGAGAGAGGGATTACCAAGTCTTCCGTCTTGTGCTGCAACCCTGCCTCACCAAATGAGAACATAACAGGGGCTGGAACCATAAGCGCAGAGGATTCCGGACAGATGAACCTGTATCAGTTGATTGAAGATTATCGGGTTGATTATAACGCAATGCTGCAGAACAGTATCGTGAGCCACGCAGCTTCTCCAAAGTATAACAATCGGGTTTTTAAAGTCAATATAGATGTAATGGCTTACATAGGGCTGCACAGGGAAGAATTCCTGTATTTATATGAATTATATTATCCGGACCGCAAGATGCTGTATGATGAATTCAGTAGGATACCAGATGGGGGGCCGTATTTGAATTATGCAAAAACCTTAAGGTTTTTGACCTATATACTGCCAAAAGACGAGCATGTAATAAAGATTTTGAACCTGATGGTGCCGGGAAAGTGTACTTTGGAGGTGGATGAGATAGCACAGACCGATCCTAATTATAACGCATTTTTTCAACATAGTGAAGAAAAGGGGAAAGTGGTAATAAACAATATTGAAGAAGCAAAAGATTATGTGATACCATTTAAGTCATTTTTTCATGAGTTAGGGCATGCGGCTGATTATTTCGCAGGTCCTGAGAAAGAGTTTTTAAGCAAAAATTTCCGGTACTCAAGTGATGAACTTGAAGCGAAGACAACACTGGCTGGCAATACAATTGTGCTTATCCATGATTCAAAGGGGAAACAGGCAAAGACTATCCATGAATGGGCAGAAAGTGATGTCAGAAATGAACTATATGCAGCGGGAGTGGACTTTTTGAATAATCCGGCAAATTTGCAGTCATATCAAGCAACAGCTCAGGATAAGCAGAGGTATTTGAAAATAGTGGTTGAAGATTATTTTTTTAGTGGGATTGGAAAATCAAAATACGATTCCATAAAACACTTAAACATGACTTATTTCCAGATAATTAGAAAAATATATGATGGAATTAAGCTTGAAATGGACAAAAGGCTTGCTAACCAAGATAGTATAGCTAATTTAGCAAGAGACATCTATGGAGGGATCACAGGGGATCAGGTCGGGGGAGGACATGGACACTACTATTGGTTTTACGAAAAAGATGATCCAGAGGTAAAAAAGCTAATAAAGAGAGAAGGGGATAGGAAAAAACAAATCTCACATGAGGCATTTGCAGGATATTTTGAATACATTGTAATGAATGTATCATCAGGGATAGATCCTGCGAAAAAAGTTTTGCCCAAAACCATAAAAGCTTTAGAAAAAATGATGGAGGCAGTTTGATGAACAAAAAAATAAAGTGGCTGGTCGTCTTGTTTGTTATATTGGCAATTGCATGTAATGCGGAAGATTGTGCAAATCTGGTAGGATTGGATAAAATGTTTTCCCCTGAAGTCGGCGGCCCCCATGCACCCACAGAACCTGCTCCGCTGGTCCCCTATTCCGAAGTTACAAAAATTGGTTTTTTTGAAGTTTTTGGAGATAGCGCAGGAGGGAGGTATCTGGTGGATGTTACAGCAACAAAGGATTGGATCCAGTTCAGATGTATCAAGGGAGATACGTTGAGAGAACGGGAGGAAGAAATAACAGAAAAGAAGTTTGAATGCGGTCAGAGTGTCTGGGATGAGTTAATGGCTGTCTTTGAAAATAACCAGGTTAACACCTGGAAAGAACAGGAATATTATTTAAACCAATATTTTAATCAGCAGTCAACTTTATTTGAAGAATGGCCGGAAGTGGAATTTTTAGAGGAAGGCGATTTCTTTAATGTAACGGATAGTCCATCTGGATATGATCTATTCTATATGCCCTGTTATTATGGAATAGATCAGAATGAAAAGAAATTCCGAAGCGATTATTACGGCTCTTTTAAATTATACACCAATCATGATGAAAGCCCGTCTCTCTGGAGAGCTTATGAGTCTTATGGCCTTCCAAAAGGATATAACCGGTTTCGTAAAGAGTTCTGGGATCTGATTGTGGGACACACAGGGATGCCTGACTGGAGGCATGAGCTGGGGGACTGGGGAAGGGAGAACCTGTATAAAAAGTACCCTTACATGCTCTGTGAGGATCAGGAAAGGAAGATCCGCTATTTCAGCCTTTTGGAAAATTATGGGGGGAAGGAATCATCCATGGGGATTTCCCTTGTGTATGATGGAGGAGGGAAGAGTATCTTGTATAGGTGCTTTTCTGATAAAAAGATTTATTCGGTAGGAAAGTCCGGAGTGCCGGTACTTTATTGTAAGAGGGTTTATGAGCCCACAGGGAAGCTGAAATCAGAAACAGAAGTTTTGGAGCTGCCGGAAGGTCTGCCGGGGATCCTGGAAAGGTATGAAGTGGACAAGTGGGAGGCAGAGACTGGCGGGACAGAATGGGTGCGGCAGGGTGAGTTTTATAACATAGAGAATGCAAGGGAGGTAAAAAACACAAGGGAACAGGAACTTAGGAGCGGGTATGACGCGCTGCTCCATGTGGTGTACACCAATGGGGAGCATGTGGAGGTTCAACTGGAAAACGGGCGTCTGCCGGAAGCGTATAACGATTTCCGCGACGAGCTGTGGGACTACATGATCCCTTATATCAACGAGGGGAAATCAGAGGAGAAGCAGGTCGTTGACTGGAGGGAATTCATTGACCAGTGGGGAGCCGAGTTCCTGTATGAAACAAGATAGACGGGCAGTTTACCGGAGAGGAGGGAACCATGTGCATAAAATATTTTTTTATGAAATAGAAAGCTTATGGACGAGGTGGGGCGGATGGGGAAAAAATATATAGATGAAAAACTGGCCAAAGCCAGGAGGACATACATAGAGGACATGATTAACCAGAAAGAGGATAAAGGGGTATGGAAGGGAATGGTTTATTCTCTGGTCCCTTATACGGTGGGACGGTTGGGTTTTCGCGTGAAGGTTCCGGATTTTTTATTGCAGGCATTACAGGAAAGCCGGGAAGATGCCGATGTCCCAGACTCCCCGTTTGCCTGTATGGTGTCCGTGAAAGACATGATATCCATTACATTTTATGTGACAGCAGAAACAAAACGATATGAACCGTCAGAAATCCATTTGCTGTTTGGACGGTTGTTCCCAGGGAACCATTTGAGTTCTGTGGAGTGTGCAGGAGAAAGGGGAGGGGTGCATTATTTTGATTACATCAAGGATGAGTTCGGAACTCCTTTTTTACATACCATTTTTATATTTGAAAC
>RAYY01000076.1 GCA_003611875.1 bacterium D16-56 | reverse complement strand
ACTTTTGCCGGGGACAGGGATTTATACCTAACCCCGGCAAAATGGCGTTCTATCGCGTAACAAATCCACAACCAAAGGAGTGATGAAGCTATGGCAGTTTTCCGAGTGGAACGCAACAAGGGCTATACCGTTATGAGCAACCACCATTTACGCAACAAGGAGCTAACCTTAAAGGCAAAGGGGCTTTTGTCGCAAATGCTTTCCCTTCCCGAAGATTGGGACTACACCCTTGCGGGGCTGTCACAGATCAACCGGGAAAAGATAGACGCTATCCGGGAAGCCATAAAGGAGCTGGAACGCGCCGGGTATATCGTCCGATCACGGGAGCGCGACGAGAAAGGACGCTTGCGGGGAGCCGATTATGTAATCTATGAGCAGCCGCATACAGAACCTACGCCGGATTTACCTACATTGGAAAATCCAACATTGGATAATCCAATGCAGGAAAAACCAATGTTGGAAAAACCTACGTTGGAAAATCCAATGCAATTAAATAAAGATATACAAAGAACTGACTTACCAACAAAAGAAAAAAGAAATACGGATTTACAAAGTACCCATTCCATTCCTATCCATTCCCCTAACCCCTCTCCTTTGGAGCAGGAAGCGGCTACGCCGCCGGAACGGAAACGAAAGGAAGCGGAAGCACAGACCGCTTTTGAGATTTACCGGGAGATCATCAAGGAAAATATCGACTATGACATTCTCATACAGGATATGAAGTTTGACGGGGACAGGCTGAATGAAATTGTAGACCTCATGCTGGAAACCGTCTGTACCCGGAGAAAGACGATCCGCATTGCCGGGGACGACTACCCCGCCGAGCTGGTAAAGGCAAAGTTTATGAAGCTGGACGCTGAACATATCCGCTTTGTGCTGGACTGTATGAAAGAGAACACAACCAAAATCCGCAACATCAAGCAGTATTTACGGGCGGTGCTTTTCAATGCCCCGTCCACAATCGGCAATTATTACACGTCCCTTGTGGCTCACGACATGGCAAGCGGCGCACTTGCGCCACAGGAGCCGCACGACCCCTATTGATTCAAACCGGGCGAAAGCCTGTAACCACCCACAACCACAAAAAGGAGGATTTTATTATGGCACAGAAAATGACGGGAGCATTGGTATTTGATGAGCGCACAGACCGCTACGACATTCGCTTTGACCTTGCCAGCTATTACGGCGGGCTGCATTGCGGGGACTGTTTCGACGTGTTCACACGCGGCAAGTGGAAGCCGACCCGTATTGAAATGAACATGGCACAGGAATGGTACTTGGTGGGTATCAGAGCCGACGACTTAAACGGGCTGCGGGTGCGTATCTGACCGCCGCCCCATAGACTACCCCGAAAGGAGGGACAGACCCCATGCAGGACGAGATCAACGAAAAAACCGTTGCCCTGTATATCAAGACCGGGAAGCTGACCGCCGAAGTGCTGCAAAAGGCAATCAAAAAGCTGCTCTCACAGGCAAAGAAAGAGCTTGACAGACAGGCAATCCCCCACGGGAAGCAGACCTTAAAGCAGCTTATGAAGCAGAATACAGGCGTTTCCAACATTGAGATCACAAAGGACAACATCAAAGCCTTTGAGAGTACAGCGAAAAAATATGGTATCGACTTTGCGCTGAAAAAGGACGCGACGGAAACCCCGCCCCGCTACCTTGTATTCTTCAAGGGCAGGGACGCGGACGCACTGACCGCCGCTTTCAAGGAGTTTTCCGCAAAGAAGCTGACGCAGGATAAGAAGCCCTCAATCCGAAAGGCATTAGCCGCTTTCCGGGAAAAGGCAAAGGAGCTGAACGCCAGCCGCCAGCAGACCAAAAACAAGGACAGGGAGGTATCGCTATGAAGCCGGAAGTAAAGAAATTGCTTATCCTCAATCTCCCGTATCTGCTCTTTGTGTACCTGTTTGACAAGGTAGGCGCGGCTGTCCGGCTTTCCCCCGGCATGGACGCAAGCCAAAAGATATTACATCTTGGGGAGGGCTTCACCGCCGCCTTTGCCAGTGCCGCGCCCAGCTTCCACCCCGCCGACCTGCTGATCGGCGTTGCCGGGGCGGTGATTATCCGGCTTGCCGTTTACCTAAAAGGCAAGAACGCGAAGAAGTACCGCAAAGGCATTGAGTACGGTTCCGCGCGTTGGGGAACCGCCGACGATATAAAGCCGTACACAGACCCGGTATTTGAGAACAATATCCCCTTAACACAGACAGAACGGCTCACCATGAACAGCCGCCCGAAGCAGCCGAAATATGCAAGAAACAAAAATATCCTTGTGATCGGCGGTTCCGGCAGCGGCAAGACGAGGTTTTTCGTCAAACCGTCGCTTATGCAAATGCACAGCAGCTATGTTGTCACAGACCCGAAAGGGTTAATATCGTAAGGGTGGAGAAATCCGCACAACAACAGGAGGTGGCGAACATGGCGCACAGCACTAAGATTACAGCACTTTATGAGCGGTTAAGCCGCGACGATGAGTTACAAGGCCCCAGCAATTCCATTCTGAACCAGCAGGCATTTTTGGAGGACTTCTGCAAACGGAACAGCTTCACCAATGTCCGCCACTTCACGGACGATGGAGTGAGCGGCACGACCTTCGACCGGGACGGCTTCAAGGCCATGATTGCCGAGGTGGAGGCCGGGAACGTGGCAACCATCATCGTCAAGGACATGAGCCGCTTCGGGCGCGACTACCTCAAGGTTGGCTTTTACACCGATGTCATGTTCAGAGACAAGGGCGTTCGGTTTATCGCCGTCAACAATGGTATCGACAGCGACAAGCAGGGAGATAACGATTTTACCCCGTTTTTGAACATTATGAACGAATTTTACGCCCGCGATTCCAGCCGGAAGATACAGGCCATTTTCAAAGCCAGGATGCAGGACGGCAAGCGTGTGTCCCCCAGCGTCCCCTACGGCTACCGCCGCGACCCGCAGGACAAGCAGCACCTTATCGTGGATGAAGAAGCCGCTGCCGTTGTCCGGCGCATCTTCCAGATGGTGATTGAGGGATACGGCGTGAAGGGCATAGCGGACGCTCTGACGGCTGACAAGGTACTGATACCCTCCGCTTATGCCAAGCTGCATAACCCGGAGAACGACCACAGCAAGGGCTTTCACGACCCCTGCCTCTGGTCAAGTACGGCGGTTGGGTACATCCTGGAAAAGCAGGAGTACATGGGACATACCGTGTTGGGCAAGACCATCTGCGAGAACTACAAGACCAAGAAGCGGCGCAAGGCCAAGCCGGAGGAATTGATGATTTTCCGGAACACCCACGAGGCCATCGTGGACGAGGAAACGTGGCAGCTTGCCCACCGTCTGAAGCGGACTATCCGCAAGCCCAGCTATCCAGACCGCCCCGCCAATCCGCTGACCGGACTTCTCTACTGCGCCGACTGCGGACACAAGCTGACCCATCATCAGCCGTCCCCCACCAAGAAGAAAGTCTATGACGCGGATGATTACTACATCTGCGGAAATTACCGTCAGTTGACCCATGACTGCACCAGCCATTATATCAAAACTTCCACCGTTGAGAAGCTGATACTGACGGCGATCCGCGAGGTGAGCACCTACGTTCGGGAGGACGAAAAGGAGTTTATCCGCATCGTGCGGGATGCCGCCAGCGCGGGACAGGAGCAGACCGCCAGGGAGAAGAAGAAACGGCTTCGCCAGGTGGAGAAGCGGATAGGCGAACTGGACGAGTTAATCAGGAAACTGTACGAGGGGAACGCCACCGGGAAGATACCCGACAAGCATTTCAATCGTCTGCTGGTGGAGTACGACACCGAGCAGAGCGCATTGGAGCAGGAGGCGGCGGAACTGAAAGAGGGCATCACCGCCCAAGCCGAAGACGGCATGAGGGCGCAGCGGTTTGTTTCCCTTGTGCGGCGATACACCAGCTTTGACGAACTGACCGCCCCCATGCTCAACGAGTTTATAGAGAAAGTTGTTGTCCATGAAGCGGACAAATCCACCGGGGACAGGCGGCAGAAGGTTGATATATATTTTAATTTTATCGGCTGTTTCGTTCCACCCAAACCGGAGGTTATTCTGACCGCCGAGGAAGAAGCGAAAGCGCAAAAGGCGTTGGCGGCGAGGAACCGAGAACGAGAGCAAAACAAGCTGCGTATGCGCCGGGTGAGGGAGGCCCAGCGGGCCGCAAAGGAGGCTGAAAAAGTTTCCGCTTCGGCTGGTTGATTTGGCTGTGATGATGTGCTATACTTGACATGGATACAGTTCAACAAATCGAAATTTGCTTAAGTATTGGGGGTGTGTATATGAAGCTGCATTTGGTCAAGCCTGATTTGATTTATTATGAAAAATATAATGACATGATGTCCGAATGGTGTGCAAGCAAAACACAAATAGCTCCATGGTTCTTGGATAGTACAATTATGTCTATAGATGAGTTTGCTCAGTTCGTTAGGATGTTAGACGATTGTGAACATGGAATTGTTGATAAAAATTTTAGTGCTACATCATCATATTTGGTAATGGATGAAAACGACAGATTAATAGGTGCTACCAGTCTGCGCCATTATCTTACAGTTGAAGGATTTCTTTCTTGGGGGCATATTGGATATGGTGTTCGTCCTACTGAACGCCAAAAAGGCTATGCTGTTCAGATGTTAAAAATGATGCTGGAGCAGGCGAAGAAAAAGGGAATTTATAAGGTGTTGGTTGGTGTTCATGATGGTAATATTGGTTCATGGAAAACAGTTGAGAAATGCGGAGGAGTTATGGAAAATGTTGTACATATAGAAAATGATGATGAACCAATTCGCAGGTATTGGATTGACATAGAGCCAGACTGACAAAAATTTTTCCGCCAGACTTATAACTTCCAGTTTATCGGGGAGTTGAAAATCCCTGACGAAAGGAAGGGCGCACTTCTATACATGGTCTGTGACCATGTATCGTGCGCTCTGCGAGGCCCGGCCCGGACTTTCACAAGTCCGGGCTGTTTGCGTCGCTACGCTCCGTACAAGGGGCTGCGCCCCTTGCGCCGCTTCGCGGCTATCCCTGCGCCCTCGCCGGAAAGGTACACCCGCTTCGCATCTGCACCTTTCCAGCGAGGCAAAAACCGAATACTGTCACCCTTGACCGTTTACCCGACACAGCAGGTAAACGGTCTTTTATTTTGCCAAAAAGGAGGTCAATCACCATGAAGAAATCACGCGAGGAATTGGAGAAAGAATGTGCCGAGGCCGCTACCAAAGCGGAGCAGTATCAGCACCAAGCCCAGCGGCTGGAAAACCGCTATTACGATTATCAGGAGAGCAAACGCAAAAAGCGGAATCACCGCCTTATCACCCGTGGCGCAGATGTGGAAAGCGTAGCCCCGGAGGTACGCAGCATGAGCCAAGCAGCCTTTAGAATTTTGGTGGAGCAAATCTTTTCCCTGCCGGAAGTTGCCGCCCTGGTGAGCCGCGCCACCGACCAGCAGGAGGGCGGATAATTGGCCCTGTTCCATCTCCACGTTACCCAGGTCAAGCGGAGCGCGGGACAGTCCATTGTCACGTCTGCCGCCTACCGCGCTGGGGAGAAATTGTATAGCGAGTATTACGGCGAGGTCAGCGACTACACCCACAAGGGCGGCGTGGTCTGCACAGACATTCTCCTGCCGCCCCAGGCCCCCGCCGAATACCAAGACCGCGCCACCCTCTGGAACGCCGTGGAGAATGCCGAGCGTGGCAAGAAAGCCCAGCTCGCATATAGCTTTGACATTGCCTTGCAGAACGAATTTTCTTTGGAGGAAAACATCGCTCTTGCAAGGCAATTTGTGTCCGAGCAGCTTGTGGGCCGGGGTATGATTGCCGACTTCGCCATCCACCTGCCGGACAAGGAGGACGGCGGCATCCCTAACCCCCACTTTCACGTCCTCTGCCCTATCCGGCCTATCGAGGAAAGCGGCAAATGGGGCTTTAAGCAGCGGCGTGTCTACCGTCTGGACGAGGACGGAAACCGCATCATGGGCGAGGACGGCAAGCCCCTCTTTGACGCTGTTCCCACCACCGACTGGGGAAGCCCGGAAACGCTGGAGCGTTGGCGGGAGGCGTGGGCCGCTATGGTCAATGCCAAGTTTGAGGAAAAGGGGCTGACGTGCCGCGTTGACCACCGCTCCTATGAGCGGCAGGGGCTTGACCTGCTGCCTGCCATCCATGAGGGCGTGGCCGTCCGCCAGATGGAGGCCAAGGGCATCACCACCGACAAGGGCGATTTCAACCGCTGGATAAAAAAGGCCAACAACATCCTGCGGGATATTCGCACGAAAATCGTTGGCCTGACGGATTGGATAAAGGCGGTAAAGGAAGAATTGAGCAAGCCCCAAGCCCCCACCCTTGCCGCTCTGCTGACTTCCTACTATGAGGGCCGGAACGCCGGGGCATGGAGCCGCAACGCCAGGATTGGGAACCTCAAAGATTTTGCCGAGGCCGTCAATTTTCTGACCGAGAGAGGCATTGTCACTCTGGAAGATTTGGAGGCCCATATTGCCGCCCAGGGTGAGCGGGCGGAGGCCATCAACACGTCCATGAAAGCCAAGCATGAACGTCTGAACGAATTGAAGGAACTGCTTCGCCTTGTTGACCTCTACCGGGACACCAAGCCCATCTATGACGAGTGGAAAGGTATCAAGTGGAAGGGCAAGCGGGAAAACTTCGAGAGGGAGCATGAGGGCGAGTTGCGGACGTTCCACATGGCCCGCCGGAAGCTGGACAAGCACCGTTCCCCTGCTGGTAAAATCCCCGCTCATGCGTGGGAACAGGAACAGGCGAGGCTTCACCAGGAGTACACAGCCGAGTATGAGCAGTACAAGCCCATCCGGGACGATTTGCGGAAACTCCAACAGGTGAAGCGCAACGCAGATGCCGCCATACACCAGCAGGAGCAGACCCGGCAGAAACGGCGGGAGGCGGAACGGTGAAGCGTGGACATTTAGGACTTTGTATGCCTTGCGCTCCAAGGGCTTCTGGACGGCCCTCAGAGGGGGGCTGATACTTTCCCTTCCCTCGCTCCAACGTGAGCGACAGAATGGCGCTGACGTGGCGCAGAGCGCACCGCCACGCCACCGCCGGATTAACTTTGATGAACGATGAAAGGAGAGCCTATGACCAATGACCCCAGCATGATGATCACCAGCACCACCCCCGCCCCGGAAGGGAGCGACAGCACCAGCAGAGAGGGCAAGACCATTCCTCTGCCCGTGACAGAGGGCAGCAACGCTCCACCCGCCCAGGACGCACCCACGCCCGCCCTGGTGCAGAAAATCGGCAACACCACCTATGAGGTGTCGTTCCATTTCAGCACCACCAGCAGGGAAACCATGAGCGACAAAATCAACCGCCTTATCCGCCACGAACTGGACGCATCCTGATTTTTTTCGGGTTTTCCGCACTACCTCCTTGACAAACCGAGCGAAAAGGAACTGTCTTAATCGAGTGCGGGAAGCTCTTACAGCGGGGCGGCTATCGGATAAAAGTGCTGAACACAATCAATTTCAAAAAGTCCATGCGCTACAATCCCTTTGCCTATCTGCGGAGCGAGAAAGACATTTTGAAGCTGGTAAATACCATAATCGCCAACACCAAAGGCGACGGGGAGAAATCCGGGGAGGATTTTTGGGTAAAGTCGGAACGGCTTTTTTACTGCGCCCTTATCGGCTATATCCACTATGAAGCCCCGGAGGAAGAAAAGAATTTCACGACGCTGCTTGAAATGATAAACGCCAGCGAAGCCCGCGAGGACGACCCGGAATTTCAAAGCCCGGTTGACCTCATGTTTGAACGGCTGGAAGAAAAAGACCCGGAACATTTCGCTGTCCGGCAGTACAAGAAATTCCTGTTATCGGCGGGCAAGACGCGAAGCTCTATCCTCATTTCCTGCGGTGCGCGGCTTGCGCCATTTGACATACGGGAGCTGCGGGAGCTAATGGAAACGGACGAAATGGAGCTTGACACGCTGGGGGACAGAAAGACCGCCCTGTTTGTCATTATCAGCGACACCGACGACACCTTTAACTTTGTCGTGAGTATTCTCTACACACAGCTATTCAACTTGCTTTGCGATAAAGCAGATGATGAATACGGCGGGCGGCTTCCCGTTCATGTAAGGTGCTTACTTGATGAATTTGCCAATATCGGGCAGATACCGAAGTTTGAAAAGCTCATAGCAACCATACGGAGCCGGGAAATATCCGCGTCAATTATCTTGCAGTCACAGAGCCAGCTAAAAGCCATTTACAAGGACAACGCCGACACAATCACGGGGAATTGCGACACGACCCTTTTCTTGGGCGGCAAAGAAAAAACAACCCTTAAAGAAATGTCGGAACTTTTAGGCAAGGAAACCATAGACAGCTTTAACACGTCCGAAACGCGGGGACGGGAGCTTTCCCACGGGCTGAACTATCAAAAGCTGGGAAAAGAGCTTATGACACAGGACGAGATCGCCGTTATGGACGGGGGCAAGTGCATTTTACAGGTGCGCGGGGTGCGCCCGTTCTTTTCGGATAAATTTGACATCACAAAGCACCCGAAATACAAGTACCTTTCCGACGCAGACCCGAAAAACGCCTTTGACATGGAAAAGCACATCAAACGCCGCCCCGCCATTGTGAAGCCGGAGGAAGAATTTGACTACTACGAGATTGACGGGGAGGGCTTACAGGAGGACACAGACCATGAGTGAACACCCCGGAACTGACAGGCGGCGGTTTACGGTGCTTGTCAACCCAAAAATCCGGGAGGAACAGCGGCGGGAAGCTGCCCTGCGGAAATTTATCAAGGATTGTGAACGGCTCTACGAGAAGAACCGGGCGCATTTACAGGAGGACGCAGACCATGAAGAAAGGTATCAGTAAAGAAATGGAGATACGGGAGGTTATGAAGTGGCAGCTACTTATAGCCGGGGCGGTTGACGCTGCTATTAAGGGGACAGAAAGCTATATCCGGCACATGGAGCTGACCCGCCAGCAGGGAGAAAGGAGGGATTGCAATTAAGAACAGAAAAACCGGGCATGAGATACGCGCCCCTTGCGCCGTGGAAATGTGGATAACAGGCTATGGGGCTATGGAAAACGCCATTCACAGCACATGGAAAAGCCAGAGTGCGGCTTTCCCACGTCCTGCAAACAGCGTTTCCCACAGCCCCAAAAGAGCAGCCAGTTACCCACATTCCCACACCGCCGACTGCTACGGAAAAAGACCCTTTCCTACCTGTCATTCATAAAAAGATTTTTTAAGGAGCTGATCGGAAATCAAGAACGTAAACACGGGCTACATGGTACGCGCCCCTACCGGGGGACGTACCGCCCAACCCTTTACAACTGAATACCGCCGCGCCGCAGAACTTACGCAGCGCGGGGACACCGCCTTTATCACAGGGCGGTTTTTTTATGCGGCGGCGACCAAACGCTGACCGCCTTTTGTCCGCTTGCCGGACAGCCGCAGACGCGGCAGAAAGGATTTTACATGGCATTTTTTAATTCAGCAGTAGACGTTTTGCAGACCCTTGTTGTAGCACTTGGAGCCGGACTTGGCATTTGGGGCGTTATCAATCTCATGGAGGGTTACGGCAACGACAATCCGGGCGCGAATGCTCATGTGCGGTAAAGAAGCAAGCAATCGAAAACAAGAGATAGACCGCCAGCACCACACTATTCCGAACCAAAGAAGCTAAAGACCAAAAGACAAGCACCGTGGAAATGTGTATAACAGGCTATTCCGTCATGGATAACTCTATTCACAGGACATGGAAAAGCGAAAGAGCCGCTTTCCCACATCCTGCAAACAGAGTTACCCACAACTCCATAAGACAGCCAGTTATACACATTCCCACAATGCCGACTACTACGGAATCCCACCTTACACTGACCTATATTTTTGATACACAACAACCAGATTAAGTTGTTGTTATTTTTATTTGGGGGATTGACTATAATAGCAAAGGTGATATAATGTACTTGTACATTAAGTACATTCAGAAAGTAGAGGTGGTGAATAGTGGAAATTATTATCAGCAACAATGCCAATAAACCGATTTATGAACAAATCACATCACAAATCAAGGCAATGATAATGAGCGGAGAATTACAGGCAGGTGACGCAATCCCTTCCATGCGAGCTTTGGCAAAATCAATCCATGTAAGCGTCATTACAGTCCAAAAAGCCTATGAGGATTTACAAAGGGACGGATTTATCGAAACTACAGTTGGCAGAGGAAGTTTTGTGTCGGCGCAGAACAAAGAATTTTATCAAGAGGAACAACAGCGTATAGCCGAAGAACATTTACAAGCAGCCGCCGAAATAGGGAGAATGAGTAATATTTCTCTTGAAAAATTGACGGAATTATTAACTTTATTTTATCAGGAGGACGAATAACATGGAAAACATTTTAGAATTGCAACAAATATGTAAGTCTTTTCCAAAGTCAAACTTTATATTGGATAAACTCTCTTTTTCATTACCGTATGGGGCTATTCTGGGCTTTGTTGGTGAAAACGGCGCAGGTAAAACTACCACGATTGGCTGTATTTTAAACACTGTCAGAAAAGACAGCGGTATGGTAAAACTATTTGGAAAAGAAATGCGGGATATTGACACAGACATTCGAGAAAAAATTGGTGTGGTTTATGACGGAGATAATTTTCCGGGTTTTTGGACGGCGAAACAATTATCTCAAGTCATGGAGGGAATTTATACACAATGGGATAATGCCTTATTTCAAAAATATTTAGAGGATTTTCATTTACCTGTTAAACAGAAAATCAAAAATTATTCCAGAGGAATGACAATGAAGCTGGCTATTGCAGTTGCCTTGTCGCATCACCCGCAATTATTGATTTTGGACGAAGCAACCAGTGGTTTAGACCCCATTATGCGTGATGAAATGCTGGACGTTTTTCTTGAATTTGTGCAGGAGGAAAGCCATTCTATTCTTTTATCTTCTCATATTACAAGCGATTTAGAAAAAGTTGCAGATTATATTACATTTATTCATAATGGGAAATTGATTATGACCGCATCAAAAAATGATTTGGTATATAATTACGCCGTTATGCGTTGCAAGGAAAGTCAGTTCCTTGCATTAGACCCTGGTGATATTATCGCTTACCGAAAACGGGATTTTCAGATTGATGTATTAGTTAATAACGGAAAAGAAGCACAACGAAAATATAAAGGTTCTGTTGTAGACCATGTTTCAGTTGATGAAATCATGTTGTTATTGGTAAAGGGGGAACGAGTATGAAAGGATTGCTTAAAAATAATTTTTTAACCGTTTATTCTAATGCGAAAGTTTTTTCGATTTTTATGCTTATATTGGGGCTTTTTGTTGTTGCAGTTATCAGCCAGCCGCTTCTTATTGGTTACGTTCTGTTAAGCATGGTTGGCTTTTCCGTAAATGCAATTACAAGCATAAAAAAAGAGTTTATTTCAAAATGGGGAAAATACAAATTAACTTTGCCTGTAAAGAGAGCTGCTATTGTTAAAAGCTATTTTATCAGTCAACTAATATGGCTGCTTGTTGGAATACTATATGCAGGAATCGTTATAAGTTTATCATGGGCATTGCATGGTTGCCCTTATGATAATAGCATTGACGTAGTTTCAATATTTGCATTGGGAATCAGTGTAAGTATTTTTACAGGTGCATTTTTCTTTCCATTGCTTTATCTGGGCGGCGAAGAAAGAAGTGATGTATTTTTAGTAATCAGCTTGCTTTGTGGAATTGGCGTTGTGTTAGGAATTATTAGTGTGCTTAATCTTTATTTAGCCCCTGGCGTAACTACAATTCTATTAAGTGCGGCTATTTTGCTTTTAAGTTCTTTGTTAATGTTCGCTTTATCCTATCCGTTGACCGTGGGTATTTATCACAAAAAAGAATACTAACTAAATGTATTATGTGGGAGAAAGGGGGAATTTCTATGCCTTGCACAGAAGCATACAAGGAGCATATCGAGTACACCTTTAACGCCTTTTGCAGAGTAGTCATACGCTATGCGGCTATCAACGCATGGCGTGACAGGGATAAGCGGCGGCAAAGGGAAATATCTTTTGAATACCTCACAGAAGAAAAGTTTTATCCATTCAGTACGTCAGATAAATTATTTATAGACCCCTATAAACAATACCCTGTTACGATATGTGGTCAGAGGGTTATCCTCACAAACAGGGAGCTTGCTGAAGCCCTGTCCTCTCTGCCGGAGAAAAAGAGGGAAATCATTTATCTTTACTTTTTCGGGCGTTACACACAACAGGAAATCGGGGAATTATACGGACGCTGCCGGAGTACGGCGTGGCATCACATACACAGTGCCTTGCAAATGCTGTATGAAGAAATGGAGGTGCTTTTCCGTGAGGAATCCTAAACTTGTGCCCTATGAAACGATTATCCGAGCGACCAACGGAGAGCCGGAAGCCGTTGACGAAGTTTTACGGCATTACAGCAAGCGAATCCGAATTGCTTCCCTTGAAAACGGACAGGTCAACAAGGACACCGAGGACAACATTAAACGGCGGCTTATCGCTGCCCTGTTCCAGTTCCGCTTTGATGAACAGCCATACCCCAAAACTGAATAACTGCCGCCACATAGAACGGCACACCAAGACAGGAAATCATAAAAAGGTTTCCTGTTTTTTTGCGTTTATTTTTGGCGTTTTTGAAAAACCGCCGTATTGCCCCACGAAAAGGGAAACATGACACGCTCTTTGTTTGGCAGTTTTCAATTTTCGGTGGTGTGGGGAATGAAAGGAAAATGAAGAAATTTTTCAAAATTCCCGCCTATTCGGGCTTGTGTGGTTTTGTAAGAAATGAGGGGAAATTTCCGCACATCACCGTCATTTTTGCTTTGCGTGGTGTTGTAGGTAGTAGGGGGAGAAATACCGCCGCCGAGTTGGTAAAATCCCCGCCCTGTCCGTCGAGGGTATCAGAAAATTCCATAAGATATTTTCGTCGGAACGCAACAAACCAGCCGCCAATAGCCGGATAGTAAGCGAACAGACCACACAGCGCAGTTTCTTAGAGTTATACCGAAAAGTATCTTATCCCGAATTCTTTAATAGAGCCTTATAAATTGAGCTTTCTCATATAT
>RAYY01000075.1 GCA_003611875.1 bacterium D16-56 | reverse complement strand
GCTTTTTATGCTGTCCTCACCGCTTCCGCTTACTCTATTCTCCCCAGCATAGCTGGGGGATTAGGGTTTTCATTCATATTTACCATAATAATACAACAAACAAAATATTGTTAGCCTTTTTTGAACCGAGCTATATTTCCAATAGTATACTATCCCTTGCTCTCAGTTCTCTTTCATATATAATACCACAGGCAAATATGAGTTGCAAGATACATTTTTTACTGCCATTCAAAATTGTGTTTTCGCTTAAACATCCCTTACCTGTCTCTGCATCAAAGCATTCAGGTGCTCTTGCTGTTCTGTCTGTGTATCAAAACATTTCCCATCCGGCAGAGTCGTCCCCATCAGATTACATCCCTCAAACTTGCAGTCCACAACCTGTGCATCCTTCAGGCTGGAATAACTCAAGTCAGCATTCACAAAAGAACAATGCTTCAATATTGCTCCTGTAAAATCCGTACTTTTTAATATTGTATCGGAAAAGTCACAACTTAAAAATTTGGAATGATTGAAAGCTCCATAGCGTAGATCCGCTTTCTTCATATCATATAAATTAAAATTAGCATAACCGGCTACCGGAATACTGTAATCCAAAGAAATTGTCAGCGGTGTCCTGATGAAGACAGGCTTAAAGAGCCCCGGAAGTCCTTCTACGGAATTCATTTCCGAGGCGGCATTAAAAAACCACTCCAACCTCTTTTTCCCAGTGACCACATAAGGCTCGTAAATATGGCGGTATATCTGAATCACGCATTTTAAGACATTTATATTTTCCTGATACAGATTCCGTTCTCCGTCATACTGGTATTCATGAACCGCCCCATGTATAAACATTTTTTCAAAAAAATAACCAAGGAACTGGTATTTAAGTTCCTGCAGGATAAAAGCTTCCTCTATCCCCTTTTCCTTCTTATACAATGACCGGTAAAAAATAAACTCTGATACTTTGTCGCTAAAATCAGAAAAGATATACAAACGGCTGAACGAAATAATAAACTTCTTTATCGCTTCTTCAAGTTTACGCTCATTTTTCATATATTCCGGTTTAAAATCACGGTACATATTTTCCAATTCAAAAAATATCTTTTCACATAAGAAGAAATCACGGATATTATTATGGTAAAATTCTGCCATTCCCCGCTTCCCATCGTTTTTCCAGTAATTGCAAAGGGCATAACACCGTTTGATAAGCTGTTCTGTCCTACTGGTTTCCAGCCTCATCCCATCAATGATTTCTTCAATCTCCTCCTGCAAAACATACAACTTTTTATTTCCAGTCCTATACATTCTGTAAGAAATTTCCGCACTGATTCGATACAGCACATCGTTGTACCTGCTTATGCTATGCGTAAAAGCAGTTGGAGAGAAAAGTTTATTATATTCCGTATTACTCAACTCTTCACGGAAAATCTGATGATATAAAACCCATGGATTATTCCATGCGTCATCCGTAATTTTTCCTGCGGCAAGCATATAGAGCGCCAATGGCGTATCACAGATCCCGTCCGACGCCTCATCATTAATCATCCTTATTCGTTCCAGTTTGGGATAATCTTCTTTTCCACAAATCTGACGGTATTTTTGAATCCATTCCTCTCGTTTTACTGAATCAAAATGATTCAGAAGGATATAGACAACACCCGTGCCCAATCCCTGCTGTTTTAATTTTGTCATGTCAATAAATTTGGGTCTGGTGGTTATAACAATATGTACACCTGAAAACTCTCTGATAATTTGGGAAAGGATATGTTCTGCAAATTCCGTCATACCGTCCATCATGCACAGCTCGTCAAATCCATCCAACAGAACAATATCCTTATTCCCAAGTTCCGTCTGAGGCGATAGCCCCAGTTCTTTTAAAATTTCCTGCACAGGAACTTCCATAAATTCCTTGTTTGTTGTCAGGTTGCGGAGACGTACACAATATACACTCTTGTCTTTCCATATTCCGTTTTCTTTTTGCTGTAGCAGCTTTTCATTTTGATAACACAAATGGGAAATAAGGCTGCTTTTTCCTACGCCGGCATCCCCCTCAATGATCATAACCCTATTTTCTTTCTGTTCTCCAAACTTTTGCAACATCTCCATGAAATCAGCATCCATTGCTTTTACGAAATTTCGCGCAGCAAAACGATAGGACGGTTGGACATAAGTATCCTTTAAAGTAATAGCCTGTCTTCCTTCTCCTTTATGTAAGAACAAGACACTGCCGAAACTTTTTACATAATCATAATAATCCCGGTTCTGTTTCGTCTGTCCCTTCTCCTTTAACATTCTATAAATATCATCAAACACCACAGAAGCGTGCAGATTCCGCAATTCGTCATTTTTCCTTACAAGCCGGCTCATATTCTCATAAATGAATTCTATTTCTTCCCGTGAAATATTGGATTCCTTATCTTCACCAAAGCGAATAGGCGGTATGTCATCTTCTCTTGGCAAAAATCCATCCCGGAGCCAAAGAGTATAATATTCTATATTTTCCTGCCAAATAAACAAACTTTTATCTTTACAATCAAACTTTTTTTCATACAGTAATTGGACTGCCCCTATCGTATTTGCAATATGATCCTGCAACGTTTCTTTTGTAATATAATGGGAAACACCCTGAATACCGTTTGTAACAATTCCTGCCACTATACTGCTGATAAAACCAAATAAATGTTCGTTCATCATTTTTCCCTACTATCTTCTCAAATTTCTTCACCAATCTGCTGCAAAAGTAATTTTTATAAACTACTCCTCCATAGCCAAAAGTTCATCCATAGTTTTCGTTATCATCTGCCCATTTTTGATCTGTTCATCTGCTCTGTTTAATTTTAACAAATATTCAACATTCTTTTTAACCTTTTCTAATTCATTGTACTTTGATTCTGATATGATAACCACATTCTTATTCTCTTTACAACAAACAATTACCGGCTCCCCGCTAAAAGCAATATCAAAATATTTCTTGATATTTGCTCTTACATCCATCTCCCTTATAGCAATCATAGTGCTCCTTATTCTTCCATTGTCTTTAATTTTCTTCTGGCGGTCCTTCGATTCCTTCTCTTATATTTCCTCCACCCCTTATGATTATAAGTCCAGCAGGCATATTTTCTATCAAATTTATCTTCATAGGACAGCTGTTTCCAAAATCCCTTCCGCATAATGACTACCTCTTTCCTACTCTCATTCCTCTGTCTCATCTTTCAGAGCTATTTCTAATAATTCTGCCGCTACCTGAGCAGACCGAACCCTCATCAAATTATCCCATATGTCTTCTTTGCCAAGAAGATTCATCCCGCCATGCCAGACAAGTTCATCATCCAGGACAGCAAAGTGCTCTTCCACCTCTTCTTTTACGATAACACGAATACCATTTCCCCGCATCGTATCAATAAGCCCCTGACAAAACTCCGGATTGCCATAAGCAATGTTCTGCGGTTCTGTCGTTATAACCGTAACCTTGCACCCTGCTTCCTGCCTTGCTTTCACAAGATATAGGAACCGTTCTACCTTATCTTTGGTAATCTCCGGACTCGACACAATCATCTGCTTCTCACATTCCACAATATCCTGTTCAAATACATCCCTATAACTGCCGCTGTCATAAATCGCGTTCACATTCTGCTTTTCCAAAACATCATTTATAATCAGCTCAAAGCCGGTTTTCTTATAGGTACGAAGCCTTTTGGCATACATCTTGTCAAAAACCCGGATATGAGAATCGATGTAATCGTAAACAATCACTTCCTTCTTCTCCTCATAATCTCGGTTCAACCTACCGATATACTGCTCCAGTCGTCCCTCAAACGATACCGGAGCTGCCAGCATCAGGGTATCAAGTCTTGGATAATCGAATCCCTCGCCAATCTTCTGCCCCGTTGCCACCAAAATCAGGCTCTCATCCTTTGGAACCTCTTTGAGACGTTGCCTTATCGCCATGTTTTCTTTATCACTGTTACCTCCATAAAAGAGAAACACATGGTCTGCATCTTTCTGCAAATTCTCATACAAATATTTCGCCTGTTCTTTATACCTGGTTAAAATAACTGGAGTTCTTCCTGCCTTAACACAAGCCCTGGTATCTTCAAGAATCATATCATTCCTTACCGCACTATTACCAATCAATGCATAAGCTTCATTGATATCTTCCTTATTCTCTCTTGTATCCATCACTCTCGTATATCTCGGATACACATAATGACCGATTCCCTGCTCTATAGCCCGTTCCTTTGCGTTATAGCTGTGCCGGATCGGCCCCAGAAGCATGTGAATGATCTTCTCCAGATTGTCGCCTCGCTTTGGCGTTGCGGTAACGCCATAAACATATCTGGCATTCACTTTACGAAGAACTTCAACCGCAGTCGCAGAACCTGCATGATGGCACTCATCCATAATGACCATTCCATAGGAATTGATTTGCTTATTGAATTTCCCTTTGCCATACATAGAGCCAACCATAGCCACATCAATAATTCCGGTGAGAGTATTTTTATTTCCATGTAAGATTCCAATCACACTGTCTCTTCGTTTCTCACGCCCCGTTTTTGTTTTATAAAGCGGCGGTTCTTCATCTATGGTCAAAAACTTAATCAGTTCCTCCACCCACTGTTCCAACAAATCCTTACTTTGCAGCAGGATAAGAGTATTCACTTTTCTTTCCGCTATGAGATAACTGCACACCACTGTTTTTCCGAATGCGGTGGCCGCGCTTAAAACGCCATGGTCATGTTCAAGAAGTCTGTGCGCTGCCAGATCCTGCTGTGTTTTCAAGTCACCGCGAAAGGATACCCGGATGGGTCTTCCCTTTTCTCTCTGATCCTCTGTCTCTACTTCAATCCCTGCCTCTTTTGCGGACAAAATCAGATGGTCTCTTAAGCCCCGGGGAATGGCGATATAGCCATCCACATCTTTTCCCATGTATACTGCACTGAAATTATTATAGTTGGAATAACCTAACCGTTTGTTTTTATAAAATATGGGATTATCAAACGCTGCCATGCTCCTGATCTGGTTCTGAAGCCTGGGCATCAGATTCAGAGTGTCAACATAGATCCCATCGCCCAGTACAATGTGCATGTTCCCCACAACATCAGACTTTACAAAACCGTCTTTTTTCTTCCAGGGCTTCGGTCTGTTCTGCATCGTTACAGCAGCAGTTATCCCCGTAGCTTGTGCCAGTTCTCCCTGCCACTTTGCCATAAGACGCTCTATATCATCCATTCCAAGTTTCTCTGTCCGATTTAACAAAACGTCCCATTGATCCGGATAGGCGTTCCAGTTCTTATCCACAAAAACACTGTTTCCGTCTTTAAGCGCCCTTCCCTGCAGCGGCAGCGCAATCAGATTTCCAATCCCGCTTGTCACATCCTGGGAGGGATACATTCGGTCATAATATTGAAAGGACTTTAAATTGATCGAAGCGGAGCCTTTGTCCAACAACAAAAATCCAAAGTTTCTTGCCAGTGACGCGGATACGGGTTTCTTGAAGAAAATCCACACATGGGCTCCTCTCCCTGACCGGGATCTCTCTACCAATGGCGTAATGCTATTGATCTCGCACATCATCCTGAGAGCATCTACCTCATCATGCCATTCCTCATCCACATTGGCGAAATCTGTCTGTTCCGCGCCTTTTTCATGGTTGTCAAAATCAAATACAAGAAACCGGCATGTGCCGTTCGCAAACAGGGGATATACCCCTAACACATCAGAACCGTCTTCTTTCATCCCAAGCAAATGATTTATGATTTTCTCAGGTGTAAGCTTTGTCCATTCCCTATGCTCACATGTCTCACAGCTCTGCTTCTCTCCCCGCTGCTTTGGGCAAAGGCGGTTATTCCAACGGTTATTGCACTGGGGAAAATATCCGCCCTTCGCTCCTCTCCTGGCATATACATCGGTTCTGCCCCAGAACATAGAAAAATACCGGTTTGCCAGATCTTTCGTGATAGATTGATTCAGAATGCGCCCGCCCTGATCCGGGTCATATTCCTGGATGTTTTCTATTTTTTCTGCAAATACATTTTCTGTATCATATGGAATATTGGCCTTATCCAGCTGTTCTTTCAGTCTTTTATTTTCATCCTGAAGGCTCCGTACTAATCTCCGGAGCGAATCCAGATTATACGCTTCTATATTCATGAAATCTACGCTCCCGCAATATATATGGCTGTCAATTCAAACATCACCAGGCTTGAGTTTCATAAACCTTTGAATCACGCTCTCTGGCTTTTGCTTGATGATAAAGATACAGATAGTGGTATCCAACATATATATCATCATCCTTCTCTTTCCTGCTCCATTGGATTCTCTTCACGTCCTTCTGTCATGAAATACTCAGAAAACATCTGGATTCCATTTTGTAAGCCGGCCCATTTCGATGTTTTAGGAATCAACATTACGATTTCACCTACCCTGTTTATGAATACCTCGTCTTCCGAAAAGCAGTATTCTTTAGGAAGCCTTACTGCCTATCTTCTGCCATTTTCAAATATCTTGGCTGTTGTCATAATGAGCTCCTCCCTTGTTGCCAAACTCCTGCCTTCAATACCTATATATAATATATATTATGACATATATCAAGGTCAACTCTTGTAGCATCATATCATTACTAAGTCTTTCTGTTTTTTCCAAAAAATCCGTAGGCTATCGTTTACTGTACAAAAAATGGAAACCTCTCTCCCTATAAGTACATAGGAATCAAAAGGTTTCCATTATCACTATATTTCATAAAATTTTCTATTTTTATTTTCCTTTTAAGATATACTCATTAAACTTAGTAATATCATCCTCTAAAAACATTTCATCCAAATGCGTATAAATATCCATGGTGGTTGATATTTTTGCATGCCCCATTAACTTTTGTGTTGTCTTTACATCCATTTTCGCGGCATAACAAATGGAAGCAAATGTATGTCTCAGCGCATGTGGATAAACCCTTTCAAACAAAACCGGTTCTCTCTGTTCTCTTTTTGCTTCATAAGCTTCCTTAGTATTAATAGAATCTACCACTTTATTGATTGTTTTTTCTGCTGAAGGAACATCTCTTTGACCTGACCCATAAAAGGAATTTTCCGATAGGAATTAGTCGTTTTTAATGTTGTGAGAGATATCAGTTTTTTCCCTTGCTTATACTCTACTGACAGTGCCTGTTTCAGTTCTATATATCCGCCTTCCAGATGGACATCCCCCCATTTCAATCCGCCCACCTCTCCAATACGCATTCCTGTGTAGATCATAATATAATGGAGCGGAAGCCAAAATGGGTAAGACTCCTTCGTTTCATCTAAAAAGATTTTTATTTCGTCCACATTCAGCCAACGTCTCTCCTTCCAGGGTTCCTCTTTAAATGGTACCACCAGATCATGGGCCGGATTGGTCAGCATATAACGGTTATTCACCGCAGACGCAAAGCAGTCAGATAAGCGATTCAGAGCTTCTGATATAGACGATTTTGCAATTCTCCCCTCTTCCAATAGTTCCTTGATTGCAATTTGTAAGTCAATGCTCCTTACTTCATCAAGCATCCTATCTCCTACATAGGGAAGAAATGTTCCTTCTACCTTTCTCTTCATGGGGGCAATACTGCTTTCTTTAATCATGGGAACTTTATAAGTATCAAACCAGATATGAAACCATTCGGACACAGTATAATCTGGTTTATTGAAGATACCACCTTTTGCTTTTTCCTTGGCTGCCTCCAGATCCTTTTTTAATTGCTGATAATTGCTCCCATACAGGCATATTGTTTCCCCATTCACCATAGCTCTGACACAATAAGTACCATCCTTCCGCTGCACAATGCCTTTCCCTATTTTTTTTCCACGCAAATCTTTTCCCATATATCCTCCTATGGCGCTCTCCTGCATTGCTTTTCCAACCATTTATCCAACAGATTTTTATTGCTGTACAGACGATTCCCAATGCGGCATCCAAAAGCTTCTCTACGCATCAGTTTCCTTGTCATGGTCTCACCTAAACCTAAGTATTCTTGTGTTTCACCAAGGGAATCCGCGTAAACCTGGTCATCATAAGAGAATACCAGGCCATCGGTTGGGAACTCATTTTCCGGCAGTTTTTTCTTCCATTCCTCGATCTTATCCAGGACATTGTCCATGTTCACCGTTTCATGTGGGACGACGCGGATGCCGCAGGCTTCCATGAAGTCGAACCTGCCCGTTTCCGTGCCAAGCCCTGGAGCTTCCCCGCGGATGACCATATGCCCCTTATAGGGGATCGTGGCCGGGAGGCCATGGAAGGATACCGCATTATGCGTGACGATGCTGCCTTCCTCGCCATCGCCCCTGGTGACCGCCTGAGTGAGCCTGCTGTTGTCATAGGTCGCAACGATAGTCAAGCCGTCCATCTTCCAGCTGATGACACCTTCCTTCATGCCGAGCCACGCTTTCATCTTCTCACGGTTCTGGTACTTCACCTTGTCCAGGGATAAGGCAGGCGTCTCATGACGGGCCTTCTTAAGTTCCGTGAGCACGGACGTGCCGACCCGGACGGTGGGGCTGATGTCATAAGCGAATCCGCTGATGATACGCTCCGCTTCCGCCAGCTGATCGTACAGTCGGTCAAACTCTGCGTCTTGCATGTTGGTCGGATTCCCGTTGTAATAGCGGTCCGATGCGTCCGCCATCTGTCTTGTAAGCGTTGCCTGCATGGAATTGTCTTCCTGATTGATTTTTCTGATCTTCATAACTAATCCTCCTATTATTTTTTGCATCTGAATTTTGAAATATTTTTTGCAGTATCTTTCTCAGAAATCTCACATTGCCATTCTTTATCGGCTATAAGCTTTCCCTATCTTCATTCCAGACAGTGCTGCTGATATGCCATCCCAAGCACAGAACTGGTTTGGGCTTCCCGTCCAGTCTTTTTCATGCGCCATTGTACGGTACAAAACTTCTTCATACCACCTTCTGCCATATCGCACGTCGCCTACGGATATATAAATGTAGTTTCTCGTTTCTTCGTCCAGCAATACCGCGGAAAAGCAATAATGGTTCTTGTTGAACCTATGCAGCTTATAGCCAGCCGCTGAGGCCTGTTTTCTGAGGTCCGCCCTCGCATCCTTCTGGAACGCAAGATAATCTTCTCCGGCATAGCAGCCGGTTGAAAATTCATGTCTTATCCACCGCTTTAATCGGTTCACCATCTTCTTTTTCCCTCCTTCTTTCGTCTTTGCAGAGATACGGCGTCCGGGGCTATTGCACTATTGTCCTAGACGCCTAGATTTGTATCTTCAACTGCTCTGCTTTGTAAGAATCCATGTCTTGATCTCTTTTAGTCTTTTAGTGTTTTTTGTTGTGATCTTGCTGTTTTGGGAACACGATATCAAATTTCCAGCCCTCATAATCTCCACAGATAAACCATGGACGAATGTGGGTGACTTTCACTTTCCTGAGATCGTATTTTCTTTGATCCTGCGTCCGGTCATTATCTCATGCACCTCTGGTAATACCTTATTTGTCAGATAAACGCAGTCTTAGTCAGAAATTCCCGCAAGTCGTAATGCTGTGTATAGATCAATCATCGCTTAATCCTCTGTGGTAAAGAATGCCTCAATGTTTTTCACAGATACCTTATCCGTGTACTCATCCGCCATAGCGTTGCCCCATGTCCGGCTGACGATCTCCGCCGGGAGATCGTCTCCAGTTTCAGTATCACCATCGTCATCGGTATACTCAATCAGGGCGATGAGTGCGGAATATGGAATTCCCTCACGTTTTAGGTCGATGTAGATGCCCGGATGCGCCGGATCCTTGGATGGGTACGCAACAAGCATTCCAAGCTTCGTTTCTACGCAGAGCATATTTTCCGCCCCGTTGGCTACTGTTATTGCTGTCTTGGTTTCTGTTACGGTTGTTTTTGTGTTTTCCATGTTTTCCTCTTTCTCGATTCCTTATTTTTATTTTGTTGCAATAACAGTATGGGTACGGACGGGGAGGCATAGCAGGTAAACAAATTTTCGGTGGTCTGCAGCTACGATGCTCTGTGTACTATAATAGGCTCCACAGTCTCTGCTCAGATCAGAAGCCTCCATTTTGAACGTTTTTGCAGAGGTAGCTGTTATAGCTGCAGAGATCTTCTTGATGAGGTGTACCGTGTTTTTTGTATCCGACAAAACAGCCCGGTACTCTTTCCAAACCGCGTCATGATATAGGCAAGCATACAACATATTTTCCTGATTTTCCGCAATATGGTTCTCCGCCCGCTTTTGTGCATATCCCTCCGGATCCGCAATATAAGAAAGAAGCGTATCTTCATTCCATTGATTCTGGACGTAATTGTAGGAAAATGCTCGATGTTCATAATCCACTACATCCAGGCAGTACCTGCGTGCATCCCCTGCTGTGCTATATTTGTAAGCGTATTCCAGTTTTTTATTAAGGACGGGCTTGTAAGCTCCGTAACCTGCAGGTTATTCCGGTCATTACCGATCGCCGCCTCCACTTTTGCCCGGACAGCTGCTTCTAGCCACTTTCCGAATGCCTGAGCTGATCTTGCTTTCAGGGATTCTGGTTCTTCCGCTATGCTTGTAAGGTCATACCCCGCATCATAGAGAAGACCATCCTTCCAGCAGTAAATCCCGGCAAATTGAAAATCCGCATTCAATATGGTATCCCCTTCGTCGTACCGTTTCTGGCAGTACAGATATTCAAAATCTGCATTTTTCTCTACTCGGATCGGGATATAATTACATCCATTTCCTTGGGTGCAATGGGAACCAGCGCTGCCGGAAGACAGCCAGTCCGAAAAGCGATGTTTCTCCATTCTGTGCATGTTTTACAACATATCATCCCCTTTGGGTACAAACAGATATGGATGAATGTTTTTCTTTCACCCTTTTTGATATTTTTTAGTTGTTGTACCACATTCATCTCCCCGCATCACTCCCGCCGGGGCGGTGGATGCTTTTTTCTGTCTGCATTCTTCACGAATTTTTCTCCTTCCTTCTCTGCTGTGACTTGTGTGTTTACATGGGAATTATGGAAATATTGCAACGCCTAAAAGCTATAAAAAACAGAGAAAGCAGTTTAAGTGCCAAAGGGCAGGGGCAGAAAAATACCGCAGGCGCCGTGTCAGCTATTGTACGTTTTTTGACATGCAAAAAGCCCCGGACCAGAATCCAGGGCTTGGGAGGAAACCATTTTCTTTTTGTTTGTTATGCAGGATCACGCATAACTTGCATAATTGAACGTTCCCTTTCCATTAACATTTTTTACTTTCCTTTAATCTTAGGTTTTATCTGAATGACGCAGCAAAAGCCTCGCAAACTTAGGGGCTTCATAGGAGGATTATATCCCCACAATTTTCTTTGCCACTTCAAGAAAGGCTTGTTCAGACATTCCGGCTTTGACAGCAGCCTTCTCCAAAGTAATGTCACCATCACTATACAGCCCATACAGTGTTGAAATATTGCCTTCCTTGCGGCCTTCTTCCTTAAACATCTTCATCGTCTCAGCCTCATTATATTCCGTAATACACATATCCTTCACCTCCGCCCTGTTTCCTATGAGAAACATCCTGATCGCATAGTCTAACGGCATATCATTAATCGCCTTATCCACCGCCTCGCCGATCTCCATCCCGGCTTCTCTGTTCCCACGAATCTGCTCCACCACCCATGCGTACTCTGCCAAAGGCCTGCAGGCATCCATCAGCTCCTTGTTCTTCCCATAGTTGATATTCAGCATTCTGACCTTCACTTCGATATCCGGCTCATAAGCTTCGGCGTCTGACCGGAACGAGTCACTGAGCCTTAGGATCTTATCCTCCTCCCCTTCCGTTCCATTATAAAATGTCACTAATTTCGGAATGGGCAAAGATACCACTTTTTTTCCATAAATATTCAGGTGATGGACCTGGATATACTTATCGTACAGTTTTCCCGCGTACATCAGCTGGCGTACAGGCATGTTTGGGTTGTAACTGCTTTGCTGCTCGTGAATATTCATCGCATAAAACAGGATAAATGAAACATCATTCTTCATCCCCATATACACCGCGTTCTCAATGGTCGTAAAACTGAATATTCTCCGCGTTCTGTCATGATTTCGGCTGGACGTCCCTCATAAATCGATACAATGACCTTTCATATTTACCCCCAGGATTGTTTCCAGAAATGGCTTGCAATATTTCAGGATCCGCCATCACGGTACCGAACATCATGTCATCCTGGAGCATAACACTTACTTTTTATAACATTGCTAAAAACAAAGCCACCAAAGAAAGGATCTATCAACTAATATTAAATTCCTCATACAGCTTTTTTCTGGCCTCTTTATTACTAGCTGCCCTTTCAATATCAGATGTTCTTCCCTTTGATATCAGCACAGTTACAAGTTCTCCTAATCTATTCTCGCCTTCTTCCCGGCCTTCTTCCCGGCCTTCTTCCCGGCCCTCTTCCCGGCCTTCTTCCTTAAACATCTTCATCGTCTCAGCCTCATTATATTCCGTAATACACATATCCTTCACCTCCGCCCTGTTTCCTATGAGAAACATCCTGATCGCATAGTCTAACGGCATATCATTAATCGCCTTATCCACCGCCTCGCCGATCTCCATCCCGGCTTCTCTGTTCCCACGAATCTGCTCCACCACCCATGCGTACTCTGCCAAAGGCCTGCAGGCATCCATCAGCTCCTTGTTCTTCCCATAGTTGATATTCAGCATTCTGACCTTCACTTCGATATCCGGCTCATAAGCTTCGGCGTCTGACCGGAACGAGTCACTGAGCCTTAGGATCTTATCCTCCTCCCCTTCCGTTCCATTATAAAATGTCACTAATTTCGGAATGGGCAAAGATACCACTTTTTTTCCATAAATATTCAGGTGATGGACCTGGATATACTTATCGTACAGTTTTCCCGCGTACATCAGCTGGCGTACAGGCATGTTTGGGTTGTAACTGCTTTGCTGCTCGTAAATATTCATCACATAAAACAGGATAAATGAAACATCATTCTTCATCCCCATATACACCGCGTTCTCAATGGTCGTAAACTGAATATCCTCTGCGTTTGTATAACGGGTGCCATTTACTGCGTTGTACAAACTCAATGTCCATTCCTTGTTGGACTCGCTTCCAAACAGAAAGCTGAACAGACGGTCCTTATGTTCCCGGTTTATTATCGCCATATCCTTTTTCCTCCCTTCATCCTGTTGTCCTCCGCGTTCTGTCATGATTTCGGCTGGGCGTCCCTCATAAATCGATACAATGACCTTTCATAGTTTCCTAACCCGCCTCACCATACTCCCCAGTCTGCCGCTCTTGGGCCAGAATATACTTTCTTAAATTATATCATTTCCCTGTGGCCAATACAAGGGGCCTGTCCCGGTCCCCCATACCTTTAACGGCATCCAAAAATAATTCCTGCCCCGGCTATTATAAGAAGCTTTTCCGCCTCTTTAGGATTCTGCCTGATCTTATTATATAATAAACCAGTTTTTCCCACAATCCTTATTTTTTAGCACATGGTCTGTTTTCTTTTTTCCGCATTCAGCCCATGGTCCGGGCATTCCTTTCTTAGCCCTGCTGTCAGCAGCGTTTTTAATCCATATCCATCCCTCCCTGTCTTCCAATGCCTTTTTTGTTTCATCTTAAGTATGGGAACAGGATACTCCCCGCAAAGCCGTATTCGTACAATACGGGACTCCC
>RAYY01000074.1 GCA_003611875.1 bacterium D16-56 | reverse complement strand
TCGTGTCCCTGTTCATGCGAATTTATAAGGCAACTGAACTCTTCACGAACAAGTATGGCATATCTTTTCCGAGTTTCTGGTAATTTACCCCCATGCTGCGCTGGCTTCCCCGCGTGTCGGAGGTGTTGAAAAGGTCGATGGTTTCCTTTCCCAGCGTTTCCGAAATTTCTTTCAGGGTGCTGCGCTCCTTGCCGCCCAAAAACAGGACGCAGGAGCAGTTGCCGATGATAGTTTCCGCATGGTCTTTGTAGACGGCCTTTAACTGGCTCTGCGTCTGCACCACGATATGGGCGGAAATCTCACGGCTTCGGATAACGGAAATCAGGTGCTGGAAGTTGGGGATTTTCTGGTTGGCAAACTCGTCCAGCAGGCAGGTAACATGGGTTTTCAGTGCGCCGCCGTTTTCCAGCGCCTTGTCGCACAGGACGTTGAACATCTGCGTATAAACCATCGCAGAAATGAAATTGAATGTCATATCCGTGTCGGACACGATACAGAACAGCGCCGTCTTGCGGTCGCCAATCTTTTCAAGTTCCAGTTCGTCGCCCTCCATCAATTCCCGCACCTCCCGGATGTCAAAGGGAGCCATTCTTGCGCCGCAGCTGATCAGGATTGATTTTGCGGTTTTGCCAGAGACGTTTTGTAAAGGACTTTTTAATCAAGTTCACAGAAAATTTACATTTCAGGGCAAAAAAATAAGGCCAGGAACCTGTTTTTAGATTCCCGGCCTACGGTTTTGTTTTATGCTGTCCGTTCTGCTTTCAATTTTTTCACTTCGTCAAGAGGAAGTCCTGCATATTCCGCAATTTTTTCAAGTGTCAACATTCCATCTGCCAACATTCTTTTAGCAACCTCTTTCAAAGATTCTTTTCTCATATCCTCCATCATTTTACACATTTCTTGAACTCCTTTCGGGTTTTCTTTCAAATATCTTGTTCGTTCTGCCATCAGTTCAAAATTCATATCAGCCGCTTGGGTACAGTTAAAATCGTGCATGAGTTTTCCTATATCGGATTCTCCACGATATTCACCATTCACATAAAGGATATGCTCCCCATCTTCAAAAGATTTACCCGTTGCAAGGTTTATTCTCTCAATCGGGTAAATAGCTTCACCCTGACCATAAAAATCTTTTTCAATAATAAAAATTGTATATGTGTCCGGCAATTCTTTAAATTCCTGACCGGAATGGAGATTCTCTATATCCATTACACTTGAATGATACCTTGCTCTGTGTGGGTCTGCTCCTTTGTCCTGCCTCTGGACTTCCAGATCATATTTTTTTCCAACTGAATCTGTTCCATATGCGTCCAAACAGATAGAACGTGCCCCAGCCAATCTTTTCATATCCTTCTGTGTTTCACAATCAGTAATAATTAAATCCGGTTTATCTGTGATAATGCGCAACACAAATTCAGCCAGTGGAATATTGTCTTTAAAAAGACAACGCATGAAATCATCATCGATTGGTCGTAAACCTCTTAAACGCTGTAAATCTTCCTGATATTGCTGTTCTGTCACTGTCAATCTTCCCACCTGCTTTCCCTTTCGTTTTCGTATCTCCATACTACCATAAACCTCCTGATTTTACAAGCCGGGAGCAGACGCATAGCGTCGCGTATTTCTGAATCCCGGCTTCTTGTTGCCGTTATCGTTTTTTCACATCTGCTGTATCTCATTTTTCAGCATACGCTTGATTTTGTCGCTCATGGTTTCCCTGCTGGTCTTACTGAAATGAACCCTCACAATGTAGGTAGTCCGGCCAATCTTCTTCACCAGTGCGGGAGCGTCCTTAGCCGGTGTCGTGGTGGTAATGTCCTCTGTGATTTTCTCGCTGCCCATAAATTCTCCTTTACATACAATCAGGTTTTGTTATCCCTTACTCACAATCTCTTTCGCCGCCGCTTTGGTCGCCCTGGCTCCTTCCTCCCGGAAATTTTTACCGGAAAAAAGAATCGGCGCACACCGTTCCAGTATGCGGTCATAAATCCTTGCGTGGGCAAGGTCTGGCGGGTTCTTGATTTCTTCCAGTTTCAGGTTTGTTGTGACAATCAACGGCTTCTTACTCCGATATCGGCTGTCAATGACGGTGAACATCTGCTCCATGGCATACTCGGTACTGCGCTCCACTCCTAAATCATCAATGACAAGCAGGCTGTAATCGTCCAGGCTGGCGATAAAGGCCGCCCTGTCCTCGGCAAACACGCCGGTCAGCCGGTTCAGGATAGACGGGAAATTTGTCATCAGAACCGGCACGTCACGGTCAAGCAGGGCATTGGCGATACAGCCGGCAAAAAAGGATTTCCCGGTTCCCACGTCACCAAAAAGCAGAAGGCCGGCATTGTCCCGGTATGCCTTCTTCCAATGCTCCACATAGGCGTGGGCTTTCTCCATGACGGGATTCTGGCCATTATCATTGGCAAAAGTGTAATCATAAAGGTATCTGTCCTGAAGCCCCTGCGCCTTCCGGCGTTTGACACGCTCCATGCGTTCCCTCTGTTCCTCCATGGCTTTCCGTTCCTCCTGCGCCTTCTGCTGGCAGGGGCAGAGGCAGCGGGGCATGAAATAGCCGGAGCCTCCGAACCTGGGCACAACGGTCTGGCGGCTGCCATGGCATTTCTTACAGTGGATAAGCCCGTCAGCCGGTTCTATGTATTCGTCCCCGGCAAGCTCCATATCCCCGGCGGCCCGGTCAATGGCCGCCCGGACTTCTGCGGTAATCTCAATCATATGGTTTCTCCTTCCTCTACGCTGTAATCCCGGTTCCGGGCAGGCGGTTCCTCCTTCTTTTTGTCGGCGTTCGCCCAGCGCCGGATTGTGGCGGCGTGGTTTTTATATCCTTTTCCGCTGGATTCCATGTACTCGGACAGCCGCTCAATGTACTGTTCCCAAAGAGAGGGAAGTTCCGTCTGGAGTTCTGCCAGTTCTGCGGAAGATAGAAATACATTCCGGTATCTCCCATAAGCGTGTGTCATATCTCCCTCTCTATTCTCTATACTCTTACCTCTAATCTCTTTATCTCTATACTCTAATATAGGCGGACATTTGTCCACCCGGCCATTGGACGGACAAATGTCCGTTTCCCCGGACGGGAGCAGGTTCTGGCGTTTCAGCCTCATGCGCTCCTTTTTCTTCCGCTCCCCCTCGCTGGACGACTGGCCGATCAGCAGCTGGATGTCGCTCATGTAATAGGCCCCGTCCGTCAGTATCTCCACAAGGCCAAACTCCTGGAATATCTTCAAAGCCCGCTCCACCGTGCCTACCTGATGCCGGGTAAAGGTGGCTATGGTCTGCACGGTATGGGGCAGGCAGTTATTCAGCAGGAGTACGCCGCTGCTTTTCAGCGACATTAAATACATCTTGAGCAGGAGATTGGAGTACAGAAGGCCGTCCTGCATACTCTCCAGGATGACCATGGTTTCGCTGTTATAAAAATTCTCTTTCAGCTTGAGGTAATAAAATCGTCGGTTCTCTGTCATTTAGTTGCTCCTTTTGTTCTGAATAGCTTTTTTACTCTGTACGCATTTTAAAGGGGCTTTGGGAGTGTCGGTGATAAAAAGTATTGCCTCCCCTCCGACACGCTCCTAAAGTGCTTGATTTACAAGGCTTTTCCGCTCCTAAATGCGTAGGATCATGGTATCTTTTCCGCTGTCGTTCTGCCTCTTTCCTCCGGCGCACCCTGGCGGCACAATCCTTACAGTATTTCGCCCGGTTGGAGCCGGGCAGGAAAAGAGCGCCGCACTCGCTGCACCGCCTGCTTTCCAGCCGGTGGTAAAGCGCCGTTTCCAGTTGGTGGTCTAAAGGCAGCACCGCCGCACGGAACCAGCGGCAGAGCAGGGAGTGGGAAATGCTCTGGACACAGACGCACCCCTCCCCCTCGTCAAGCACGATACACTGGCCGTTGTCGTAGTTGCAGCACTCACGCACCAGCCGCCTCGCCCTGCGGTACTGCCGGTAGTCCATGGCCGGGATTCGCTCATGCTGCCTGTTTCCCATATCTCACCTTACAGCGGCACAAAGGCGGCTGCCCCTCCCTGAAAAGGAAAACCGACTCCGGCGCTTTCGCCCCCGTAGGCGCTGGCGGCGTGGGCGGCACGGGTATCTTTGCGGTGATGGTGATTGTCATGGTGATAAACTGCTGTGTCATAATTCCTGTTCCTCCTTCTTTCTGGCCGGTTCATTTTCCGTCCTGGCCAACTGTTCCGCTGTCTTTTTCAGATTCTCCACCGCCTTGATGTCCTCCCGCATGGCTTTCATTTTCTGATACTGTACCGATTTCTCCGCTTTCAGGCGGTCGGCTTCGGCCTGCCATTTCTTCGGGGTGATTTCTTCGCCGTTAGCTTTCAGCTTTTCCAGATACCGGACAGCGGCGTCATATAATGCCAGTTCCGCACCGTGCTTCTGCTCAAACTGCTCCTTTTTCTTTCCCGGCTTCATCTTGTCAAGGTGGCGGCGGGTTCCTTTGTTCCTCTCGTATTTCTCCCACATGGAGAGATGTTCGCCCAGCACTTTGATACGCCGCTCGGCGGTGACAATCTTCCCACGCAGGGCATAATATTCTTTGTTCATAGCAGCCACTTTTTCATAAAGCTGCTCCATGGAAGTGATGTTGTTGCCGTTCAGGAAATTGAACAAGGCGGCACTTTCTTTCAGGTTCCTTATCTTCCCATACCGGGAGCCGGGTTTTCCCTCTGACAACTGTGCCTCGTAAAGCTGCGCCATGATACTGTCTTTTCCTTCCGGTTTCCCCGCTTGCTCCTTTGTCCATTTATAGAGCCGGGTAATCCTTGCTTTAATCTCCTTTAGCAGTTTATTGTCGGCGGCAATCTGGCGGTTGATATTTCCTTTCTCTGTGGCAATGCCTTTCCGCTCCATCTGGCTTGCGGCAACGCCCAGATGGATAGAAGGTATCTTGTCAATGCCCTGACGCTCGTAGGAACGATGGTCAATCCGTTCCGGCCTGCCCGCCGCCTCCAACGCTCTGTTGGCGTAAGCTGCCCAAGCAGCCCTCCACTTCTCTACATTTCCTTTGTCGTTCCAGTCGGTAGTGTCCTCCCGGTGGTTCTTCCAGCCGCCTTTGCCGTTGGGGATTTTCTGGCCGTTTTCGTCCAATTCGTAGACCTTCCGGCATTTCGCTCCCCACTGTCCGTCCTCCTTTAGAGGCCTGATAGTGAGCATGACATGGAAGTGGGGGTTGCCGTCTTTCTTGTCATGGATAGAGAAATCCGCACACATACCGGCGGCGACAAAAGTATCTCTGATGAAAGAGCGGGCAAGCTGTAATTGTTCCTCCCGGTTCAGTTCTACCGGCAGGGAAATTTCTATCTCACGGGCAAGCTGTGCGTCACGGGTTTTTTCAACCATCTCCACACTGTTCCAGAGAGTGTTTCGGTCTTGAAATTCCGGCGGGGCATGGGGTGGCAATATGATTTCAGAGTGGACTACGCCACGTTTCCGGGTGTAATCATGGGTAAGCCCGTCCCATTCGTTGGTCATTTTGGTTCCGCTCCGGTAAGCGGCAGCGCCTACGGCAGACTTGGCCTTGCTGCGCTTGATAATCTGGACGGGCATATGGAAGATGGCTATGGCGGTTCGCCTCCTTTCGGCTGGGATAAATTGGCTTCGCTGGAAAGGGCAGACGCAGAGCGGGTGTCCTTTCCGGCGGAGCATACAAGGGGTTTGGGGAGTGTAGCTCCCCATTGCGTCCAGCGGACGCCATGCCCCCGGCAGGGCGCACGCACCGGAACGGTGTATAAGTGCGCCGTTGAATTTCTAAGATTGCTGCATACCTTGGCTTTCAGGCTCGTTTTTCAGCAGCCGTATGACTTCCGGCAGGCAGGAAATGGCGGATAAAAATGCTTTGACTTCCTCGCCGGTCATAGCGGTAACGGCAGGGAAGATACTTTCCAGAACCGCGCCATGCTCAATCAGGCGGCGTGTCCTGGCTTTCCGCTCTGCGTCCGTTTTCCGGTTCAGGAGAATCTTCTGGCGGTTCTCCAACTGGCGGATTTCCGTCTTTACTTTTTCCTGCTGGTTTTTCAGCTTGTCTATATCTGGCATTTGTAATCACCTCCTTCGGGCGGCAAAAAAAGACAACCGTTTGCGGTTGCCTCGTGTAATGAAAAATTTGGTTGTTACAGTCATTACATGAATTGATTTTGTTCCCCTCCTTGTTGTCTGTATTCTCTGATAATCGTTTTTTATATTCCAATTCAGCATAAAAAGGGAGCATACACGCACCATATGATTAAGGCTTGCTGACAGTTAAAATACAAGGGAAGGGGGCTGACAGCATGATTAAATATGACCGGCTCTGGTCTACCCTCAAAGAGCGGGAGATTAGCCAGTACAGACTAATCAAGGATTTCGGCATAGATAAAGCACAGCTTCATCGGCTGCGGAAAAACATGGTTGTCAAAACCATGATTCTCAACAACCTGTGCCGGATTCTAAACTGCCGTATTGAGGACATCATGGAGTATGTACCAGACGAAGATACGGACTAAAGGGGCAATGCAGATTTGGATTTGCGGAGCCTCCTTTTTGTTACCTTCACCGTTCCTGTGCCGGCGGCTTCTTATCCAGGTAGAGTTTCCCGGCCATGACAGCGGCATGGTTCCTGATTTTGATTTCTCCCCGCTTCTCACTGGCTCTGGCGTTTTTGTAGCCCTCATCAGAGAGGAAAAATCGGTATCGCTCTCCGGAGAATCCCACTGGGCTGTCACTGTTCAGAATATCCACCGTTACCATGTGCCTTGTTTCCTGCAGGAACCGCTCCATGCCTGTCAGGTCATGCCCCTGCAGAACCGGCTCCCCCTTCCTGGCTTTGGCTGCGGCAAGCCTCTGGCGGATAGAATTATCCCGTTTTTCGATAAAGGCTGCCCGGTTATCCGCAATAAACCGGCTGCACTCCGGCTCCGCCAGTTTTTCCAGTTTCCGTATGGTATTCTCGACAATCACTTTTGAGAGTAGATCGTCCTTCCTTTCCAGAACCGGCACAATCTCTTTCAGCCCAGCAAGGGTTTCTTCCTTCGTTGGTGCGGCATACTGGTAGAGCATTTCCAGTTCGCTTTTGGTAAAATTCATTTCCCTTATTCCCTCCACTTCTTTTTCTCAAAATAGTTCCGCATTCGCTTTAATCCGCTCTTAACGGTCTGCTGTACTACAGATACGCTCACGCCTTCTTCTGCGGCAATCTCAATCAGTTTTTTGCCAAGTATGTAGCGTGCGTGGATACGCCTTGCCTGTATGTCCGTCAGATTATCCATAGCTTCGGACAGATGTTCCAGTGTGGCAAGGAAAAGCTGTTCTTCCTCCTGTTCCAGCAGAATCTCCTCCGGGGATTTGGCGGTAAAATCAAAGGCACAGTTTTCAATCCCATCCTCACAGTCAAGGGAATAGTATGCCTTGTGATACCAGATTTTGCGGGAACGATTGTTTTCTTCCCTCCGCATAAGCAGCAAAGCCTCGGCCACCTCGTCCGATACCTCAATCATTGTGTCCGTGGCAAAAAGCGGGTAATAATATTTTTTCAGATTGATTGTCTGCATAGGCTGCACCTCATTCCGTCTGCTGGCGGCTGTAAAACTCACGCATACATTTCAGGCCACGGTGTACGGAACGGTTTACCACACTTTTGTCAACGCCTTCCTCTTTGGCAATCCGGGTAAAATCTAATCCCCTGATGTAATAGCCCTTAACACGTCTTGCCTGCATGGGAGTGATAATGGAGAGCGCCTCGTCCAGCATGGCAAGCAGCTTTTCATGGGCGGCCTGTTCCTCTTTCATCAGGATAATCTCTTCCGCTGACGGGCTGTGTTCCAGTGCGTACTTCTCCGTCCAGTCAAAGGCGTCCAGGGAGTAAAATGCCTTGTGGTAGCGTGTCCGGCGGTCATAGTTGTACATCTGCCGGACAGACTGCACCATGACCTCGGCCACTTCGTCCGATACCTCCACAAACACGTCCCCGGTGTAGTAGGGATAACAGTACCTTAGATTGATTGTTTTCATGGCTGACCTCCTAAAATGCGGAGAAGACAGGCAGCGGTTTCCTGCCTGTCCTCCCCGGAAATGTGATAGGGAAAAAATTCCCTTCACTGGTTAGCCCGAAAACGGCCAGTCGTAGGGTCTGTATCAAAAAAATTTTTTGATTTTCTTCCGTACCGCCTCAATGCTGTCCTGTATGGCAGCTTTGGAGCAGCGGCAAAGCCCGGCAATCTCGGCATAGCTCAAACCCTCCAGTGCGTAGAGCAGGAACCGGCGGCGCTGCGCCTCGGTGCAGAGCGCAAGGGCGGCCTTAATCTCCAGCATGGTTTCTTTCCTGCATACCCACTGTTCCGGTGTCTGGTAGTAGCAGGAACGCCCTTCGGTGAGGACTATGTACTCGTCAAACTCCCGGCTGTCCCAGTGCCTCCGCTTCTCATGGGCAAGGTTTTCTTCCTTGTGGCTAGCTCTGTCCAGGTACTCGTATACTTCGACTGTGACCTCCACGGACAGGGCTTTTCCGTCTATGTTGATGGTGACTTCCATCTTCCTTTCCTCCGTTCAGATTTTTTGCAATGATTTCTGAACGGAGTAGGGCGGGGAACGGCAACCCACTGACTGTTTCAATCGAAAATAGCAAAAGGCACACAGACAGATAAGAAAATCTGCAAGTATGCCTTTAAAATAACTTCTTTTGGTGAACCGTAATTCACTTACAATCCCGTGGTGGTTTTCAGCTAAACACTGAAATTCATACCGAATATATCAATTTTTAAAATTGTCCTATCTTTCAAATCACATCTCCTTGGAAAGATATGTACTATAGTTCATATAATTACGGAACCGTGTTGAGTTCAAATGAAATAAAGTGTATTGTAAAATACTTATGAGGTGAACCGCTATGCAAGAATTTTCTTATCCATTGGGGAATGCCATTAAAAGGGCACGGGGAGAACTGGGTCTGACGCAAAGTCAGGTAGCTGAAAAAAGCGGCATTGACGCACGTACCGTAATGAACATAGAGAACTACAAGGGAAATCCTAAAATGGAAGTCCTATATCCTTTGGTTCGTGCGCTCAAACTGGATTCCAGAGAGATTTTCAATCCTGAAATGAAAAGGGAAAGTCCCGCAATCCGCCAGCTTCGATTTATGATTGAGGAATGCAGCGAACAAGAGTCTGCCGCCCTGATCCCAATCATTGAATCCGTTTTATCCGTACTAAGGGCAAAAGGGGCCATTGAAATTGAATCTGATACATAACATGAAAGAGAGCCTGCGTTCCCATACCAAAGGAAGCAGGCTCTCCGCATTATGCGTCTGGCTCTTTGCTTAACGTCATTTTTAGCTGTACTACATTGATTTTGATTTCTTTCCTGCATTTCGGGCAGAAAAGCGGAAAGTTCAAAAGCACCGTGTCCCCATACACCTTCGTCCTTGTTTTACCTCCACAAGCCGGACAGTGAATCCATAAGGATTTATTTTTCATTACATCACACTTTCTTGATACCAATTCCTACTCTGCGGCTTGCGTCTGGTTTTAGAAATCAGCATACCTTACCCATTTATGACAATTCCTATTTTTCCGGTGTTCCTGATTGCAAAGCCATACGGGATTCTTCAGCGGACAGTTTTTTATGAAGATTCAAAGCCATAAAAACAGTGATAATGGCGGCCAGAACATCAGCAACCGGCTGGGAGTAAATGACACCGTTTAATCCTAAAACTCCTGGCAGAAACCAGATAACCGGCACAAAGCAGATTCCCTGTCGGCAAGCGCCAAGAAAGCAGCCCTCCTTCGCCTTTCCCATTACAAGAAATAAGAAGGAGTACACGGTATAAAATCCAAAAAGGATAAATGACAGACCATTTGCCCGTAACGCTGCCGCACCAATCTGAATCATTTCGGTATCTCCTTTTGTAAACAATGCCATAATCTGTGACGGGAATATAGCGGCTATCAATCCAAAAACCACACAAAATATGGTTGACCACAGAACAGAGGTTTTAATCGCTTCATATAAGCGACTAAATTTTTTTGCTCCGTAGCTGAATCCGGCGATTGGCTGAAATCCTTTCAAGAAACCGAAAACAATCAAGGTTCCCATAGACATAATTTTTGTAAGCGGCCCCATGGCGGCAAGGGCAGAGCCGCCATATTCTTTTGCCCCATTGTTTATCATACTGATAGACATACTGGTCAGAACTTGAAAGAGTAATGTGGGAATCCCTATTTTCAAAATTTCAGACATTATTTCCTTTGAAAAACAGCAGTCTTTCATGCGAAAATGGAATATGCTCTTTTTCCGGAAGATATAGCACAGGTAAACCACCGTGGAAATCACCTGAGAAATAGCCGTGGCAATGGCTGCGCCGGCAACTCCAAGATTCAGGACGTAGATAAAAATGGGGTCTAATATCACATTCAGGACAGCGCCGGCCATTAACGCACACATGGCAGTCTTTGCAGCTCCCTCACTGGACACGATATTATTCATTGTGACATTGAAAACATTAAAAATGGAAAACGTGATGTAAATGCTGGTATAGGTAATCGCATAAGGCATAACGCTTTCCAATGCGCCTATCTGATTTAATATTGGTTTCAGAAATATGACGGAGCCTATAATAACAATCGCTCCAATCAATACACTGCTGTATAAAGCTGTACTGGCTACCTTATCAGCGGTATCTTTATCCCCTCGCCCCAACAGCCTGGAAAGATATGCCGCCGCCCCGTTCCCGAAAAGCAGCCCCAGGCCGACAACAATCTGCCCCAAAGGAAAAGCTACTGTAACCGCCCCCATCTGATCCGTACCTAATCCACCGACAAAGTAGGTATCTGCCAGATTATAAAGTGCGTTAATCAGCATACCTATCATGGTTGGCAGTCCCAGTGCCAAAAGAGCCTTTGGTATTGGCACAGCCCCCAGAAGTTCCATTTTCTTGCTTTGCTCGTTCATGTCGTTTTCTCCTTTCGCTTGACTAATGCTATTATTTATACTACTATAAATTATAATAGTTGCGCAACAGGGAATATATTACTATAATTTATAGTATCTGTCAAGTGTTAAAGGAGAGCGAATATGGCCACAATCGACCTAATTGTACTGGGAATTTTAAAAAGGGAATCTTTAAGCGCCTACGATATTCAAAAACTGGTTGAGTACCGTAACATATCCAAATGGGTAAAAATCAGCACTCCCTCAATTTATAAAAAAGTCCTTCAACTGGAAGAAAAAGGATTCATTAAAAGCCGTATTGAAAAAGAGGGAAAAATGCCGGAAAAAGCCGTCTATTCTCTAACCCGGCAGGGAGAGCAGGAATTTGAAAAACTTATGCTGGAAATTGCCGCAAAGTCCATCAACATTTATCTGGATTTTAATGCTGTGATTGTAAACCTGAACAGCCTCTCACAAGAAAAACAGAATGTATGTCTGGCAAATATTGAGAACAACATCAAGCAATTAAAATCCTATCTGGAAGAAAACTTTCTTGCAAAGGAAAATATATCGGACGTTCCTGAAAACGGAATGGCAGTTCTGCAGCAACAGCTTATTCTTGCCAGGGCAATCGAAACATGGATTTCTTCTCTGAAGAAAAATGACGGTAATTCCGGCCTGGATAATACAGAAACATGATTTTATCAGCGCCAGACAAAGAGAGGCGGAAGGATACCTTTCTTCTGCCTCTCTTTGTTGTTCCCTGTTTAATTGTAAATCAGTTCATACAGAATGATTTCCTCTGCCTGCGCCTTACAGTTATTAGCCAGCCCTACCCATTTCATCTGTTCGGCTGCTTTCAGTTCCTCGGTCACACCGGCGGCCTTCATCAGTTGTGGCATAAGAATATCCATTCGCATATTGGCCGCCTCGTCAATCTCCAACAAATGGGGATAGAGTTTTTCCGTCAGGAGCAGGCTGGTATACAGTCCTTTCCGGTGTTCTTTCAGATAGCGGAGCCTCATGCGCCCATACTTGCCAATCGGCGTGTCCGGCTGCTCTTTTAATACCAGATTCGGGAGATAGTAATCTCCAACTTTTGTATAAGTCAGTCCATTCATGTGTATGCCTCCTTGTCTTTTCTGTGGTATGCCAGCCGCCTACATAGCGGCTCTGGCTGGCATTGGTGCTTTTTGGGGTTCTTTCTTTGGCAGGCTGCCGGCCGGGATAAACACGCCTTTTTCCATATCCTCGGCATGGATAGCGGCTTTCTTCGCCTCGATTTCAGCCTTTTTCTTTGCCTTGATTTTTTCTTCATATCGTTTCTGTGTCCCGTTGGGCTTGCGCCGGAGATACGCCTGGTGCAGCTTGTCCTTGCGTTCCTCTTTCTTCCGCAGGGCTTCCAGTTCCTCCGGCGTGAGGTTCACTTCCCCGAAGTGGGGTGGTATGTACCTTCCGACAAAATTGAAGTAAATCTCAACCTCCTGTGTAGTTTCAATGCTGCCTTTCCGGTCACGCTCATGGACAAGGATTTTCTCCACAAACTCATTCAGCATGGTGGTAGTCAGGTTGTCAAAATTCTCGTACTTGTCAACAAGGGCGATAAATTTCTCCGCTGATTTCCGGCTCTGCTCATATCCGGCGATTGCCTTTTCCAGTTCGGAAATCTCGCCGGAAAGGGATTCCTGCTCCTTTGCGTACTGTGCGTCCAGAGTGGCATACCTTGCGTCCGGCAGCTTACCCAGTACATTGTCCTCATAAATCTTGCATATCAGTTTTTCCAGTTCCCCGGCACGTTTCTGTGCCGCCGCCAGCCGTTTCCGCTTTCTGGTGATGTCGCTGGCCTGCTGCTCGGCCTGGGTTTCCTGAACCGCTTTGATAAACTCTGCCCGGTCATTCCTGGAATACTCCGCAATCGCCCGGAGCATATCGGAAACCAGTGTCAGGACGGCGCTTTCGTTGATTCGGTGCTGTGTGGAGCAGAGGACGCCAACCGGAACCTTGCTATATTGGGAGCAGGTATATTGTGAGATACGCTTGCCGTTGTTGGTGCGGTGGACGTACATCTTGCCGCCGCAGTCGGCGCAGTAGAGCAGTCCGGTGAGCGGTGCGGCTTCTCCCCATCCGTCCGGGTAACGCTTCACGTTGGAGCGGATTCTCTGCACATTCTCGAAGGTTTCCGGGTCGATAATGGCGGTGTGGGTGTTCTCAAAGATTACCCATTCATTTTCGTCAACATAGTGGCTTTTCTTGTCCTTGAAATGTTTGCGGGTCTTAAAGTTGATGGTGTGGCCTAAATACTCACGCTTTTTCAGGATATTGACGATAGTGGAAGAACCCCAGCCATAAGGGTCTTTAAACGTCTTGGATTGATTCACGCCCTCCCCGTAATGGGAAAGGTGCAGGGAAGGTATCTCAATCTTTTCCTGTGACAGCCGGTTCGCAATCTGGTAGGGGCCGTATCCATCCAAAGTCATAGCGAATATCCGGCGCACCACGTCAGCGGCTTCTTCGTCCACAATCCAGTGTTCCCGCTTTTCGTCCCATAAGTAGCCGTAAATGACAGTACCTGTCAGGTGCTTGCCACTCATGCCTTTTGCCTTGAATACGGATTTAATCTTGCGGCTGGTATCTCTGGCGTAAAATTCATACATGATGTTCAAGAACGGGGTAAAATCATTCTCTCCGTTGGCGCTGTCCACCCCGTCATTGATGGCGATCAGCCGAACGCCTCTCTGCCGCAGGATTTCCATGACCTGGCCAACTTTGAGATAGTCACGTCCCAGGCGGCTCATGTCTTTGATGATAATTGCCTCCACGTTCCCGGCTTCCACTTCTTCCATCATGGCAGTGAATCCGGGGCGGTCGAACCGGGTTCCGGAGATTCCATCGTCCGTGAAATGGGTCGGGTTTGGAAAACCGTTGCGGCGGGCGTAATCTTCCAGCATGGATTTTTGGTTACTGATAGAATTGGATTCCCCATTCAATTCATCGTCTGACGACCAGACGAATAGACGTAGAGGAAAACGCCGAGAAAAACAGGGAAAATGCCCGATTATCTGTCA
>RAYY01000073.1 GCA_003611875.1 bacterium D16-56 | reverse complement strand
ATTTTTAAAGCTTTTTCTTTTAATTTCGAGCCTATTTTAAGCTTTTCCGATAAAAATAATTTTCCTATAACCTACGTTATCAGAAATTTCCGATAACCGTGGCAAGCAACGCTTATGTATAGTGATTTATTATGGAAAGTTCTAAAATAAAATCCCTCTATTTCGCTTTTTTCTCCTTTATAGCTTTACATAAAAGTTATAATAGAAGAAAACGAATGGAGGGATTTTTATGGCTGGTAACCTTACACCAATTGAACATTTAGTTCAGCATGCAGTTTTGTATCTCCAAAACAATGGGTATTCCTATTCCAGTGTTAAACGCTACCATAAATGCTGGAAAACACTCCTGCAGGTCTGTCAGCGGGAATGCATACAATATTTCTGTTATGAGCAATGCCTTCCGCTTATGCTCATGGAGTGGCAGATCGATCCGCATGCCCCCGTCTCCCCCTTTCAACGGTTCCAAATCCGTTCATTGAAAGGCATAAGAGATTTTCAAGACCATGGAAAGTTTTTTAAATGCTACAGGGACAAACAGCAGCCCTCTGCCCTTTTTGATTCGGAAATGCTGCAAAAATATGAAAACCATCTGCGGGAAGAAGGCTTGAAAGAGTCTACTATACTCAGCAGGAAATATGCAGTGTCACATTTTCTTAAATACCAGTCCGAACAGGAGGCTGGATTATCAGACCAATTCATCATACAGTATCTGGATCGTTTGCAAAATTCCCCGTTCTCACCCGCCACAAAAGGGCTGTACCTCAGTTCCATAAAAAAATATCTGGAATTCCTTTTTTTCAGGCAGGAAATTTCCACCCCTCTGCACAGGCTGTTTTCCGGAAACTCTTTCTCAAAATATGTAAGGCTCCCCTCTAAATACAGCCAGGAAGACTTAAAATCCATTCTTTCTGCTGTTGACAGGGATTCCCTTCTTGGACGCAGGGATTATCTGGTTCTTGTCCTGGCTATGCAGCTTGGCATACGGTCCGGGGATTTATGCCTGCTAAAAATGGAAAATATCCACTGGGCAACGGACTCCATACAGTTTATCCAGCAGAAAACTGGAAATGAACAGATACTCCCAATGCCTGAAAACGTGAAATATGCACTTCTGGATTATCTGAAGAACAGCCGCCCGCAGATTTCTTCACCCTATATCTTTATCAGGCCGCAGGCCCCATATACGCCCTACGAAAATACAAATCCCTTTTACAAGCTGATAGGAAAATATATGGAGCTGTCAGGTGTTAACTATTCCGGAAAAAAACACGGACTGCATGCAATGAGGCACAGTTTGGCGGGGAACCTGCTGGCAGACGGGGCGGATCTCCCAGTCATTTCAGGCATCCTCGGACATAGCAGTACAGAAACGACCATGAGGTATACCGGGATAGATATCACCGCATTACGCCGCATAGCATTGGAGGTAACTTATGAAAGATAAAGAAAAAGTGTATTTGTTCCATGGCCCTTATCAGAATTACTTTTATAAATATGTAGAATACAAACGCGGCACAGGGCGTAAGTATGGGCTGGCTTCCATCTTCATGCTCCAGGAACTGGAGCGTTTTTTTGATAGACAGCCCCTTGTACCTGTGGCGGAAATGCTGTCCAAAGCATCTGTGGAAGAATTTGTGGCAAAACGCCCGGAAGAATCCCTGAAAACACAGTATATGCGCATGAACTTCATCCATGATTTTGCCATTTTTGTAAACGAATGCGGCGGCGCAGCATATGTCTATCCGGCAGAAAAATATGTAAAGGTGAGATCCGATTTCTGTCCGTATATATTTACCCACGAAGAAATCCGGCGGCTGTTTGAAGTTGTAGACCATCTCCCGTACCGGGGAAGATATCCAAAGTTCCATCTTATCTATCCAATGCTTTTACGGATACTGTATGGGTGCGGACTACGGTTAAACGAAGCGCTCCTGTTAAAAACAGGGGATGTAGATACCACACAGGGAGTTTTGTATCTCTCAAATACAAAAAATGGAAGCCAGCGCTGTGTTCCCATGTCCGTATCACTTTGGAAATATGTGGATTATTATCTGGAACAGATGGCGTATCCTCCGGATTATAATGGATACTTTTTCACAAGCCCTGACGGAAACCATTACAACAGCACGCCGGTCTATGTGATGATGAAAAAATACATGAAGGCCGCACACATTTCAAGGGAAGATGGCACGCCTCCCCGGGTGCATGACCTGCGTTATCCAAACTTAAATAAAATCCAAACCTTTCAGAAAAAAGACGTAAACCGCAACAAATACCGTCTGAAAAAGTTTGGATATTATTTTTATCTTTTTCTCTTGATACCGCAAAAATCTACAAGAGAGCCATCAGGATTTTTCCACTTTGCAGATACCTTTCTGTCGTTTTCATCCTCCAGAGTGGCCAGTGCCTTTGCTTTCTCTTCCACAGTGATATCAAGGTAAACCATCGTGGTCTGGAGCTGTTCGTGGCCGAGTAAAAATGAAATCTGTATGATGTTCATCCCATCCTCCAGCCAGTGTGAAGCCTTCGAATGGCGAAGCTGGTGTGCATGGAGTCCTAGCGGCACATCACTGCAGACCTCATGCGCTATCTTGGCATATTTCCTCAACATCTTGCTGATGGCAGGCTGGGTCAGCTTCCCATGGCATCCAGTATTACGGGAATAAAAGACATAAGCTTCCGGATCCGGTGTTTCCCCATGGAACTCTGCCAGGTAACGCTTTAAATGCGCGACGGTCTTGGGCAGCAGGTAAAGGGTGCGGATCTTATTTCCTTTCCCGATAATAACCGCATATGGTTTTTCGTCCGACAGGTGGAGCTGGCTGTTCTTCATCGACAGGAGCTCGTCCAGCCGGGCAGCGGTGCTGTAGAGCAGGATAAGGAATGCCATATCCCGGCGTCCGGTCCTGCTTAATGGGCTGGGGGCATCCAGCAGTGCCTTTACCGCTTCCCTCGTCAGGCCTTCCACTTTCTTTTTCTGGCATTTCCTGCGCGGGATCTGGGCCGCCTCCAGATACAAGTGCAGGTAAGCCACATCCCGGCTGCCCAGGTACTTCAAAAATGTCCTTAAAGATGCCAGCCTGTTGTTGCAGCTCTCCGGGCTGCATCCCCTGGATTCCCGCAGCCAGACAAGCCATTCTTCGATAACCGTATGCCGGAAGCAGTCTGCATTCAGGCTGTCACTGTGTATCTTTTTCTCATTTTCCAGAAAAGACAGGTACAGCACGATCGCATCCCGGTAGGATTTCAGGGTGTTCATGCTGTCTGTTTTCTGTGAAAGGACATAACCGTCCAGAAACCCTGAAATATATCCGGCTATCAGGATGCTTTCCTTATTAGGCTTCTTCATCTGCGGGCACCTCCGGCATCATCCATTCCGAACCGGCTTGTGTCTGTTCCTTTATGATCTCCGAGAGCCCGGGCACAATCGAGTAGTAGTACTTCGTGCTCTCCACTGTCGTATGCCCCATGCTCTTACTGAGGAATACCAGCCTGTCATGGAACTCAAAGCCCCGTCCCACCCACCGGTTGATGTTTTCCACGGCATAATGGTGCCGGAATTCGTAGGCGGTAGCGTGGGATGTGTTCACCCCGCGCCACAGGAGGTTAAAGTTTTTGGTCACCCACCCCCTGCCCAAATGCGAATTCCGTATGGAAGGGAAGAAATATTCCCTCCCGGGCACAATCTCCCCAATGGCCGTATCGTACCTGCGCATGATTTCCAGCATGGAGTCATGCAGGACAATGTAATGCTGGCCATGCCCCTTGGAGTACTGTATGTCCAGGACGCCCCTTTCAAGGTCTGCATTTTCCCTGGGGAGCAGCCTTGCTTCATTCGTGCGGATCCCGCTGCTGTAAAGAAGCCGGAAAAAGACGGGGATGGTCATTTTCCTTATGACCGTCTCTTTCCGGTTGTTGATGACGGGGATATGGTCGCACTCATGGAAGAAACGGCTGAGTTCTTCCTGTGTAAAGGCATGGGGGATGTAAGTCCGCATTTCCTTACGGGGAATCTGCGGGGGCTGTACAGGGGACAGACCCCGCCCATTCAGGAAACGGACAAAGCTGTCCACCACATAGATCCTTGACCGGCAGGAATTGTTTGCTGACCTGTGCCGCTGGCGGCACCAGCCGTCAACCATCTCCTGTGTCAGCATGGTATCACCCGGATAGTTTTCAAGGCAGTAGCGGTCGAAAAGCATCAGGTTCTCTTCATAGGAAGAGTCGTTCCAGCGCTGCGACGCCTGCCGGTACCGTATGAAATGGCGGATCTGCGGGGCAAGAAAAGACCGGAACTCTTTCATAAGGAAAACACCTCCTCCGCCAGCGGGAAAGCTTCTATGCTTAACGCGCACTCTTTTAAATGCACAAAGTCCGCCCTCAGGTAAGGCTCAAGGGAATCCGGGGCTGTATGTCCCAGGGTCTGCGTGATGACGGGCTGTGGGACGCCGTTCTCCAGCATGGAGGACGCCAGGTTGTGCCGGAAGATATGGGTGCCCTTCCTGTCTCCGGGCTCCTGCCTTATCCCCGCCAGCCTGCAGGCTTTTGCCACGATGTTGCCAATGCTCCCGGCAGCCAGGGGTGAAAAGGGATGTGTTTCTGACAGGAACAGGCGCAGGCTCCCGGTATCCGGCCTTTCCTCTGCCAGATAATCGTATATGGCATTGCCTACAACAGCAGAAAGAGGTATCTCCACCGGCACGGATGTCTTCTGCTGCTCCACCAGTATCCGTTCTTTTTCCCAGTCGATGGAGCTGAATGTAAGGCCGGCGATATCGCATCCCCGCAGGCCTGTAAAAAGGAGCAGGAGGAGAATGGCTTTGTTGCGGGCGGAGAATCCATCATTCTCTGCCGCATCCCGCAGGAGCCTGACTTCATCCTGTGTAAGGTATCGTATGTTTTTCCTTGTTTCGCGCAGCAGCGGGAGAAAGCCCAGTATCCTCCGGCACTGTGGTTCCTTCCATTTGAGTCCGGCCTTAAAGACAGCGGATATGTTCTTCTTGTAGGAACAGCTCTTCTGCAGCGTGCCGTCGTCCGAAACGAAAAACGACAGGACAGCATCTTCTGTCACTTCATCCAGGCTCCGGGCTCCCTGCTCCTGCATCCGGTATAAAAAAGATGCCGTGTTAAGGGACTCACCCCGGATGGTTGATTCTTTTTTGCCGCGCTGAACTTCATACGCACGGTAGAAATCAATCAGTTCCTGGAATTCCGGCACCAGCAGGTGGTAGGAGCCCCTTTCAAAAAGGGTATGGCGGTGTCTGCCGTCCGGAAAGTGGCCGAAGAGATCGAATTGCTCCAGGGCTCCGATGATCGTCCTCTTGTTGCGGAGATAGTCCTTGGAATGCGGTACCTTTAAGTATTCAAGGTAAATATCCTGGTATGACTGCCAGCGGTGGCTGTCTGCATCCGCCAGTATACGGTTGATTTCATCTCTGAACCGGTGTATGTAGGTACTGCAATAGCCATTGTTTTCCATGAAGGAAAGAAGTTCTTCATGGTGTTCCTTTAGGTTTTGTAAATCCATGGTATGACCTCCCTTTTTTTGTTATAAAGGAATCATACACCAAAAATAAAATCCAAACCTTTTCAGACGGTATTTGTTGCGGTTTACGTCTTTTTTCTGAAAGGTTTGGATTTTATTTAAGTTTGGATAACGAATAAAATCCAAACGTTTGGATTTTCTCAGGCACTCCCATGCCTCTCTACTGATCGAGATGGGCTTTAATATCCTGATGGTATCGCAGCGCTTAGGCCATGAAAAGGTTGAGACAACCTGGCAGACCTATGCACATCTGTATCCGGACAAAGAAAAAATGCTGGCCGCCCAGTTGGATACTGTAAAAGTCCAGGGCATTACCGCCAACTTGACAATCGAAGATCAGCTTGCGGAGTTCATGGCCCAGTTCCAAAGCCATCTGAAGGAGCAGCCGGCTCTTATTGACATAAACAGCGAGGAAATTATCCGATGGGATCCGGAAAAAAGAGAGAAGGCCACCGTTACCGCGGCGGAATTCGAGCAGGAGGCCCAGCTTGACGAAGGGATTGAAGCCGGCCTTGCCTCAGCAGAAATCTTCCAGACCGGATACCTGGAACTGTGCGGCATAGTCTATTTCCTTGCCAGCCGGGGGCTGCCAGCGAAATTTCTTTAATACTTGCAAAATCCAAAGACATAGTATATAATGAACGTAGAAAGAGCACCCACTCCAAAGCGGATGCTCCCAAGCAAAGCTATTTACCTCTCAATAAGAGGCGCCTCTCCTGTGGATCAGACAGGAGGGGCATTATTTTTTTCGCCTGTTCTTCCTATCTCTGTCGAGAAAGGCAAGCAACGCCACAATCAAGCTGCCAAAGGACATCAGCAGAGCCAATATCCCTATGAAAATCGAAATGATTTCATAAGCCGTCATAAGCGCACCTCCCTTCCTATGTATTCCGGCAAGCCGGTTTCATTGGCTCGGGAGGCTGCCACCCTGTCATGGGTACTCTTCCATGAGGGAATTATAACAGAGATCTGCAGAATTGGCAACCAGGCTTTCATGCCCCTGGCTCTATGCTGGCTCTGAAAAATAATGTCATAATAATGTCACGGCGCAGAGAAAAAGCCCGGAAAGCCGCATAAACACTGGCTTCCCGGACTTTAGAGCGTTACTCGAACTCCCTATAACTATAACATAATTGTTAAATATTTGATTGCTTTTTAAGGGTTTTTATCGCCATAATATCTATATTTTACGCCTTATTTACAGTTTCAGAGCAAACAGGTATCATACGGGTATCACAGATTTTCTCCTTGATTACCATATCTACATGGTGCTAGCACCATGTATTACTATACGCAAAAATTACAACTCATGCTTTATAATTTCATTACTATTCTTTCTAACAATACGAACTATCAATACAGGAAACATTTCGGGACTACCTACTCCCCCTGTTACTTTACGATTCTCTTTCCCTACAAAAACCCAAAAGCCTGCATCGTCTAATTCTTTTAAATTCTCAGATAAATTATAAGCCGTCATTACTCGATCATAAGGTTCAATCAAGAAATCCATATCAATCGTATCAAATAAATACTGAACAAATTCACCGAGCAATTTTGCTTCTTCTAATGTCTCTGCTTGTTCATCGTGAACTATTCCCAAAGCACCCTCTAAATAAAATAATATATCATTTCCAGTATTTGCTTTATGAAGCATTATATGTTGATAATTTTGTTCATGATGCATTTTCACTGGTTCTTTACTTACTTTATCATTGTCTTGCTGATTTTCTTGTTTTATTTTTTTATACCAGTTATCTCTATGCAAAATGAGTTCTTTTTCCGAAAATTTAATTCCTTTAGGATGTCTAGGATCATATTGTCTTACCTCTGCATGGCAATCAAAGCATAATGGTATAGCATTTCCAAAAGAATCATCTCCCCCATCTGCTTTTGCTTTTATATGATGTATTTCCATATTATTTCCACAGAATTTGTGACAAATACAACATTTTCTCCCACACGATACCAATGCTTTAATTTTTATATCTTCACTAAATGGCATTATCTCCCTCTATGCTTCTCCTTCCTTTTCTGCTGTTTCAGTTCAAACTGTCGCTGTTTCTCTGCTTCCCGCTGTTCCCGGCTCACAATCTTTCGTTCAGTTTTCAACTGCTCCTGCTGTAATTTTAAAGCTTGTTGCGATTTTGTTCCTATTCCAGTATTCTGTATTTGTTTCCGTACTTCACGTTGTACCCGTTTAGGATTGCGACCAGCTTCTTTTACATCAGTTTCCACAGCCGGACTAAATCGCAATCGATAGTAATTTTTCAAAACGAAATCATATATCTCATAGTCTTTTGGTTCTGCACCAAACGTAACCTTACATACAGATAACTTTCCGTCTGATACACATTCAAACACTCCCACCCAAAAAGGTTCCTCAAAAAATACTGTCAACTTTCCCGAAACTTTGTCCATGACAATTCCTCCTTAAAATGATTGTAATGAACAAAGAACGGACGACCCTAAGGAGGGAGGGCTACTTACACCAAAATGGTGCGACTGGACTACCTACCAGTTCTGCAAGACTGCCTTGCGTTGTGTTTTTATCTTTGCCTCTATATATTACCACATAACCGCTAATTTTTCCATAAAAATGTGGCAATCCGCTTGATACTGCGAACTGCCACATTACTATTTCTCTTATCTGCATTAACTTACATGGTGGTAGCACCATGTGCAAATTATCATTAAGGAAAATATTATCCTATCTTCCTCACAATGCAGGAATTTATCTGACTTTCAAATCCTTTGCCATACACAATGATTCTGGCATATTCTCATATGGAGCATAATTGGAAATTACTTCAAATCCCATTTTTCTATATACAGCACAAGACTCAGCTAATAACTCTCCCGTTTCAAGAATCATTCTTTTATATCCCAATTCTATAGCCCATTCTATTAGCAAAGAAACAAGTTTGCTTCCTATACCTTGTCCTTGATATTCAGTATGAACAAACACTCTCTTTAATTCTATATTTTCATCATCATACTTTCTAATTGCGCCGCCCCCAACCGCTTTATTATCCTCATATACTACTATTGCTTCTGATATTTCATCTAATTGGTTGTATTTCTTGTATTTATCTCTCTTTATCTTTTTCCCCACACGTCTATCCAAATCAATGTCAAGAAGTCTGCAATTTTCTATAAAATCTTTATTCTTGCCATCAGTCCTAATAAAATCCATTAAAATTACCTCCACATTCCAAATTGGCAGTTTTAATTATACCACGTTCATTCTCCATTTACCACAAAAATATAGAGCATAGCAACCGCCACGCCCCACATTTCTTATCCCTCCAACGACTTCTCAATCTTCTGTTTCTGCCCTTTCAAATCATTCTGCTTCTCTTACAGATTATTTCGCTCTTTGCACAGTTCTTTCATGCGCTCCAACTGCACCCGCACACCCTCCCTGCAATCCGGCTCTATCTTCTTATATTCCCCGGTCAGATTACGGATTGTATTATTGTTTTCCTTTATCTGCTCTGACACACATATCCAATCAATCAGATTCCGCACTTCCATATCCATTTCATATAATTCTGTTTCTGTCAAAATCTTTGCACACAGCCGCACCATGACTTTCTTCTCCATATCCGTCATATCCTATCAATCCCCTTTCCTATCGACTCATTTCAAAGGCACGTTTCGGGCGTTTATTTGCCTTTTCCGCCTGTTCTAATGCCTTTGACTGTTCTACTATCGACTGCACCTGTTCCCTTCCTAAATGACGCTCCAAACGCCCCAAGTCAGACGCCTTTTCCTGCAATCGTTCTATGGTGTCACTCTGCTCCATGACCTTATCCGTCAAGCGGCTAATCTGCTTCTGTTGCCCATCCACTTTGGCGGTTAGCTTCTTGTATTGCTCCGTAAGCTGTACGCATTTGATAGTCAGATTTTTTACCACTTCTTTCAATTTCTCCACAAGCGGAAGTGCTTTTTTATCCCGATAATTCTTTGCGCTCATCAATGCCCCCGGCTCTGCTAACTGCCATTTCACATCTTCATCATAGGTGTGTATATTGCGCTCCATGACTTCCTTTGACTGTACCATTTTATTGATTTCCTGCTGTAACTTTTTCTGCTGTTTTTCCAACTTTTCATTTTCGGATAACAACTTTTCTTTGTCCTCTGTCAGCGTTTCCGTCTGCTCTTTTAACAGATGGTTTGTTGCGGTAAGTTCCAATACTTCCTGCTGGATCAATTCGCCCTCTTTCCGTATTTGCTCCGTTTCTCGTCCTGCCGCTATCTGCTGATGAAGAATATCGGATAATTCCTCTTTACTGCCGGAGATTGTCTGTTCCAGTTCCGCAACCTCTTTCTGTCGTTCCTGCTTCTCAAAATTTAAAACAGATAAATGCTTCTCATGTGTTCCTTTTTTCTCCCACTCAATATTATGCTGTAGCATAATCTCCGCAAGCCGTTCTTTTTCTGCCGCTGCCCACTGGTTGCGTTCTGTTTCGCTCCTTGTGCCGCCCTTAAATCCAAGTGCCGCAAGTGCCTTTTTTAATGACACCCTTGTTTCAAGCCCTCTCTTGCTTCCAGTCGTATAGGGTACGAAATCTATATGCAGATGCGGTGTGGCTTCGTCCATGTGGAGATAGGCAGAGAACACTCTCAATGTGGGATTGCGCCGCTGAAAGTCCTGCATATATTCATCAAGTATTTTCGCCGCAAGCTGTCCGTCCTCTGTCTTTGCCCCCATATCGTCCTTGTTGCCTATCTGCAAAATAATCTCATGGAATGGCTTCTCCTGTTTCCCGGAACAGATTTTCTCATAATAATCATTAATTATGCGGTCACTTCTGGTCTGCTTCTCGTTGTACCGGGCGAGTGCTTCATCAAATAATTCGTGGTATACGTCTTTGATATTTTCGTTGCAGTATTCTACGTTCAAACAACTCCGTTCCGGGTCAGTGTTCTTTGCGTAGAATTTTCTGCTGTTATGGTTGACAGAGCCTTTCCCTGTCATAACGCTGATTGTCCGCTTCAATCAATTTCCCTTTCTCCCTATCGGGTAATGAACGCCGGATACGGCGCATAGCCTTTGTTACTTTCTGCGAAAGTAACGCAAAAGCACTTTCGACACGCTCCGCTTTATCAAAAGTGCCTTTGCGCCCTGCCGGGGGCTTTCCGTCCTAATGGACGGGGCGGCTTTTCGCCGCTTTACTGCTCCCCCATGCGTCGGTTTGCGTCGATAGCGTCGATATTTTCTATACCGCACCGCTATCTAAAATACCGTCGCAACCGACGCATATCGTCGCACTTTACTCTTTCGGCTCTAGCCGTTTCAGAATGATTTTTCTCTCATGCCCCCGCTTGTTGTCGTAGAAAATGCCGTAGTCATTAAGCAACTGGCTGTTCACTACATTTAATCTCCGGGAAAGCACATTCGCCGACAACTGCATATCCGGCAACTGTTTCAGAAGTTCCGTTGCTGTCCCCTCCCACTCCTGCATTTCCTCTGTCAGAAATTCGTTGATTGCTTCAAGTAACGGATTGGGCGACTGTTTCCAAAGTTCCGTTTCTGCTTTCTGAAATTTCCAAATACATTGTTCCCGGTCAAATTCGATTGTCAGTTCTTGATCGGGCTGGTCACGCCCCACAATATCCATGACCGCCGTGTTGTCCGTGCGCTTTTTCTTATGCATGATAAACGCCCCGTCTGCCGCACCAAGAAGCCCGTTTGTGCCGGAAATCATATCAAAACTGTCCTCGGACTCCAACTTGCGGGTATGATGAACCACCAACAGGCAGACACCGTATTTATCACTGAATGTTTTCAGCTTTGTCACAATCTCATAGTCACTGGAATAGCTGTACCTGTCCCCGCCGACCTCACGCACTTTTTGGAGCGTGTCAATGATAATCAGCCTTGCGTCCTTATGCTCTTTTATAAAACCCTCTAATTCTCCGTCCAATCCCTCATTCAGTGTCTTTGCCTGCGTTGCAAAAAATAAATTGTCCGCACACTCCACGCCAAACATGACGGACAGCCGCTGCTGAAGCCTTGCATAATCATCTTCCAGTGCAAGGTATAGTACCGTCCCTTTTCGGACGGGATAATTCCACAATGGAAGCCCCATTGCCACATAATAGGCAAGCTGCCCCATAAAGAACGATTTACCCACTTTCGGCGCACCCACAAAAAGGTAAGTGCCGCCATACAGAAAGCCGTCCACAACAGGCGTTCTTGGCGGGTAAACCGTATCATACAGTTCTGTCATGGAAACGGTTTGAAGCCCGCCTCCCTGCCCGGATTTCTCCGGGCAATTTGTGTCAAAGCCACAAAAAACAGTGGCTTGCAGATTGTTTTTTACGTTTCCATTTGCTATAATTTCAGTGCAATTTTTTGTTTTCGGCTGTTCCCCATCTGCGCCAACAGATGATACGGGAGCAGTCGATTTCTTTTTTTCTATCATTCATCTTCCCCTTTCAGACCGTCTAAAGTGATTGCAATTACCTGTAACGTGTAGAGCAGTTCGTCATTGTCCAGGCTTATGCTTTCCATGTGTTTCAATTCCTCATAAATTGCCGCCATCTGATTTTTCAGTGCCTTATACACCCTCGGATTGCCCTGCACTACCACATCCCGGCATAAGAGCCGCCTTGTAATAAAATCCTGCTTTGTCAGCCCCGATAATGCCACCAAATCATTCAACAGCTTTGCTTCTTCGTCCGATACCCGGAACGCCACCGTATGGTTGCGCCATCTTCCTTTGTAATCCAGTGATTTCTCCATGCTTTTAGTCCTCCTTTGTCATTCTCTCCATTTCCAATTTTTCCGCCATTTCCGTCTGCACCGTGGGGAACAAGTGGGCGTAACGGTAAGTGATTTTCTCCGCTTCATGCCCCATGCGTTCCCCAATCGCCAGTACCGAAAATCCCATGTTGATTAACAGTGAAACCGCACTATGGCGAATATCGTGGACACGGATTTTCTTAACGCCTGCCTGCTTCGCCCCTCGCTCCATTTCGTGATTGAGGTAGGATTTTGTGACCGTAAATAAACGCTCGTCCGGCTTGATGTCATAAAGCATTTTGATGTACTCCTGCATTTCCTCACAGAGAAACGGCGGCATTTTGATCGTGCGGTTGCTCTTTTTCGTCTTAGGGCTTGTGATAATGTCACGCCCTTTGGAGCGGTGGAAAGTCTTGCTGATTGTGACCGTCTGTTTCTGAAAATCAATATCAGCAGGCGTGAGCGCAAGCAGTTCGCCGGAACGCATACCGCACCAGTAGAGCATTTCAAACGCATAATAGGAACGGGGCTTATCCATCATGGCTTCGGAAAATTTCAGATATTCCTCTTTCGTCCAAAAGTCCATTTCCTTTACGGCTTCGCTCCCAATCGTTCCCGCCCGCCTTGCCGGATTGTAGGGCAGGTTATAAAAGTTTACCGCATGGTTGAATATCGCCGTCAGTTGTGCGTGTATCGTCCTCAAATAATCTGCGGAATAGGGCTTGCCTTTCTCGTCCCTGTATGCCATCAACTCATTCTGCCACGCTATCACGTCCTTTGCTTCTATCTCTGCGATTTTGCGGTTTTCAAAGTACGGTAAAATCTTTGTCCGTATCACATGGCTTTTGGACTCCCAAGTGCTTTCCTTGACACGCTGTTTCTTGTCAGCTTCGTATACTTCAAAGAAACTGCCGAAAGTCATATCCAGTTTTGCGCCCTGCTTTAACATGGCTTCATGCTCCCACGCCTGCGCTTCCCTTTTGGTTGCAAAACCTCTCTTTTGTGTCTGTTTCCTCTCCCCTTTCCAGTTGGTAAAGCGGTAGATTACCCGCCACGTCCCCGTAGCGTTGTCTTTGTATACAGCCATTTTCTCAACTCCTTTCTATTCGCTGTAACATACTTTTTTATGAAAAAATGTAGCGTTCACACGTCCTGCCACCGTCAGATAGCCCTGTTTCTGCATTTCTGCGTTCAGTTCCCTTACAATCTGATAGGCTTTTGACTTTGACACACGCAGTTCCGCTGCCACTTCCTCCACTGTCATAAATGATTTTTCTGTCATTCAGATACCCTCTCCTTTCAACATTTAACTGTTTTTGTTTAAGTCTTGTTGATATGATACTAAATAAATTCCGTTAAGTCAAGTGGCTTTCAAGAAAATCTTAACTTTTTTTATTTAAGTTATTCTTGCTATTTCTATTGCACCATGTTATACTAAGTTCAACAAATTTGTTTAAGCAAAGCACAGCCTACTCAAACTGATATGACTTTACAACACAACTACACTTCACAATAACGGAGGTTTTATTATGGCAATCGGCAAACGCATCCGCTTTTTCCGCAACCGAAAGGGCATGACACAGAAACAGTTAGGCGAAATCCTCGGCTTTCTCGGAAAGACCTCTGATGTCCGTATGGCACAGTATGAAACCGAAGCGAGGACACCGAAGCACGACCTTGTAAAAGAAATGGCGGGTATCTTTGATGTAAGCACCCACGCCCTCACAGTACCGGATATTGATACCTATATCGGGCTTATGCACACGCTCTTTGCGTTGGAAGATATGTACGGGCTGAAAATCGGGGAGATTGACGGGGAAATCTGCCTGCGCCTTGACAAGTCCGACTATTCCACTTATACGTCCATGTTTGATATGTTCCACGCATGGCAGGAGCAAGCCGCCAAACTGGAACAGGGCGAGATAAGCAGAGAGGAATACGACCAGTGGCGGTACAAGTACCCGGAATTGGACACCTCAAAACATTGGGCGAAAGTCCCCTCACAGGCGGTCAGTGATATGCTTATAGAGGAATTTCAGAAAATCGAGAAAGAAGGTAAACGGTAGATAGTGCGTACCTCGACTATGGCGGCAAAATGTGTGACAATAGACTATATTTCTATCATGGGTATTAAAAGTTAAGTCTCAACTTTTGATAC
>RAYY01000072.1 GCA_003611875.1 bacterium D16-56 | reverse complement strand
CTTGACAGGCTGGCATTGTCAATCAAGAATGGCTGGCTTGACGAAGAAAACAGGGTGTATATCCATTACACGCTGGATAACATAATGGAGGATTTGGGATGCGCAAGGGAAAAATGCGCAAAGGTGATTGCGGAGCTTGACAGCAAAAAGGGCATCGGTCTGATCGAGAAGAAAAGGCAGGGATTGGGCAAGCCGGACATTATCTATGTGAAGAATTTTGCGACACTGGATGCCGGAAAAGAACCGGGCAGAGAGCCGGAAAAGCCTGATAATGCTGACAGCTTTGCAGAAGTTCGGAAACCGAACTTCAAGAGGTTCGATAATCAAACTTCAAGAAGTTCGGAAATCGAACTTCAAGAGATTCGGAAACCGAACTTGCAGGAGTTCGGAAATCAAACTTCAAGAGGTTCGGAAACCGAACTTGCGGAAGTTCGGGAATCGAACCCTAATTATAGCAATACTAATTATACTGATCTGAGTTATACCAATCCTATCAATCAATCGGATAGGGAAACAGAAAAACAGGAACCGGGCAAGCCGGATAATGGTATGATTGATGTGATGGATAATGCCACTGCCTACATGGAAATTATTCGTGACAATATTGAATACGAGCATCACATGAAATATGGGGACTGGCAGGATAAGGGGCTGTATGAGGAACTGTATGAGGTTATCTGCGAGATTGTGTGCGTGAAGCGCAAGACGGTAAAGGTCAACGGGGAAGATTACCCTTATGAGCTTGTAAAATCAAAGTTTTTAAAGCTGAACAGCTCCCATTTGGAGTATGTTATCGGGTGCATGAGGGAAACCACAACCAAGATAACCAACATCAGGGCGTACATGGTGACTGCCCTCTACAATGCGCCTAACACCATGAACCACTATTACCAGCAGTTGGTGCAGCATGATATGTATGGCGGCGGGTGGGAAGAAAAAGGGATGTTCCAGCCCAAAGCGGAAGGAGATGGATAAATGGAATCCATGAGGGATATTGACCGGGTAATGGAATGGGAGATTGCAAAGGGGAGCAGCCCATTAAGATTTGTGAGGATAGAGTTTAGTAGTTCCCCTTATCAGGAGATTGCGTCAAAAGAAAAGCTGCTGGAGGCGCTGTCCTATCTGCTGCGGATTGGCGATTATGGCAGGTTTGCCGGGAAAGGGACAGGGAATAATGTTTACATGGACATCAAAGGCAGGAAACCAGCTTTTAAGCGTACCCGTTCCTTTATTGACCGGAATACCCTCTTTTCCACAATCCGCAGGTACGGAAAGAAAATAAAGCCGGATTTTGACGGGCATACTTATCTGGAAACAGTGCAGTGCTTCTTTGAACTGCCGGAAGGGGAACAGGATAAATACAGGGTGACATATGACGGGCAGGAAACATTCGCTTTCCCTATGTCGGATAAATATATCCTCGGACTTTACACGCACTGCATCTCGGCAAGACGGGCGGCATCGGCGGATGTGGATATTCCCGGCACAGGCTTTTCAGAAACAGAACAGGGGATTGCAAGCCTTGAGGGTGTGCGTGACGTGCTGTTCCAGTGCCTTTTGTTTGACACGATAAAATGCGGGGAGGGCGTATTATATGCTGACCTCTGTACGATTTACTGTTTGAAAGAGAATAAATAACTTTTGGACTTTTTGTCCAGAAGTGGATCAGGAGGGTGCGCTATGGCAGAAATATTTATTACGGAAGAACAGCGGGCGAAGTGCCGGAAGGTGGCGGATGCGTTCGCAGAGCTGTATGAGCTGACGGATGTGATGGTGGCGGATGCCGGGAGATTCGGCTTTGTCCGTCTGCAATGGTTCAGTGAGGGCGAGGGGTTTGATTCGGCAATGGCATTTTCGGATTGTCTGGGGCTGTTTGAGGAACTCTGGCGGATATGGTATGAACATGAGGTTTTAACGCCTGTTTTGGGTACGCCGCTTGCGGAGCTTGACTATGACGAGATATTCCAGACGCTTTCCAAAGACAGGCAGAAGGAAATCTTGGAAAAGAAGAAATATTTCATTTCCCGGTGTGAAGATGCTTTCGGTTAGGCGGCAGATATTTTTTACAATTCCGGGGCGTTTTCTGTTAAAATAGACCGTATCAGGATAAAGGCAGGAGTGGTGTGTTTGGGAAACAGGAAGCGCCTGAAAAGGGCAGACAGGACATATAAAGACTTAAAGCAGAAGCAGAAAGCTAAAATAGCAGACTGTATGTTTGAAAAGACCTGTGATTATTACAGGGAGCATGATAAGCTGCCGGAAGGAGAGGACAGTGAAAAAATAGCGGGGCAAATCTATCAGAGGGTAAAGGGAATAGCAGAAAAGGCTTCCTTTGATGAAGTATACCGCCTGTATCTTTACCGTCTGCCACGTTATGAAGCGAGGATTGCGGAGAATGGACTTCCGGAAAGGAAAGAGAAAAAGAAAGAAGATGCAGACAAGCCGAAAACCAAGAAAAAGGGCATGAGCAAAAAAGTATGCCCGAACTGCGGAAGGAAGATGAAGCAGCAGTTTATCGGCTTGCAGCATTGTAAATGCGGCATAAGCTGGAAAAAGGACATCGGATATTTTGAGCGTACCGGGGATATGGTTTTCGCTTTGGAACGCAGGAAGGTAGGGAAAAAGACGAAGCAGTGTCCGGTGATCCGGTACAGATAATTAAATATGGCAGACAGCGTAAGGGCAGTTATAGACCGTATACAGCGGTTTGTAGCTGCCCTTTTTGCATTTGTGGAACTTTTGGACAAAAAGTCCAGAAGCGGAAAGGAGAAAGAAGGAAAATGAAACACAAAAAAGTAGCAGCAGCCCTTTCTGCGGCGGTGGCAGGCGCAGCGGTATTAGGCGGAATCCGTTATGCTGTAGGGAAAAGAAAACCGAAAGAGGGACGGGAGCCGGACATACAGGAAGAAGGTCTGACAGAAGGGAAGCTGCGGGAGTGCCTTCTCCGTCTGTTCCGGCTGTATGAGGACAGTGAGTTTGATGATTCTGCGGAGTTTTTGGGCGATGGGGGCGATCCGGGGGAATATGAGGCGGAGAACTATTCCAGCCAGTTATTCCCTTATATCAAAAGGAACATGAAGGACGTGATGATGCTGGAGGGGGATGACGGTACGGGGAAAGAACCCTTTGCCATGACGGACGTGCTTTTCTGTTATCCAGCCTGCAAGATAGGCTGTGAGATAAGGGAACTGTTTTCAGACAACTTTGTCCTGTGCCTTGAAAGCGAGATGTGGATACTGGAAAACGGGGAGTTTGCGTCTGTATACTGTGTCAGTATTGGAAAGGACGGAGGGCGGCTCAGTTACCGCTTTGTGGATACCTATATCAAAAATCCGGGGGATATTCCTATCTGCTTTGAGGATTTGGAAAGCGGTTTTACAGAGATAATCGAAGCGGAGAAAGAAGGGAGAAAACCTTATCTGCCATAACCCGATCAGAAAGGAGAACGTATGAAATATTTAATCCACAGGCTGTACGTCCCACCCTGACGGGGGTACAGCAATAAAAAAAGAAGGAGGAAAACCATGCAGGAGGAAGTGACACAGAAAACGATTGCCCTTGTGTTCAAATCTTCCCGGCTGACTGCCGACGTGCTGAAAAAGGCTATGAAGATGTATCTGGAACACCAGAAACAGGGAAAGCAGATGCCGCATGGGAAAATATCAGTGAAAGAGCTGGTCGGTCAGGGTATGGGTGCTTCGAGCATTGAGGTGACGGATAACAATATCAAGTCTTTTGAGAGAGTGGCAAAGAAATATAATGTGCAGTTTGCTGTGAAGAAGGACAAGACAGAAAAGCCGCCGAAGCACATCGTATTATTCAAGGGCAAGGATGCCGATGTGATAACACAGGCATTTAAGGAGTTTGTAAAAGTTAATGAGAAAAAGCATAACCGCATCTCCGTCAAGGAGAAGCTGGCAGAGTTCCGGGAGCAGTTAGGCAAGGGCAAGAACCGGGAGAGGGCAAGGGAACATTTAAAGGACAGGGGGCAGTCATTATGAGTAAAATCGTAGACGGCATCGCCAAAGACTTAAAATCAATCCCTGAAAAGCTCAAGGCAAAGACGGGGAATGTTGACAAAAAGAAACTTCTCCTTATGAATCTCCCCTATGTGCTTGCCGGGTATTTCTGCGACAAAATAGCGTGGCTGTGGCGGGTACCTTGCGGAGCAGAAAAAACAGGCGATGGCGGAAGCGGCGGCATTGGAGGGAAAGGAAGAATCCGGGGAGAAGGAAAAAAGCGAAACGGGGAAGGAATTTTACACAATCCAGACCGCATCGGAAAAAGTGTTCTACCTTATCATTGACCGGGACGGGGAGGAAGAAATGGTATATTTCCTGACGGAAGTTACGGAAAATGACCTGTTGAATGTGACAGCGGACAACAGCGAAACCTTACCAAAAAATTCCGCTGCGCTGGAATCCGCAATCCCTGTGACAGAGGGCGCACTTCCCAATAATAACGGGGAAACGGAGAGGGAAGAAGAACCTACGGAAGAACCCGCAGAGGACGGGGAGGAAAATACCGAAGAACCCGAACCGGAGCCGGAGAAAACAGGGGAGAACCCGATGGCAACCTATGCCATTCTTGGGATTGTGGCGGTTGCTGCCATTGGCGGAGGTTACTATTTCAAGGTAGTCCGGAAAAAGAAAGAGGAATTTCTTGACGAGGACGATGATGAGGAGGACGAGGAAGAAGAATACGAAGATGACGGGGAAAACGAAGGCAGTGAGGATGATTTTTTTGAGGATGACAAAGAGGAATAAGCAGTAGTATGGGAGAAAAGAGATATTCAGTTATTTTGGCTGATCCCCCTTGGCATTACCATGTACACTCTAAAAAGGATTCGGGAAGAACCGCAGAAAGCCATTATCCAACCATGAATATTGAAGACATAAAAGAACTTCCGGTAGCTGAAATTGCGGATAGAGATTGCGCCTTATTTCTTTGGGTGACATTTCCCTGTCTTTTGGAAGGAATGGAAGTGATAAAGGCATGGGGATTTACTTATAAAACCGTAGCGTTTGTGTGGGTAAAGCAGAATAAAAAGAGTGCATCGCTCTTTTGGGGTATGGGATATTGGACACGCAGTAATGTTGAGATTTGCATATTGGCAACGAAAGGCAGACCGAAACGTGTCAATGCCGGAGTACATCAGGTAGTGGTATCTCATATCGAGGAACACAGCAGGAAACCAGAAGAAGTGTATCACCGGATCAATCAGCTAATGGGTAGTGTGCCTAAAATAGAACTGTTTGCCCGAAGAAAAACAAACGGGTTTGACGTATGGGGAAACGAAGTGGAATGTGATATTGAATTGACAGGAGGGAAAGAGAAATGCAATTAGTGATAGCGGAAAACCGAGCGTTGCAAGAAGCATATCAGAAGTAATCGGCGCAACAAAGGTCAGTGACGGATATATGGAAGGGAACGGTTATGTTGTGAGCTGGTGCGTGGGGCATCTGGTGGAGCTGGCACAGCCGGAAAGCTACGGGGAACAGTGGAAGAAATGGACGTATGAGAGTTTACCCGTAAAGCCGGAAAAATGGCAGTATGAGGTCAAGCCGGACACGAAAGCGCAGTATGACGTGCTTTGCCAGTTGATGCACAGGGAAGATGTGTCGGCTGCGATCTGTGCCACTGACGCCGGACGGGAGGGCGAGCTTATCTTCCGTCTGGTGTATGAAATGGCAGGCTGTAACAAGCCGATCAAACGCCTGTGGATTTCCTCAATGGAGGAAAGCGCCATTCGTGAGGGGTTTGAGAATTTACAGCCGGGGAGTGATTACGATAACCTGTACCATTCCGCACTGTGCAGGCAGGAAGCAGACTGGCTTGTGGGCATCAACGGTACAAGGCTGTTTACCGTCCTGTATGGCGGAAAAGTCCTGAAGGTGGGCAGGGTGCAGACACCCACCCTTGCGATGCTGGTGGACAGGGAAACAAAGATTATGAATTTCCAGAAGGAAAAATATTACATGGCGCATATCCTGATGGATGGGATGGATGCCGCCACCGGGCGCATTGATGATAAAGAAAAAGCGGATGAGATTGCGGGAGCTTGCCGGGACGGGCAGGCTCTTACCACGTCCGTTGTAAAAGAGGAAAAGCCGGTCATGCCGCCGAAGCTCTATGACCTTACCACGCTCCAGAGGGATGCGAACCGTCTGTTTGGCTTTACCGCAAAGCAGACCTTAGAGTACACACAGAGCCTTTACGAGAAAAAGTTAGCCACATATCCGAGGACGGACAGCCAGTTCTTATCCGATGACATGGGGCAGACCGCAGAGGGCGTGATTGAAGCGGTGTTCAGTTGCCTTATGTTTGAAGAAAACAAAGCGTCCAGCCCGGATATAAAGAGGATTCTGAACAGCAAAAAAGTAACAGACCACCACGCCATTATCCCCACAATGGAGATAGCGAAAGCTGACCTTGCGGCACTGCCGGAAACGGAGCGTAAAATCTTATCTTTGGTTGCGAACCGCCTGTTATGCGCCACCGGGGAGAAGCATCTGTATGAAACGGTCAAGGCGGAGTTTTCCTGTAACGGACACACTTTTGCGGTTTCCGGGAAGTCTGTCACACATAACGGGTGGAAGTCCTTTGAAGATGCCTTTAAGCGTTCCTTTAAAATCTCCGGGAATACGGAAGAAGAAAAAGAGGAAAAGAAGCTGCCGGAGCTTTCGGAAGGAAAGGCGTTTGACGGTGTGCAGACCAAAATCAGCGAGCATTTCACTTCCCCACCGAAGCACTTTACGGAAGATTTATTATTATCCGCAATGGAACGTGCCGGGGCGGAAGATATGGGCGATGACGTGGAGAGGAAAGGCTTGGGTACGCCAGCGACAAGGGCGGACATTATTGAGAAGTTAGTCAAGGACGGATTTGTGAAGCGGGAGAAAAAGCAGATCATACCAACTGAGGACGGATTGAAGCTGATAACGGTGCTGCCCGATGTGGTGAAGTCCCCGAAACTTACCGCCGATTGGGAAAATGCCCTGACGCTGGTAGCGAAAGGGGAGCTTCCTATGGAGGACTTCATGGCGGATATTGAAAACATGGTGTCGGAGCTGATACATACCTACCATGAGGTCAGTGACGAACAGAAAAAGATGTTCGCACAGGAGCAGGAGGCTCTTGGGGTATGTCCGAACTGCGGCGGTCAGGTGGTAAAGGGAAAATTCGGTGCGTACTGCGTGAAGAAATGCGGCATGAACGTGAGCCGGGTAATGGGAGCTGCCCTTACCGATGCACAGGTCAAGGATATGCTTGCCGGAAAGAAAATCCTGTTAAAAGGGTTAAAGAGCAAGGCAGGCAAGCCTTATGACGCTTACATCATTCCGAGTGGAACGGAGGAATACCACTATACCAAAGACGGGGAAGAAAAAAGCGGGGTACAGTTTAAGTTTGTCATGGAATTTCCCCAAAAGAAAGGTTCAAGAGGGAAGAAGAAATAAGGGAGGAAAAGGTATGTTTACAACCGGAGATAAGTTATTAAATGTGATGAAAGAGGAAGAAATCAGCATTATGGAGCTTTCCAGAATGTCGGGAGTGCCGGAGAGGACGATTATGGATATTCTGGCGGGCATCAGGGAGCCGGAGCTTGGCGTGGTATGCAGGATTGCGGACGGGCTTGGCATCTGCGTCCATGAGCTTCGTGCCGATGAGGAACAGTATGCCGTATCCGTACAGAAAGATACCCTTGCAAAGCTGATTGTAGTCAGCGAGATGAACGGTGTGGAGTTGGAGGAACTGATACATACCATTCTGGAAAAAGGCATTGGAGAACAGGAATTTTGCATATAAAGTAGATAATTTATAAAAGATAAGCTATGAAATGTAACATGCTGTATAGCTTATCTTTTATAAAATCATGTTTTTGGATTGATTTTTTTATATAATTTTGTAAAATAGAAGCATTAGAGCATAGAAGACTGTAATTTGCATTATGTAACATCACGGAAACAGGGTAGTCTTTCGGTGAAAGATTGTATCTTGATATACAAGGTTTTACAGATATATTCTCCTTTTATGGGATGGGCATTCAAAGTGTTTGGTTTGATGCAAACAGGGCGTATGATATTCACTTTTTTGATATCGGCTCGTTTGCAGAGGCGTTTGCTGATTTGGAAAAAGAACAGAAAAGAGGAATAGAATGGAAAAAATGAATTAGAAGGAAAAAGTGTAGAAATGGCAAAAGATAGTTGAGGAGGAACTGGCAATGTTAAACTAGCCAAAGTTCAAGAATTGCTTCGGGAAAGTCCTGAAATGGGCATGATTACAATAAAGATAAACTGAATAGATTTAAATTTCAATCAAGTGCATATTATATGCAAGCAACGACAAGCAATTGATCAGGCATCTATAATAAATGACAGCAGAATGAATTAGAATGCTACTATAGGAGAAATAGTTATTCGGAGAGGGGATACGGCTTTAGTGTAGTATTTGGGACTGATTATGTTAATAAACACAATAGATGAGATTGACATAATAGGAAAACAAAGGAGATTTCTTATAAAGACCATGTACAGGAACTTGGGAAAATCAAAGTTAACCGAATAAATGAAAATTGGTTTGTTGTACTATCAATTAATTTGTCAAAATAAGATTTATTAAGCCCTCTGATCCAAATCTACACCCTAAAATCTAGACGTTATAGATTAATACAAGACAAAGGGGAAGTAATATGATTGAAAAGTATAATGATGGTAATATAAATGATGTTTATCGTATAAAGAATAAATTTGTAGATCTAATTTTGCGTAGATCGAAGTTTAATAATGAGTTTGAAACATATGTATTAAAAAAACTTCAACGGTATAAATTTGATATACCATTACATATCGTTTCATTTTATGTAAAAAACGAGTATATAATGATATACGAATATATAGAGGGGGACACATTAAAAAATTTTAGTGATATTGAAGTAAATCAGATTGTTAATTTTCTTTTAAATTTGCATAGTATTGAAGTTACAAAAGACGAAATAGATATGAAGCAACCTAGAGAAGATTTACAGTCAATGTACCAGTATATTCAAAGATTAGAAGGAGAAATTAATAAACAAGAGTATTGTTATATTTGTACTGAATATGAAAAGTTATACAGGGAACATATCAATTTTGAGAATCTTAATAGATGTTTGATTCATTCAGATATTAAGAAAGAGAATTTGCTGATTAATGGGGACAAGTTATATGTTATTGATTTTGGGAATTGTTATATAGGTTCTCGTTTAGTTGATATAGTAAGAGTAATTATGTGGTTATTTTTGTACAACGAAGAAAAGATTGAATTCGAAAGGATAGATAAATTTTGTTGTGATTATTTTGGAGTTTTTAAATTAAATCATTTGGAATATAAGATGGTCCCTTTTATCATAAGATTTTGTTTGCTATATAATTATGTCAAAGATAAATACTTATACAGTACAGGTATATTGACTAAAAATTATGTGAATGCAACTAGTGCGAAATGGTTTGAAATATTAAACAATGAGGATATAATACATAAGATTGAGGAGATAATTAAGAAATGAAAGATGTTCATGAAGAATATGATAACAGGAATATAGAAGTAAGTAATATAGGTATTTGTGACTTAAGAATGCCATTCTGCTTTATTGATAATTCGGAAATAAATACTGTTGCTTATGTAAAAGCTAGTGTTTTTCTTGATAAAAAACAGCGGGGAGCACATCTCAGTAGAATAATAGAAGTATTGAATAGAGAAATCTATTTAAAAAAAATAGATTTTGAAAGTTTGCCTAGGATAGTAAAGGAATTATCAAGTAAGTGCGAATCAGTGGGAGCATATTTGGAACTAAAATTCCCTTTTTTTACAGAGAAAGCTACTCCAATTAGTGATTTACAAACACATGACGAGGCAGACATTGTTGTAAAAATTAAGTTTAATGAAAGTGTACATATTACTGTTAAGATTATGAGATATGGAATGATGGTTTGTCCGTGCTCGAAAGAAATTTCAAAATATGGAGCTCATTCCCAGAAATGCAAAGTAAGTGCAGAATTTATTGAAATAAGAAGTGAGAGATTTGTAATAGAAGAATTAATAAGCATAATTGATCAACAATTTAGTTCAGCAGTATATAGTTTGGTAAAACGTTGTGATGAGCAATTTATGACGGAAACCTCCTATTTGAATGCTAAGTTTAGTGAAGATTTGGTCAGAGATTGTCTTATAGTATTTCAAAAGACAAATGTTGCTTCAAAAATTAAAGTGAAAATAACTAATTTGGAATCAATTCATAAACATAATGTATTTGCATATGGAGAGTTGTAATGATATATTCTGAGTTATATCAAAAATTGGGAGTTAAAAATAAAAAAATAAGTATTATAAAAAGTTTGATAGAAGTATTAGTAAAAAATGAAATTATTGTTCTTGAGGGACAAAGCATTGTTTTTTTGGATAATTCTTGGGATGTATTGCAAAAGCTGTGGGATTTATTTGAAAAAACTAGAGGGGTTTGTGATTATTCTCATATGCCTAAACTTGCTTTTGTTTATTTATTTCAGATTCTATATTCGGGAATGATTTTAAAAGAATTTGTTACTATTTATGGGATTTTTTGTCCCGGATATGAAGGTAAGAGTTATAAAAAAAGATTAGGCACTACAACATTAAGAAAAATGGAGAATTTAAAGCACTTATCTAAAATTATGAAAGACTACGAAATTAAACATGAAGTTATTTGTATTTATGCAGACGTTTTTTTGGAAAATGCGATTGATGAAATAAAAATTCATGAAGAGTTTGAATTTAACAAAACACTCTTTCTTCAAAAATCCTTGCAATATTTTGAAAAAACTATTTTACTATCCGATTTTTTGAGGAAAACGAATATTCAACAAATTAGTTTTATTGATTCTGTTATCGTAGACTCTTTTAATAAGCAGGAGTATGAAAGATTTTTGGATTGTAATATGAATTTTTATCAAAGTATGGGATGGGATGAAAAACGTATAAAGAAAAGGAATGATGAGTTAATAACTTTGTATGGTATTGTGGCAGATAAAATGCATAAGAATAAGAATAGTATTTATGCTTGTATAGAGAATATTGAAGGTAGGGCAAGTTTGTTTTTAAATAAGCAAATACCAGTGTTTTACATTTCTAAAAAGATCCAATATGGAGGGATAGAAAATGCGTTATAAAGATACAGGACATAGGTTTTGTGAAGAGATAAATGATTTTTGTGAGAAAGCTAAATTAAGATGTGCTTTGGTTACTGGTGGCGGTTATGCATATGATTCTATAAAATATTTGGATGATGAGGTTCCAAATAAAGATTTTGATTTTATGATTGTGTATGAAGATGAGAGAGATATTAAAATTATAATTTCAAATCTAAAATTTAAAACGAAATTTTTGTTTGAAGATAAATTTTTAGAAAATGATATTCGTCAACTTGAGGAAAGGAAGATTGATATCATTCGTTTAAGTGGAAAATATAGAAAGTTTAAAGCCACTATTAATTTTGTTCCAATTTCATTAATAAGGAAAATATCATTTCTTCAGGAAGATAAAATAAGAAAAATTGCACATGGTAGAAACACAAGCCTTTTTTTTGCTTATGGTACAAGTGGCAATAGGATCACAACTATTTTTTTCTCTCCCTTTTTTAAAACTCAAGATGGAGACTTGCATTATATACATCTTGATTTTACTTGTAAAAAACATCAAAAACATTTATTTTTGGGTATCTTATCAGATGCAATTTTGAAAGGTTATTCAAAACAGTATGATAATGTTGGATTTCATGTTCTAAGAGTTAATTTAATAAAAAATATTTATACTTATTTACTTAAGAGAGGAATAGAAAATTATCAATATGAAACTTTATTTGCTAATTGGAGTTATTTTTCTGATTCTGTAAAAGTAACACTTATTAAAGAGTTTTGTGAAATCAATCAGACAGTTAGAAAGACATATTCGTTTTCAAAAGAGAATTATAAAACTTATTTTTTGCTTGATGAGGGTTATAAAATAAATTGTTCCCCTTTTGACTTTGTTAAATGTAAGAAATTGAGTAGTACTTTAAAAAAGTATATATTTTCTATGCAGAATTCTGAGTATACTCGTCAGTATCTAATAGACGCATGGGGGAAATTCTTAGCTGCAGTATATTATGAACGAGGATCAGATTATAAAAAAGTTAATTTACATCTAAAACAATATGATTGGGATAAAGAAATTGATAAATATTTTATATATGGCGTTAATGATATATATTACAATTCAGTCGATGGTGTATCTTATGAAAGTTTATTATATTTTTTAAAGTGGATATTCCAAGAACAAATAAACCTAAATTATGAATTTATTAAATGTATAATTAATATAACTATCGATTATTTCGAAATGATTTTGAAAATTGATTTAGTTAAGTTGGATGAATTTTGGAATGATCAGGAAATTGATTTTTTGATTAGATTTTCCCAAAGGAAAATTATATGTGAATATATTGATGCTGAAAGCTTTGAAGAAATAGCAATGTTACATAATATACATTCCGAAGCGATGGAGAAGTATACTGAAGAGGAAGGAGGATTTCTTTCGAAATATTTTGTGGACAAGCAGGGTGCAATTCTTGATGTAATGTGTGGCGTGGGAAGAATAGCAAATCAATTGCGAAAAATGCAGTATGATAATATTTATGGAATCGATCAGTATGATTATACAAAACTAGATATGGAAAAAAATTTTAATTTTATAAAGAGTAAAATGGAAGATTTTTCTACAAATATGAGATTTAAATATGTTGTATGTTTGTATAACTGTTATGCAAATACTGATGAGTTATGTAAAGTGCTGGATAAAATATATGAGATTTCCCAAAAAGATGTTATTGTAGTAATAGATATTTTTAATAAGAAATGGAGAGATAAGATGAATGCCCAATGTCGTCAAGTATTGAAGAAATCAGAGGACTACATAATCGAATTGATTAGAGAGTATACTTCTCCAATAGAAAAAACAATATATAATGTACTCAAAAATGGAAAAGTAATAAATACTTATACTTTACAACAAAGTTTTTTTGAAGAAGAAGACTTACGCAAAGTTTTTTTAGAAAAATGGGAGTTTAAATTAGTAAATTCAAAAGAAGTTAATACAAGAAATAATGATCAAAAATTAATCTATATTATGACTAAAAAATAAGCAATGGAGGAAAACAAATGATTGTAGGAATCAAAAAAACATTTGCTTGTGTAGAGGGAAGTAATGGTGTAGGAAAAACTACAGTTTTAAAATTGCTTGCAGACAAATACCAGTTGAAGATAAGTAAATCTGTTCCAGAATGGTTTCGAGGTTATATTTCAGATGTTAGGGCACTGTGTCCAAAACAAGAATATAAACTTTATGAAGCTGCTCATATAACTGAAATTTTAAAAAAACCAAATCATAGTATTTATTTTTATGATAGAAGTATCTATTCTACGGTCATACGTATTTTTTATAAAAATAAAAAAAAGATAAATGAGGTTTTGAACTTTATTTCGGAATTGGAAATAGTGCCGGAGTTGGTTTTGGTTTTTCAATGTGAAAGAAGCATTTGTTATTCCCGTATAAAAGAAAGGAATGATAATATATTTTTTGACAATAGTTTTTTTGAATATGAAAATGCTGTGTATGATTTAATGATAAAGGAAATGGATAACTGTTGTAGAATAAATGCGGCTCAGGATTATCTATTAGTCGCAAATGAAGTATACCAATGTATTTTACAAAAATTTGGAGAAATTTTATGAATATTTTGATGCCTATTCAGACTGTACAGGAAATTATTCCTTTAATTGGTGCAGGCGCTACAGAATTTTACGGTGGATATATTTCAGATAATTGGAAAAAGAAATATAATAAAGAAAAAGCTGATGGTATATTGCAAATTTCATTGAATAATAGAGATAGAGAGAAGACAAATTTTAAAAATATAGCTGATTTACAGAAAGCTGTCAGATTATGTGAAAAGTATAAAAAAAGTTTTTTCTTGGTTATAAATGCTAAATGGTTTCCCCAAGAGTGTTTCGAAGAATTAAACTCATATATTCAAGAAATACGTGATATAGGAATTGAGCGGTTGATAGTTAGCGATATTGGTTTAATAAAATTTTTGTTTGATAATTATCCAGATATGAAGTTGTCTATTAGTTGTTTGAATGAGATATATAACAGTGCAAGTGTAGATTTTTATAAGCAATTTAATCCTGAGAGAATTGTTTTTCCGAGGCATATTAACATCAAAGATGTTGAAATGATTGCTAATAGCCATAAAAATACAGAGTTTGAAGTGTTTGTGCTGAGTGATAAATGTATATATGATGATGGAAACTGTCGATGTTTTCATGATTGGGGACCTATTTGTCAGGAAAGCTGGTCAACAAATTATATAGGGCGGGAAATAAAAAACATGATGACTAGTACATCGAATATTAAATAACGAATAGTTAAATATTTACTTCTTCGTCTCCTATTTCGTTCATTTTATATGTCCAGTGATAGACAACAGGAGCAGTATTAATCTCATCAAAATACTGATAAATTCGTTCCGATAATTCTTCTTTTGAGCTGACCCGGATC
>RAYY01000071.1 GCA_003611875.1 bacterium D16-56 | reverse complement strand
GGATTCCGAACCGGCTGACAGCAGGTTCATAATAAATAATGTCGTTTGGAAGCATTCATGAAACAACCCTGATCCCGGAAGCTTCAGGCGTTGACAAAGACAGTGAAAAAACATATAATAAAGATAAGGGGAAAACGAATGGATAAGCATAATAACAGCAGTACGGAAAATACAGGATTGGCAGAGACCAGGGAAGGGTTCGATACAGTCTTTGATGACGTGTTCCGGACGATCGCCCAGAAAATGCCGTTCCTCCTGATTCCGTTGATCAATGAGGTTTTTGGGACGGCTTATGCGGAAAATCAGAAATTTCTACAGCTGCGTAACGAGCATTATGAAAAGTTTGGGAAGATTGTCACAGATTCCATCATACAGATTGGGAGGCATCTGTACCATATCGAATGCCAGTCAAAGAAAGACGGGGACATGGTGCTCAGGATGATCGAATATGACTTTGCTATTGCTATTGAACATTCAGCAATGGACAACGGGATTATCGAGATCGATTTCCCGGAATCCTGCGTGCTGTATATCAGGAACCATAGAGGTATGCCGGATCATCATGCCGCCAGGATCCGTTTTGCAGATGGGCAGACGGTCACCTATAAGGTTCCGGTGATCATGGCGCAGGATTATACAGTGGACAGCATTTTTGAGAAACGCTTGTTGGCATTGCTGCCATACCGTATCCTGCGGTATGAGCATTTCCTGAAATCAAATAGCAAGAACTCAAAAAAGCTTGAACGGATGCTGGATGATTATCGCATGATTTGCGGGAAACTTCAGCAGATGCAGGAACACGAGGACGCATCGGGACTGTATGTGGATATCATCGGGATGATCAACAAACTGGCAGATTATGTGATCCCGGATGGCAATCCGGCAAAAGAAAGGCTTGGTGAGATTATGGGCGGACAGATTTTGAAATTAAGATCGGAAGAACTGATCGAGGAAGGTGATCTGAAGCGGGCGATGAAGACAGCATCCAATATGCGGAAAAGAGGGGCTTCTTTAGAAGAGATAGCGGAGATCCTAGAGCTCCCGCCAGAAACGATCCGTTCCTGGGCAAAGGAAGCGGGACTGCCGGTATAGCGCCAGCCAGGCAGGCCATAAGGCCATGCGTCACATCCACTACAAGCAAGACAGACACGGAGGCTCTTTCGGGAGCCTTTTTCTTTGTTCTCGGGCAGATGGGGCCTTTTTGCCTTGGATTTTCTGCGGATAGCCAAAATCCATCCATTTTTCCGCAACCCGACTAAATCCCCATCAAAAACGCTATCCGCAAAAAGTTCATCATTTTTCTCCCATCTTGTGTTTTTTTCATAGTTCCACCCCATCCCTCATCCCCATACTTGCGTTGTAACTGGTAAACAACACAGCCAGGTATGAGAGGAGGAAAACGGAAATGTTGAAACAAAAAAAACAGCTACACGCTTAACGATGTGGTGCAAAACCGACCGCGCCCCTAGCGGAGCAGTGCAAAACCGCCCGCCTGACAGCGTGGTGCAAAAGACAGCCGGATAACGGCACGGGCAAATGAAACCTGAAGGAAAAAACCAAAGGAGAACTTAAGAAAAAATGACGATTGAAAAATGCGGAAATGTGTCCTATAATTGTATCAGCAACAAAGGAACAACAAAGAAAGTAGAAAATCAAGGAGGTAAATGCTATGAAAAAACGTAATATGTTTAAGGGCGCAATGGTAATGGCGCTCGTAGCAGGGATGGCAGCAGGGATGGCAATGACTTCTTTTGCTGCGACAGGGCAGTGGAAGAAAAACGACACCGGATGGTGGTGGGAGAGACTTGGCGGAGGCTACCCGACCAACGCCTGGGTATGGATCGACGGCAATAACGATGGTGTGGCGGAGTGTTATTACTTCGATTCCGTCGGCTATATGCTGACGAACACCACGACTCCGGACGGTTACACTGTGAATGCGGACGGGGCGTGGACACAGAACGGCGTGGTTCAGACCCAGGGGACGAACAGCGACCTGCATGATGTTGCGCTGGCAGGCAATACCAATACTGTTTCTGCTACGGGGGCAGTGATGGACGGGAACAGCTGGGCGAAGATCACGTTTGACGAGACGCTGTTGAGGGCGAGAGATATCAATGGCCTGAGTGTACTTGCGAATTTGACACCAGCAGAACCGGGATATCCAGGTCAGGATTATTATGGCCCAACTTATTCCATGCCATCTAAAGGGAAGACTATTACTTTGTCAATCTCTACAAACTACAATCAGGCTCTTGGTTATTTTGGCCCAGTCAGCGCATTTTTCGACAACTTCCCAGAGCAGGGGATGGAGTTGAATGCGTTCTATGATAATACGGGCTATGAGAGCCTGGCGTGGAGAAGACAGCCTGCGGCTACAACCGGAAGGATCTTCGGGCTACCGCAGGGGAGTTACCGAATGGGTTGTGGAAGCGTTGCTTATGGTACCAACCGTGAGCAAGTCAGCTTTAGGATTCTCTTAACCGCAGGGGACAACGGTAAATGGTACATCTATCCAGATAGTCCAATGCAAGCGAACTAAAAGAAAAAGGAGGAGGCACAAAAAGCCTCCTCCTTTTTCGTGAAAAAAATATCTGTACAGCCCAAAGCAAAATGGACCCAAATTTGCTCAGGATATGCCATACTCCTTTCGGACAGCTGTCCATAGGTTTTACCGTGGAAACACTGTACTATAAAATATCAGAAAAGGAGGAAAGCATATCATGCGGTTTCGATCAAAAACAAAACGGGCCATTGCGCTGACGGCCGCTGCGGTGCTGACGGCAACGGCTATCCTGCCGCACATGTACTTGACGCCTCATGCGGCGAAGTGCAAATACGGCAACGAATCGCAGCACGAGTGGACCGGTCTGAAGCTCTACTGGACGGACATACCAGCCGCAACGGGCGGGAACCTGCGATGGCCCAGAAAGACCTATTTTGATGGGGGTACCGGCATTTATAAAGGGATGGATAATTCCTACTGCTTCTGTGTCGCTAACCATACAGGCCAGGCAGGCATGGGGGATGAGGGATATCTGGAGGAAGGTGCAGGAGCGTTGCTCGTCCAGGATTATGCGCTGTTTAAGGGAAATAAAGACGTTTTCTACGAAGGTGATGTGGATCGAATGAAACGGTTCACCTTCTGCCTAGCTGCCGCCGCAGCCAACTACCCGGGCCAGCGTTCCGATTCGGAGCTGAAAAGCGGTATCCAGGGTACCTACATCTACGCCATGGCGACCTCGGTCTTCCTTGCTATTGAGGGAAGGCTCCAGACCGACCCGAAAAACCCGGCCACCAAGATCGTGATCAGTACCGAGGACAAGGAAGCGGCCCGCACCGCCTATCACCAGGCCATGGAGCAGGAGTTTTTCCTATATCCCCATGCCAACCAGAACAAGGACGGAGAGATATGCGAGATCGATTCTACGATCAAGCAGCAGCTCCTGGCAAACCGGGATGCATTCTTCGATGAAGTGTGGGATGCCGCCATCATCATGTGCGATGCCATCGGGACAGACGGGACACAGCCGGTTGCCAACCGTGTGAACTGTGTTCAGGATCCGACGAACCCGATGAACTACATCGTTACCGTGGACTGCCACAAGCAGGAGAGCCTGTGGACAAAGTACTACTCAAAACTCAAGGCAGTCACTCCATCTGGCTGTACGAAGATCTCGTCGAGCTATGACGCCGCCAGCGGCATGGGTACCCTTGTGTTCGAGGTCCCTTCCGGAGGGCCGGGAGTCAGCGCTACAGAGGGACCAACCTTCCAGTTCGAGGACTCCACATTTCTGACCGACCTTTCCAAGCCGGTGCTTTATCAGTTCCAGTTTTGTGGGGATGATTGCGGGAATTACCAGACCCTGTTCTGCGCCATGCATGAGGTGCCGACCTTCAGCGCGGATCCGGGCAATCCACCACCGCCGCCACCACCTGGTGAAGGCAGTATCGAGCTGGAGATCCACCGCTACAAGCATACCGAAACCTGGAAGTCCACCTACAACGTGGACCTGATCAAGCTTGATTCCGAGACTGGCAAACCTTTGGAAGGTTCCCAGTGGGACATCTTAGAGTATGATACCCTGGGCCAGTGGGACGAGGCCGGGACCCAGCTGGGGGATACCTATCTGGACCACCCGGTTTCCGAAGCAGGGAACATCGGTACAAAATACAACTGGGCCAATGACGGAGGCACCCAGTTCACCCGCTGGGAAGACGAGGATGCCTGCGACCGGGACCTGAATGTGACAGGCGAGGACGGATACCTTTATGAGGCGAACAGCCTTGGCAGCAGAATAGATACCAAGGCACATGCCGATGTGTACAATTACACATACACCAAAGGCTACTGCACCGGGCATCCCAAACCCGTGGTTCAATATATTGAGTGCGACCATGATGAAGAAGATGACTGTGACTGTGAGGAAAGGAACGCGGAACTTGACCGGATTGCCGAGGAAGCCTGGCAGGAGCAGGTTGATTACTGCGAAAAGCTGGCTGCGGAAGGAGGGTTCTTCCACACCGCCGAAGAATCCATCAGCGATACAGCGAAAAAGCAGCTGGAAGAGGACCGCGACCAGTTTTATAAGGATTTCATTTCCCTGACCTACGACTACAGCGCCGAGGAGGTTGCCGCCAGGAACGGCTATATCCGCCATGACCTGCACACGGACGACATCCCGGTGGAGCGGGTGGTGATCCACTGCAGCGAATACCTGGATGAGATCGCGGGCGGCGGAAGTTCCGGCTCCGGCGTCGTAGATAAAGAAGACGAGGAGATGAAAAACCCAGGCAGCCTGGGGGAAGAAGACGAGGAACTGGATCAAGGCCAGGACTCCGGCACAGGGGACCGTCGGGCAATGAAAAAAGGCGGCCTGATGAACGCCGATAACGGGGCAGGATCCATCATTGCAGAGGAATCTTCCACAGAAGCAGCCGCCGAAACCATCGAAGCTGCCAAGGAGACCATGGAAGCTGTCCAGGAGACCACGGAAGCTGCCCCTGCGGACAGCACAGCGGCCCCGGAGCAGGAGGCGGAACTGGAACGGTCTGCATCCACAAAGAACCTGGTGCGTTCCAGCCTTCAGCCGTTTTCCCGCACGGGAGCGGATGAAGCAGAGGAAGATGACGGCGAAGAAGCCTTGCGGGAATCCGTCCCGGCAGAAAGCAGGGAAGCAGAGGGAGAACCGCCGAAAACAGAGGAAAGCCCGAGAGGGGAACAAGAAGATGAAGAACAGGAGCAAGGAAGCAGCACAGGGACAACACTGGAGGCAGAGGATACCGGGAAAGACGGGGACCCCATTGAACCCGCGGTTCCCGGAAAACCCGCCGCTCCTGACGGTGATAAAAATACCGGAAGTGCCGAAAAGACAGAAAACGCCGGAAAAACAGAGGGCACTAAGGACGACAGAAACACCGACGTCACCGGAGACAGCACAGAGGAAGACGCTGCCGATAAAGAAACGAAGCCCAGGGAAACCCTTTCCCCAGAAGAGGACCCGGAGCAGAACATCGAGCTGGATTTTGAACTGATCGACGGGGAGATGGAGGCAACCGCTTCCGATGCGGCAACAGACGAAGGACGCCCGGAGAGGAAGCCGTTTTTCGATGTCCTCTGGGAAAAGGCCCTTTCCGCGTTCGGAAACCCAGATACAGGCCGCATGGCAAGGAGAGCAGCACGGGCGGCTGATGACGATGAAGAAGGTGGAGGCGCCGGGGGCGGGTACGCCAGAAATGACGCACAGCCGCCCAAACACGGCTCACCGGTCACTTATATCGGGGCCATCAATTTCGAGAAATCCGAAGTGACGCCGCACACCCAGGGGCGCAGCGACATGGAATGCTGGACATTCATCGTGTACGACCACCGGACGGAAGGCGAGATCCATTTCAACAAGAGAGACCTTGACCTGCAGAACGATGAGGGGACGTTGTTCGACGCCTATATGAGGGAAAATGCCGACGGCACGCTGGAAGGCGCCGTGTATGGCTTATTCGCCTTGACGGACATCATCCATCCCGATTCCAACCAGACAGCAGGGAATGACCAGGATACCGGCCTTGTCTACCAGGCGGGGGATCTGGTTTCCGTGGCTTCCACGGACCGCAACGGCGATGGCTCCTTCATGGTGTTTACCGAAGCGCCGGGGATGGTCTATGATTACGCTTCAGGGGCTATCGTGAAACGCACGGATAAGCCATGGGACGGCCCGTCCAACCTCCATACGGAGGAAGTAAAGGCTGATGCCGCCGTTCAGGATAATGAAAAATTTTATGGCTGGGACGCAGAAGGCGCAAACGAAGTGACGCTGACTGATTCCGAAGTCGGGGACGGGACGTTCTACTGGAAACATTCATCGAACCAGGGCCTGAACAAAGGGGAAGGCCAGGATGAAGGGACCATGTACCCGATCCTCGACAATGAGAACAACAACGGGAACTGCTGGATCGGCCGGCCCCTGATCGTTTCAGGGAAAAACACCGCCAGATATTATATCCGGGAGTTGTCCCGGTCCGAGGGGTATGAACTTTCCGTATACGGCAAGGACATGGAGCTGACCAACCGGAATGCCCCGGAAGATGGCAGCATGGCCGTGGAGGGAAGTGTGTCCATCGGGCAGATGATGCTGGAGAACAAGGGCGAGGGCGATGACATAACCCGTGTGAATACCGTCACCATTACCGCAGTGGATACCACAGGCGGTTTTGATGTCACATTCAAGAACCTGTCCGAGGTCGGGAATGAAGCTTCCTTCTTCCTCATTGGAGAAAAGCTGGTACAGAAGGAAGAACCGGTCACAGGGCTTGTGAAGAAGAAGTATCCGGTGATGGCCCAGGCCGGGACTCCTGTCCTGATCAATGGGCAGCGGGTAGAGGCGGAAGCCGGGGATACCATCAATCTGCCGAATGGTACGACAGCGACTGTGCAGGAAACCATCACCTACAGCGGGGATTATTACTATATCCCGGTGCGGCAGAGCGCTGTGTTCCTGCCGAATGCAGACCGTTACAATAATGCGGCAGGCGCCAACTTTATTGCGAAATACAATGAGGCGCTGCTTGGCAAGCGGATCGGCGTACCGCTGGCGAATGCGCCGTGGATCCTGGTGCCCAAGGGAAGCAGCGATGCGGAGAGCTTTACCAACATGACGCAGGCCCTCCAGGATTATACCGGGTTCAACCAGATGCGGGTGGTGGCGGACCTTGGCGATGCCTATGCCGTACAGTACTCCCATTCCAGCGGGAAAGACAGTATCTATGACACAAACAACCAGATCCTGTGGGTCAAGAAGGATGTTTCCATTGACGGCGAAGCGGGTTTTGTGTACGCCCGTTATGACGCAGGAAGCCTGGACCACGATGATTACGGTTTTATGCTGAACAACCAGAAGCCGGACCAGGAAACCATCCAAAAATATGAAGATCTGTCCTCATTGACCTTCCATGACGCCGATGGCGGGACTTACTGGGTCTATACGGACGGCGACCAGCTGCTTGAGGATGACGGAACCCCTGCCTATTATGAGAAAACAGAGGAAGTCCCGAACGGGACAGTGACGGTGGATGTGATTGAGGAAGAGCTCACACCGGTGGATGCCGGAAACATTTCCTACAATGCGGGGACCAATACCTATACGGTGCATTTTGACGGGCCGGGGACATACAAGGTGCGGATCATCTACCAGCAGGAGGATACCGGCATGATCTCTACAGCTGAATACGCAAAACGATATGCGGCCATCAACAGCCATATTTCCGCCAAAACGACAGGGACTTATATTGAGGAAGTGCAGCTTTCTTACCCAGGCGACCAGGAGATCCTTGAGGATGCAGGGACTATCGGGAACCCGACAAAGGTATTCGAGCGTCCTATCCGCCAGAAGGTAAGGATTGAGAAGGATATCCAGACCCTGCCGGAGACCAAACAGGTCTGGTACTGCCTAAACTGCGGCTACGAGAACCAGGACGGCGTGACGGCCTGCGGCTTCTGTAACAGGGCCAGGTCCACGGAGGAGACGAGATCCATCGACTACGCCCATGACACTTATGCGGCAGTCCACTCGGACAACATCTCCGCAGAGCGGGACGGCGGATGGTACGAAACAGCCAAGGACTGGCTTGGGAGCCTGCTGAAAGGCAATTCCCCCGAGGAGGAGCCGGAGAGCATCGGCAACTTCCGCTTCAAGGCGTACTTAAAGTCCAACCTGGAGCGCCTGTACCGGGACGAGGACGGCCATGTGGTCTGGATGGACCGCAACGGCAACACCATGACGCCCCAGTACGAGGACACCAACGGGGACGGCAACTATGACACCTTCACCTGGAAATACGATACCGCTTACGGCGGCAAGACCGTAGACTTCCCGGAAAAGGATAAGGTTTCCGGGGATGGCATATCGGACACTCTTGCGGAAGACGCCGTGCTGCTTTCCTCCAACGTCCAGAAGATCTACACGGACGTGGAGCACCGGACAAAGTCCATGACGACATCGGCCCGGGCCAACAACCTTTGGGACACTTACGCGGACCCGCAGGACGGGAAGAGGGAGAATGCCGGACAGATCGAGGGATATACCACCTCCGAGCGGGAGACCCGATCCGAAGGGGATGCCGTAGTGACAAATGCTTCCTTGTACAGCTATGACGGCATCTTAAGGGATCGCAACCGCACCGATTACCTGCAGGACGAGCAGAACCATGGCTACACCAGGCTCCTGGAGACACAGAGGATCCAGATCGAGGACGGTACAGAGCTCATTAACCATGAGGCATACAATTATGAGAAGTTCTTCGATGCCATCCGGGCGGCCAATACCGATATCTGGGACAATGACATGCACTCCACATTTACGGGGAGCTCCATGTCCAACTACCCGGGCCAGCACTGGTTCGAGACATTTTATGAGAAATATCAGCTGGATGACACGGACAAGGATTACACCCTGGCTAACACGGACGGGGCAGACAAGGACGGCACGGCCGGCGGCGACCGGGATACCTCCTTCAAGCCATTCCGCTGGATCCGGGAGCATGTGTTCGGGGACCGGGACGGATACATCCAGTACCCAGCTGTGAACAATGGGGAGAATATGGAAGTCGTGGTGAACACATCCGACCAGGCCAGGGCCAATGCCAACGCCTCTGACGCGGTACGGCAGTTTGCCGTGAAGTGGTATCTGGAGGATGAGGCTGCCAAGCTCATGGTGGACAACGGCCTGGGTGAGAATATTGCAAAACCGGATGGGAAGATCGGCTATGACGAGGCAGTGTACGATATGGCGCTCTTTGAGGCCATCGCGAAAGCCTACAATTACCTGCGGCCCTTCTACTACTACGACCTGGACACCATCTATAGCGTGGAATGGGACAGTGCGCCGGGAGGCGGGGCGGATAAGGATTACACGACCCTTTCTGCGGATGAGCGTCTGGATGACCGGTATTACAACATCTCCAGCTATCTGCCCTACGGTGTGTATGTCATTGTGGAGCAGCCGCCGATGAGAAGGGATGACGCGGTCAATGACTGGAAGAACCGGAGCTTTGACATCGAGAAGCCCAAGGAAGTCATCGTGCCTTCCGTCTATGACGGGCCGGAGAGCAACAATACGACAGACAACTACCATACACATTATAACTTTGACGCAGCCCAGCTGCTGACCAATCAGGCAAGGCAGGAGAACTACCTGCTCCGCTTCGGTGAGGAGAACAGTGCCAATACGTCCAATCAGGATGACCGGGAGTTCGTCATCCGGGCGCACGGGTACCATGGTGATTTCGAGGTCTACAAGTACGGCCTGGACATTGACCGGCTGCAGGCATCCATTGCGGCACCCAACGGGGATTACAGTTACGGCGGCTGGGACATCACCCAGGAAGAGCATGACCCCTTAAAGGATTACTACGAGAATGACCACCGGGGCGAAGAGGGCGTGGAGGAGATCCGGAAGGAGAACGGCGGCAATGACGCCAGCCGGTACCACGGTTTCGATACGGATGTGACAGCCAACGGCAACGGGGCCGCAACAGCCAACGGAACCAATTATAACGGTGAGGCGTTAAGGAAGCGTTTCTTCTACGGTTCCATCGCAGAGGATGACGGCGTGGCAGACCAGGTGCTGTTCAAGGACGGGGCTGTGGATGAGAACAATGCATCCGGCATGTCCTGGCACAACGGCGTGAAGTCCACCACCGGGGAACTGACCGCCTATGACGGGAAGTATTCTGCAGCACTGGTGCCCTGGACCATGACGGCCCCGGCTGACAGCCACGTTTACAGCGCAGAGGAATTCTCTGGATATGCAGATGTAAACGAGAGGAACCGTTTCTACACCACGATGCTGCGGATCAACAAGACTGACTCCGAGACCGGGGAGTATATTGTCCATGACGACGCGATCTTCGGCATCTATGCGGCCTCCCGGTACAACTCCTTTGCGGAGATCGAGGAGGACTCCAAGCTTATCGAGGATCCGGACGAGAGGGCGAAGTTCCTCATGCAGTTCAAGCCCGGTGACGCGAAGTTCTATTTGCAGGATACCGTCATCATGGGCAGCAGGGAGTTCCTGGAAGCCATGAAAGCCCGGGACCTCACGCCGTTTAGGCGGAGGACGGCCTTAAATGAATCTATGGAGGATCCGGGGCACCTCTACAGCGGCATTGTCCCAAAGGGCACGCCAGTCTGCATCGAGTCCGAACGGATCGACCTGTATGACGGGTTCGGGGACCGGACCGGGCAGATGACGGTTTGGAGTACCAGGGCAGACATCAAGATGGATGACCCGGAAACCCAGAACAGGCTGGAGTACGGCGGACAGAACGTGGGCTACTTCAAGACCAGCCAGCCCATCGGGGCAGGAGTGTACGTCCTGGCGGAGATCAAGCCGCCGGATGGATATGTGAGGAGCAAGCCAGTTGCCATCGAGGTATACAGCGACAGGACGACCTATTATGCGGACGGGGATATGTACGCGAAGGTAGATGCCGTGAGGTATGAAGCGAACCTTCTGGACGAGTATCCATACAAGTAAGAAGACAAAAAAGGCGGATTTATCCGCCTTTTTTCGTGGAGAGCTATATTAGTGCATATTTTTATATGGAAAACAGCAAAATCCATTTCCATACTTAGTTAGGAAGCAAAAAAGGTATATGAGGAGGGATAAGGAGTATATCAAACAAAGCAAATACACAAGGAAGTGATACGGCTGTTTCTGGATGCGGAATGGAAGACGCATTCAGGAAAATGCCGAAAAGTAAGAAAGCGAAACAGCGCACCGCAAAACAAAACCAAATAAAGATTGCAGGAACCCCAGGCTTATTATATAATGAATACAAGAGGTTACCTGTACAGGAGGAAGCATGACAGACAAAGAAAAAATACTTTTAGAACAATTTAAGCCAGTCACCATTCGGGACGACATGATGTTCGGCACGGTGATGGCGGATCCGAAGTGCTGCAAACCGTTCCTGGAAACCATCCTTGGGACAAAGATCCGGAAGATCGAGTACCCGGAGAGGGAAAAGACCGTAGCCTTGGCGGTCAATGCGAAATCGATCCGGATGGACGTGTACATCGAGGACGAGGAGCGCACGGTCTATGACGTGGAGATGCAGACGGGGAGGAACAGGAACCTGCCAAGGCGATCCAGGTATTATCAGGGAATGATCGATCTGAACATTCTTGCCAAAGGAGAGGATTATGTCAATCTCAAAAAGAGCCTGGTGATCTTCGTCTGCACCTTTGACCCCTTCGGCCATGACGAGTATATTTACCGCTGTGGGGAATACTACCGGCTGAGTGACGGCTCATACCGGCCACTGGGGGATGACGCCTGGAAGATTTTCGTGAACGCTGACGGCCATAAGGGAAATGTCAGCGATGAGTTTAAGGTCCTGATGTGTTACATCATGAAAGGGGAAGCGAAAGACCCTTATACCCGGACGCTGGAAGAGAAGGTGACTGCCATAAACAACAATGACGAATGGAAGGTGAGTTATATGACGTGGGCTATCAAACTGGCGGATGAAAGGCGGGATGCCCGCGAGGAAGGCCGCGCTTTGAAACTGATCGGATCTGTATGTAAAAAAGTCGCCAAAGGGAAAAGCACCAAGATGATTGCGGAAGAGCTGGAAGAGGAAGAAGCAACGATCCAGTCCATTATTTCTGCGGCTGTTGCATATGCACCTGATTATGATGCCGAAAAGATATACTTGGCGATGGATCAGACAGCAAGAAAACTTGCCGCTGCGGAATAATGGTTCAGATTTACCAAGCAGTTTTGCAGCACAAAAAACAGTATCCCTATAAAAGTTCCAGCTAATGCTGGGGCTTTTTTATTCCAAAAAGAAAGTTTATTCATTTTAATCGTCTATTCAAAAGTATATTTTTTTCGATGCCGTTTTGGTATAATATCAGTATAAGGATCGGTTTGGCACCATACGCCGTTCGGGCAGGAAAGGAGTGATGCCGGTTTAAGACCAGCCAGCCTGTCGGGGCAGGAGTATATGTCCTGGCGGAGATCAAGCCGCCGGATGGATATGTGAGGAGCAAGCCAGTCGCCATCGAGGTATACAGCGACAGGACGACCTATTATGCGGACGGGGATATGTACGCGAAGGTAGATGCCGTGAGATATAAATCGAACCTTCTGGACGAGTATCCATACAAGTAAAAGGGAAAGAGAAGAAACAAGAAGAAAAGGCGGGTGGGAGGCCATCCGTTTTTTTCTGCGTGCAGGAAATACCGGACAGTATCCCATCCAGGCCACCAAAAGCATATCCGCAAAAGGGGAACGAAATCCCGTTCATTGGCCGGGAAATATCCATGCCAGCCAGCAAAACCGTCAAAAAAAACGCTATCCGCAAAAGCCCTGAAAAAGAGAAATATTACCCTTGACACGTTCCCTATTGCTTGATGTACCCGGAATATTTTGGAAAATACCCGAAGGAATCGTTTGTGACGGCCCTTTACCAGTCTGTGGTCTCCAGGCACAGAAAGAAACTTCCGCGTTGCTTTCTCTCCGGCAGCTACGGGGCAGAGCAGAATGCGTGGATCTGCTTGATGTAAGTCATCAGACAGGGATGAGGATGTATCTTCAAGCAGTGATAAGTGGGATCTGTGGGTAAGAGTAGGGAATGGGGAAAGGGGGAAGTCTGTCCATATGGACCCCCAGGTAAAGTTACACTATCTCCCAAACAAAAATATATTGTCATTTCGGCGTCATCTCGGTATAATACTGGTAAGAGATTGATTTGGCATGCTGATACCAGTTAGTCAGGAAAGGAGTGGATCTTTAGAGCGGCAGCAGTAAACAGGGAACATAAAAACCGCCTATTCGCAAGCATGGAGGATACAGTTTTTATAAGCTATAGAAAAAATGACATCTTCTTCATCCTCTGCCAAATCATGAACGTATACAAGCTGTCCAATTATAACCCCAATAAGCTGATGCGTGGGTGTGTGTGGTAAAACTGTATGACGAATATATATTGGACAAAAGAGAAGGAGGCATAAAATTAAGATATATGGTGCAAATTATACTTGCAGTAATGGCAATATTCGCTGACATTCTCACTATATTATCTGTATGGGGGATAGATGCCGAAAGTCCATTATGGCTGAAAATAGGAATAACAATTGTGGCTATCACAATAAGTGTTGCTATGGTTGTTTTAACACATGACGCATATGATATCAAGGTAAAAAGGTATCATTATAAAGAAAAGGAGAATGAGTTTAGGGTTTATACAAGGAAGAACAAGTACTTGGTAGATGGATCTGTTGTAAGCATTTATTATAGGTATCAGGATCAAGAAGAAGAACGTGATGATCTGGTAGCCTTAGGCTATGTATTTATAGATGATAAAGATTCAGATGTCCAGATTAAAATGTTTAAAATGATAGATGAAAGATTAGTGCGAAATATTTTATCAAGCAATAAAAGTTGTAGGAAATACCATGTGAAACCTAATGTTGAATTTTCTCGTATTTCAGAGATTATCTTACATGAAAGTGAGGCGAGCGATAATGTTTGTTAAAGAAAAAAAGAGAAATCAAAGTGTCCCTGCGCGTATAGTGTCTACTAATGGGAATGAAGTGGTTGTTGAATTGGATGTAGACAAGACAATGTGTAAAAGAGGACAGCTGGCTGTTGCAACAGTGTCAACTAAAGGGAGAACCTTAAGAGGAAAATCGGTTGTTGTTTCAGACGTTGTTGCGCAAGGGCCAATAGCGGCAGTTAGCGGGAGACTCATTACGATCCGTTCAAGGAGGAACAACCCTATTGTATCCCAAAATGCTGCGACAGAAGCAAAAGAACGTGCTACAAAAGTAAATGTAAGAGTAGTTCAATGAAACGCTCTGTCTGGGAAAAGTAAGCAAGCCTGCAGGTATAGTGGCATCCACATGCACCATGCGCCGCATCCAATCCAAACAAAACAGACACAGAGGCTCTTTCGGGAGCCTTCTTCTTTGTTCTCGGGCATATGGGGCCTTTTTGCCTTGGATTTTCTGCGGATAGCCCAAATTCATCCATTTTTCCGCAATCCGACCAAATCCCCATCAAAAAACGCTATCCATAAAAAGTTCATCATTTTTCTCCCCATCTTGTGTTTTTTTCATAGTTCCACCCCATCCCTCATCCCCATACTTGCGTTGTAACTGGTAAACAA
>RAYY01000070.1 GCA_003611875.1 bacterium D16-56 | reverse complement strand
TATCAATCAGGGCAGTTCATTGGAACAGAGAGAAAAATATCCAAGAGAGGATCTTCCAGTCTGCGTAAGATCGGATATGAAGTGATGAGATGCCTGAAAACACATAAAGAACCAGAAGATGCGGCACCTTTGCGCAGGAGGAAAGCCGCAGCATTTCCGAAAACGTGAAATGGGGCATCCGAAGGCGGATGCAGAACGGCATCCCGAACGGACACTTACGAGTGTACGGATACCGTTGGGAGGGTGACAATCTGGTCATCGTGCCGGAGGAGGCGGAAATCGTGAGGAGGATATTCCGAAACTTCCTTGACGGAAAGTCACGGCTGGAAACCGAGCGGGAGTTTGCCGCCGAGGGCATTGCTACGCGGGAGGGTTGCCGCTGGGTGGATTCCAACATCAAAGTGGTTCTCACCAACATAACCTATACGGGAAACCTTCTGCTGCAGAAAGAATTCATCACCGATCCCATCTCCAAACAGCGGAAAAAGAACCATGGCGAGCTTCCGCAGTATTATGTGGAGAACACGCACCCGGCAATCATTGACAAAGCAACTTTCGATTATGTGCAGGAAGAAATCGCAAGACGCAGGGAACAGGGGGCATTGGCAAACAAAAGCCTTAATACCTGTTGCTTTACGGGAAAGATAAAGTGCCCGTACTGCGGCCTGAGCTATATGCACAACAAGAGGACGGACAGGGGAGTCATGGAGTTCTGGAACTGCGGGAGCAGGAAGCAGAAGAAAAAGGGAGAGGGATGCCCTGTCGGCGGCACGATCAGCCATAAAAATCTGATAAGGGCCTGCACGGAAGTCCTTGGTCTGGAGAAGTTTGACGAGGCGGCATTTCTGGATAAGGTTGATCACATTGAGGTGCCGGAAAGATATGTGCTGAAGTTCTATCTGAAGGATGGGACAACGGCAGTCCGGGACTGCCCGAACACAGGGCACCAGGACTGCTGGACGCCGGAGTATCGAGCCAAGGTGTCGGCGAAGAGACGCAGGGAAGGCACCAATCCCAAGGGCGCATCCTGCTTTACAGCGAAGATAAAATGCGCACACTGCGGCTGCAATTTCCGAAAAGCCACGCAGCCTGCCGCCGGAGGACAGAAAACAGCATACTGGAGGTGCGCCGACAGGGACGGATGCGTCACGAAGGGGTTGCGGGACGACCGACTGCGGGAACTTTCAGCAGCGGTTCTCGGATTGAAAACATTCGATGAAGATGTTTTCAGAGAGTGGGTCGAGTACATTTCTGTCCTCTCGGACACAGAGATTGCTTTCCATTTCAAGGACGGATGCATCGAAAACAGGCTGTGGGACTTCAAGCGACTGAGCCACAGATGGACAGAGGAACAGAGGGCAAAATTTAAGGAATCCATTAAAAGTTCTTTTACACCGGAGAGACGGCAGAAAATGAGTGAACACATGAAACAGATACGGAAGGAGCGTGGAAAAGAATGGCGCAGAGAAAAGTGACAATAATACCTGCTACCATCAGTAAGTACACAGCGATTCCCATAGGTAGCAAGAAGAAACGCAGGGCTGCGGGATATGCCCGTGTCAGCACGGATCATGAAGACCAGGCGACAAGCTATGAGGCACAGGTGGATTATTACACGAATTACATTAAAAGCAGGGACGACTGGGAGTTCGTTTCCATATATACGGATGAAGGAATCAGTGCGACGAGTACCAAAAAGCGCGAAGGCTTCAAACGTATGATCGCAGATGCAAAAGCTGGGAAGATCGACCTTATTATCACAAAGTCGGTCAGCCGCTTCGCAAGGAACACGGTAGACAGTCTCACAACCGTCCGTGAACTGAAAGACATGGGCATTGAGATATATTTTGAAAAAGAAAACATATGGACACTGGATTCCAAAGGCGAACTGCTTATCACCATCATGTCCTCACTGGCGCAGGAAGAGAGCCGTTCCATTTCCGAAAATGTCACATGGGGGCAGAGGAAGCGGTTTGCGGACGGCAAAGTCAGCTTTGCATACAGCCGCTTCATGGGGCTGGATAAGGATAAGGAAACGGGCAAAATCGTGGTGAACCCTGAACAGGCGGAAACGGTGCGGCTGATATTCCGTCTGTTTCTTGAGGGAATGACACCGCATTCCATTGCCCAGGAATTGACGCGCAGGGGGATAAAATCTCCGGGCGGCAAGGACAGATGGAACCAGGGAACCATCCGCAGGATGCTCTCCAATGAAAAATATAAAGGGGATGCTCTTTTGCAGAAGGAATTCACGGTAGACTTCCTGCAGAAGAAGCTGAAAAAGAATGAAGGCGAGGTACCGCAGTATTATGTGGAGGGAAACCACGAAGCAATCATCAGTCCTGTGGTATTCGATATGGTGCAGGCGGAACTTGAGCAGAGAAAACGCTCCAAGGGTTCCCGGTACAGCGGAGTGAGCATTTTCTCTAGCAAAATAAAATGCGGCGACTGCGGCGGCTGGTACGGTTCCAAGGTATGGCATTCCACGGACAAGTACAGGAAGGTCATCTACCGCTGCAACCGCAAATACGGCGGTGGGCAGTGCATGACGCCTCATGTGACTGAGGATGGGATAAAGGAACTGTTTATAAAAGCCTGCAATAAGCTACTTTCCGAGAAAAAGGAAATCATCGCCAATACGGAACTGATGCGGACAGCTTTATGCGCCACTTCGGAGCTTGCCGCAGAGCGTGACAGGCTATGGGAGGAAATGACGGTGCTTGTGGAAATGATACAGACAAAAGTGGCGGAGAATGCGAGGGTGGCACAGAACCAGGAGGAATACCAGCGGCAATATGATGGGCTTGTGGAACGGTACGAAACGGCAAAAGGCCAATATGATGAAACGGTTTATGCTATGGAGCAGAAGGATGCGCAGAACGAAAAGATGCGCCGGTTCATAGAGACGCTGAAAGGACATGACGGCATCATCACGGAATTTGACGAGGAACTTTGGGGCATCCTGGCGGACTTCGTCACCATCGGCAGAAAAGGATGCTCCGTGACATTCAAAGATGGGACGGAGATAACGATATAAAGGAATATACATTGGAAAGCACTCATGGCTTCGGCCACGGGTGTTTTTTCATTCAAAGAAAATTTATACAAACCAGCGAAAATCCATTGGAAAAAGGAAACCAAATGGTTTATAATATATTCTGGGTTGTTATACAGATCTGAAGTGGATGAGGAGGTGTCTTGTGAAATCATCCGATATGATAAAAGAACTGTGTGAAAAAGAAAACATAAGCGTTTCGGAACTTGCAAGGCGGATCGGGCAGTCGCCTCAAAATTTTGGGAAGAAGCTGAAAAGGGATACTGTCACGTTTGACGAAATGGTTATGATTGCAGATGCGCTTGAAGTGGCATACGAACAGGCATTTGTGCTGAAAGACGGTGAGAAGATACAGATTGGAAATATGGAAATGTAGGGGTGATTAACGAGTAGTTTTATTGGTAAAGAGCATGGTAATTAAATTTCAACATAGGAGGCTTTAAATTGGATATCAAAAGTATTGTATCATATAGATTACCAGATTACGAAGGGAAAAGATTAAAGGATCCCCATGTAGTTATAGTTGGAGCAGGTGCTTCAATTGCTGCTTGTAATAAGGACAAAAACGGCAGGGCGGTACCATTGTTGAAAAATATTCATGAAGTCCTTGGATTAACTGATGAATTGAAGAAGTATAATTTTTCTGAGGAGCAGATGGCCGACTTTGAGAAACTATTTTCCGATATATATGAAAAAAAACAATATAAAGCATTGCAAAAAAAGTTAGAATACAAGATTTGCGAATATTTTGGCAAATTGGTTATTCCAGACGAACCAACTCTATACGATTATTTGATATTATCGCTGACAGAAAAAGATGCAATAATTTCATTTAATTGGGATCCTTTTTTAATGCAAGCTTATCGTAGAAATATGAATGTAGGAAATTTGCCAGAACTAATTTTCCCGCATGGAAATTCTGGAGTAGGTATTTGCAATAAATGTAGGGTAAAAGGGTATGCAAACTGCATTTGCCCACATTGCTATGGAGATTTAGAACAGATGCCTCTGCTTTATCCGATAGGTAAAAAAGATTACAGCGGAATATCGGTAATAAAAAATGAATGGGAACGCGCAAAATTTGTTTTGTCAAAAGCTGCTGGTATCACTGTTTATGGATATGGAGCACCGGTGACGGATATTGAGGCTGTAGAACTTATGAAAACGGCTAATAATATTAGCCAAATGAAAGATATCGCACCATTTACAATTATTAATCTCGCTGAAAATGAGAAAGAACAACGTGAGAAATGGTTGGATTTCTATGATGTAAGAATGATGATGTATTGTAATAGTTTTGAGGAAACGATTCTCTGGAGAAATCCGAGAGTAAGTTTAGAAACATTGTTTGATGCAATACTTCAGCAACAACCAAGGAGTGAAGAAAAATCGTTTAAGAAATTTTCTTCTTTAGGAGAGCTTCAAGAATTTACAAAGACTATTACAGAATTTGACATGTGTATTTGATGCACGTAAATAAGGAATAGTTGTTTAGTAATTTGAAATTGCAAAATGTATAATTAAGGCGAGAAAATAATGATTAAAGAGGGCAGTTGCACCAAAACTGAATAAAATGCACCAAAGCCTATGGACTTGCACAAAAAAAATGGTTTCGTGTAATTGTATCATTTTTAGCTCGGCAACCGAGCCGTCCTGCGGGATCGGGAATTTCATGGGACTTGTGCCGGAGACTATGGACGGGTTAAGGATGTACGGCGTGGAGCTTGACAGCATTTCCGGGAAGATTGCGAAACAGCTTTACCAGAAAAATAATATCTCCGTACAGGGATTTGAGACTGCCGCATACCCGGACAGTTTCTTTGACTGTGTAATCGGCAACGTGCCGTTCGGCGCTTATAAGGTGGCAGACCGCAGGTATGACCGCCATAATTTTATGATACATGATTATTTTATCGCAAAATCCTTAGACCTGGTGCGTCCGGGCGGCGTGGTGGCGGTGGTGACGTCAAGCGGCACGATGGATAAGCAGAGCGCATCCGTGCGCCAGTACATCGCCAACCGTGCAGACCTGCTTGGGGCGATCCGCCTCCCAAACAATGCATTCCAGAGGAATGCCGGGACGGGAGTTGTTGCGGATATCTTATTCTTCCAGAAACGTGACCGGGCGTCTTTGGAGCAGCCGGATTGGGTGGAGCTTGGCACGACACCGGAAGGATATACGGTCAATTCCTATTTTGCAGAACACCCGGAGATGGTGCTTGGGGAATTTACCACGGAAAGCACACAGTACGGCAAGCAGGAAACCACGGTAAAACCGATAGAGGGCGCTGTGCTTGCGGAGCAGCTGAAGGGGGCGGTGCAGCATATCCAGGGGACGATTGCGGAAATGGAGCTGGAAGATTCAGAACTAGAGGAAACGGCATCATCCATCCCGGCAGACCCTTCCATCAAGAATTTCAGCTTTGCAAACGTGGACGGAAAAGTGTATTACCGGGAAAATTCCATTATGAATTTAATGGAGCTGCCCGCCATGACGACAGAGCGTGTGCTTGGGATGATTGAGCTGCGGAATCTGACGCAGGTACTTCTGCAGTGCCAGATGGAGGACGGCAGTGATGCGGAAGTTGCTGTGCTGCAGAAAGAATTGAATACCCAGTATGACCGGTTTACGGCTCAATATGGCCTGATCAGCAGTAATGCCAACCGGAGGGCATTCTCTCAGGACAGCAGCTATTGCCTGCTATCATCTTTGGAACTGGTAGACGAGGAAGGGAAACTGAAACGGAAGGCGGATATTTTTACGAAGCGTACCATCCGGAAAGCTGTGCCGGTAACAAGCGTGGATACCGCCAGTGAAGCCCTGGCCGTTTCCATCGGGGAGCGGGCAAGGGTGGACGTGCCGTTTATGGCAGGATTATCCGGAAAGACAGAAGCGGAAGTCACGGAGGAACTGGCGGGGGTGATCTTTAAAAATCCCCTGACAGACCAGTGGGAGGCGTCGGATGAATATTTGTCCGGCAATGTCCGGAAGAAGCTGGAAGTCGCAAAGCAGTTTGCAGAAAATAACCCGGAATATGAAATCAACGTGCAGGCGCTCACACGGGTGCAGCCGAAAGACCTGGAGGCATCGGAGATCGAGGTGCGGCTTGGGGCAACCTGGGTAGACACGGCTTATATCACGGAGTTCATGGGGGAGCTGTTCCATACGCCGAAGCATTTTTTAGGGAACCAGATTGACGTGAAGTATGCGAAAATTAACGGCCAGTGGAATATCTCCGGGAAAAGTGCGGATTCCTATGGAAATTCCCTTGTCACAGCTACCTATGGGACACAGCGGGCAAACGCTTACCGTCTGTTGGAAGATGCGCTGAACCTCAAGGACACAAAAATCTTTGATACGGTTGTGGAGGACGGCAAGGAAAAACGTGTCCTGAACAAAAAGGAAACCATGATCGCACAGCAGAAGCAGGAGATGATAAAGGAAGCCTTCAAGGAGTGGATATTCCGGGACATTGACCGGAGGGAGGACTTATGCAGGAAATATAACGATTTATTTAACAGCGTCCGTCCCCGTGAATACGATGGGAGCCATATCCAGTTTGCGGGCATGACGCCGGAGATTACATTAATGCCCCACCAGAAAAATGCGGTGGCGCATATCTTATATGGAAATAATACGCTGCTTGCACACTGCGTAGGGGCTGGCAAGACCTTCCAGATGATTGCCGCCGGGATGGAGAGCCGCAGGCTTGGACTGGCGCAGAAAAACCTTTATGTCGTGCCGAACCATCTGACCGAACAGTGGGGCAGCGATTTTTTACGCCTGTATCCGGGGGCAAATGTATTGGTTGCAACGAAAAAAGATTTTGAGCCTGCCAACCGGAAAAAATTCTGTTCCCGTATCGCAACCGGGGATTACGATGCTATTATTATCGGACACAGCCAGTTTGAGCGTATCCCCCTTTCCAGGGAACGGCAGATTGCAAGCATTGAACGGCAGATGAACGACATCACAAATGCGATTGCAGAGCTAGCGGAGGAAGATGGCACACGCTACACCATTAAGCAGATGGAAAAGACAAGGAAAACGCTGGAAACAAGGCTTGCAAAGCTGAATGACCAGAGCCGGAAGGATGATGTGGTGACGTTCGAGCAGTTAGGCGTGGACAGGCTGTTTGTAGATGAGAGCCACAACTATAAAAATATGTTTTTATACACAAAGATGCGGAATGTTGCCGGGATTTCACAGACAGACGCACAGAAAAGCTCCGATATGTTCATGAAATGTCAGTACCTGGATGATGTGATATGTTGTGAACTGTAGATGTAAACATTTCGGTAAAACGCTGTATTTTAGCGGAAATGCGCATCTGCTAAAATACAACATATGCGGCTGGCTCATTTGTGGTGAATGGAAACTTGCAGATGTTGTGGTAAAGGGAGAAGGTGATAATTCTTTTATTCGTATCTGTAAACAGTTTAGCGCAAAGAAAGGCGGCTGTATATGGAAATTACATATCATTGGGAAGGGGACTATCTGATTCCCGACCTCAAACTTTCGGATACAACGGAGTATCAGATTGGGAAGTATGGAAGAATGAGGAAACGTTTTTTAGAAGAAAACCACAGGGGCATTTATTCGCATATGATTTTGTCGGAAACCTTATGGAAACATCTTGCGGAGATTGATGAAGAATGTAATGAGATGATGGACAGGCTTGTGGGGCAGATGGCAAAGAAAGAGGGTGTGACGGAGCAGCTTAAATCTGATGACTGGCTCTGCTGGCTTCAGAAGATGAACAGCATCAGGAGCAGGGCGGAGGAAATAGTGCTGCACGATCTGGTATATTCCCTTTGGTTTTATTCTGGTTTTAAGTTTTGTAGCATGAGGCACAGATGATGTCAAGACACCGGCTCCGTCTCGCCTGCGGCGGTCTTGACATCATCTGCGCCTCATGCTATGGAGCGGTCAAGGGGGAACAAAGTTCCCCCATTGCATTAAAAATGCCAATGGCGGTATTCTGAAAAAATCAAAATTGGGGGATTGACAGAAATCGAAAAATAGCTTATTATTGAAAATAAGAAATGGGTTTTTACCGTACAGTGTTTTCACTCAAGCGGGCTGCTCGTTTCTTTTTTTATTGCCAGAATATCATACAGATACTTCCTGCCATCATTCGCATGACGGACAAGCATACTTGCTGAATAAATATTATGTCTTGCTATTTTCCCTGTTTTGTCATCATATACAGGCAATGCAAATCTGATGTTGTAGCGATACCAGCCATATACCGCATCTGTTTTGTGCTTTTCTTTCCGGTTTGCCTCATGTTCTGGATTGGTGGCTATTCTTATAAGTTCAGGAACAGCCTGTGAAGCATTTGCCTTAGCCTTTGCCACTGCGCCTTTTAAGGCGATACGGCTTTCTGAACTTGCGTATTCATCGGGAAAATCTGCCGAAATATATATTTTTTCAGAAGTTTCCTCAATTTCGTAAAAATCCCCGATATACGCTTTCAGGTATTCTTCGACAGCCGTCCAATCATCCCGAACTTTTGCCTTAAACCGGATATTGTTAATCAAGACCAGCTTTTTACCATCCGCATCGGTTATGATATTTACATTCCTGTTTTCAATCATCTCTTTTGTTTCCTTTCTTCTTTTCTCTTGATTTATAGACATTAAACTGGTTTTTGCACCTCTGGCTGCAAAATTCATTCCCCTTCCGGCTTGCAACAAATGCTTTCTTACAATGTTTGCACATACGCATATCACTGTCCTTATCCGTGAGCATGAATGAGAAACACATCTGCACCATGACGAGCAGTGAATGGAAATCCCATACGATAACGGGCGAATCCTTTTCAAGCGCGATCCGGTAAGTCGGGGCTATGCCGCCGAAAGCGGAAATGCCCTGACGGTACAGGCTGCGCGTCTGCTCGTCAATCGTAGCATAATCCATGTAATAAAGGAAACTTGTCATAAAGGTAAATGCCCAGTCGGTAAACTCTTTTACAAGCCAGTCGTATCTTTCCGCATATTCTTTCTGCAATTCCATTGTCACAGCCTGCGGCGCATTTCCCATAGCCATCGTGATTGCAATACCCTCTCGGTCAGTCACAGACCAGCCTGATTCTACGCCGTTCTTTCTGAAATCCGGCTTGTCAAAAGGGTAGAAATAAGAAAAATACTCATCTGTAGGGAGGGATTCTTCCTTTATAAAGTGATTTTTGGGAAGATATACCGATTCATAGGTTATGAAATCCGCTGTTGTCGGCAGGGCGGTCATAAAGCCGAGGAAACCATATTTTTTGATAAAGTCAAGAACGGACTCTTTCAGTTTTTCTTCCGGCGTCTTGTGCATGGCGGCAAGCCCGACATTTATGGCATCAATGACAAGCTGCTCCGCTTCCTGCATAGGACGGTACATTTCCGGTTTTGCATCTTTGGGAACCGTTATGTAGAGAATATCGTCACTGCCTGTCTTATATTCATAGCTACTGTACCGAATCCACGGTGCGCTGGTATGTTCAAATAAGTTCTCCATAAAAAATCTGCTCCAATCCATCAATTCTGCCACATCATCTGATGTAATATCTTCTATATTATAGATGGTTACTTATTATTGGTCAAGCTGTTTGTAGTCGGGATACATTTATTTTTCCTTTTTCTTCCGCACTCCATTTTCCAAGAAATATTTTTCGTCAAGCGTCATCGGCAGGTTGTTTTCTTGCCTGTATGTGAGTATGCCGCCGTAAAGTTTCCGTATCTTTTTCAGCGCAGTTTCCCTGATGCCCCTGATATTCCGGTCAGACTGTCTGATGCTCTCCGCATATTCCAATGTGGAATAGTCACGCAGGAACAGATAATAGAGCATATTTTTGAGGTGCGGCTTTAGTTCTTTCAATATTTTTGATAAATCCGCATCCGTGACAAGCTCATGTATTGTTTCCGGGTGGTCAAATATAATATCGAGGAAATTGCCCGCAAGCATGAGCCTTCTTAAAATCATGTCATAGGAAGGGCTGTCGGAAAGGTATAATTCGTATGCGCCCCATTCTGGAGGGACAGTGGAGCGTCCTGTCTCATGGTCTCTTTCTTTCCGTTCCCTGTTTGCGTCCAGTTTATCCCACCAGTACAGCACATTTTCAAAGTCGGCTTCCGTCCTTGCACTTTCCTCAATGCGCTGGATCGCAAGTGCGCGGGCTTCACGGTGGAGCATATCCCCATCCGCTTCCGTTATGAAATTTTGCTCCCTGAATGCCGGGAGTTCAGCGTATTTTGGCATTTATGGTCAGTCCTTTATAAAAAAATAAAATTTTGTAGCTGTTTTTTCAAAAACACTTCCGTTTTTATAGCCGTTTTTCTCCTATTAGTGAAGGAGTAATTCTTTTTAACTAAAAACAGTTACACGAAAGGAGGGCAGGCTATGGGGTGCGGATAAAATAGAAATCTGGTTACTATGTGCGGAAGTCAGGGGACTTAACGCTTCCCCGAACAATTATAAGGTATATGCGTGTCAAGTGCAAGAAAAGACTGCACGCAAGAAAGGATTGTATGATGGAGGCAGTAAAATTGAATAATGATATGGCAAAGTCCAGCCCTTCTGCGGCTGGCTTTTTTTACCGCAGGATTGGCGGGACGCTTTTTAAGGTCAGGGTGTATACGGGTTCAGGGTATGCCGACACTCTGGATGAAAAAATTCCACGGTTAATTTTGAATGAAATGGTGACAGGCGCAGAAAGTTATGTTAAGATGGATTCGCCACAGATGAGCCAGCCGCCGGAAAGGAGTTCAGAATGAACAACAGGACGGCTGGTGACAACAAAATAACAGCTCTTTATGAGCGGCTCTCAAGGGACGATAATCTTGCGGGGGACAGCAACAGCATAGTCAACCAGAAAAAGATGCTGGAGGATTATGCAAAAAATAACGGGTACACGAACACGGTGCATTTTACGGATGACGGATTTTCCGGCGGCAGTTTTGAAAGACCGGGATGGAAGCAGATGTTAAGCCGGATTGAAAACGGCGACATCGGCACAGTCATAGTAAAAGATGACATGAGCCGTGTCGGGAGGGATTACCTTCAGGTAGGGTTCTACACGGAGGTATTCTTCCGGGAAAAGGGTGTCCGTTTTATTGCTGTTTCCAACGGTGTTGACAGTACCAACAATACCAGCAGTGAATTCGCCCCTTTTTTGAATATCATGAACGAATGGTATCTGCGCGACTGCAGCAGGAAGATCACCGCAGTTTTGCGGGCAAAAGGGAAAGAAGGAAAACCAATCACAAGCAATCCGCCATACGGATATGTGAAAAGCCCTGATGATAAAAACCTCTGGCTTGTCGATGAAGAAGCGGCGGAGGTTGTGAAAAAGATTTTCCGTCTGACCGTGGAAGGCATGGGACCGTACCAGATTGCAAAGCGGATTATGGCAGAAAAGGTGGAGAAACCGTCCTATTATCAGGCGACAAGGCAGAGGGGCAATTTCAAAACCATGTGCGATTTTGAAACTCCCTGCAACTGGACGGGCGGATCGGTGGTGCGGATACTGGAAAGACCGGAATATATGGGCGACACAGTGAACTTCCGCAGCCATAAGGAATCCTACAAAGATAAGAAAGCGGTTAAAAACAGCAGTGAGGACATCCTTGTTTTTCAGGATACCCATGAACCAATCATAGACCGCAGGACTTGGTATCTGGTGCAGGAATTAAGAAAGACGGTGCGGAGAGTGGATACCAGCGGGGAAGGAAGCCTGCTGACCGGAAAGCTCTACTGTGCGGACTGCGGCGGGAAGATGCACTACCGCAGAAGCACAACAAGGGCGGGCAGGGACTGGCGTGGGATTCCGAACGGGGAAGTCCAGCATACATCCGCAGGTTTTAATTGCAGCACCTATAACAGCAGCAGAAAAAAGTATAAACAAGTGTGCTGTTCCCATTCCATAAAAGAGGATACGGTAAAACAGCTTATCCTCGAATCAATCCGGTATGCCTTAAAAAGCGTCCGCATGGACGAGGCGGCATTTATAAAAAGTATGCGGAGTGCATCAGAGGTCAGGGACAAAGACGAAGTGAAAAAGCTGAAAACAGACCTTGCGAAAAAAGAGAAGCGCTTTGCAGACCTTGACTTACTGATTAAAAAGGTGTATGAGGACAATGCAATGGGGAAGCTGCCGGACAGACGGTATGAAATGCTTTCTTCCGATTACGAGAAGGAACAGCAGGAGATTGAGATTTCTATAAGGGAAATTCAGGAAAAACTCATGCAGTTTGAAGAAGATACGGACAGGACGGAGGAATTTTTAAGCCTTGTCCATAAGTACACCGATATTCAGGAACTTACGCCTGCCATCGTCAATGAATTTGTGGACAGGGTTTTAGTACACAAGATAGAAGAAACGGACGGCGACCGTATGCAGGAGATTGAGATTTTCTTAAATTATATCGGGAAGGTGGAGCTTCCGGTGCAGGAACTTTCGGAGGAAGAAATGGCGGAGGAAGAAAAGAAACGGAAACGCCGCCAGTACAGCAGGGAATACCAGAAAGCCTACCGCAGGAAGCACAGACCGGAGATCCGGCGGCTGATTGAGGGTGCAAATGCGGCAGACAAGCAGAGGCAGATAGAGGAAGCCGGACAGTCAGCAGATGAACTCCTGCATACGGACGGCACGGAACAGGTTGCGGCTATGGTGGCAGGGGAAAACAAGATTATTATAGAAAGCAGCCTTCCGAGCAAAGAGGAAGTGAAAGCAAAATATGGCAGATAACTTGATGAATAACAACCATGAAAGTGAGGATTTTGGTATGACAAAACTTAGAGAGTATAACATGAACGGGACAATTATTTTAGGTGTGGATGCAGGTTATGGGAACTATAAAACGGCGAGATGCTGTTTTCCGACTTCTGTAAGCAGGAGCAGCCAACTGCCCGTCTTTACGAGGGATTATCTGGAATATAACGGTGGCTACTACACTATAGGCGAGGGACACAAGGATTTTGTTGCAGAAAAAAACATCGATGACGATAATTATATCCTTACCCTTGCCGCGATTGCAAAGGAACTGAAAGCAAGGGGACTGTCAGCCGCAAAGATACACCTTGCGGTGGGGCTTCCGCTGAAATGGGTGCAGGCGCAGAGGGATTCGTTCCGCGAATATATGATGCAGAACCGCCATGTAGATTATAAGTATGCGAGTAAGCATTATGAGGTTGACATCGTGGACTGTACGGTCATGCCGCAGTGTTATGCGGCGATAGCGGAAAATCTGCCCGATTTTAAGGGTATGCACATGATAGCGGATATCGGCAACGGAACAATGAATGTGATGATTCTCAATAACGGAAAGGCGAGCGAAAGTAAGTCGTGGACGGTAAAGCTGGGGGCAAATGAATGTTTTATGGCAATCCGCAATCTTATTCTGGACAGGAAAGCGGAGGAACTTCCGGCAGAGATTATCGAGAATTATCTGCGCTACGGCGATACAAAAGTGGGTGGGGATTACCGGCAGCTTATGGAGGAAGCGGCAAAGAGCTATGTGGATAAGATATTTGCAGAGCTAAAGGTACATGGATATAACCCCAATCTTATGAAACTGTATATTATGGGCGGCGGCGCAAAGGTTGTGGAGCTTGTGGGGGATTATGACAGCGGTAATGTCACTTTCAACCACGATATACGGGCAAATGCCAAAGGTTATGAATACTTCTGCTATATGAAGCTGCGCAGGCAGAAATCAATGGCTTCCGCTGGATAAGGGGGCGTATCCGAATGAAGAATAAAAACCACAATATCCGTTTCAACATGGAGAAAGAGGACGAGTGCAGGGCGTGGGAGCTTCTGCACTCCCCCAAGGTGCGGCAGATGTTCAAGTCGCAGAACAGATTCGTGATAGAGACGGTCAATGATTATTACGACAGATGTGTAGAGATGAGAAACGATCCGTATCTGGAAACGAGGGAGAAAGAGGACGCTTTTGCAGAGCGTATCGTGGAAGCGGTGGAAAAGAAGGTGATATCCAACCTTCCGGCACTTTTTGGAATGTATATGGCGCAGATACAGCCCTTTCCTTTATCCGTCCCTATGGGGGCATATCCGGCAGTGCAGGGCGGCATGGTGTATGGACAGGCATTGGCAGACGGCGCAGGAAACGGAAATGGTGTCATGAACGGCGCTGTTCCGAAAAATGAAGTGACGCAGAGCGGAGATGCCGGAGCAGAGCATTCCATAGAGCCGCCGGACAATGATTTGATTGATTTTGATGCATTTTAATATATTTGCAGAGTGGGGCTATGGTAATCAGGTTTACTGTAGCCTTATTTTTGTGGATTTTTTCACATCAGAGCATAAATGCATCCATATTTTCATAAAAGACCGACAAAGGGTAGCCGAAAGGCTACAAAATAAGGACAAAGGGCAGCCATATAAGGCTGCATAATAAAGGGCGGGCATTTAAGCCCGCAAAATAAGGGTAAAAAGCAGCCGGAAGGCTGCAAATAAGGGCGCAAATGTAGCCGTCTGTTTTGAAGCTGGAATACCAGTTTTCAGGCAGGCGGCTTTTTTATGCCCGTAAAGAATCTGCTCTACGAACTGTTTCGGAGTAGCCCAAGGAGTGTCAGGCAGCAATTTCCGGGGAGGGCGTAAGCCCTTCCCTAAGCCCTCGGCGTTTGAGAGCGAAATATACCCTACGCACAAAACTTCGTTTTGTACTCCGGGGATTTCGCCCTTGCAGGGGGCAAATTTGCGCCTACGCAAATTTACAGTCCGAAAGAGCCGGACTGTATTTATCCATACCGCCCAGAGGACGGGCGCATGAATGGCGATGCTGCTTACGGCTACATTTCAGGGCAGATGTGCAGCATCGTCATAGGGACTTCATAAAACGAAGCTCCTATGCGGCTGTCAGAAAGCGACAGCCGTAAACTGCCCGTATCCGGACATCGGTTCGCAGACAGACGTCTGATAATGACTGCTCACAAAAATCTGCGGCGGCAGATTATCTGCCAAAAGAAAGGAAAATCGCATATGAGGAGAAATTCATTTATAGAAATGGCAAAACTGCATGACTTATCGGGGCGCATCACTTATATTTCAAGCCACGCCAAACAGGAGCATCTGTATGAAGTCTATACAACAGAACCGGACAGGGCATTCTGGCGGGAACTTGCCAAGTGCAATCAGGAAGAATTTGAAAAAAGCGGG
>RAYY01000006.1 GCA_003611875.1 bacterium D16-56 | reverse complement strand
ATCTGATAACACAGACCAACAAGGGCAACGATAAAGATACAAAACTGAAATAAATCAGCATATGTAATCATTCCGCATCGCCCTCCTTTCTTTCGTTCCCACAACCTACAGGGTATGATAACTGGAGAGTTAGCCTCTCCATAGTGGAGGGTCAGCCGCTTTTTGCCCTCTGACTTTTTCGTATTCCGATTGCAGCACATCTGTCATCATTTGACAATAACTATCTTCACTTACCCTATCCTCACTCCTTCCCAATAATTCCCCTTATAAGAAGTATAATACCATCGTAATGCAAAAATAAGTATTAGAAGGAATTTCAAAAAGGAAAAGGAGAGTGCATTCATTATGAGAAAGCAGACAAAAGTAGTTGCCGTTGCATCTGCAGCAGCCCTGCTTGCCATCGGCGCTTCCATGACCTCTTTCGCAGCTACTGGCTGGGTTGAGGAGGATGGAACCTGGTATTTCTATGATAACGATGGCAACCGTGTGGAGGATGCTTGGAAGAAATCCGGTGATAACTGGTACTGGCTGGATGGTGAAGAAGGCGGCGCCATGGCTATGGAAAAAATCATTGAGGACGATGATGATATCTATTTTGTAGATGCTAATGGCGTTATGGTTCGCAACACCTGGATAAAAGTAGTCAATGAAGATCAAGACGAGGATGAAGATCCGGCTGAGTTCCACTACTACTATTTTCAGTCGAATGGTAAAGCTTATAAGGCTTCCGACAACAGTAGTTCCACCAGATTCAGAACTATTGATGGTAAAAGATATGCCTTTGATGATGACGGTAAGATGCTGTATGGCTGGGTGAATGATTCCGGTGAGAGACTGTCTGATGATGATGGCTGGGAAAGTGCTGTTTATTACTTGGGTAACTGGGATGAAGGTGACATGAAGACCGGCTGGCAGAAGATTTATGTCTATGACGGTGATGAAGATGATGATATGGAGCATTGGTTCAACTTTAAGTCCAATGGTAAAAAGAGAAGTTCCGTAACTTCTGAGTCAGAGGGTGTAGGAACCGTTAAAGAAGAAAAAATCAATGGACAGAGATATGGTTTCGATCACCGTGGGGTAATGGTATATGAGTGGACCTTAGCTACCAACGCTAATGCAAATCCGGCAACTGTCAGTTCCTGGAAATATTTTGGCAGTGCTGAGGATGGTGCACGAGTAACCAAGGGATGGTTTAAAGTAGTTGCTCCTTCTGAAGACAATGATAATGTGTTCAAAACCGATTATTCTGGTACCTTTGCTGTAGATGATGCGGATGATGAAAACGAGAGATGGTACTATGCCGATGGAGACGGAAATCTGGAAGCAGGAAAGATCAAAAAGATTAAGGGCAAATATTATGGATTCCGTCCAGACGGGGACAAGAAAGCAGCAGCCATGCTATCCGGCTTGGTATTAATGGAAGTGGATCCCACAAATGGAGATATTATTAAGGTGCTTGATGATGGTGTAGATTCTGATGAGTTGGATGACCTGCTTGATTGGGATGAAAACTCTGATATTGTTAAGAGTATTAGTGAAAGCGATGGAGAAGGTGTCATCTCTTTGTACTACTTTGGTGATGAAGAAACCGATGGAGCTATGAAGACGGGTGCTACTACCGTAACTCTTGATGGTGAGAGCTATAATTTCTTGTTCAACAAGACTGGCGGAGTTGAAAGTAAGGGTAGAGGTCTGACTGGTGTAGATGATAACAAGTACATTTACAGCTTCGGATGTCGTATTAAAGCAGGAAGCGATGATAAATATCAGGTTGTTGCAGTTAGTTCTTATAATGGTACTCCTGCTACAGATATTCATGCAGAACTTGTTATCGTAGAGAAGATTGATTCTACGGTTCTCAAAAATGCCTATAATGCTGATACATTTACTAATGATAAGGATGAAACAGTAAGCTATACAGATATCTCAGAACTGCCAAGTTATCTGAAAGAATTATTGGATGCAGATGAAGTGAAATTATATCTGGTAAATACCAGCGGTAATGTCCAAAAATCTAAAGTTGCAGCAAAGGATGGAGACGACTGGTACTTCTATGTGAAGAACAGAGCTGTTAAACTGTACACCAACAACAAAAATTTAGATGACAGAGATACAGATACAACTGAGAAATGGGAGAACTATGTAAAATATCCAGATGTCGCCAACTAATTTATCTGCAAAGATAACATTTAAATGTTTCATCAATAAATAAAAGAACAGGCTTTTGACCAAGATTGATTGGGCAGAAGCCTGTTTTTGACCTTAGTTTCTTATACTCACAAATATTATTACATTTTTTCCATCATTTAATAAAACATTATCACCAGTTTACAACTATTTTGGGCCATAATAAAGTCAAGTTATTTAGAAAACGTTATAGTAGAAGATTTTGCAATCTACTATTTAGTCAATACCAGCGGAAATATCCAAAAGAATAAGACTAATGCCAAAGATGGTAGTGACTGGTACTTCTATTCTGACAAAAATGGTGTTGCAAAATTGTACACTAGTGATAAGAAAGTTGGAAAAACTAATATCACTATAAAAGATTTTGCGACTATCACAACGGAATCTGATAAAAAAGACAAATAGATCTAATTTGTACTCAAAGATCAGAGAATTGACCTGGCTTGTAATATAGCCAGGTCTTTTTAACATATATCCTTAATTGAAAACATTTATCACAAGCATAATAATATCCTCAATCATAACTCAAAACGCTCTGCCTAAAATAGAGAAAATATCGTAATCACCCCAACGCATCCAACGGATGCTCCCCTTCATCCTCCTTAGGCATGTACCGATCAAAAACTCTTACAATCACATAGGAATTGAGAAATGCCACCAGTGGAAATCCAAACAGCACCAGAAGTCCTTGAAGTGCCGGAAGAAAGAAAATGCCTGCAAACACAATCCCTGCATCAATAAGTAAAATTCCCAAAGAATGTGAAATATGGCGCACTGACATAAAAAATGCATTAAACAGAGTTCTCTTTACCGGATTGTAAAATCGTGCCTGCAGCGGGAATACAAACAAGCCAGTAAAAAGATATATCATGAGAAAACCGCCAAACACTGCCATCATTATAGTTCGGAACATAGACGGCTCTTTATATATAAATAGGAAGAAATAAAGATCAAATCCTAATAAGACTCCTACTGCCAGCATAATCAGCCAAAGTATCGTAGCCTGCTTAAAATTCTCCTTAAACGACTTAAAAAAAGAACGGATTGTAGGCCCTTCCTCATCCCTCACCAGCTTTAACGTCACATAATAGACTGCTGTAGTAGCCGCCCCCACCGTCACCACCGGAATACAACATACCAGCCAAAGTACATTCAAAATCATCACATCGCAAAACTTGCCGATAAATCTCCAGATCGGGTTATCATAATTAAAGATTCCGGAAAACATCGTGAGTCCCTCCCTTTATTCTTCCTGTGTCAGCAGTGCCTTTTCTTCCATTATTATAGCGAACCTGCATTCAAAATGCAATAGCTCCGTTACACTTCAAATTTAGCTTGACACTGCCGCAGCATCTACGAGCATAAAAAATCCCACGCCCAAGTACAGAACCCATCTCTTTTTACCATTGACTTTCTTCTTTCCTCTGGTTATTATATTCTAAAACCCAAAGATTTCTCATGCATCAAAATAAACGAATTCAAACATCTCATAATTTACGAGGAGGTACATAATGAAACAAGCAAATCCATCAAAAGTATATTTTACCGACTTTCGCACTGCTGCCTTTGGCGACGGGCTTCCTTCTAAGCTGAAAAAGCTGATGAAAAAGGCTGAGATCGGCGCAATCGATATGGAAGGCAAATTTGTTGCCATCAAAATGCATTTTGGAGAGCTGGGTAATATCAGCTATCTGCGTCCTAACTATGCCCGTGCCGTGGCAGATTTAATCAAGGAAATGGGCGGCAAGCCTTTTCTTACTGACTGCAACACCATGTATCCCGGAAGCCGTAAAAATGCTCTCGAGCATCTGGAATGTGCTTGGCAAAACGGCTTCACTCCCCTGACGGTTGGATGTCCGATTATTATTGGCGATGGCTTAAAGGGTACAGACGATATCAGCGTCCCTGTTGTTGGCGGCGAGTATGTAACAGAAGCAAAGATCGGCCGTGCAGTTATGGATGCGGATATTTTTATCAGCCTGACTCATTTTAAGGGCCACGAGATGACAGGATTCGGCGGCGCCATCAAAAACATCGGTATGGGCTGTGGCTCCCGTGCCGGTAAGACGGAACAGCACTCCAATGGTATTCCTCATATCTCTGACGATCTCTGCCGCGGATGTCGGCGCTGTCTGCGCGAATGTGCCAACAACGGGCTGGTATTTGATGAAAGCACAAAAAAAATGCATGTAGATCAGGAGCATTGTGTGGGATGCAGCCGCTGTATCGGCGCTTGCAACTTTGATGCCATTGCATTTAATGACAACAATGCCAATGCTATTTTGAACTGTAAAATGGCGGAATACACCAAAGCCGTATTGGATGGACGTCCCAGCTTCCATATTTCTCTGGTTGTGGATGTATCCCCTAATTGTGACTGTCACTGTGAAAATGATGCCCCTATCCTTCCAAATATTGGTATGTTTGCATCTTTTGACCCACTGGCATTGGATCAGGCTTGTGTAGATGCCTGCTTGGCTGCTGAACCTATGCCCCACAGTCAGCTTACCGATCATCTGTCACAGCCTGGTTTCCATGACCACCATGACCATTTTACAAATTCATCCCCTGAATCGGAATGGAAATCCTGTCTGGAACACGCTGAAAAAATCGGTCTGGGCAGCCGCCAATATGAACTGATCCATATGTAAAAGCAGAAAATTTCTTTTTCCGAAATAATGCAGCCTGGGCCTCCTCCTGCAAATGATTACACTGCTCTAAGGAACGGTTAAAGAATGAAGCACCCTATCTGACTTACCTAAATCTTCCTGTGCGGAGTTGTCGTCAATCGGCGTACCTCACAGTACGCCTCCTTCCTCCGCCTTGCACAGAAAGATTTATTCTGCGTCCTATGCAAAGTTAATTCTTAACCGTTCCTAACCGTTCTGATACTCCTGAACGGATACATACCGCCGTCAACCATGAAAGAATTTTCCAAAATTCCCCCTTGCATTCTCCTGTCAAACCGACTATAATAGAATCCATCATCACTATATCTTGTGTTTTTTTATTACACAACGACTAATTATAGTAATTTTACATTTGGGCTTTATTTTACATTTAGGCTTTACTTTACATTTATGCTTTACTCGGGAGGTATAACATGATATTAAAGGTCATTAAAAGAAATGGAGAAGAGGTTTCCTTTGAAATCTCCAAAATTAAAAATGCTATCACCAAAGCCAACAAGGAGATACCCAAGATCCATCAGCTAAATCCTTACCAGATCGACGCCATAGCTGACACCATCCAAAAGCAGCTTTTTGAACTTCCCCACGCAGCCAATGTGGAGGATATACAAGATATGGTAGAAAAGGGCATTATGGAAATGCGCGGTTATGAGGTGGCGCAGAAATATGTCCGCTATCGTTTCAAACGGGAACTGGCCCGCAAGGCCAATACCACGGACAATGGAATCTTATCCTTGATTGATCGGATGAATGAGGAAGTCAAGCAAGAAAACTCCAATAAAAATCCAGTCATCAATTCCACCCAAAGAGACTACATGGCCGGCGAAGTCAGCAAGGATCTGACCATGCGTCTGCTTCTGCCGGAGGAAATCGTCCGGGCACATAGAGAAGGCATTATCCATTTTCACGATTCCGATTATTTTGCTCAGCGAGAGCACAACTGCGATCTGATTGATTTGGAGGACATGCTGCAGAATGGAACTGTTATCAGTGAAACCATGATCGAGAAGCCTCATTCCTTTTACACGGCCTGCAATATTACCACCCAGATCGTAGCACAGGTAGCAAGCAATCAATACGGCGGACAGACCTTTACTTTGTCCCATTTAGCGCCCTTTGTGGAAATCAGCCGGAAAAAGATTCGGGAAAACACCATTAAGCTGCGCAAGGAGCTTCAGGAGCCACTGGATGAAAAGATTATTGACAGGATCACAGAAGAACAGCTCAAGGATGAAATCACCCGCGGCATCCAGACCATCCAGTATCAGCTTATTACCTTGATGACCTGTAATGGTCAGGCGCCTTTTGTGACAGTATTTATGTATCTGGGAGAAGTACCGGAAGGTCAGACACGCAAGGATCTTGCCATGATTATTGAGGAGGTCATGCGCCAGCGGATGCAGGGTGTGAAAAACCAGCACGGCGTATGGATCACCCCGGCATTTCCCAAGCTGATCTATGTGCTGGATGAGGATAATATTACTCCGGGAACCCCGTATTGGCACTTAACCGAGCTGGCTGCAAAGTGTACTGCCAAGCGGATGGTGCCGGATTACATTTCCGCCAAGGTTATGAAGGAATTAAAGAAGGGCGATGTTTATCCTTGTATGGGCTGCCGCTCTTTCCTGACCGTGGAAGACTCTCAAACCAACCAGAACGGGTCCCATAAGTTTTACGGGCGTTTTAACCAAGGTGTCGTCACCATCAATTTAGTGGATGTGGCCTGCTCCTCTGACGGAAATATGGACCAGTTCTGGGCGATTCTGGATGAACGTCTCGAGCTGTGCCACCGGGCCCTGCGCTGCCGTCATGAGCGGCTTTTAGGCACTCCCTCTGATGTGGCGCCGATCTTGTGGCAGAACGGAGCTCTTGCACGGCTGGAAAAGGGAGAAAAGATCGACAAGCTTCTGTATAATGGCTACTCCACCATCTCTTTAGGATATGCAGGGCTTTGCGAGATGACCATGCGGATGATGGGCAAGCCCCACACAGACCCAGAAGCCAAGGATTTTGCCCTAAAGGTTATGCAGCGTTTGAATGACAAATGCGCTCAATGGAAGGCTGCTGAAAATATCAGCTACTCGGTATACGGCACTCCCATGGAGTCCACCACATATCGCTTCGCCAAATGTCTCCAAAAGCGTTTTGGCATTATTCCGGACGTAACGGACAAAAATTACATTACCAACAGCTACCATGTCCATGTGACAGAAGAAATCGATGCTTTTACCAAGCTGAAATTTGAGGCAGATTTCCAAAAGCTCTCTCCAGGCGGCGCCATCAGTTATGTAGAAGTCCCCAACATGCAGCACAACATTCCTGCCGTATTAAGCGTCATGCAGTTCATTTATGAAAATATCATGTATGCTGAGCTGAATACCAAAAGCGATTACTGCGAATGCTGTGGTTTTGACGGTGAGATTTTGGTCAAGGAGGATGAATCCGGCAAGCTTGTATGGGAATGCCCTAACTGCGGCAACCGCGACCAGAACAAGCTTACTGTAGCCCGCCGTACCTGCGGCTATATCGGCACCCAATTCTGGAACCAGGGCCGCACCCAGGAAATCCGCGACCGTGTACTGCACCTGTAAATTCATCTAACTGCCAAAGAACTGCAGCTTTCCGCAATTCTTTGGCAGTTTGCCTTTTTTTGCTTTCCCTCAAAGAAAACCTTCCCCTTTCCCGTTAAAAGTGATATAATGTGTACACTTAGTAAATTCATGAAAGTCCGCGATCTGGACAGGTCTGCACATACATTGCACTGACTGTACCAGAACAGCAGCAGCATTCCACTTCACCCATTGGTGCTGACGATATGTAATAACCAGATGCCGTACAGCTCAGACTATCTGCACGGCTGCCATAAAGGAAGATCAGACACAGGAGCATGATAATATGGAACACGCATTAATCTTTCACATACTTGGAATCCCGGAGACATCCGACGAATCAGCGATCAAAACCGCCTACCTTAATTTATTGAAAACCACCAATCCGGAGGATGATCCGGATGGCTTTAAGCGGCTCCGGGAAGCATATGAGGGAGCCGTCGCTTACGCAAGACAGCCCCGTCAGGAGGAAAAGGCAGAGAAAACGGAGATCGATCTGTGGATCGAACGAATGGACCGTGTATACCTGGACATCCGGCTCCGCCCTCAGCTCTCACTCTGGCAGGATCTTTTATCAGATCCTCTCTGCGAAGATTTAGACACCTCCCTTCAGGCCCGGGAAGCTGTCATGGTTTATCTGATGGATCACATTTATCTGTCCCATCCCATCTGGAAGCTTTTAGACCATACGTTCCAGATTGCAGAAGACCAGGAGACCCTGCGGCAGCAGTTCCCGGACAATTTTATGAATTATGTTCTATACTACATAGAGAATCCGGAAGCCATGAATCTGGAGCTTTTTGAGGTTCTTGACCAAGAGCAAATGGATGCTGACGGCTATATCCGTAATTACCTGGATATTCGGCGGCAGCTTAGCAGGCGGGAGATGAAAGATGCCGACACCAAGCTTTCCGACCTGTCTGCCTTCCACCTGTATCATCCCTATGAGGATGCTGAACGTTTAAGGATCCTTACTGCAGCTTTAGAGACCTTCCGCCAGCCAAAGCTGGCCCAGCCTGATGATCCGGAAGACAATGCCCGAATCAAAGGAGAAGCTGCCGTCTGCGCATCCAAGCTTACCAGCACCTCGGATCCGGATGCTTTGGAGTTTTCCGACAGTAAAGACAGCGGCCTGTATAAAATGTTGTCTGCCGCTGCCCGGCTGCTCATCGACCGGCTGCTTCAGGACCCCAGAGAGGATGATTATGTTCTTCTCTATTGTGCTTACGGACAGTGGGCTTTGGAGGAAAAAGAAGAAGCCTGCCGGCTCTGGCAAAAGCTTCTGGACCGTCTTCCCACCCACTATATGGCAAAGCTGGGAATGGCCCGCTACAAAATAGACCAGAAAGAATATGACCAGGCAAAGGAGCTGATGCTTCAGCTTTTGGATATGGACAGCCAGGACGAGGAGGTTCTGGGGCTGATGACCTTTACGAACGATGCTCTGATTGCCCAATACGAAGAAAACCTGGCTTCCTCAGATATACCGGAAGCCCAGAAGAAGAACGACACCGTAGAACTAGGCTGGTGCCTGTTTCAAAATGAACGCCCGGAAGACGCTGTAACGCTGCTGGAAAGCTTTATTCCGGATGCAGACACAGAGTATTCTTATGAAAATCTCTTTGGCCGCCTTTTGTACCGAGTGGACCGTTACAGCCTGGCGCTGCCCCATCTGCTTCGCTGGCTGGAATTGATCCGCCAGACAAAGGACGATGGTTCCGAGGAAAACCGCAAACGTATTTCTCGTGAGTTTCAGGCTTGTCACCTGCTCAGCGGATGCTACCATGAGCTGAAGGAACAAAAGCTGTCCATGGAATATGTGGAAACCGCGGTCTCTGCTGCACAGAATCCGAGGGACAGGCTTGCAGCCATGCAGTACAAGGCTTACCTGTTGTATCAGTTCAAGGAGTATGAGCACTGTATTGACGCCTGCGATCAGGTCATCCAAGAGGACAATGGCTATTATCCTGCTTATGTCCAGCGCCAGGAGGCTGCCTATGAGCTGCGGAAAGGGCAGCAGGTGGTAGATGATTATTATCATGCCATCAATATTTATCCTGGCCATTATAAGCCGTATCTTCTCGCGGCTCAGGTATTCTTTTACCATGATCAATTTCAGGATGCCAAGGGTGTGCTGGACCGCGCTCGTGAAAACCAAGTGGAATTCAGCCCCTGCCTGCGGCTCTACGAAGTAAAAATCCTTCGAAATCTGGCTGAAAATCGAGAAGACCGCAAAGCGCCTCTGGCCATTGCCGCCGAGCTGCTTTCCCAATATGACAATCCTGACACAGACATCAAGGATTTATCGGAAATAGAATACGAGATCGGCCTGCTTCACTGGGACAACAATGATTTAGAGGAAGCATTAAGCCATCTGACCACTGCTATTGAGCAGAACCCGGAACGAATGCAGTACCGGATGATCCGCGGACACATTCACTTAGATCACGGAAAATATAAGGCAGCCTTAGCAGACTATGCGGTAGCCCGTAAGCAGTATGAAGACTCTGCAGTACTTCATTACAATACAGGTCTTTGTCAGGAAGCCTTGGGCATGAAAAATCTTGCCATGGAATGCTATGAAGAAGCATTGAAATATAAACAGGTGCACCGAGAGGCTTGCGAGAAACTGGCAGATTTTTATCGGGACCGTTATCAGGAGGGCAATGACCCAGAGGACTTTAAAAAGGCAATCGCCTACATGGACCGGCAGATCGAAGCCAACCCCACCTGTCATGATCTGGTCCATCGTGGTTTGTTCTACATGCATAACATGGATATTGACGAGGCTGTCCGGGATTTTGAAGAAGCATTAAAATATGGTCCTGATGAATGGGTCATTTACAACAATTTAGGCTGCTGCTATGAACGAACCGGTGATTATAACAAAGCCATCTCCTATTTTAAAGAAGCCCTGCAGCGTCTTGGCGACAAGAAAAGCCAGCTTCCCTATGGAAATCTGGCAGACTGCTATCAGGCTTTAGGAGACTTCCGTCAAGCGATTGAATGCTACAACAAGAACCTGGAACAGGAACCCAACGATAAGACAATTTTCAAAGAGCTGGGATTTTTATACCGGTATCTGGGCGACTATAAACAGGCAATCAAATATTTCGAAAAGGATCCGGAAAACAAGGACTACTACTCCCGAATCGGAGATGTCCAATACCTTCAGGGGCGCACTGCCTTAGCGCTGCTCACCTACAAAAAAGGAGTACAGGCTGCTAAAAAGGATGAAAAGGCAGACCGCCTAAGCGACCTGGCCGCCTATTACAGAGACCAGTTAATTGATTTCAAAAAAGCAGAGGCTTATTATTTGAAAGCACTGGCCATTGAGACGGACCCGGATGAGCTTCATGAAATAGAATGGGAGCTGGCTTCTCTCTGTTTTCGTATGAAGCGCTTTAAGGATGCCAAAATACACGCTCAAAAGTCCCTGGAGCATTTTTCCAAAACCAAATGGACCTCAGAGGAAAATTATCTGAACTACCGTCCATACCGTGCTGCCCGGCTTATGCGTCATGGATGGATCTACATTTGTCTTGGGGAGACCGAAAAAGGCTTAAGCTTTTTCCATCAGATGAACCAGTGCCTGCGGTGCCGCCAATGCCGCCATCAGGTATGCTTTGAAGGCTATCTTTACCTGGCCATGTACTATGAGGCAGTGGAGGACTATCAAAAGGCCGTGGAATATTATGAAAAATCTCTGGAAGCCAATCCCCACGGGATCACGGCGCGGGCAGCCCTGGATCATTTGCGCAAAAAACTGGGAAAGAAAAACGGATAAAAAAATGGTTGCACAAGCATAGACAAGAAAGGCAGATTATGATTATTGGAATTGACCTTGGAACCACCAATAGTCTGGTGGCATATTTTACGGAAGACGGGCCGAAGATCATCCCAAATCGGCTCGGCAAGCACCTGACTCCGTCCGTCGTCAGCATTGACGAGGAGGAGCAGGTCTATGTGGGAGAATCAGCAGTGGAGCGAAGCCTTCTGTATCCTGGCAGCGCTGCCGCTGTGTTTAAGCGGGATATGGGCAGCAAAAAGCAGTTCACCCTGCTTCATAAGACGTTTCTGGCAGAGGAATTATCTTCTTTAGTTTTGCGGGTTTTGAAGGAGGATGCGGAAAGCTATCTGGGTGAAGAGGTAACAGAGGCCGTGATCAGTGTTCCTGCCTATTTTAATGACCAGCGCCGCAAGGCAACCAAAAGAGCTGGTGAGATGGCCGGTCTGAAGGTGGAACGTATTATCAGTGAGCCGACTGCCGCTGCCATTGCCTATGGACTGTACCAGAATAAAGATTCGGCTCGTTTTCTGGTATTTGACTTAGGAGGCGGTACCTTTGATGTCTCTATCCTGGAGCTGTTTGACACGATTTTAGAAGTACGCGCCGTAGCCGGAGACAATTTCCTGGGCGGTGAGGACTTTACTGCTGTGCTGGAAGCTATGTTTTTTGACAAATACCCTGAGCTTGACCGGCTTTCTTTAAGCGAAAAGGTTTTACGCCATATTCACAAACAGGCAGAGCAGTGCAAGCTGGGCTTTTCTGACAAGCGGGTGTCATCCATGCGCTGCAAGATCCAGGAGGAGGTCTATGAGCTGGAGGTGGATCTTGCCAAGTATGAAGAAGCCTGCAGTGATCTTCTGGAACGAATCCGCAAGCCTGTCAAACGAAGCTTGGCTGACGCCCATGTACGCCTGTCAGATATTGACAAGGTGGTACTGGTAGGCGGCGCCACCAAAAGTCCTATTATCCGGCGGTTTGTCAGCAAGCTGTTTAAGATGCTTCCGGATACCAATATTAATCCGGATGAGGCAGTGGCCTTGGGTGCTGCCATCCAGGGAGCCATGAAGGAACGCAGGGATGCCATCAAAGAAGTGATTCTGACGGATGTGTGTCCTTTTACCCTTGGCACAGAAGTAGTCCGGGAGTGGGACGAGAACCGGTTTGAGAACGGAGTATTCTGTCCCATTATTGAGCGAAACACCGTGATTCCTGCCAGCCGCACGGAACGTCTCTACACAGTCCGGGACAACCAGAATAAGATTCGGGTCAATGTCCTTCAGGGAGAAAGCCGTTTTGCAGCAAACAACCTGTCCTTGGGAGAGCTGCTGATCGATATTCCGGCAGCCAAAGCCGGCGAGGAAGCTGTTGACGTGACTTACACCTATGATATTAACTCTCTTCTTGAGGTGGAGGTGAAAGTCGTGTCCACCCAGAAAATAATGAAAAAAGTATTTTTCGGCAGGGATGTGGACATGACCCCAGAAGAAATCGAAGAAAGGCTTAAGACCTTGTCCTATCTGAAGATCCATCCCAGAGACCGGGAGGAAAATAAATACCTTCTGCTTCGGGGAGAGCGGATATATGAAGAAAGCCTGGGAGAAGACAGGATTTTTGTAGAGTCCGCCATCCGTAAATTTGAGAAGGCGCTGAACACCTACGACCAGGGTATCATTGAAGAAGCCAAAGAAGCTTTTAAAGAATTTTTGGAAATGATGGAAGAACCTTAAAATCATGGAAGAATGTCCAGATATCAAGAAGTAACCAGAATCGGCATTCGAATAACCAAGTACAGCGCTGCACAAATCTTAGAATTATGCAGCGCTGTATTCTATCTATATTTCTTACTCATGGAAAACCCTCTCCCCCGCACTTCACTGACTCTGCTGACTACCATAAAGCTTTCTGGATCAATGCTGCGGATCAATTTCTCCACCTGAGGCAGCTCCCGATTGGAAATCACACTGAGTACGATCTGTGCCTCCTCGTGCAGATATCCGCCTTCCCCATATAGCAGCGTTACGCCCCGATCTAAATTCTTTAAAATCGCCTCCCGCACCTCCTGGTGCTTTCGAGTCACAACCTTCACCTCTGTCTTCACGGTTCCCATAAGCATCAGCTTATCCAGCACAATTGTATAAACCATTACCAGCAAAATACCGTAAAGCAGCTTATCCGGCGTACTCCAAAATGCCTGTGCCAGCAAAATACAAATATCAAACATATAAAGGCTGATGGAAACAGGAATCTTAAAATAGCGATTCAGAACCAAGGGAGGAATATCCATCCCTCCGGTGGAGGCGCCTGCCCGGATCACAATTCCCAGAGACAGCCCAATCCCCAATCCTGAAAACAGGGTACAAAGCAAAATATCCTCTGTGATTGTGATCTGCCCCACAATACGTTCAAACAGCTCCAGGGCCGCCGGATAGGTAAAAGTGCTGAGGATCGTGGTAATGGCAAAGGTTTTTCCCAGAAGTACATACCCAAGGATCAGCATCACCACATTAAAAATCAACACAAACAGAGACACCGGAATCCCAAATCCGCAGTGTATTGCCAAAGCAATGCCAGTGGTTCCTCCTGTCACCAGCCCGGCAGGCAGTAAAAACAGCTTAACCGTCAGTGCATAAAGTACATTACCTGCCACTATCAAAACCAGCATAGTCCAGGTATGAAACAGATTTTTTCTTTCCCTGGCCATTAATCCCACCAAAAATACCACACATCTGAACCAGCAAGTCCTGCTGCCAGCTCAGACAGTTTATAAGTCCGTGTTCCTTTATAAACCCGATCTGAACAAAATGCAAAATGCTCCTTGTCATAATCTTCTCCTGCCGCATATTCCAGCCCCTCCACCCCATAACCTTCCATTAAGACAATGGCCGGATAAAAGCCTTCGGCTTTGCCTGCTTCAAAAGCCTTCTTATATGCCTGCTCTACCGGTTCCGGATCTGTTTCTTTCTTAAACAACGTATATTTGCACTGGAGTACATCTGCCATTTTTCTTAATGTCTCATTCATCTTACATTCTCCATTCTTCCGTTCCATTTACCCTTGCCCGAATCATCTTCATTCCGCTTTTTCTTTGACAATCTGAATTATACTCACGAGCATATTTATTTGCCAGATGATTCAGGTAATTACAAACGTATCGTTCAGCCGGCAAGCACTTCCCGTGCTACTGCTGCAGCCTCCCTGGCTATCTCCAGCTCCTCATTGGTTCGAATCACTAAAACATTGACCCGCGAAGTTCCGTCGGAAATCTTAAAGGCTTCCCCCTGATCCCGATTCTTCACCTCATCAATGGTAATCCCTAAAAACTCCAGATAATCGCAGATTTCCTGACGGATATCCGAATCGTTCTCTCCTACCCCGGCTGTAAATACAAGATTGTCCACTCCATTCATGGCCGCCGCATAGCTTCCCACGTATTTTGCCACCTTATAGGCAAAAATCTCTCTTGCCAGCGCTGCCTTTTCATTATATTTGATCTCGGCATCCTTCAGCTCCCGAAAATCACTGGAATAATTTTTAGAAATTCCCAGTACCCCTGACTCTTGATTCAAAATGGCCATGATCTGCTGAAAATCCAAATTTTCCTTCTTGGCAAGAAATTCCAATGCCCCTGGATCCACGTCCCCGCACCGGGTTCCCATAACCAATCCCTCTAATGGTGTAAAGCCCATGGAATTGTCAATCACCTTTCCATACTTTACTGCACTGATGCTGGCTCCGTTTCCCAAATGGCAGACAATGGTCTTCACCTGACGAGGATTCTGTCCCAGAAATTCTGCCGCCCGCCCAGACACATACTTATGGCTGATTCCATGAAATCCATAACGGCGGATTTTGTATTTCTCATAATACCGGTAGGGAAGCCCATACAAAAATGCCTTTGGTTCCATGGTCTGATTAAAAGCCGTGTCAAACACCCCCACCATCAAGGTATCTGGCATCAGTCTCCTGCAGGCATCCACGCCTACCAGATTCGCCGGATTATGCAAAGGGGCCAAATCATTGCACTCTGTCATGGCCTGTATCACCTCATCAGTAATAACGACAGAGCCGGTAAATTTTTCTCCTCCATGGACCAGCCGATGCCCGATCACATCGATCTCCTGAAAATCCTGAATCACTCCCTTTTCCGGATCGATCAGCATATCCAGAAGCGTATGCACTGCCTTGGTATGGTTTTCCATTCCTGTGGGTTCCTTGAGGGAAATGCCGCCTTCTGTCCGATAAGTGAAAATTCCGTCAATTCCTATCCGTTCACACAGCCCTTTTGCCAACACATGCTCACTGTCTGAATCAATCACCTGGAATTTTAACGAGGAGCTTCCGCTATTGATCACCAATATTTTCAAAACCTGTCATCCTCCCGTCAGAATCTATGGTATCCTTTATTCCACAATCACCTTCATAAAATTCTTCTTGCCGCGCTTTACCATCATCCCATCCCCGGCAAAATCCTCCCGGCCATAAGATGCCTTAATATCCTTCACCTGACCTCCATTAACGGAAACGCCGCCCTGCTCCACATTTCTCCTGGCCTCTGAACGCGAAGAAGCAAGACCGGATTTCTGCAGCACTGCCAAAATATCAATTCGCCCATCTATAAAATCCTCCTCCTTCAGGCAGTGAGAGGGCATATTCTCCAGGCTTCCCTGCCCCCCGAACAGTGCCTTGGCCGCTGTCTGTGCCTTCTCGGCCTCCTCCTGGCCATGAACCAGCTTAGTCAGCTCCCAGGCGAGTATCTCCTTTGCTGTATTTAACTGGCTTCCTTCCCATTGATCCATCTCATCAATCTGTTCAATCGGCAGGAAGGTCAGCATCCGCAGGCATTTCAGCACATCGGCATCCGCCACATTCCTCCAATATTGATAAAAATCATAAGGAGACGTTTTGGCAGGATCCAGCCATACGGCGCCGGACTGGGTCTTGCCCATCTTCTTTCCCTCGGAATTTAAGAGCAAGGTAATGGTCATGGCATGTGCGTCCTTGCCCAGCTTCCGGCGAATCAGCTCCGTGCCGCCTAACATATTGCTCCACTGATCATCGCCGCCAAACTGCATATTGCAGCCATAGTTCTGAAACAGCATATAAAAATCATAGCTCTGCATGATCATGTAATTAAACTCCAAAAAGCTTAACCCCTTTTCCATCCGCTGCTTATAGCACTCGGCCCGCAGCATGTTGTTGACGGAAAAGCATGCCCCTACCTCCCGCAAAAGCTCTACATAATTTAACTTTAACAGCCAGTCCGCATTATTTACCATCAATGCCTTGCCGTCCGAAAAGTCAATGAAACGGCTCATCTGTTTTTTAAAGCAATCACAGTTATGGGCAATGATCTCCTCTGTCATCATCTGGCGCATATCCGACCGCCCGGAAGGATCCCCCACCATACCGGTTCCCCCGCCGATCAGTGCAATGGGCTTATTTCCTGCCATCTGCAGGCGTTTCATCAGGCACAGGGCCATAAAATGGCCTACATGCAGGCTGTCCGCCGTTGGGTCAAAGCCAATGTAAAAGGTAGCTTTTCCGGCATTCACCATTTTCTTAATTTCTTCTTCGTTAGTCACCTGAGCAATTAAGCCTCGGGCCACCAGTTCTTCATAGCAATTCATAAGCTTGTCTCCTTTTTGATATAATACATAATCTTCCTAATATTATAACCACCCCAACAAAAAAAGCCCCGTCCCTTCTGTATTTCTACAAAAGGACGAGACAGCCTCCCGTGTTACCACCTTTCTTTATAAACGGCTTACGCCGCCTACCTTTGCAAGCACCCTCTCTTTCCTATCTATGGATGCTCTGGCACGATAACGGGTGCTGGTATACCGTCATAGCCTACTGAAAGCCTTTCCTTGTGTAAAGGTTCCTTCTTTGTTCGGTATGAAGCTCAAAGATGTATTCGCACTCCAACCGCCATGCGCCTCTCATCAGCCGGCTGCTTTCTGTATGGGATTCCGGATTGCTACTTGTTCTTCTCATTGCTGCTGTTATTCGATTGTTGTTATGGATGCCATCCATTGACTTCCGCTGGATGAGGCTATTTTATCATGTTTTTTTGGAAACAGCAACTCCTTTCTTATTAAAATCCATCCTCGCCTCTTTTGCCTGCCGCTTCCCACACCCATCCTTTCTTCCACCTGGCACTCTATTCTTTTCAGACAAAAAATACAGGGTTTCGGTTATTCTTGTTACAATTTACTGATGCAATTTTCCCTAAAATCCGTTATACTATCCTCACTTATGTTAAAGCAGGAGGTGCCCATGAATAAAAACCAAGACAAACCAACCACTACCAATATAGTTTTTGAAAATACAGTCTGCACACAGCCGTGGAATTTAAGGACTCAGGAACTGGACATATCTGTAGATTCCTGGGATACTATAGAAGACTGTCTCGCCAAAATGCTTGTGGACAAAGATGAGTTTATTACCCTGACTACAGCAAATGCACACCGCAATATCCGTTTTATTCAGGCCACACAAATTGAAGACGGAATAACCGTAGAGCTGGGGATCGAAGAAGGAGACCATACAAGGCTTGTAGAGAAAACCTGTACCGAGGAGGAATGTCTGAACATCTTCCAGGAGTTTTTCTCCTCTGCCGACGTACAGGATTTAGAAAAATATCATCCTGTGGAATTTTTTACATAAGCCTCCTCTCAAGCTCTATAAAGGAACTGCCGCAAAGGGACAATGCATCCTATTATTTGAATCAATACAAAAAAAAGGCGAAAGATAATATGAAATACCTCCCGCCCTTTTTCCTATCAGCTTACATGTATCGATAACAATCTATTACCAACACAACACCGCCCCCACCTTATCAGTCTCGCCCTTGTCAAATACGATCACATTTCCATACCCAAGGCATCCATCCACCTCCACCAGATCCGTAGGAGAGTTTACCTCCTGGTGGCAGATTATAACCACATATTCTTTTCTATCCGCCACAATCTTCAGACCTTCCGCCATGGAAGATGGATAATAGATCCCTTTCAAAGCCGATTTTACCGGAAGCTTCTTTACCTGGCACTCCGGCATTTTACCGGACTCTCCTGTCTGAATCACGGTGAGAAGGGAGGTAAAACCCTGGCCCCTTATGCTCACCCGGATTCTCTGACGGATCCTTTGCTGGTTATAGTGGCGGGCAATCCTGCCTGGAACCACCTCTGCACCAGATTTTGGTGTTAAAAAGAAGAATCTGGCCTGAGCCTTCTCCCCGATAAAATCAGCCGTCTGCACTGCTCTGGTTCCAATATCTTCCGTTTCCATGGGCTTTGATACTTCCTGTCCGGCTTTGCAGGCCACCCGGGCCTTATCCCCTGCCAGCTTCCACTCATTCCTGTGAATGGTCGGATCCGGATTTTCTGCCGATTCAGGTCCCGGAAGCCTGGGCACCTTTACCGGATATGGTTCACTTAGGCTTACCTGCCCCCTTTCACTAAAATTCCAGTACTGCTCATAGCTATGGGAAGCTTCGCTGTACAGCTCATCCATTATCACATATAAATCCGGCTTGATCCAGATAATTTTCCGATTTACAAAAACACCCCCTGGCATATCCATATAACCTAAATGTCCGCCCTGGACAAACTCATACGGCTTTGTGAACCGATATGGCTGTTTCACCGGCTGGCACAGCTTACTGCACTCCCACGAATCCTTACAGACCGTAAAATATTTTCCATCCACGGTGAGTGTGTTGTGGGCCTCCGGATTCTTAAAGTCAAACCGTCCTTTGTCTACCGCATAAGTATAACGGCCCGAATCGGTCAGCACATCCTCTCCCCGAACCACCAGATCCATATGCAGCTTATCCGAATGTCCATGGCCGGCTCCCATGGTCCCGCAATGGAAATGCAGCACATTGGAATCCGGCTCCCAGCCGCTGCGCAGATAATAATTGCCCGAATCCTCCAGAGCCGCTGACGTAAACCCAGGCTTTACCATTTCCATTCTTTCGTATTCCCTTGCCCCGGCCGCTCCGATATCCCATACACTTTCATAGTCCAGCACCTGTTGGCCTCCTGTCTTTAACACCGGATCCTGAAACAGCCAGGCAGCCACCCCCAGATAGTCCCGGATGTCCATGTCATCACTGTCGCCCATCATGAACTCCCGCCCGTCCGGCTTCTGCCACATGAGATCCACATAGGCCATTTTTTTCACTGCCTCAAAAAATGCTTCCGGCACCGGAATCCTGTTGCGGTCTGCCAGGATCAGTACATCCTCAAAGCAATGAAGCACCTCATTGTGATACATAGGAGACTGTTCCCACTGCACCCCGTCTCCCAATATCTGCATCCGCGCCTGGATTTCCAGATGCTCCATGGCAGCAGAAGTATACCGGATCCGTCTTTCCTCATCTGGCATGGCGATCCCGATCTCAAACAATCCATGATTTTCCAGCACACCCCAGTTGCTGATATACCGGTAGGGCGTGTGCATTTCTATAATATACTCTGCGTGCTCAATAAGACAGTGATAAAATTTGTCTATAATCGAATCGGTCAGCAGGGGGCTGTCTTCAAAATACCGGATTGCCTTTGTCCAGTATTCCCCCCGAAATCCTGCCTCCAAAATCCGCCAGCCAGTCTTTTCCGTCTCCGGCGTCCGCCTCATCCGCTCCATCCAGTCAGTCAAAAGCCGCAAAAAATGCTTCACATAGGTCTCATCCTTTGTCAGCCAATACGCCTGCCCCAGGCAGATAAAAAAACGATGCCGGTTAAACTGATAGCTAAATTCCGGATCACTGTCCGGACGATACTCCCAATCCACCAGTCCCTCCGGCTCAAAGCAGACCGGCTCCCAGGTCTGCTCCAGATCGTGGGGCAGGTCAAACAAAAACTCGTTTCTGCATACAGCAGATGCCATCCTTATTATATGCTTACACTCCCTTTGCCAATGCTCCTGGCAATATGCGGCCGCTTCTGCCGGATCATCCACAAAAAAACATTTCTTTTCCCTGGCAAAAAACTCCTTCTTCGTCATCTTTATCCTTTACGCCCCTTTTTGCAGTATTTATTTTCTTAGGAACTGTTCCTTACCAGTACACCTGCCAGTCCTTATGCAGCCTGGTCAGAGCCTCCATATAAAAATAATCCCCCCAAAGATTACACTCATCCACCCCATAATGATTGCAGGTATTATAAGGAGAATGATTAGAATAGGTACTGTGAAGCACCAAGCCATTAGACACTGCCGGATCCTTTACCCCACACTTATCTGCCAGCGCCTTCACCAGCCGTCTGGCAATTCCCCGGTAATATTCTGAACGCTCCCCATCCAGATATTTTGCCATCTCCAACATTCCACAGGCTGCAATCGCCGCCGAAGAAGAATCCCTTGGCTGTTCATCCCCGTCCCCAAACTCCAGATCCCAAAACGGCACCAGATCCTCTGGCAGGTGGCTCAGAAAATAATCCGTCACCCCTTCAAACATGGGAATATACTCCTGACGCTTTGTATACCGATAACCGATAGCGATTCCATATACCCCCCATGCCTGGCCTCTGGCCCAGGCAGATCCGTCCCGATACCCCTGACAGGTGGCCCCATGATCCGGCGCCCCGGTCTCCCGGTCAAAGAAAAAGGTATGCCAGGTAGAAAAATCCTCCCGGATCACATGAGACAGCGCCGTATGGATATGCCTTTCTGCAGCCTGCCGGTACCGCTCCTCCCCTGTCTCCTCTGCCGCCCAGTACAGCAACGGCAGATTCAAAAGACAATCAATAATCAGCCGGTAATTGTCCGGCGCCCCCAAAGGCCCCCACGCCTGAATAAACTCCCCCTTTTCATGAAACCGGCCAGTCAGCTCCCTTGCTGCCATCAAAGCCGCCTTCCGTCCCACCTCACTCCCCGTCAGCTTATACCCCGCCACACAAGAAGGGGAATACAAAAAGCCCAGATCATGAGTCTCCACCTCCCGTTTGCTCTCAATCCGCTCCAAGAAGCTGTCCATCTGAACCCTCCCGGCCTGCAAAAGCTCTCCCCGGCCCGTATGCTCATAAGCCAGCCACACCTCCCCCGTCCAAAACCCTGTAGTCCAGTCCACATTCGGAGTGGCAGCATAAAATCCATTCTCGCTGTAGGCCTTTGGAAAGTACTCCGTAAACTCAGGCAGATTCCTGATCACCAGCTTTGCTGCCTGATCCAAGGCCCCCTCCACCTCTCCCGGCAAAATCTCCGGCTTGACCATTAATTCCCGTTTCCTGATCCAACTCATAAAGTGTTCTCCCTCTCAAACATATTTCCCGTCAGCATCCCCACCGGCATTTCAATCATAACCCCTCCCCAAGGCTGCATCCTCTTTTTCCTATCCCTTCACCCCGGAAGCCGCCACCCCTTCCACAAAATACTTCTGCAGTGACAAAAACACAATCAGCACCGGAATCAGGCTCAGCACTGAGGCCGCCATAATCAAACCATACTCAGACCCAAACTGGCTGATAAACATCCTTAACCCCAGCTGCAATGTTTTCTTAGACTCCGTAGTCAGATAAATAAGGGGACCCAAAAAATCATTCCATGTATTGACAAAAGTAAAAATCGTCAGCGTAGACAGAGAGGGCTTAGAAAGAGGAAGCATAATCCGATACCAGATCTGGTACTCAGTCATCCCGTCAATCCGGGCTGCCTCACACAGCTCCGTAGGAATCCCCTCATAAAACTGCTTCATCATAAATACTCCAAAGGCCGAAAATGCCTGCAAAAAGATTATGGCCAGATGGGTATCTGCCAGTCCCATGGAACGCATCATCATAAACTGCGGCACCATATATACCTGCCAGGGTACAGCAATGGTGGCAATATAGGCCAGGAACAAAAGATCCTTTCCTTTAAAATCCAGCTTGGCAAAGGCATAGGCCGCAAAGCTGCTGGTCAATAGCTGTAAAAAGGTAACGATCAAGGTCAGCTTCACTGTATTCAGCACAAAGGTCAGCAAAGGAATCCGGCTCCAGATATCCACATAATTCTGCCACCGCGGATTTTTAGGAATCCACTCAATCGGAAATATAAACACATCCTTATCCAGCTTAAAGGACGCTGACAGCATCCACACAAAAGGCACCAGCATCACCAGGGCCAGGGCGATCAAAACCACATAAAGAATCACCCGCAAGGTTCTTGTTTTCGTATTCTTAATCTTCATTTACGGCTCCTTCCACACATAATGTATCGGCACACAGCCCTTCCCGTCACCTGCCAAATCAATAACCCTATAAATCCTTCCCTCTCTAATTGGCATATTTCTTTTCCCCGCGGAATTGAACCAGGGTAATGGCCAATACCATCAAGAACAGCACCATGGCACAGGCACTTGCATAGCCCAGATTCCAGTTGCGGAATGCTTCCTCATAGATGTGGTATACCAGCACAATGGCAGATTCGTTTAATACTCCTGTGTTACCGCCAGCCAGCATATACACAATGTCATAAACCTTAAAACAGTTAATAGTCAGAATAATCGTCACAAAGAAGGTGGTGGGCCTTAGCTGAGGCAGGGTAATATACCAAAAACGCTGCCATGTGTTGGCTCCGTCCAGCCCGCAGGCTTCGTAAAGCTCTCCGTTAATCCCCTGAAGCCCTGCCAGATAGATTACCATGTAATAGCCCATATTTTTCCACACGGAAAACAGAACCACAGTAAACATAACCCAGTCCTTGTCTGCAGACCACTTAGGAAGACTCTTGGCAGCCACCCCCAGGTTGTAGAGAAGCATATTGATGGGACCACTTTTGGCCGGGGAGAACAGCATGTTCCAGACAGCCGCCACTGCCACCAGAGATGCCACATAAGGGAAAAAGCTGACGGTTCTGAAAAAGTTCCGTCCCCTGATCTTCTGGTTTAAAAGCACTGCCAGGGCCAGGGCCGCCGCCAAGGTAAAGGGCACGGTGGCAATACAATAAACCACGGTGTTCCGCAAAGCTGCCAGAAAACGCTTGTTTCCAAACATCAGGGCAAAATTGCCAAGTCCGGCAAACTCCATGGCATTGTTGCCGTCCCACCTTAAAAACGCCAGCACAAATGCAAAAATCACCGGCCCCAAGGTAAAGACTGCGAACCCGATAAAGTTAGGGGCAATAAAGGAATATGCCACCATGTCCCGTTTTGTCTGGCGGCTGAACCGCTCGCCGGTCTTTGCCTGACGAATTTTATCTCGTGTCCTGTCTGCCTGCCTTCCCAGATTTAGCTTTTTCTTTGGGTCTGTCTCCGCCTCTGCCTGCCTTAGAAGTTCTTCCAGACGCGGCTCCAATACCTGCAGCTTTTTTTGTACCGCAGCCGGATCCATTGTCTTTGTCTTTCCCATAATACCTGCCTTTCTTCCGTCCCCTTGTCTTCTTTACAACATCCTGCCTTTTCTCACAGCATCCGGACGGATTCCTTTTTGTATGACAGCTCCCGCAAGGAGGACTGTTCCTGCTTTACAAGATTTCTTTTAATAAGGCAGGTGTCTTTCGACCCCTGCCTTTTGTCTTTTTGACAGTAAACCTTTATAAGTCTGGCGGCGGACGCCTCAAATTTTTTTGCCGGACCAGACGACTGCCGCTGGGCGGTTTCCTCCATCAGCCGAAAATTTACTGAGCCAAAACCGCTCCAACCTTTTCATTCATATCTGCAATCCCCTCATCGATCGTAGAGTTTCCGGTCATAATATTATCGTGAGCCTCATTTAGCACAATCTCAATCTCAGAGCTTTTGTTGCTCACCGGCATTTCCAAGTACAGATTAGCTGTCTGCAATGCCTCCTTGCTGTCCTCGTCCTCCGGGAAGCCCTCCATGGCAGAAATCATCCCTGCAATGTCATCCGTCATCAGCGCCGGGATATTTCCGGTAGAGGCCAGAATCTCTGCTCCCTCCTCACCACAGACAAATTTCACAAACTTCCATGCATCCTCCTTGTGGGGCGCATTGGCAGGAATAGAAAGGGCTGTGATGGTAGCTAGGGTGGAGCCAGGCTCCACGCCCTGGGCATGGGGGTATTTTACGATGCCCCAGTTTGCACAATCCGTGTATTCACCAGATTTGATTTTTTCTGCCAGAGTAGAGAGAAACCAGGTTCCCATATTCATCATAGCTACATTTCCCTGAGAAAAGGCCCCTGAATAGTGAAGGTTGGAGGTTTTCAAGGTGGCATAGTCCTGACACACCCCATCCTCCTGCTCTGCCAATACCATCTCATAGTAGGGCTTTAAAAAATCATAGCTTCCGTCCAGAATGGTGTTCTTCCCATCCAGAATCCCAAAAAGCTGCACCGCACTTCTCCAGGTGTGGTAATGAGCCCCGTAAACCTCCTGTCCGGGAGTATCCACGGTCAGCTGCCTGGCCAGTGCATCATACTCATCAAAGGTCATATCATTGGTGGGATAGGCTGCCCCTGCTGCATCAAATACATCTTTATTGTAATAAACAACCCAAAAATCACTTCTAAATGGCAGCTCATACAGCTTGCCGTCCACCAGAATCTGATCTGTCAAGCCTTTATAGGCACCCAGATCTACTCCGTCATTTGCGATAAACTCATCAAGAGGCTCCAAAACCCCCTTATTTACCAGGGTAGTATAGCCAGGAACATCCTTGATGGTGACAATATCAAAGTCGGATCCAGAACCCGTCAGCTGAGTTCCCAGTACAGTCTGGTAGTCAGAGCTTCCCAGATCCACCATCTCAATCTTCAAATCCGGATTCTGTTTTTCAAACTCCTCGATTAACGGCTGATAATAAAGCGTCAAATCCTTGTCCCAGATAGACCATTTCATAACGGTCTGCCCCTCTGCCGCTGCCACGGTCTCTGCTGCTGTAGTGGCTCCGCCATCTCCTGCCGGGGATGTTGCAGTACTGCTGCTGTCTCCCCCGCCGCAGGCTGCCAGGCTTCCCACCATAGCTGCTGCTGTCAAAAGACTTGCCAAACGTTTTTTCTTCATATCATTTCCTCCTCACCTGCGTCTTGTGCATTTTTTAATACTGTTATGATTATAAAAGCCTTTTGCAAATTTCTGAATGGATTTTTTACTAAAGATCCTTCCATTTTTTCTTATTTTTCAATAATATTCACGAAAACCTTCCAAAAAGATGTAATTTTTACTGGGAACCGGTAAATTTTAACGATTGTATTCATTTGACAAAACAAGAGCAAACGCATATGATTAATACACAGAAAGACACCTGCCCCAAAGGAGAATTTTTCATGCCAAAAACCATCCGAAGTAAAATCCTGCTTATCACTGCTATTGTCACGGCTGCTCTCACCACCTTAACTGTATCCGTATGCTTTTCCCTGTTTCAGACCTTCCTCAGACAGAATCAGCTTCAATCAGCAGAATACAGCCTGCAGGTATTCTCCGGCAATGTTTCCTCTGCCATGGAAAACATCTTAAATTTTAACCAGTGGTGCTGTTCCAATATGGATCTTGCCCGATACCTGGAAGCCTTCCAAAATAAGGACCACATGCCCTCCATCTCCTCGGCAGATTCCGGGCTGCGGATCACCGCCTTAAATGCCTACGACCGGCTTAAAGAAGAATACCATAATACCTATGCCCATGAATACCTGACCCGGGTCATTATCAGCCCAGACAAGGGCCGGTGCTACCTTCAGATTTCCGACACATCTGCAGCCGGCACGGCAGGGGATATTGACAGACTCCGTCAGGAAGATTTTTTTCAAAATGCCCTTGACAACGACCAATATCTGTGGATCGGGCTGATGGAGGATCCTCTTATCTCTGTGAAGGACAGCCTGATTCTCCCGGTTATCCGCCCAATCCAAAGTCCCTACGGCTCCCGAATGGTGGGATGGAGCTATTTGTCTGTCTCCCAAAATCTCTTTTTGGATTTTTTGAGAAATTTTCCCCTGGAAGCAGATTCCTGGCTTTACATCCACCTGGGAAATCATACCTACCAGTTAAAGGACAGTCATTTGCAGAAAATGATTTCCCCGGAATACCAGATCCTTTCTGATCTTGAGGGACATGCCTTTAACGAAAAAACCATTGTAAACAGAATCCAGACAATGGACCACCGGCGCCGGACCATGATCACCTGTCCCCTTGACCAGGATGGATGGTCTGTCTCCCTGATTCTGTCAGAAAAAGCCTATCAGGCCCAAAGCCACGCCTACCTTGCCCTTATAGCTGGAATCGCCCTTATGGTCTGCTTAATCGGAATGGCCCTCTATATTCTTCTGAACCGGATCATCAACCGTCCGGTACAGAAAATTTTAGATAAAATTACAGCCATCTCCCAGGGAGATTTCTCCCAAGACCTTTCCATAGAATGGCAGGACGAGCTGGGGCGAATCGGCTGTGGAATCAACCAGATGTCAGAAAATGTGGTCACATTAATGGAGAAAAAGGTGGAAGACGAAAAGCAGAAAAAGGATCTGGAATACCAGATTCTTCAAAGCCAGATCAATCCGCATTTTCTCTATAACACCTTAAACTCAATTAAATGGATGGCAACCATACAAAATGCCACCGGCATTGCAGAAATGACCACGGCCCTGGCCCGTCTGATGAAAAATGTGTCCAAGGGTACGGCTGCCCACATTACCCTGAAGGAGGAGTTAGCCCTGGTAAAGGATTATTTTCTAATCCAAAAATACCGATATGGCGGCAATATTGCCTTAGAATGTCAGGTAAAGGAGCAAAAGCTGTACCAGTGTCTGATTCACCGCTTTACCTTACAGCCCATTATTGAAAATGCCATGTTTCACGGAATCGAGCCCAAGGGCTGTGCAGGAAAAATCATGATTCAGGCAGAAATACTTACTGCAAAAGCCCCGCCGCCAATCAGGCGGCATGAATCCAGGGATGACAAATGCGCCTGCCAGAGTTTTATGGTTGATGGTGCGTCCGCAGCCGGGCGCATGGAGGTTTCCTGTGAACCTTCAGAAGATATTCTCCAGATTTCGATCACTGATAACGGAGTGGGAATGAGCCAGGAAACCATAGAAAAGGTGTTAAAGGGAGATACCAACACCAAAGCGGATTTCTTCCGCCATGTGGGAATCAGCAATGTCAATCAGAGGATTCAGTATGATTTCGGGGAGGAATACGGCATCCGTATCAAAAGCAGCCCGGGCCGGTACACCACCATGATCATCACACTGCCCTGCCGTTTTTTAGAAAATTCATAACGATGCGGATACTGGACCGCTGCTAAAAATCATAAGGGCCTGCCTGCATCCGGCAAAGCATCAGCCCCAGAGCCATGTGCAAAAAGCTGCCAAGTGTGCATATAAACAGATTGGAGGAAATCATGATAAAACTATTGATTGCAGATGATGAGCCTTTGGTACTGATCGGCATCAAATCCATGATAAGATGGGAAGCCTTTGGCATCGAAATATGCGGCACTGCCATGAATGGCCAGTCTGCCCTTGAAATGATCCGGGAATACTCACCGGAGCTGGTGATCACGGACATCAAAATGCCCATCATGGACGGCCTAAAGCTTGCCCGGACCTGCCGAGAGGAAATGGGTTCCCTCCCCCTGTTTATCATTCTCACCAGCTATGAAGAATTTCCTCTGATCAAGGAGGCCCTGACCTATCAGGTGACAGACTATCTGATCAAGCTGGAACTGGATGAAGAATCCTTAAGCGCCTCTGTCCGCCGGGCATTAGAGCGTCTGGAAGAACTAAAGGCCAGCAATGCCTACAAGCAGACGGTTGGCCGCCCTATGCTGCAAAGCTATCATGACAAATTTTTCATGCGGCTTCTTCACAACCTGTTTGACAGCCGGGAACAATTTGATATTCAGGTGCGGGATCTTCACCTTGATTTTTCCCATGGCTGCTACCTGGCATCCCACGGGGAAATCCACAGCGACATTGCCCGCCAGATGGATCTGGCCAAGCAGATGAACCTATACTCCAGCAGCCTGCAGATGATCCGGGAAATTTTGGGAAAAAATGTTTCCTGTCATATAATCTCCCTGGACAAAATCCACTTTGCCGTCATCTACCATTTTCCCACGGCTGCTCAGATGAGACCGGGAAATATCCGGGAAGCCTGGGAAAACACCTGCTCCATGGTACATAACTATTTTAACGTATGGCTTTCCGTGGGAATCGGAAACCTGGTGGATGATCCCTTAAAAATCAGCATTTCCTACCAGGAAGCCCGCCAAGCATTTAATCTTGCCGTCCGTCAGAATCCGGTGGTTTTTTTCTCCCGCTCCGGGGAGGACTCCTGCAGGAACGCATTTAACATTACTTTATTTAAAAATGCTCTGACCCAGGCATTTGAGGAATTTGATACAGAGATTCTCCACCAGACCCTGACAGAGATCGCAGACCTGTTTTTGACATACCCAAACCGGTTTCTTCAGGCCATGGACGGCACCTGTAATATTTTATACCTGGCTCTGTCCCTTCTTCCGGATGGTGAGGACACCCTTCAGGAGATCTTTACTGCCTACCCGGACGGATACCGCTCTCTCTACAAGCAGGAGGATGTGCTGCAGATAGCCCAATGGCTGAACACCCTGCGGGACGGCCTGTGTCAGGTACTGAAAAACAAGCGCAAAACCTACAAGGACCATGTGGCTGCCAGCGTTCGGAAATACATCAACAGCCATTTGGAGGACCGGCTGACCTTAAACGAGGTGTCCGCTGTTTTTGGTCTGAGCCCCAACTACCTAAGCGCCCTTTTTAAGAAAAACTGCGGCATCGGTTTTTCCGAATACATTACCCAAAGAAAAATCGCCCTGGCCAAATCCCTTCTTTTGGAGGAAGGGCTGAAAATCTATGAGGTGGCAGACCGACTGGGCTTTGAAAGCGCCTTTTATTTCAGCAAGGTATTTAAAAAGGTGGAGGGAATGTCTCCCAGAGACTTTCTGCAGGCCCGGACAGATGGAAGAAACAAGCAGTAAAAAGTTCCGATAATAAAATAAAGCCGTAATGATCCCGGCATGTGAACCATTACGGCTTTACATTCTCTTTATAAGCCCTTTAACCCTTATACCCAAAATTCGGAAGCTGCCCCCACCGCCTTCTGAAATAGTGGGCCGCCATTTTCGGCCGCCGATCCCTGGTCAGCAGCCCCTTCTTGTTGCCGTCTGCCCGCATACATCCCTGAATCGTGGCAAAATCTGCAAAATTCCACACATGCTCTCCGATAAAAAAGCTTCTCTTGTCAAATTCTGCGTTCTGGCGCTCATAAAACTCTGCCTGAAATTCCTCACTGAACATTTCTGCCACACACTCATGAATCCCGGCAATAGCGTCTGCGCCGTACTCGGTGATCATCACCGGTTTGTGCTGCTTTTCCCAGAAATCCAGCTCTTTGTTAAGCCCATAGCAGGCCCCGTCCAGATCACCCGATAAGTTGTACCAGCCATAATAACGATTTAAGCATACCACATCCATGGTGCGGGTCACCAGATCCTTTTCATAATTATTCTGGCAGCAGACAAAAGTCACCGGCCGGTGGGCCGGGTCCAGCTTGTGAGTTAACTCATAGAGCGAATGCCAGTATTCATAGGCCGATTCCGGGAAATGCTCTGTGTCCGGCTCATTTCCCATGGACCACATAACCACACAGGGATGATTTTTGTCCCGGCTGATCATATCCCGCAGCACTGCCTCATGATGCTGCCGAACCGGAAATGTTTTGTAGGGATCCTGTCCGTCAGCAGATGCAATGCCCACTGCCGGTGTCTCATCAATCACCACGATTCCCTCCCGGTCACACAGATCATACATTTCTTCTGCGTAGGGATAATGGCTGGTGCGGAAGGAATTGGCATGAAGCCAGTGAATCAGATGGATATCCTTTACATTCAGGCATAGATCCAGCCCTCTGCCATGGAACGCCGAATCCTCATGCTTTCCAAAGCCTTTAAAGTAAAACGGCTTTCCGTTAATAAGAAACTGTGTTCCCTCTACCCTGACTGTCCGGATACCAAAGGCCTGTTCATACCGATCCTCCCCACAGGTGACAACCGCCGTATACAGATAGGGCTCCCCTGGCCAGGGCCACCATAGTCTGGCCTCTGGGATCGTAATCTGGCCGGATTCCCCGTCAGCGCCGGCAATCACACACCCCTTATCATCTAAAATATCCACGTGAACCAGGGGAAATGCTGTTTCTGTATCTTCCTCTGCTCTGGTCTGCTGCCTGCCCGCTGCCTGCTTTTCGGCACCTTCTGTTCCGGGATTCCCTATCCTGGTATTCTCTGTTCCGGCCTTGTTTCCGTTATCCTGCTTTTCCTCTCTCGCCTCCCGGATCTGAATCTGATACTTTACAATTCCGTCCTGCCCGCAAAGATCCGGAACCAGGGTAATATCCTTTATATAAGTTTGGGGGGTGGTATACAGCCGGACCGGCCGGTTGATTCCGGCATAATTAAAAAAATCAAAATTAGGAAGATTCCTGGGCTTTCTCCATGCTTTCGCCGCCTCCACTGCCGGCACTCCCGGATTGTCTGAGCCAAAAAAGGCGGTACTTCCCTCATTCCCCACGGGAAGCGTACTGTGGCTGACCCGGTTGTCCACTGCCACCACCAGCTCTGTCCGGCTCCCTGCAGGCGCTGACTCTGTAATATCCAGCTCAAAGGGAAGAAACCCTCCCTGATGCTCTGTCATCAGCCTTCCATCCAGATACACCTTCGCCCTGTGGGTCACTGCATCAAACCGAAGAACCACCCGCTGCCCCTGCCAGCACTTAGGCACTGCAAAGCTTTTTCGATAATAAGCCCAGCCGTAATGCTCCCGATATGCCCGCTCGTCCTTCTGGTCATTATAGGAAGCCGGAACTGCTATCGGCTCCATATGGGAAAGCTCTTTGCATTCCTCTCCTGGCTCTCTCTCATCTCCCAGCTTAAACTCCCAGATTCCGGATAAATCTGAGATCATACGCACTTCATTTTCTTTTGGATACAGCATGTTCCCTCTCCTTATTGTGTTTTCATTTTACTCTTATTTTACAGTAAAACACAAGAAAATGAACATGCTTTTTCTGACGAAATACCTGTAAAAAATTGCAAGTCCTGTTTTACATTGCTTTTTCTTACAAATTCGTCATACCATCTTCTTCCTCCGATTCCTTCACCACACCAGGACCACCTTGACTCCTGTCCTCTTTTGGCCCTATTACTCGGGAACCTTGTGTTTCATTGGTCTCCTGTTCTGCTGTGGTTTCCTGCTCTCCCGCATGTTCCTCCGGGGATGCTTCGGATGCTTCTTCCTCCTGAACGTTTTGTCCTCCTATGGGGTAAGCAGAGGTTCCCTCTATCTGAGCTTTCGCATACTCTCTCAACACCTGAGTCCACACATCATAAGCTGCATTTGTCTGATGAACATAATTATCGCTGCAGTACTGAGATGCAAGCTGCCCGCTGGCATCTGCCAAAGGATTGGCTATATCAACAAAACCCCAGCCGTTGTTCAGCGCCATCTGCCTCATCATTTCATTAAACTGGACAATAGATGGATTATTCAGCCTTCCTTTTGCCCTGGCTGATCTCATGTAGGTCATGCTCATAATGTGAATTTCCGCGTCCGGACAAGCCGCCTTAATGTTGGCAGCCACCTGGGCGTACCGCTCTCCGGTTCTCTCTAAAGGCCCCATATCAATGTCATTGAGCCCAAAGCAAATAAACACCTTTTTGGCCTGCATCATTGCCAAAGATTCCCATATATACCGTTTTTGCCCCTGATACAGCGGATGTGTGCTTTTGGCTGTCACTGGCCGCAATGCATTAAATGCAGAAAAGCTGACTGCTGCCAGAAACTGCATCCTGCCCAGGCAAGGCCCTCCCCTTCTCATAGCGTAATTGCTGTATCCCACCATAACCGAATCTCCTACAAAAACGGCCCCGTCAAAATAAGCATCTATCTGTTCTTCTGTGGTGAAGTCACCTTCCCCCTCCGGCGCTTCCTCTGGCAGGTTTTCCTGACTTTGTAAAGCATTTTCTGTATCTGATGAAGTCTCCTGGTTCTGGGCAGCGCTGTCCTCCTCTGATAAAGCTTCCTGGGCTTCTGCCGTATGGTCCTGTACAGCATAAACCAATGCCGGCTGGACTCCGGCCATTGTCAGGGCCAAAAATCCGCAAGACAAACGATATTTCCATTCCTTTCTCATATCTCCTGATCCCTCTCAAAAATCGGATTCATTCCTTTTGCGATCTCCTCCCAAGCCTCCTCATCAATTTCCTCGTCCCGAAACAATTTTCTCATATCATCATCCGTAATCTCCCGAAGCACACGGCAGGGATTGCCTGCCGCAACACACCAATCCGGAATATCCTTTGTAACCACACTTCCGGCGCCAATCACCGTATTACTCCCAATATGAACGCCCGGACAAATCACAGTGTTTCCTCCAATCCACACATTGTCTCCAATTGTCACCTCTTTTCCATATTCATACAAAGAATTACGGCTTACCGGATGAATGGGATGTCCCGCCGTGTAAATTGATACATTCGGAGCAAGCTGACAATTATCTCCAATCTTCACCTTTGCCACATCTATGATCGTACAATTGTAATTAGCAAAAAAGTTCTTCCCCACCTCAATATTCGTTCCATAATCGCAGAAAAACGGCGGATTGACAAAGGCTTCCTCTGACTTGCCAAAAAGGTCTTGTATCGCCCTCCCAATCCCATCAAAGTCAGAACGATCCATAAAATTCAGCTTCTGCAGTTTCCTTCTGCATATCTTCTGTTCTTCAAAAACACTTTCATCGGAAATATACGCCATTTGAGCGTCTCTGCGTTCTTTGTTTGTCATTTTCGCTTCTCCTATATAATCTTTCTCACTTCTGACAGCTTTCTGCCCTGACGGGGCAGACATTCAGCTTTCGCTAAACCACAAGGGATGAAATATTGGCTGCATTTGGTTAAAGGTGCAAAAGCTCTTAAATCCTATGGATCTCAGCAGCTCCTTTGCAGCTTCAATATGGGTACCCAAATGTTCCGGCTTGTGACTATCGCTTCCAATGGTAATAATCTGACCTCCCAGCTGATGGTAGAGCCTCAGAATCGCCCTGGATGGCGTGGAATCAGCCAATCCATACCGATGACAGGATGTATTCACCTCAATTCCCTTTCCATCCCTGATCACCTTTTTCAAAATTTCCTCTATTAAGGGCTTTACTTTTTCAAAAGGGTAAACTCCCATTTCATCATACCGCACAATCAGATCCATATGGCCAAGTACACTATAATCCGAAAAATGATTGACTAAATACAGCATTTCCTCATAATAGCTTTCATTATATTCTTTCTGTGACCGTCCCTTCTGGAAATCCTGAGTCCAAAACTCCTTATCTGCCACCTGGTGAACGGACAATATAATAAAATCAAACGGATATCTGCCAAAAAGCGACTGAAACTGTGGGATCGTATGCCTCTGTACGCCAAACTCCAAGCCAAGCCGAATGGCAATCCTATTCCCATATAAATTCTGCAGCATTCGAATCTGCTCTACATACCTGGGATAGTCCACATTAGCAATGGGTTCTCCATTCCTGTATGTTATGGGTTCCCCACTGTCCCAGTCAGCCTTGATCCCATAATCCACATGATCTGTAAAGCAGATTTCATCCAATCCTAATTGGATTGCATCCTTTACCACATCCTCCATCGGATAGAGCGAATCATCACTGAATATTGTATGTACATGATAATCTGCAAGCATTTCCTTTCTCTCCTTTGCCAGATCCCTTCATTTGTCTATATAATCCAACCTCTAATCACTCCCTGTCCATGGTTATGGCATAATTATAGTATCTTCTGGCCAAAAAATCCAGCAGAATTATCACAGAAGAAAAGGAAAGGCCAGGATTTTCCTCCTGCCCCTTCCTAATCAGCTATTTCTTTTTCTTTTTCTTAATGGCCGAAATGATTACGATTGCTGCCACTACAACAAAAGCAATGTCAATTACTATTTTTACGATCTCATACATGTCTGATTACCTCCCATCTGCATTTATGTGCTTTTCATTTCTTAAAACAAACAGCCTCTGCTGCCGCTTTTCATCTATTTTAAACCAAAGCTGTCCGTTTATCAACAAAAACCTACACAAACTGCCGCTTTTTAGAAAGGTCTCATTCCCCCAACCGCTATCTGGTAAATTTCCTTCAATCGTGGATATGCATATTCAAAAAACCCCTGATACGCACTGCAGAAATAGTTTTGTCCGCTGCTGTTTTCCGTCACCGGCTCCCGATTCCGCCTGCAGCCGCCCCGGCACAGTCCAAACCACTTACAGGAACGGCAGTCCTCATGAATCTGCTCCGACCACCTGACAAATCCCAGCTCCTCCCTCTTTTTTTCCATCTGTTCCAGGCTGTCGGAATTGATATTTCCCAAAAGCCACTCATCCAGCGCATAAAAATCACAGGGATACGTGCTTCCATCTGCCTCAATCACCCACTGCCGGCCGCAGATTCCTCGCATATTGCAGCTCTCCGGCATCTGACCGTTAAGGAGCATCATCAAATTCTCAAAATAGCGGTTATATACATACCTGCCGTTCTTTCTGTCCAAATACCAGGCGTCAAACATCCCCTTTAAAAACGCTTCATATTTCTCTGGCGTCAGAGAATACTCATGACCGCCCGGCTCCTCCCCAATCGGGTCCAAGCATTCAATATACTGCTGATACCCCATTCTGTTTTTCTTGAAAAAATTATAAATTTTCTGGCTGTTTCTTGCCGCAGCCGCTGTCACCACCGTAAGAATATTATATTCCACCTGATCATTTTCCAGCAGGCGGATTGCCCCCATCACCCGGTTCCAGGTTCCTTTCCCTGCTGCGTCTGGCCGATAGCGGTCATGGATTTCCTTCGTCCCATCCAGGGAAACTCCTACCAGAAAACGATGTTCTCCCAGAAACCTGGCCCACTCCTCATTGATCACATAGCCATTGGTCTGAATCGCAAAATGAATCCTCACCTTCCTGGGATTTGGCTGTGCTGCTGCATATTCGGTTAAATCCCGAAAAAAGTCAAGACCAATCAGTGTAGGTTCTCCCCCCTGAAAGGCAAAGGTACAATCCCGGTCTGCAAATGCCAGACCTTTGTCCACAATCGTGTGCATGGTTTCTGCAGACATCATTCCATAGGAACGAATCTCCCGATTAGCTTGTTCATCCGCATAAAAGCAGTATTTGCAGCGCATATTGCAGCTTCCTGATGCTGGCTTGATTAAAAAACTGATTGGCGGCATCCATGCATCTCCTCCCCTGTGGGTTTTATCTCAAACATCCTATCCTTTACAAAATATCACTCTTGTACTTTAAAACCGGAAATCCCGCTTTCCCTCTTGGATCCTCTGCAGATGCTCCCTGGTCAGCCGCAGCACCTTCTCATTGGTAATGTGCATGAGTTCCTTCTCGATCAGCTTTTCCCCGATCTCTTTGGTACTTTCTAAACCATAGTCCATCAAATACTCCTTTAAGGTCATCAGTGCATTGGGATGACAGCAATTGACGATCTGCCCGCTCTTACACAGGGACATAAATCGATCTCCGGTCCGGCCCTCCCGGTAACACGCCGTACAGAAGCTGGGAATATAACCTAAGTTCATGAGCCAGTTCACCACCTGATCCAGTGTCCGCTTGTCACTGACATCAAACTGCTCCGAGCAATCCTCCTCTGGTTCAGGCTCCGCATAGCCGCCCACACTGGTGCGGGAACCACCGCTGATCTGGGAAATGCCCAGCTTCAGGATCCTTTCCCGGCATGCCTTGCTCTCCCTGGTGGAAATGATCATCCCTGTATAAGGCACTGCAATCCGGATACACGCCACCAGCTTGGCAAAAATATCATCATCAATGCCATTGTCAAACACATCCGGATCAATATCATCCGCCCGCTTGATCCTGGGTACGCTGATCGTATGAGGACCTACACCAAAGGCCGCCTCCAAATGCTCTGCATGCATCAATAGTCCGGCAAATTCATACCGGTACAGCTCCAGCCCGAACAGCACTCCCAAACCCACGTCGTCGATCCCGCCCTCCATGGCCCGATCCATGGCCTCCGTGTGATAAGCATAATCATGCTTGGGGCCTGTAGGATGCAGCTTTTCATAGCTTTCCTTGTGATAGGTCTCTTGGAACAGAATATATGTCCCAATCCCTGCATTCTTCAGTTTCCGATAGTTCTCTACCGTGGTTGCCGCAATATTCACATTCACTCGACGGATAGCGCCGTTCCTGTGATGAATACCGTAAATGGTGTCAATACATTCCAAAATATACTCAATGGGATTATTGACCGGATCCTCTCCTGCCTCCAGCGCCAGCCGCTTATGTCCCATATCCTGCAGTGCGATCACTTCTCTGCGCACCTCGTCCTGGGTCAATTTTTTTCTTGCAATATGCTGATTCTTCTTATGATAGGGACAATATACACACCCATTAATACAGTAATTGGACAGATACAAAGGGGCAAACATTACGATTCGGTTTCCATAGAAATCCTTTTTAAGCTGCTGCGCCAGCTCCTGGATCTGATGGTTGCAGTCCTCCAGCTCACAATCTAACAGCACAGACGCCTCTCTGTGGCTAAGCCCCTTCCGCTCCTTTGCCTTCTTCAGGATCTCCTCGATCAGCCTCCGGTTTCTTCGGTTCTCCCAGGCATAGGCCAGAGTCTCCTGGATCTCCTGGTGGCTGATAAACTCCTCTGCCCGTTTGGATGACGGATTGTACACACTCTGATTCATAATCTCTCTCCTGCGGTTTTTCCGCAGACTCCTTTCTCTTTCCGGTCGGTCTTTTACGGCCCTTCCTGTCAGTGATGGTTTCCCTTTCCAGGGAGTGATTCTTTTGCAGCTTACTGTTGTTCAAATGGACCCTCATAAATTTTTGAACGATCCTCTCATTTTTACATGCCTAAAAAAGGAGCAAAGAAATTTTCCTGTAAAGAAAAACGCCCCGAAAGGCGCATATCTCCGATCCTGCAGCCCACATTATATCTATGTCCTGCCGAATCTCCTGCAAAAAAGACATTTGTGGGTCTCTTTCGCTTTGTTATGTTCCCTTCTTCCATGTCAGAATCCTCTTTCATGTCAGCAGTAAAAATCTATTCTCAGTTTACTATAAATGTGTAGGGGTGTCAATTATCATTTTCTCTCTGTTCCTGCAGCTTCCATCAGCCACGCTCCTACTGTCTTTCTGAAATAATCCCGATATCCGGCCTTCTCTACCTGTCCGTCTGCTAAGATCTGCACCTCACCAAGAGCTTTTCCCCCCAATTCATACCGCAGTACTCCCACGGTGTCTCCTGGCATAACCGGTGCCTCCAGAAATTCCGGCAGCATTAATTTTTTCTCTATGGCCTGAAAATCCTCCCCGTCAACCCCCAGATAGGAAAATCCGCCCTGATATTTTACAGGAACCATATCCTTCACACCGTTCTGTACCACAATCTCCGGCAAAACCGGCATCTCATGATCCTCATACAGCTTACAATTGGCATACCCATAATTCAGCAAAGTCTGTGCGTCAGCAAACCTGGCCTTATAATCAGGCGCTGCCATAATCGCCGCAATCAGCCGGACTCCATCCTTTTCGGCTGTGGCTGACAGACAGTATTTTGCCAGGGAGGTAGAACCGGTCTTTAAGCCTGTCACTTGAAAATTTGTCGCCATTTTCAGCAGCTTGTTGGTGTTGGACAGACCAAATTCCTTGGTTCCCTGCTTGGTTACATGGGTAATATTCTCCATCCAGATCGTAGAGTAATTGTGGATCTGGGGATATTTTGTAATCAGCTCCCGAGACATTATGGCAATGTCCCGTGCCGTTGTCACATGTGTTGCAGAATCTGTCAGACCGCAGCAGTCCTCAAAGTGGGTTCCTGCCATACTAAGCCCTGCCGCCCGCTCATTCATCTGTTTTACAAATTCCTCCTCTGTACCTGCTATGTACTCAGCCATGGCTACCGAAGCATCATTTCCAGATGCCACCACAATACACTTAATAAGGGTTTCCACGGTCTGTACTTCTCCTTCCTCCAAAAACACCTGAGACCCTCCCATGGATTTTGCATGGGCACTGGTAACTACCTCATCCGTCATTTTAATCTTGCCGGAATCAATGGCATCAAAGATCAGAATCAACGTCATAATCTTGGTAATGCTTGCAGGGCGGCGCTGCCGGTCAGCATCCTTCTCATAAATCACCTTTCCGGTGGATGCTTCCATCAAAACTGCGCTGGGCGCGGAAATATCTGGTCCCTGAGCTGTATCTGTGCCTGCCTCCGCTTCCACTGCCGTTTCCACCGCCTCCGGAACCTTTAAAATCTCCTTTCCTGTCCCTGCTGTCTCTGGCGGTGTCAGCAGCAGACTGCCCGTACACAATGCAATCAGAATCCTTTTCATATCATCCCTCAATTCATTCTGCTATACATTAATGTATGGTGTTTTTCCAAAATCTATGTTATATTAATAATAGCTGTTTGGCTATGCATTTTCCTGCCGTCTGGCTCATTGCCCGCAGAATTAAATATAGATGGAGCTTAAATATGAATAAATTCAATTCCGACCAGCATCCCCATGGTTCCTGGTATCAGCAGCATTTGCGCCATTTAGCTATTGCCGCAGGCTGCCTGATTGTAACCGCTGCCTGCGGCATCGGTTTCTTCCTTTTCCCAAAGGATTCATCCCATACGAATATATCTGCACCCTCAGCCGAAACACCAATTAAAATTGAAATCAATAACCCTGATGTCAATACCGGCGCAGAACTCCCGTCCGCCTCTGGTGCTGATTCCGTAATTATTGTAGATTCTCCGGCAGGCAGGCTGCTGACCGAGGCCAGGCTTCTGGCAGCCGGTTATGACTATGACGGCGCCATCGCCCTGCTTGAGTCTGACAGCGAGCTGGCGTCAGACCCTTCTGTTATGGAGGCCATCGCTGCCTATGAGGCAGAAAAATCCACCTTGGTAAAAGCAAAACTCAGCGAAGTCACTCATATATTTTTTCACTCTCTGATTATGGATAATGAAAAAGCCTTTGACGGAGAAAATGATTCCGCCGGCTACAATCAGGTTATGACTACTGCGGGAGAATTTCAAAAAATCCTTCAGGCTATGTATGACAAGGGCTATGTTCTGGTGCGGATGCATGACTTAGCCTACGAGACCACCGACGAAAACGGCAACACCGTCATGAAACCCGGCACAATCCTGCTTCCGGAGGGCAAACACCCCTTTGTCATGTCCCAGGATGATGTCTGCTACTATCCCTATATGGATGGCGATGGCTTTGCCTCCCGCATTATCGTAGGCGAAGACGGCAAGCCTACCTGTGAAATGAAGCTGGACGACGGCACTGTCACAACCGGCTCCTACGATCTGGTACCTCTTCTGGAAGATTTTATCCAGGAACACCCTGATTTTTCCTACAAGGGAGCCAGGGCAGTCATTGCCTTTACCGGATATGAAGGGATCCTGGGTTACAGGACCTCTGACAAGTATGCAGATTCCGAGACCTATGAGCAGGACTGCCGGGACGCGGCAAGAGCTGCCCAGTGTTTAAAGGACAATGGCTGGGAACTGGCTTCCCATAGCTGGGGACATCTGATGATGGGAGAGATCGAGATGGACCGCTTTAAAACAGATACAGACAAATGGGAACAGCAGGTGGACAGCCTGATCGGCCCCATTGACATTATCTTGTTTCCGTTCGGCAACGATATTGCTGACTGGCGTCCTTACACTGCAGAAAATGAGCGGTTTACCTATTTATACGATGCCGGATTCCGCTATTTCTGCAATGTAGACTCCAGTGAAGCCTGGATCCAGATCGGCGACAATTATCTTCGTCAGGGCCGAAGGAACTTAGACGGTTATCGGATGTGGAAAGACATTACTGCTGAAAGTGAAGGCCGAGAACGAAAGCTTGCAGATCTGTTCCTGGCTGAAGACATATTTGACCCGGACCGTCCCACGCCAGTGCCGGAAATGTAAAGCAGCAGCCGCTTCCACAATGTGATCACAGACTGCAGCTTTATCCACGGACTGCCTCCTTTTCTTCCGGCAGTCCGTTTACCGCTGCGCTGCCTCCCTTACCATATAGGTATTATAACCATAACTCCTCAATAGCTGTTCCTGCCGCGCCGCATTATCCAGGTTCAGAAATGCGCCGGAACGGACCTTGTACATCCCGTCGTCCGACACCACATAAGCCGGGAAGCCCTGCTCTCCCAGCTCCCTGACCATCCGGTTCGCTGTCTCCCGGTCAGGAAACGCTCCCACCTGGATCTGGTAATACTCTGGCTCCTGATCCTCCTCCCGGATGGTCTCCAGTATTCCTGCCGCAATGGCCTGGGCAATGGCGTCAAAGTTCTGGTCAAACATTTGATTATCTCTTGGATTGTCCAGAAAGCCCGCTTCCACCAGCACTGCAGGCATCTGGGTTCTGCGAAGCACAATAATACCAGGACGCTCAATTACCCCCAAATCTGCAAATCCTGTTGCAGTCAGAGCCCGATTAATATTCTCTGCCATCAGTCCGGCCACCCCGTCGTTTTCATAAACCAGAGTCTGGATTCCGGATGCACTGCCCGGTACCGGCATGGCATTTCGGTGAATGGACACAAAATAATCCGCATCTGCCCGGTTGGCAATCTGTGCCTTCTCCAAGGGCGTCTGATACACATCTGAGACACGGGTATACATTACATCCACACCATTTCTGCTTAAAATCTCCCCCACTGCCAATGCAAGCCGCAGGGTATCATCCTTTTCCTGTCTTCCCTGAAATATGGCTCCAGGCTCTGGTCCTCCATGTCCGGCGTCAATCATTACTTTCCTTGTTTCTGCCAAAATAAAAACTCCTTCCACATACTGCTCTGCTATTACAGTATGAGGAAAGAGCCTGCTTCTTGCATGTTCCAGAAAAGCTCAAATATTTTGTCTTGATTCCGTCCCTTCAATCCTCCACGTCAATTCCCCTTGGCCCTACCTGGGTAGAGAACACGATCTGTGTGCTGGTTTTCCCAAATTTCTGAAGCTGTCCGATAAAAATATCCAGCTCCATCGTACTCTGAAAAGCCACCTTCATCAGCATAGAATATTCTCCTGTCACGCAGCTGCACTCCAGGACATTGGGAATCTCCCTTGCATAGTCATAAAATTTCGGCTTATCCTCCGGCACCACATTCAGGTTAATAAATGCAACAATATGATATCCCAGCTTGATCGGATCCACCAGGGCATGATACCCGGAAATCACCCCGTCCTTTTCCATCCTCTCGATCCGCGCTGACACTGCCGGAGACGATAAAAACGTGCTCTCTGCAATCGTCTTTAACGATGTTCTTGCATTTTCCTGCAGTAATTTCAATATTTTTCTGTCAATGTCATCCATACTTCTCCTCCTTGGATTTACACCACAATCTCCCCGCAAAACACTTCCACTGCCGGACCTGTCATATATACATGTCCCTCTGTGCGGTCCCAGCGAATCTGCAGATTTCCGCCTTTCAGCCGCACCTCCACCGAATCCTCCACAAGCCCTGACATCATAGCAGCCACGGCGCAGGCCGTAGCCCCGGTACCGCAGGCCCAGGTCTCTCCGCTTCCCCGCTCCCACACCCGCATCTGAATGTGCTTTCTGTCTATAATGCGGGTAAATTCTGTATTTACCCGATCCGGGAACCTGGGGTGGCACTCATAAGCCGGACCGATTTTTTCCAAATCCAGGCTGTCTACATCCGGACAAAAATATACGGCATGAGGATTTCCCACATCGATCCCCACAAATTCTCGTTCCCTGCCATCCACCAAAATCCGTTCCGGAAGCTTGCTCACCAGCCTTGGTATTCCCATATCCACCCGGACCAATACAACCTTTCCATCTTCTTCTTCCATATCCAGAGTTTTAATGCCACCCTTTGTCTCCACCGTAATCCGGAGCCGGTCCACAATCCCATGATCATATACGTACTTTCCCACACATCGGATTCCGTTTCCGCACATGGAGCCCTCGCTTCCATCCTCATTAAACATCCTCATCCGGCAGTCCGCCACCTTGGAAGGACCAATTAGAATCAATCCGTCTGATCCGACTCCAAAATGCCGGTCACTGACCAGACGCGCCGTCTGCTCTGGATTATCTACCTGCTCCTCAAAGCAATTCACATACACATAATCATTTCCGATACCCTGCATTTTTGTAAACTTCATCCATACCTCCTGTGCCAATACAGTCCTGTAAAATCTCCTTTAAACCCCCTTCAGAGTTCTCGGCTTATATTGGTATTGATCTTAGGAACTGTCTGTTTATATATGAATCAGGCTGATCACCATCTGCGCTGTCTCTGCCAGATTAGTCCCGCTGTCCATACTGCACTTTTGGATGTACCGATGTGCCTCCTCCTCGCTCATCCCGTTCCTTTCCATCAGTAGCTTTTTGGCCTGGTCAATCAGCCGTCTCTCCTGTTCATTTCTCTTTTTAGGCTGCTGCTTCTGCCTTCTCCGGCGTCTGGCCTGGGTTTGTTCCATCATTTCCAGCGTAGAAACCAGATCATGAATCTTGAGAGGCATGGGAAGACACACCACATCCTCCGGCGTCTGGGTATCCCGTCTGCTTGGAGAGGAAACCATCAGCATGGCAAATTCCGGCGGCAGATTGTCGTAAAGCTCCCTGTACAGCATATCTGCAAGCCGATACCCGCACACCACCAGACCACTGCTTAAATTCCCTGCCTGGGCCAGGACCTGTGCGCCGGAATTACAGACTGCCGCCACGGAAAATCCACTTCTTGTCAAAATATTCCTAATATTCCGGGCATCCTCTGGTTTCGAAAACGCCACAATTACGTTTGCCAAGCTCTCACCTCCCGGCAGATGATCCTATAATCAAAACTTGTACAAATACTCCTCTACTTCCCAGTCTGTTACCTCAGCACGGAACTTTTTCCATTCTGCATTTTTCGCCTCAAAATACTTATTATAAATGTGATCTCCCAAAAGCTCCCTTACAAAGCTGCTGCCTGCATAAAGCTCCAGAGCCTCCCCCAAGGTTTCTGGCAGCCACTTTATCCCCCGCTGTCTCCGTTCTTCTTCTGTCATGGCATAAATATTGTCGTCCACACTGGCCGGCGGCTCCATTTGATTCAGGATTCCGTCCAGCCCTGCCCCAAGACATGCCGCCAGGGCAAGATACGGATTTACTGCCGAGTCCGGACAGCGCAGCTCTATCCGGGTATTGTTCCCTCTGGAAGACGGAACCCGTATCAAAGGGCTTCGATTGGATGCTGCAGACCAGGCAATGTAGATCGGCGCATCATATCCAGGCACAAGACGTTTATAAGAATTGACCAAAGGATTGGTCAGCACCGTAATCTCTTTTATGTGGTTCAGGATTCCTGCCATAAACTGGTACGCCACACGGCTTAATCCTAATGGATCCTCCTCATCCACAAACATATTTCTGCCGTCCTTGTCTGCCAAGGACATATTAATATGCATGCCTGAGCCATTGACTCCGGCCTTTGGCTTTGGCATAAAGGTAGCGTGAAGCCCGTGGCGTCTGGCAATGGTCTTGACTGCCATCTTAAATGTCATAATATTATCTGCCGTACTTAAAGCATCTGCATATTGTAAATCAATCTCATGCTGAGCCGGCGCAATCTCATGATGGGACGCATCTACTACAAATCCCATTTCCTCCAGATTCAGTACAATGTCCCGCCGCACATTCTCTGCCATATCAATAGGACTCACATCAAAATATCCTGCCATTTCATGGGTCTTTGTGGTAGGCTTTCCCTCCTCATCTGTCTGAAACAGGAAAAACTCACACTCCGGCCCTACCAGAAAAGTATACCCCATCTCCTCTGCCTGTTTCAATATCCTTTTCAAAACAAAACGCGGATCTCCCTCAAAAGGTTCTCCTCCCGGGCGGTATACATCACACACCAGACGGGCCACCTTCCCCTGCTGAGGCCGCCACGGAAAAATCTCAAAGGTATCCAGGTCCGGATGAAGGTACATATCCGACTCCTCAACCCGCACAAATCCCTCAATGGCAGAACCGTCAAACATGCATTGGTTATCCAGCGCTTTTTTTAACTGGCTGGAGGTGATCGCCACATTTTTCAGCATCCCGAATATGTCTGTAAACTGGAGACGGATAAATTCCACATCATCCTCCTCTACCAGACGCAAAATGTCTTTTTTGCTGTATTTGCTCATTCTTCTTCTCCTTTTCCTTCTACTGCCCTCTTTTACAGTTTCAGAAGATATTCACAGAAATAAACGAATCAATCCTAAAACGCTATTATCCTCAAAACACGAAAAAACGAGAGCGGATAAAAATCATCGAAAATGATCTTTATGCAACACCCTCGTTCCACGTTCTGATAATAGCAGTTTACAAAGAATTTGTCAATGGGCAGATTGCCTTTTGTAAAAAAGCGCCCGCATGGCATTTAAAATCGCCAGCACCGAGACCCCCACATCCCCAAACACAGCCGCCCACATAGACGCATATCCCAATGCCACCAGCACCAGTACCAGTACCTTGATCCCAATGGCAAACACAATGTTCTGCCGGACAATATCCATGGTCTTTTTGCCGATCTGCATAGTATCCACGATTTTTGACGGCTCATCGTCCATGATCACCACATCTGCAGCCTCCACCGCTGCGTCGGATCCGATCCCTCCCATGGCAATTCCGATATCCGCACGAGCCAGCACCGGCGCGTCATTGATTCCATCTCCCACAAAGGCCAATGTTTTCCCCAAGGGCTTCTGTGCCAGCAGCTGTTCCACCTTTGCCACCTTATCTCCAGGAAGCAGATTTCCATACACCTGATCAATCCCAAGCTTTTCTGCCACAGCCTTTCCTACATCCTCCCGGTCCCCTGTCAGCATGACCAGTCTTCGGACTCCCTGGCCGCGGAGTCCTTTTAAGGCTGCCGGAACATCTGACCGAATAGTATCAGAAATCACGATTGCACCCAGATATCCCCGCTCATCTGCCAGATACAACGCTGTTCCAAAAATCTCTGACGGCGTATCCACCGCAACCTGCTGCTGCTCCATCAGCTTCCGGTTTCCGATATACAGCTCATGCCAGCCGCCGTCTGCCTGCACCTGAGCATGAATCCCATGGCCGGGAATCTCCTCCACTGCTCCAATCCTTTCCGGATCCACGGGTTTTCCATAAGCATCCTTTACAGACAAGGCAATGGGATGATTGGAATGATATTCTCCCAGAGCTGCCAGCTCCAAAAGCCTCTCCCGTTCCCCATGAACCGGAGCCACGTCACTGACCTGAAATCTGCCGTTGGTCAAAGTTCCGGTCTTATCAAAAACCACAATATCCAAGCTGGCCATGGCTTCCAGATAATTGCTCCCCTTTAGCAAAATCCCCTGTCTTGACGCAGCCCCCAGACCGCCGAAAAAGCTTAACGGCACGGAGATCACCAAAGCACAAGGACAGGACACCACCAGAAAGCTGCATGCCCGATAGATCCAGGTTCCCCAGCCGCCTCCCAATGCCACCGGCGGGATAATGGCAAGCATCACAGCAAGCGCCACCACAATCGGCGTATAGACTCTGGCAAACCTGGTAATAAAATTCTCCGCCTTGGCCTTTCTGGAGCTTGCATTTTCCACCAGCTCCAAAATCTTTGCCACAGTTGAATCGTCAAACAGTTTGGTGGTTTTCACCTCCAAAAGACCGTTCAAATTAATGGAACCGCTGACTACATTTGTCCCTTCCTCCACCTCCACAGGTATGGATTCTCCGGTCAGGGCCTTGGTATCCAGGCTGGAATTTCCCCGGATCACGATGCCGTCCAAAGGAACCCTCTCTCCCGGACGAATCACAATGATATCTCCCACATTTACCTCATAAGGGTCCACCTGCTCCTCAATACCGTCTCTCAGCAGATTGGCATATTCCGGGTTAATATCCATCAGATCCTTTATGGACTTGCGGGACTTATTGACCGCATAGTCACTGAACAGCTCTCCTACCTGATAAAACAGCATCACAGCCACTGCTTCCTCCAAAGCTCCTGCTACAATGGCTCCAAAGGTGGCAATGGTCATCAGAAAATTCTCATCAAACACCTGACCCTTTGTAATATTTCTGCATGCTTTCCATGGAATGTCATATCCCGCCAAAAAATATGCCAGAATAAAAGGGATCCAGGCAAATCTGCTTCCTTTCTCCATAACAACAGCCACAATAAAAAATACTGCGCTGACTGCCAGGCGGAATACCATTTTTTTCTGCTTCTTTGTCATAACTGCCTCCTGTTTTGCTGCTGTTTGCTGCTTTCCTGAATATGACACCCCATTCTGCTCTACCTCAGCACCTTAAACTCTGCCTCCGGCTCAATCTTGTGAGCAATCCTTCTGGCCGCCTCCACCACGGCATCTTCCATTCCGTCTTCTGCCTCAATGGTCAGACGCTGGGTCATAAAGCTTAAAGACGCCTCCCTAACGCCTGAAGCCTTTTTCACACCGTCTTCAATCTTGGCTGCACAATTGGCACAGCATAATCCTTCTAATTTGATGATCTTCTTCATGTTCTTATCCTCCTCTGATTGAATGATAACGCCTTCTCACATGCGTTTCATAATTTCTTTTACTCGTTGATATGCTCCATTCCCTGCGCTAATATGGTCTGGATATGAGAATCTGCAAGACTGTAAAATACGGTCTTCCCCTCTCTGCGGAAAGACACCAGGCGCATCTGCTTCAGTACCCGAAGCTGATGGGAAATCGCTGACTGTCCCATCTGGAGCAGCGTGGCAATGTCGCACACACACATTTCGGACTGACTTAACACATATAAAATCTTGATTCTGGTCGAATCTCCGAATATCTTGAAAAACTCTGACAAATCCAATAGCTGCTGCTCATCCGGCATTACCTTTTCCACCCGATCCACGATCTGCTCATGGACATGCATAAATTCGCACGTCCCTTCCTCTATTTCCTGACGAATTTTTTCCTTTTCGTCCTTTGTCATGGCTTCCCTCCTTTTTGCTCTTTGCTTGGAAACAGTTCAGAAATAACCTTACAGACTGCGCCAGATACATCTTCTTAGCAGGCTTGCCTCTGTATCTTTGCCTTGTACCATTTTGAGAAAATACAATTCGAACAGAAAGTCATTTCAATTCATATATTCATATGAACACTTATTCACATGAATATAGTATCACTTTTTTCTCGTTTGTCAAGTATAATTTTTTTATTGGATATTTCATAGATTCTTCTAAGGAGCTGTCCACACCGTCTTTAAATAAAAAAGCGGTGGGAAGATCCGTTTCTTCCTACCGCCATTGATATTAAGTGTCCTATAAATCCGTGCCTTTTATTTACGTGATTCCCTCTATTTAATTATCTGCTTTGGGATTTTTGGTTATACTTCACATTCCGCAAAAACCGGCTTTTCCAGCATTTTCTTCACATAAATTCCTGTATAAGATGCCGGATTCTTTGCTATCTCCTCCGGCGTCCCCCTGGCAATCACCGTACCGCCTCGGTCACCTCCCTCCGGCCCGATATCAATAATATGATCTGCTGCCTTGATCACATCCAGATTATGCTCAATAATAATCACTGTATTGCCTCCGTCCGAAAGCCTGCGGAGAATCTCCACCAGCTTATGAACATCTGCAAAATGAAGCCCGGTAGTAGGCTCATCCAAAATATAGATCGTCTTCCCTGTGCTGCGCCTGCTCAGTTCGGCAGCCAGTTTGATCCGTTGGGCCTCTCCCCCGGACAGCTCTGTGGACGGCTGTCCCAGACGGATATAAGAAAGTCCCACATCATTCAGGGTGGAAATCTTCCGATGAATAGAAGGAATGTTCTCAAAAAATCGGGTGGCCTCCTCTACTGTCATATCCAGCACATCATAAATGCTTTTTCCTTTATATTTGACCTCCAGAGTCTCCCGGTTATACCGCTTTCCCCCGCATACCTCACAAGGCACATACACATCCGGCAGAAAATGCATCTCGATCTTGATAATTCCATCTCCGCTGCATGCCTCGCATCGTCCCCCTTTTACATTAAAGCTGAAACGACCCTTGCTGTAACCTCGAGCCTTGGCATCGGCTGTGGAAGCAAACAGATCCCGTATCATGTCAAACACCCCGGTATATGTGGCAGGGTTAGAACGAGGCGTTCTCCCTATAGGCGACTGATCAATGGCAATTACCTTGTCCAACAGCTCCACGCCTTCCAGCTTCTTAAACTTTCCCGGTATGGTCCTGGCCCGGTTCAGCTTCCGCGCCAAAGACTTATAAAGGATCTCATTGACCAGAGAGCTTTTTCCGGAACCAGACACCCCGGTAACACAAGTCATTACCCCAAGAGGGAACGACACATCAATATTTTTCAGATTATTCTCTGCCGCACCCTTTACGGTCAGATAGCCGGTAGGGGTCCTCCTCTCTTTTGGCACAGGAATGCAGAGCCTTCCGCTTAAATAAGCACCGGTAATGGACTTCTCACAACCAATAATATCCTCCACCGTGCCGGCCGCCACGATCTCTCCTCCATGCTCTCCTGCTCCGGGACCGATATCCACAATATAATCTGCAGCCCGCATGGTATCCTCATCATGCTCCACCACCAGCACCGAGTTGCCCAAATCCCGCAGGTGGGTCAGGGTGGCAAGAAGCTTGTCATTATCCCTCTGATGCAGGCCAATACTGGGCTCGTCCAGAATATAGGCCACCCCCACCAGGCCGGAGCCGATCTGGGTAGCCAGCCGGATTCTTTGGGCCTCACCGCCGGACAGTGTGCCGGTGGCCCGGGACAGGGACAAATACTCTAACCCTACATTCAAAAGAAAATCAAGCCGCGCCTTAATTTCTTTTAAAATCTGAGCCCCAATGGACTCCTGCATAGGTGTGAGCCGCAGGTTCTCCAAAAATCCGCGGAATACTGTAATCGACATCTCGGTCGCCTCAAAAATATTCTTATCCCCCACAGTCACGGCAAGGGAGCTCTGCTTCAGCCTTTGCCCCTTACACGCCTTACAGGGGGTGATTCTCATAAATGTCTCATATTCTGCTTTGGACGCCTCCGAAAACGTCTCCCGGTAACGCCGCTCCACATTCCGCAAAAGACCCTCGAAGGCCACATCATAGATTCCCTCTCCTCTCTGCCCCCGGTAATGAACCTTGATCTCCCGCCCCTCCGTGCCATAAATCAGCACGTCATGAATCCTTTTGGGATACTCCTCAAAAGGTGTGTCCAGGCTGAAGTCATAGGTCTCTGACAAAGCCTTTAAAATGGCATGGGTAAAGCTTCCTTTATCTGTACAGGACTGCCAGCCCATAACCGCAATGGCTCCTTGGGAGATGCTTAAAGACTTGTCCGGAATCATCAGCTCCTCATCAAACTCCATCTTATAACCCAGGCCAAAGCAGTCCGGACAGGCTCCGAAAGGATTATTAAAAGAGAAGCTTCGAGGCTCCACCTCCTCAATGCTGATCCCACAGTCCGGACAGGCAAAGCTCATGCTGAAATTGACCGGCTCTCCATCCACCACGTCCACAATCATCAATCCATCCGACAGCCCCATCACCGTCTCGATGGAATCTGTCAGCCGCTTCTCAATCCCTTCCTTGACTACCAGCCGATCCACCACGATCTCAATATTGTGCTTAATATTCTTCTCCAGCCGGATTTCCTCAGACAGCTCATACATGTTCCCGTCAATCCGTACCCGGACATAACCGCTCCGCCGCGCCTGCTCCAAAAGCTTTACATGCTCGCCCTTCCTTCCCCGCACCACTGGAGCCAGAAGCTGAATCCGCGTTCTCTCCGGCATGGCAAGAATCTGGTCCACCATCTGATCTACTGTCTGCTTCTTGATCTCTCTGCCGCACTTAGGACAGTGGGGAATCCCGATTCTGGCATACAAAAGACGCATATAATCATAGATCTCTGTCACCGTGCCCACCGTGGAGCGGGGATTCCGGTTAGTAGACTTCTGGTCAATGGATATGGCCGGCGACAGCCCCTCAATGCTCTCCACATCCGGCTTCTCCATCTGTCCCAAAAACTGCCGGGCATAAGAGGACAATGACTCCATATACCGCCGCTGCCCCTCTGCATAGATCGTGTCAAAAGCCAGGGAAGACTTTCCGGAGCCGCTCAGTCCCGTCAGCACCACCAGCTCTCCTCGTGGGATATCCAGTGTAACATTCTTCAGGTTATGCTCATTGGCGCCCCGTATCTTAATATACTGCTTTGCCATAATTTAAACCTTTCTTTTTATCCTTATATTCTTATTATTCCTAAATACAGCCCAATCATCACACTGATTATATCACACCCTATTTCATTTTGCAAACGTTTGTTCGGTGCTTTATGAACAAATACCGCCTTCACAACATCAATCCAAACATAATCACTTTTTTAATTACTATCCTCTCCCCTTCCATGCTGCAATCTCCACATACCATGATCCATTCCGCCATAACTACAAAGAAAGGACGATAAAAACATTTGGGAATCCGAAAAAAGCTGACCGAAAAATGGCAGGAGGCCCTCCAGGCGGTGCTGCCGGCGGCACGGTCATTCTATGCCAAAGGAACCGGTACAGAACAGGCAGAGCGTTTTCTTGGAGTCTCAATTGCAGCAGAAAAGGAAATGATTTTCATGGTAACAAAACGTGAGGGAAAAATGCGGTCATGCGGACCATCATGGACAAAGCCGGACTGAAAAGCAAAGCAGGCGCCATTATTTTCTCCCTTCCGGTCACAGAGACGGCAGGGATGCGGCTGATTGAAGACGACGCGGATATTGGGTAATTCTTCTCAAAGCACAGGTGCAGCGATTTTCGCCGCACCTGTGCTTTTGACCTGCCCGCTTGAAAAAACATTCTGTATGCCTGGTCCCGTTATTTGCCGAACAATGTACCTGGTCTGTGCAGATGGTCAGCAGAAGGCTGTCCCTGCCATTTAAGCCTCTGCTGCCTCTGCCACAGCTCTCGCTACCACATCTGCCACTCGCTTATCCAACGGGGAGGGAATAATGTTCTCCGCATTCAGTTCCTCATCCGGAATCATACCGGCAATGGCATATGCCGCCCGCTGCTTCATTTCTTCTGTGATTGCCTTTGCCCTCACAGAAAGAGCCCCTTTAAAGATTCCGGGAAATACCAGCACATTGTTAATCTGGTTCGGGTAATCGGAACGCCCGGTTCCCACCACTGCCGCGCCTCCGGCCTTTGCCTCCTCCGGCATGATCTCCGGAACCGGATTGGCCATAGCAAACACAATGCCCTGGTTCATGGACGCCACCATTTCCTTTGTCACCAGATTTGGCCGGGATACCCCCACAAAAACATCTGCCCCCTTCAGCGCATCTGCCAGAGTGCCGTGCTCCCGATTCTGATTGCTGATATGAGAGATTTCCTCCTGGCCGGGATTCAGTCCCTCATCCCCTTGGCAGATTACCCCATTGATGTCACACAAAACCACATTTCCAAATCCCATACCGATCAGCAGCTTGCCGATAGCAATGCCTGCCGCCCCTGCCCCATTAATGACAATCTTGATCTGTCCCATCCTCTTGCCAGTCACCTTGATGGCATTAAGAAGAGCCGCAGCTACCACAATCGCCGTACCGTGCTGGTCGTCATGAAAAACGGGAATATCACAAAGCTCTTTCAGCCGCCGCTCAATCTCAAAGCATCTGGGAGCCGCAATATCCTCCAGATTAATGCCGCCAAAGCTTTTTGAAATCAGATAAATGGTCTGAACAATGGTATCCGTATCCTTAGAATCAATACAGAGAGGAAATGCATCCACATCCGCAAATTCCTTAAACAGGACACATTTTCCCTCCATCACCGGCATCCCGGCCGCCGGACCAATATCCCCAAGCCCCAGCACTGCCGTCCCGTCCGTAATCACTGCCACCAGATTACTGCGGCGGGTCAGCTTAAAGGACTGCTCATAATCCTTTGCTATCACCCGGCACGGTTCTGCTACTCCAGGGGTATAAGCCAGAGACAGATCCTCTCTTGTCTCAATTTTTTTGCGGGAAACGATCTCAATCTTCCCGCCCAGTTCATAATGCATATCCAGTGATGCCTGATTCACATCCATCCTGTATCCCTCCTCATTTTTATCAAAATGTGTTCTTGCCCTATACCATTTGTTCCGGTTTAAATATCTCGTCAAATTGCTCTCCATTCAAGAATCCCAGCTCCACACAAGCTTCTTTTAAGGAAATGTTCTCCTTGTAAGCCTTTTTCGCGGTCGCAGCCGCATTTTCATAACCAATATGAGGGTTCAGACAAGTCACCAGCATCAGAGAACGATGCAGGTTCTCCTCCATCTTCTCCCTGTTGGGCCGGATTCCCGCTGCACAATGGCAGTTAAACGAACGCAGGGAATCTGACAGCAAACGCACAGACTGCAGGAAATTATAAATACAGACCGGCATAAACACATTTAACTCAAAGTTGCCTTGGGAAGCAGCCATCCCCACTGCTGCATCATTGGCCATCACCTGCACAGCCACCATGGTCACAGATTCGCACTGGGTCGGATTAACCTTGCCTGGCATAATGGAGCTTCCCGGCTCATTTTCCGGGATCATGATCTCTCCCAGGCCGCAGCGGGGACCGCTTGACAGCCAGCGGATATCATTGGCGATCTTCATCATATTGGCAGCCAATGCCTTTAAAGCTCCGTGGGCAAATACCAGCTCATCCTTGCTGGTCAGAGAATGGAACTTATTCCCTGCAGTCACAAACGCCCTGCCGGTCAGCTCTGCCACAGCCCCTGCCACCTCTGTGTCAAACCCTTTCGGCGCATTTAAGCCGGTTCCCACCGCAGTGCCGCCTAAAGCCAGCTCATACAGCCCCTTCAGGCTTAATGTCAACATTTCTGCCGACTTTTCCAGCATCCCCTTCCAGCCGCTGATCTCCTGGGAAAAGGTAATGGGAGTGGCGTCCTGCAGATGAGTACGCCCGGTCTTAATAATCCCCTCATTCTCCTTCATAAGACGGCCAAAGGTATCTGCCAGCATGCTTATACCGGGAAGAAGATGATCCTCTATGGCAACGGCCGCCGCAATATGCATGGCTGTAGGAAAGGTATCATTGGAGCTTTGAGACATATTCACATGGTCATTGGGATGAAGCAGCTTTTCCCCGGCAATCTCATTCCCCCGGTTTGCAATCACCTCATTCACATTCATATTCGACTGAGTTCCGCTTCCGGTCTGCCACACTGCAAGAGGAAAGTGTCCGTCCAGTTTTCCTGCCAGAATCTCATCGCATACCTGAGAAATCACCTTACTGCGCCGTTCATCCAGCCTTCCCAGACGGTGATTGGCAATGGCAGCCGCCTTTTTTAAAATGGCAAAGGCGCCAATCACCTCCATGGGAATCTTCTCAATGCCGATTTGAAAATTTTCAAAGCTGCGCTGAGTCTGAGCCCCCCAATAGCGATCTGCCGGAACCTTAACCTCTCCCATTGAATCATGTTCCATTCTGAAATCCATACTCCTGCTCCTCTCCGAACGTTATACTGTAGTCACCAGCGCATCACATTGCCCCACAATCTCATAGGCGCCGCTTCCCGCTGCCAGGAAAAAGCTGTCCCCCTTTTGATACTTCAATCGCTCTCCTTTGCAGGCGATCTCTCCCTCTCCATCCAAAAAGAGAATACTCACAAAGGAATTTTCTGTCACAGTCCCCTCCATCCGTCTCATTACCGTGCCGTCCAGGTTCAGCTTATCCACCGTAAAATAATCACAATCCGCCACATGAGGATAGCTGTCTGCATTTCTTACGACCGGCTCCCGCTTTGTCACATCCAGGGCCTTCTCAATGTGCAGCTCCCGTTTTTTGCCGTCCTTGCCGATTCTGCCAAAATCATAAACCCGATAGGTCACATCGGAGTTTTGCTGAATTTCCGCAATCAAAATATCTTTTCCAATAGCATGGATGGTTCCGGATTCAATAAAAAACACATCCCCCTTGTGTACCGGAGCCGCGTAAAGCACATCCAAAAGCGTATCCTCTTGAATCCGCTGTCTCAATTCTTCCTTGGAAATCTCCTTCTGAAAGCCATAATACAAATAGGCCCCCTCTCCGGCTTCCATCACATACCACATTTCTGTCTTTCCATATTGCCCCTCATATCGTAATGCATACTCATTGTCCGGATGAACCTGAATCGACAGATTATCCCTGGCATCGATAAATTTGATTAATATGGGAAAATCCTCAAAACGCTGACAGTTTTTCCCCAAAACCTGCTTTCCTTCAGAATCAATGTACTCCCGCAGAGTTTTTCCTGCATAAACGCCGTTTTCTATATAAGAAGGTCCTGCCGGATGGCAGGAAAGCTCCCAGGTTTCTGCCAGAACCTCACCCGGACACTCCTTCCCATAATGCTCGGCCAATCGACGGCCGCCCCATAGATAATCCTTGCTGCTTGGTTTTAATTTTAAAATCCCCATTATTTTTCCTCCATATTTGTATATAAATGCTCCCTGCACAAACAACCGTTCACATATCTGAACGGCTGTCTGCATTTTCCTTATATTAATAAATCGACTGCCTCAGTCAATCTCTTAAGCTTTTCCTGAGCATCCCTTTGGCTGATTCCCCTGACTCCCATGTAAAACTTTACCTTTGGCTCTGTTCCGGAAGGCCGCACACAGCACCAGGCGTCCTTCTCCAGATCAAAATACAGTACATTGGACGCCGGAAGTCCTGTTGGAACGATTTTCCCGGTCTCATAATTCAGTATGGTTCCTTTTTTATAGTCCCGAAACCGGATCACTTGGTATTCCCCGATTTTTGCCGGCGGATTAAAACGGATTCTTTCCATAAGGTCATTGATTTCCCTTGCGCCTTCTATCCCCTTCCTGGTAACTGTGGAAAGCCCCTCCTGAAAATATCCATACTTGTCAAATAACTGCTGCATTTCCTGACACAGGGTCAGTCCCTTGGAACGGTAATAAGCCGCTGCCTCGCACAAAGCCATCACCGCTGCCACTGCATCCTTATCCCTGGCATGAGTCCCCACCAGGCAGCCATAGCTTTCCTCATACCCAAACAAAAATTCATGCTCAAGATTTTGCTCGAAAAGCCGAATCTGCTCTCCGATATATTTAAATCCTGTCAAGGTCTCTATCCGATCCACCCCATAATATCCGGCAATCTCTTTGGACATTTTCCCGGAAACAATGGTCGTCACTACTGCTCCGTTTTCAGGAAGCTTTCCCTCCCTCTTTTTCTGGGACAAAAGATATTCCAGAATGATCATACCTGACATATTTCCCGTAAATGGCTCATATTCCCCTGTATCCAAATTCCTGGCATAGATTCCAAGACGGTCTGCATCCGGATCCGTGGCAAGCACCACATCTGCTTCCACCTTTTTTGCCAGCTCAAGCGCCAGGGCAAAAGCCCTCTTATCTTCCGGGTTAGGGTAGCTGACAGTGGGAAAATCTCCGTCCGGCAGCTCCTGCTCTGGCACCACATAAACCTTTTCAAAACCCAGTTCACGCAGAATACGCCGGACCGGCAGATTCCCTGTGCCATGGAGCGGGGTGTAGACGATCTTCATCGTTCTGCCCTGTTCCCGAATGATCTCAGGATGAATCACCAGCTTTTTCAATTCTGCCATATAACAGTCGTCAATCTCCGTTCCGATGACCTGGTACAGATCCTGCTGTCTGGCATCCTCCAGTTTCATGGTACGAGCCTGTCCTATATCGGTAATTTTATTGACCCAATCAATAATCTCCTGATCCCGCGGCGCTGTTATCTGTCCCCCGTCTTTCCAATAAACCTTGTATCCGTTGTACTCCGGCGGATTGTGGCTTGCTGTCACCACAATCCCTGCAATACAGCCCAAATGCCGCAATGCAAAGGACAGCATAGGTGTGGGGCGCAGGGATTCAAATACATAAGCCCGAATTTTGTTGGCGGCTAAACACAGCGCCGCCTCTCTGGCAAATTCCGCTGACCCCCTGCGGGAGTCAAACGCAATGGCAACTGCTCTGACCTTATCTCCAGAGTCCTTTTGGGTACACTCTGTAATATAATCTGCAAGTCCTTGTGTAGCCCTGCGTACCGTATACACGTTCATCCGATTGATTCCTGCTCCCAAAACTCCCCGCAGGCCGCCGGTTCCAAATTCCAGCTCCCGGTAAAACCGATCCTCAATCTCCTGATTATTTCCTGCCAAGGCCCGCAGCTCTGTCTTGGTATTCTCGTCAAATACCGGCGATTCCAGCCAAAACCGGTAACGCTCTGCCACATCCCTACTCAGCTCTCCCATGTTCCTTGCCTCCTCTGCATCTGTTTCCGTTCCTGCCAGGTTCTTTCGGCACCCTGACTAACTCTGATTCCATCCGAGCTTTCCTCTGGCTTCCTTTTCATCCTTGTCCTGGCTCCCCTGACCTGGTTTTCGCCCTTGCCTGATTCCTCCAGCCTCCGGACTGATTCTGTTAGATCAGGCTTTCTTCCTTTCCCCAAGCCTTACTGTCCCGCACCCAGCAGCTCCCGATTCCGCCGAATCATCTCCACCCGCTGCCGCACACAGTCTGCGCTTCTTTCCGGATCCTGGGGTGTATGGAACACATAGTCCGTAAGCTTGTCCACCGTAGTCTCCGCCACATGCATCCGCGTATCCGAAGAAGCATAATAGATCAGCACCTGTCCGTTATCCCGTACAACTGCTCCATTGGTAAACACCACATTGGACACATCCCCCACCCGCTCCTGGCCTCTGGGCGCAATCAAAAGTCCGGATGGCTCTGCAATCACTTTCTCCGGATGATGAAGATCCGTGGCAAAAGCATAGATTACATACCGAAGTCCGGCCGCCGTATTCCGAACCCCATGAGCAATGTGGATCCACCCCTTTTCCGTGCGGATCGGCACTGCACCGGCCCCGTTCTTCGCTTCTGTGATCGTGTGGTACTTCCGCAGGCTGGTCATGATCTCCTCATCAATCACCGCATGAGTAATGTCCTCACACAAACCAAATCCCACTCCGCCGCCGCTGCCTGTATCAATAAAATCATCCATGGGTCTGGTATAAAACCCATACTTTCCCTCCACAAGCTCCGGATGCAGAACCACATTCCGCTGCTGAGGCGACCGCAGTGTCACCAGATTAGGCAGCCTCTCCCATTCCTTTAAATCCTTGGTCCGCACAATCCCTGCCGCTGCCACTGCTGCCGATAAATCCTTCACAGAGGTGTCCTTGCTTTCCGAACAGAACACACCGTAAATATATCCGTCCTCATGCTTTGTCAGCCGCATATCATACACATTGGTCTCCTCCGGGCAAGTGTCCGGCAGAACCACCGGCTCATCCCAAAACCGGAAGCCATCCACACCACTCTCACTCTCCGCCACGGCAAAAAACGATTTTCTGTCATTTCCCTCCACCCGCACTACCAGGCAGATCTTCCCGTTAAGCTCCACAGCCCCGGCATTCATCACCGCATTAACCCCCAGACGCTCCATAAAATAAGGGTTGGTCTCCGGATTCAGATCAAATCTCCATTCCACCGGAATATGCTCCCTAGTCACCACCGGGTCCACATACCGGTCATAAATCCCGTTATAAAAATCTGCCTTATGATTCTTCTTTGCAATCAGTCTTTCCAGCTTTTCCTTCTCTGTCTTATATCTCTCATGAATCATTCCATCACCTCATTCGACTTTCTTTACCTATACTGCGGCAATTCCGGATCGTTTCTATTGCTTTCTAAAGCCTTTCCAAATGAACCCTCTATTTCTTCATCCGCCGGATCACTTCCATGCACATCCTCCCATTATGATAAGGACATTTCCAGGGCTCCACAATCGGCTCCCCATCAATGGGCACTCCAATCTCATCCACTCTCCAGTACCACTCGGAGCCTTCTCTCTTATCCACAATCACCCGGTTAATATACTCCCAGATATCCCTGGCTGCATGGAGAAAATAATCCTTCTTAGGCCACTTCTCCCATGCATTCAAAAATCCCACAACCGCTTCCGCCTGAACCCACCAGATCCGGTCTGTATTGTCTATTCCGTTCTCACACTCATTCATCACACTGTGATCCCGGCAGGCCCGCTCATAAATCTCCTGTGCCAATGCCAGAATCACCGGTTCCAGCTTCTTTTGGTATGCCTCATCCCCCAGCACCTGACAGCCCCGGTCCAACAGCCAGGAGGTCTCAATATCATGACCGTAGGAATGAAGATCAATCAGAGAATTCCATTGTTTATCAAAAAACACCTCCTGCCGCCTTTTCTTCGGATTATACACCTTTTCCACAAACACATCCAGCATTTCTCTCATATGACCTGCCACATCCGCCCGGTGGTCTACCCGGTACAGCTCCGTATATGCCTCAAACACATGCAAAAGTGTGTTCATGGTTCTGGCTGCCATCACGCCGTTTTCCGAAAGCTTCTCATTGGATACCGGCGTAAAATCCCGGCTGAAGGCTTCCCCATATCCACCCTCATCCCTGCATCGGGTCTCAATCAGCTCATACAATGCATAGGCCAGCTTTAAAGCCTCCTCTCTGCCGCTGGCAGCATAATAGGAGGATAATGCATACACTGCAAATGCCTGGTTATAGGTATGCTTTGTCTCATCCTCCACCTTCCCGTCGCAGGTCATAGACCAATACACACCCCCAAAATCTCTGTCCAGGCAAAAATCCCGCAAAAACAAATAAGCATGTTCCCCATATTTGAGCAGCTCCGGATCCTTTAACGTGAGATAAGCATTCGAAAAAAACCATAAAATTCTGCTGTTTAATATAACCCCCTTTACCGCTTCCTTATCCAGCTCCAGATTATAGCTTAAATGCCCATAGAAGCCTCCCCAATGCCAGTCTGCCAGTCCCTCCCAAAAGGGAATCAGCCTTTGCTTCAAATGCTTCTCAATCTGCTGCACCATCCTTTTCTCCTCCCAAAGCTCATTCATCCTCATCATCCTTGATTTCCTCCCACACCGGAATATCCAGATGATTGATATAATCCACCAGCTCCTCTGCCATTTCTTCTGCCTCCGAAATCCGAATATGGCCCGGTGTCCCACACCCGTTTCTTCTATACAAAAAATGCCGAATCCGGTTGTCCTTCAGCTCCCTGCAAACCATTTCAATCGCCTCATCCCATTCCCGGCTGTGTTCCAGAATCGTAGTTGCCAAAAGAATCACTGCTCCGGGATATTTCCTCCGAATATCCTGAATCCAGCACTTGTAGCGATATCTCCAATAACCGGCACGCATTCCCCTTGGATCTGTTTTCATATAGTCGTCTGGATGGCTGTCATTCTGCCCCACAGCCACGATCACCACATGAGGTACAAAACAGGAGAAATCCCAGACAGCAGGCTCTCCCAATGCCGGGTGATAGTGTATCTTGTCCCACATATACTCCATCCCTGGATAAACCGGCGGCTCCACCCATCCGTTTCCATTTAGAAGAGGAATACCGCCCTGAGAAATGTTGTGAAGCTCCGCGCCTAACTTTCGCGCCGCGATCCATCCATAGGAATACCAGCTGTTGGAATATTCCCCCTTGTGTTCCGGGTCCGGCTTCCCCACATACTCTGCTGCCTCGGAGACCTCCCCGGCTGAAACCGAATCCCCATATATTTCAATTCTTCGAGAAGGCTTTTTCCCTGTCTCCAGAAGCAGACTGCCTTCCGACAGCTCCAGGCTCTCAATAATCATCTCATGACAGCTATCCTGACGCTTAAAAAATAACACCTGATGTTCTCTGTCCTCCTGCTCCTTCAGGATAACCAGACAGGTGCTTCCCCGCCCCTCTATCCTCCATTTCTTCTGTACACCGTCAACAATCGCCCCCACATAATTGTCCTGACAGGTGCTTATGTTTGTCACCATCAGGCTGGCCTTTCTTCCCCAAAAACAAAATGCAAGGGAGGTTGCCGGAAATACAAACTCCGGCCGCTCTGAATCCCTTTTGTCAATCCTGCCGCTGTAGCTTAAACGGGAATCACTTAATGATATTTTCACAAAACTCTGCCATCTCCTTCCCCATAGCTTTCCTTCTCTACTGCCAAACCGTCCTCCATTCAAAATTCAAGTTAATTCTCCTTTATGCAGCCAACCATGCTTACATAAATTTTAATTTAAAACCTCATTTATTTTAGTTAATTTTATTATATATCTGCGCATTAAATTAATCAAGCACTTTTTGCTTATTTAAGATTAAAAATTTCCAAACATCATAACAGTGATCCATTCGGTTTCTGACCGGATGGATCACTAATACAGCATTGCTTAAATTTCGGTGAATAAATCGCTTGATATCGGTGTCAGATGTGCATAAATTATATGTATATGACGGAAAATCATCCCTGCCGGTACTGCATATGCCCATTTTAAATCACCTGCAGTCATGGGGCGCATGCTTTGACTCCAAAACAATACAAACCCATGACGCAAGGATTTTGTGGCCTTAACCCATCATCAAAGAAATCCAAGTAAAGCGAATGGGATTGAGGGTACATTATTTCAAAAATGCCTTGAAATAACTGTCTGGCCCGATTAAAATATTATCGAAAGCCAAAAATTTTTGGTTTCCCGCCCAAACCAGAATACTGTACTGTGGAATCCAAAGAAAACCGGACAATCCCATTGCCTCAGAAAGCAGAAAACCATTCTGTGACAGGAGAAAAACAGATGTTATACGATAAAGATATCCGAGAACCATTATTTGATTTTTTGGAAGAACGATATGGAAAGACCCGCATTATAGAAGAAAAACAGGTAGGCAGATCCAGGGCCGATGTGATCCTGGTACGGCCCTCCCACCTGTCCGGAATCGAGATCAAAAGCGATGCCGATACCTATGCTCGTCTGAAAAGGCAGATCCAGGACTATGACTGGTATTTTGACTACAATTATGTAGCTGCAGGCTCCCGCCACGGAATCCACATCGCCGAGCATGTACCGCCATGGTGGGGCATCATTACCATCGAGCAGGAAGAAACCGGGGTGGATTTTTATATGCTGCGTGAGGCCTCCTTAAATCCCAACTGCCGCCTTCGGGCTAAGCTAAGCCTTTTGTGGAGACCGGAGCTTGCCCACATCCAGGAAATCAATCAAATGCCTAAATACCGGGAAAAAAGCAAAACCTTTGTCATAGACAAAATTCTTTTAAAGGTTCCCGAACATATTCTCCATGAGCAGATCAGCCAGGAACTGTTTGAGAGAGACTATACAAGAATTGAGGAAACGATCCGACAATACAAAGCTTCTTTGAGGTGATATGGCACTTTCGCTTTCCGCCAGAACAAAAACCGCAGAAAATGCCATATCTTCAAAATCCCATCCTACCGGATTCCCATCTCCCTATCACTTTCCGTCAGTCTGCTGTGTTCCTTGATATAAGTCCCGATCTCGTCCGCCCTGGTAAAAGCCAGCCCGATATAGCTGTCTGCCGCCCCATAATAAATAGCGATTCGCCCGTTGTCCGGGTCACAGACCGTGGCACAGGGGAAACACACATTGGGTACAAAGCCCCTCTCCTCATACCATTCCTGTGGAGTCAGCAGGAAATTCTCACAGCGGTATTTCACAATCGAAGGATTGTCAAGATCCAGAATCGCCCCGCCAATGCTGTACACATATCCATTGCAGGTACCCGTCACCCCGTGGTAGAACAGCAGCCAGCCCTCATCCGTCTCAATGGGCGCCGCCCCGCCGCCAATTTTTAGCACCTGCCACCATTCCTCCCCCTTTCCCATTACATGACGATGCCTCCCCCAGTACATTAAATCCGGGCTCTCACTGAGAAAAATATCCCCGAAGGGCGTATGGCCGCTGTCACTGGGTCTGGACAGCATCATAAAATTCCCGTGAATCCTTCTGGGAAACAGCACAGCGTTCCGGTTAAAAGGCAAAAACGGATTTTCCAGCCGCTCAAACACCTTAAAATCCTTTGTCTTTGCCATTCCGATGGCCGCCCCGTAGAAATCCTGGCACCAGATCACGTAGTAGGTATCCTCCACCTTCACCAGCCGCGGATCATAGGCATACTTAGGCATAAATTCTTTTCCGTTCCCGTCCACAAAATGAATCTTATCCTCCTCAAAATCCCAGTGGATTCCATCACCGCTTCTTCCCAGATATATGTAGGGAATCCCGTTAACCTGTTCCCCCCGAAATACGCCGATAAAACCATCCTCATAGGGAACCACCGCCGAATTGAAAATCCTGGCAACCCCCTTCACCGGATTTCTTCCAATAATCGGATTCTCCCGATACCGCCAAACCGGCGCATCCTTTGATACTGCCTCCGGCTCCTGCCATGGCATATTTTTGATTGCTGGTGCAATAATCTTCATTCTTATATCCTCCTACGATTAAATTTCGGTATGCGCCGCTTTGCGGCACCTGCTTTGCTTCCCGAACATATTCCGATTATGAAACCTAATTCCCTGTTCCGGCACGCGCCGCTTTGCGGCACCTGCCAAATCACACACGAGCAAGATGAATCATTATGCTCATATAATCCCCTTCCATTCGGGGAACCAACAGACCTCCATACATCAGAAACGCTCCTTTATAAACCTGGCCAGTCATGGTCTGTCCTGCCCCTGACCGCCGGTTTGCCTCTGGCCCAAAGTCAGGAATCTCTGTCATTTCTGCCATGCTTTTGCTGTCTCCGTCCTTACTCTCTCTGTTTTCCCCATCCTCCAGTCCGACCTCCTCCAGCCGGTACTCCGCCTCCGGATCCAGTCCCTTCAGACGAAGCTTCCGGCTGTGGCAGTTAGGCTCCGCCAGCACCTGCACATAGGTTATCAGTGCCTCACTCTTGTCCTTCATGACCACCTGCCAGCAGTCATATCGGTGATTCTCCCCCCAGGAAGCAATCCGGTAATAATCCCCCTCCCGCATAAGAGGCTGGAACCTGTGATACATTTTCACCTGCTCCTCAATCTGCCATTTCTCCTCATCCGGCAATTTGGTAATATCCAGCTCATAGCCAAATGTTCCAGCCATAGCCACATGCCCACGAGTCCTAAAAGGGGTTATCCGTCCCACAGTGTGATTAGGACAGGCACTCACATGGGCGCCCATGGTGCTTAAAGGATACAAAAGGGCTGTCCCCTCTTGAATCGCCAGCCGCTCTATGGCATCCGTGTCATCCGAGCACCAGATCTGAGGACTGTAATACAGCATACCCGGATCAAACCGTGCCCCGCCGCTGGCACAATTCTCCAGCAAAAGCTCCGGAAACTCCTTCATCAGCCGTTCCTGAAGCTCATACACCCCCAATACATACCGATGGAACAGCTCCCCTTGATGCTCCCTTCCCAGACAGGCGCTGCCCACATCCGTCATCTGTCGGTTCATATCCCATTTCACATAGGAGATAGGCGCACTTCGCAGAATCCTGGCCACAGACTCATACACATAATCCACCACCTCCGGCCGAGACAAATCCAGAACATACTGGGCACGGCTCTGCACCGGCTCCCGCCCCGGAATGTGGATAGCCCAGTCCGGCCGGTCCCGATACAGCTTAGAATCCGGGGAAACCATCTCCGGCTCAAACCAGATACCAAATTCCAGGCCTAAAGCCCTTACCTGTTCCACCAGATATTCCAGTCCTCCGGGCAGCTTTTTCTCATTAACCTCCCAGTCCCCCAGAGAACCCTCATCAATATTCCGATCCCCGAACCAGCCATCATCCATGACCAGCAGCTCGATCCCCCGCAGCTTCGCCTCCCTGGCAATCTCCAAAAGCTTCTCCGTATTAAAATCAAAATAGGTAGCTTCCCAGTTGTTGATCAAAATCGGCCGTTTTCTGTGAAGATACGGGCTGCGGATCAGATGCCCCCGGTACAGGTCATGGAAAATACGGCTCATCTTCCCTAATCCCTCATCCGAATAAACACACACCACCTCCGGCGTGACAAAGGTCTCTCCCGGATTTAACACCCACTCAAAGCCCTCCGGATTAATCCCCATCAAAAGCCTTAAGCTGGAAAACTGGCTCACCTGGGCCTCTGCCACAAAATTTCCCGAATAGACAAAATGCATGGCATAAACCTCCCCCTTATCCTGCCCTGCATCCCGTCCCATCACAGCCATAAACGGGTGATCCTGATGCCCTGACTCTCCCCGGAAGGAGGATACCATCTGCTTTCCAAATGCCAGAGGCCGCCGCACCATATGACGCTCTCTGGCCCAGGAGCCGGCCAGTGTCAGCAGATCTCCCTCCTCCATATCCATATCCATATCCATACAGACTGACAATGCCCGCTCCACATACAAAGGCTTATCTCCCTCATTGACCAGCCTGGCACTGCGGATTACCGCTTCACTATCTTCAAACACGCTGTAACACAAAACCACCTTCAGCCCCAGTACCTTATCCTGACATTCCAGCTCCAGGGTCATCCCTGCCCCATGCTCCCCGTCCCGGCAAAAGGTAGACGGCAATCCCGCCAGCCCCGGCTTGCCCTCCAAAATCCGATAATCTTTATAATGAAGCTCGCAGCCTCGGAAACCATCCTCACTTCTTACATTCAGACAACTGTCCCGATAATCCCCCACGCCCCAGGTGGAGTACTCCGTCGGAAACGTATCTGCAAAGGAACATTTCTCCCTCAGATTCTTTGAAGGTACAAAAGGAGCCTCCTCTGTCCTCATCAGGCAGCCGCACCGGTTATCTCCCATTTTCCTCCCAAAATACACATGTCCCAAATACTTCTCGTCTGCAATCCCGATCACATACTCCACATTCCCTGCTGTCAGCCGAAACAATCCTTCCCTTTCCAGATACTCTACTCTCATGCCTTATACCTCCTGACTCCTATAATTAAGTAACCGTTTAAAGATCCGCACCGTCGCAAAAACAACTCTGAACCCAATCATTTATTTATCCTGGATAATCGGAATCAGCCTTTCACCATTCTTCTGAATCACACCATCCTTTGATTTGAATTTAATTATAATATTAATTTAGTTTAATTTCAATACTAAAGTAAAGTATTTTCCTATTTTTGTTGTTTTTGTACTATTTTCTCAACATTTTATAGTTAATATCACGAATCTGAAGCATCGATTTGCTTTAATGCATTTATTATTAGTATATTTAAATTAATTTAATATCATGATTTTAATCCCAGTTATACCTTTATAGTCCCTTCTTGCGTCTCATTATTTGCCTAAAGATCTCTTAACATTCCACCTGTACCTTAACATATATTTTAATCCCTTTACCCCACAACCTCCCAAATTTATTTCGCGAATCTTCTCTTTAAGAAACAGTTCAGAAATGGCTTTTAAATAGTGCGCAGGATTTTTCTTCAGAAATTTCATCTTCCATTTTTACTTTTTTAACTGCTCCAGGGGAGTCCGCTTTGCGTACTCCCCTGGTCACTTTTCAACTATTTATTTTTCTTTCCATTCTCCAACCCATTAGAAAAAGTACTTTAAAAGTGCCATCGCCGGAGGCGATTTATAATCAGGATGTCAAATCGTATTTCTCTGCTTCCTCCTCCGGGCAATCCGGCTCATTTACAAAAACCGCCTCCTGCTCTGCCGGAAGCTCCGCAACATTCTCACCTTCCTTTGTGTCATCTTCCAATTTTTCATCCGATTCCTCTGGTTTCCCATTCGGCATCTCTGGCTCATCCTGGCTGCTTACCACATCCCCGGTCATGCTTTCCTCCTTCTTGGCCGGCTCCTGCTCCACAATGAGCTTGATTTCCTCTGATTTTGGACTTTCGCTGGATCCATTCTCCGCTAACATGTCCTTGATTGCTGACATTGCTGCATCCTTTACGGATACCGCGCCAGCCTTTTCCTCCACATCGATAGAATCCACATTTACCTGTGTTCCGTCCATCTCCAAAATCGTCACCGCAATAGCTCCTGACTGAGGATTTCCCGACCACTTGATCGTCATCATGCCATCCTCATTGCTTTCAAAAACAATCGGTTCCGTGTTTTGTTTTTTCTTTTTGTTTGTATTTGTTTTGACTGTCACTGTCTCTGCATTGGAAGGAGTTGCTTCTGCATTGGATGCAGTTGCCTTCGGCATATTCTGAACCAAAGAATCATTTTCTTCCGCTGCATCCTGATTGATTGATACTGTATCTTCTGCCGACTCACGCTTTGTCTCATTTCTGTCCTCGGCTGACGCTGCCTCCGCATTAGAAGCAGTTGCGATAGCAGCACCCTTATCAGGAAGCTTCGCCTTTCCGGTCATATAATCCGCATCCTCTGCAATAGCATAGAAATTTCCATCAGAGAACAAATTTATCTCTACTGCTACTCCCTGCCCGTTTTCGTACTCATCAAAGTAATCTGCCAGATTCAGAATAACGGTTTCCGGCTCGGTGAATCCGTAAATAGGCTCCTCTGACATAATCATATCGTCAAGATAGAACGCTGTTCCCATTTGTTCTACCTCCACAAACAACAGATTCACCTTTTCACCTGGTACAGACTTCACCTGAATACTGAAGTTATCCGTTGTAGGCGTTACCGTAAACTGCACGATTTTATTTGCCCCTTCCGCTTCAATCCCGGTTCCTCCATAGCTCTGCACCTTTACCCCAACTGTGTCATCAAAAATCAAAGTTACCTGTGTATCCACTCCGATCTGGAATAACGCATCCTTCATATGATCACTGAAGCTGGTCTCATATGTATTATTATCGGCTCCCCAGGCTTGAGTAAAGGTAAATAATGGCTCCACCTCCTGCGCTGCTTCCACAGCCAGAAGATTTACCTTTCCGTTAGGTACGGATTTCACCTGAATACTGAAATTATCCTTTGTAGGTGTTACCGTAAACTGTACGGTTTTATTGGTTCCCTCTGCTTCAATCCCGGTTCCTCCATAGCTCTGCACCTTTACTCCAACCGTGTCATCAAAGGTCAAGGTCACGGTTGTCTCCACCCCTGGCTGGAATGGCGCCCCATCCTTCATATGCTCGCTGAATCTGGTCTCATACGTATTATTATCGGCTCCCCAGGCTTGAGTGAAGGTAAATAATGCTTCCGTTGGCTCCGCCTTCTGTACCACTTCCACAGACAGCAGATTCACCTTTCCATTGGGTACAGATTTTACCTGAATACTAAATGTATCCTGGGTAGGAGTTACCTGAAACTGTACGGTTTTATTCACTCCTTCCGCCTCAATTCCCTCTCCCCCATAGCTCTGCACCTTTACTCCAACCGTATCGTCAAAGGTCAAAGTCACGGTTGTCTCCACCTCTTTCTGGAACAGCGCTCCATCCTCCATGTGTTCACTGAAGGTGGTCTCATATGTATTATTGTCCCCTCCCCATGCCTGGGTAAAGGTAAACAATGCTTCTATTGGTTCTTCCTTCTGCACAACCTCCGCAGACAGCAGATTCACCTTCCCGCTTGGCACAGACTTCACCTGAATGCTGAACCTATCTTCTGTGGGTGTCACCTGAAATTGTACGGTTTTATTCACTCCTTCCGCCTCAATTCCCTCTCCTCCATAGCTTTGCACCTTTACTCCAACCGTATCGTCAAAGGTCAAGGTTACTGTCGTTTCCAACCCTGGCCGGAACAACATTCCATCCTTCATATGTTCACTGAAGCTGGTCTCATATGTGCTATGATCCCCTCCCCATGCCTGGGTAAAGGTAAACAATGCTTCTATTGGCTCTGCTTTTTCCACAACCTCTACCATCACATCCAATATCCCCAGTGGCAGCTTGCTGTCATCTCCTGCCTGAATACTGAATCCATCTCCAGAAGGTATCGTGATAAGATTTACCCTTGCTCCGGTATCTGTGATTTCCTTTCCATCTCCGCCTGAGTCTACCTGAATCTTCACCTGTGACGATTTATTCAATACTGCCGTGATTCTCACCTTATCTCCTGGTTCATAATCACTGCAATAGTCAGAAATCTTCCCGCTAAAGGTATCCCCGTCTCCGCCCCAGGAATGTGTAAACGTATAGATCGGGTTTACAGACTGCACGACCTCTACCTCTGTCAAGTTCACAGAAGTATTTCCGTTCATGTCTGCTATCCACACATACAGCCTATCGTCGCCGGGAGTGAATGTCTTTGTAAGCACCTTGCCTGCCTCACTTCCGGAATCTGTAATCTCCTCCAATGTCTCATCCTTATGATATCCAACACACCCGACAACCTCCTTGTCAAAGGTCAGCTTCACGGTCACAGGATACCCTGCTACAAACATTTCATTAAATGCACTGAAGCTGGTGACAAACCTGTCATTCACTGCTGTAAACTGTTTGATCTTCTCCGTCTCCTGCTCTACCTTCACGTTTACCAGCTTCACCGTCCCGTTTCCGCCCAGGCCGGCAAGCCCAATAGTCAAGCTGTCGTCAGCAGGGGTAATGGTAGCTGTAAAGGTTTTTCCGGTCCCGGTTCCTTCCACCCTGGTCCAATCCGGCTCATGGTAATCCACGTAAGCCTTCACATCCTTGTCAAAGGTCAACGTAACCTTGGTTGGTTTTCCTGCCTTATACTTATTGTTATAAGCACTGAAGCTGGTTTCCCATCCGCTCCATTCACTGCGGAACACCTTGACCGCCCCGCTCATTTGGTCAAAAGCCCCTGGCTCTGCATATACTACGGCAAAATCCGAGAATTTACTGCTGGCAAATGTAACGGTATCACTGTTTCCATCCAAATCCTCTAAATAGGTCAGCTCCCCATTGTGATTTCGGATCACTGCAAAATCATAGCTTGATTTTCTCAGCTCATTGGGTACCGGTATTTTGATACGAATCGGATCCTCGGTTTCTGATATCTGGGTCCGCTCTCCGTCATCCTCCTTGTATACTCTCACATCCGACACCTTTGCGATCTGGATCTGATCGGCTTGGCTGCCAAACAGGTCCTTTATCTGGGCTGCCTCTGTATCCGACAAGGAAGTATTTTCCATCACGATCACTGCCTTGACTCCCCGGTTGACCTCTCCGCTGCTCAAGATCGCCGTAGCGGTTTCCTTCATTGACGAAGCCAGCGCTCCCGCAGTGCGGCTTCCCTCTGTCACCACATAATCATTAAAATTTCTCTTTCCTGCAATTTCAACCTTAATATCCAAGATCTTTACATGGCTCTTATACTGAGGCATTTCGCCAATCTGGATATCCATATGATCCTTATCCGGCGTTGCTGTGCGGCTGATGGTCTGACCAGTTATATATCCCCCGTTGTCCCACACTCCTCCAATATCAAAGGCAATTGCCCCTGGGGCGCTTTTATCAAAGGTTACGGTAACCTTAACTGTGTCTCCCACCTGATATTCTGAGTGCCACTTACTGATTTCCGTGCCATAGGTTGCCCAGGAATTTGTCAGAACAGCAATGGGCTCCTGTTCCAGCTTCTTGTTGTCCTCTACAATCCGTATACTCTTAATGACCATATTTCCGTCTCCGGAACTGATCTGCAGATTTTTAACCTCCCACGGCACCAGATAATCTGACAGAAAGTCCTGAATATCCTGATAGGAAAACAATGCCATCCCATTTAAGATATAAGTAGGCGTCACTCCCTGCTGTTTGTTGTCTGTCATGGTAAACTGCAGGTTTGGCTCATTTCCATCCTCCGCCTCATACTCTACCAAAATATAGACGCCTTCCTTCAGAGCATCAATAATATCCTGCTCATTCTTCAGGGATTTATCTCCGGCTGTCCACTCCCATGGCCCCAGCTCTATATCCTGGGAATATTCGGTTCCCTCTTTTTGAGACACATCATAATAGGTTCCGCTGTTGGAAGAATAATACTTTCCCTCTCCCTCTATCTTATCTCTCTTAGAATCTCCTGCATCCTCCAGCTTCTGGTCTGCAATCCAGATATCCAGAATTCTGGCACTATTATAAGCAGAAAGCTGAATGGAATCCACCTTTGCATCCCAGCTCAGATGCAGCATGCTTCGAAATGCGTCCATCCTCATGCTGAAGCTGTGAACCCTCGTGGCCTCCCGGTAGGATGCCTTATAGCTTTTTCCGTTTCTCCATTCTCCATCCACGGAAGCTCCCCAGCTAAGCACAGTCCAGCCTTCAAAATCAGAAGCAGCACAGGTATACTGAACACAAAGGTATTTTTCATCCGGTGCATCCAAAATCCGCTCAATATCCGTGCAGATCCATGCCTGATTCGGCTCCCCATCCTTAAATAAGGAGTCCTCCCTTGGAATCTCAGTACCTACATGAAGGGACAATTCCTCAATACATCCGTCACTGTATGCTCCCAGATTCAGATAGCTCACATTACTTTCCGGCGTAAGCTTCATCATCCGGCGAAGATACTTAATACTGAAGGTCTGCGTTACCTCTTTGGTGGAATCCGTGCTGTCTGCACTGTAACCCGGTCCGTTTACCCACTCTCCGTCAACCGTAGCGCCCCAGCCCAGAATCCCCCAGTTCTCATGATCCTCAGTACAGGAATATTTCAGGGTGATCCAATCCGTATCCGCACAATCTAAAATCCATCCGTCATTGGTCTCATACGTCTCATTGGCTCCCCCGGAAAACAGCATATAATCCCCTGGCTCTGAATATTGAGTAGGTGCCAGGCGGCCGCCTCCGCTGCTGTAGCTGGAAACTCCCGGACCCTTTTCCAAAATATCCACACTGATGGAAATGATTCCCACCTTGTAGTTCGCCCACATATCAGTAATCTGAATATTCAGATAATCATTATCCGGCGTCACATCCTTTGTTATGCTTTTCCCGTCCCCCACCAAAGTACTCCACCCGCCATCCAGATTCATTCCAAGCTGGCTGGAAACATATTTGTTGTAGGTCACTGTCACCCGAACCTTATCCCCTGGCTCATAGTCTGGATTAAAATCCGAGAACTTGGTCTCAAAGCCCTGCCAAAGCCCTGTAAACTTGTGCAGGTAGCTTCCTGTATCCGCTTCTCCCTTACGTACAATCTCCACAGAGATTTCTGTCAGGTTCACACTTGGCATTCCCTTTAGATCCGAAATCTGAATATTCAGATAATCACTGTCCGGCACCAAGGTAATATTCCGCTTTTTCCCTTCACCCCGGAAGGAATTCCACGCCCCGTCAATATACAGACCGATCTGACTTGTTACCGACTTATTAAAGGAAGCCGTGATTCTTACCTCATCCCCTGGCTCATAACCATTTACATAATCCGTCAGTTTACACTCATACCCCACCCAAAGTGCCGTAAACTCATGAAGGCATCGGGTGTCCTCTTCCTCCTGTTCCTCCTCATTTACATCATTATCCAGCATTTCCTCCCCGAATTTTTCCGGTTGAGGGGCTTTCTTTATCTCCTCCGAAACCACCTCCCCCAACTCCGTTTCACCCTCTGGCTGGCTGCTGCCTTCCCTTGCAGCCCTTGTCTCCTGAACCAGATTATTGGTGGAGGCGATACACACCCCTCCGGAGGTAACTGCCAGAACCAGACATAGCACCATGGACAATGTTCTCTTTGCCAGCATACTCCCCCAAAGCCTTGCAATATGCTTCATATTCCTTCCCTCCTGAAAATCCTGTCCTGCCTTTATTTTCGTTTAACCGATTACCTCTTTTTCCTCTCCATCACCAAAGCTGCTGCACATGCAGCCGCAACCAGAGCAATCACTCCGGAAACCAGCGGAAGAAGATATTTTGTCATGGAAATGCTTCCCATCGGCTCTGTTCCTGCATCCGCCCCATTTCCAGGCTCCGATCCTCCTCCTTCTGCATCCCTTATTGCCCCGTCCTTTTCCTCATGCTCCATAACTGCAAATTCCGGCGCAGTTTTTCCAGAAGCCACAGCCTTGATGTCATCATAGTACAGTACGCCCCGAACCTCACCGTTCTCGTCAATTGCCGGCGAATCTCCAATCGCATTCACCCACAGGCCAAACCCCGACACATCAGCCGCTGCTTCTGGCGACAGTCTGCCTTTTCCGTTCTTATCCTGAAATTCGCCAAATGGCATGGTCACTAGCATTGGCCCCGTGGCAGAAGCATATTCCGGATATTCCTGTAGATATGCCTCATAAGAACCTCCGCCTGCCGTGCTGATCTGAACCACAGTCTTTTGATTATTGCCGTCCGGCTTTACCCAGAACTGCAGCGCATCACAGCCTGACCAATCCGCCTCTTTCGGAAATTCACATCCTGCCCAGCCGTTTCGAGTCTCCATATAATCGAACTTCAGCGCATATTCCCCATCATAACGGACTTCATCAGACAGGCTAATGGTCAGCTCACATCCACTGTCCTTATTGCTGCTCCAGCTATCCAGCAGAAGATTCATAAGACCTGCATAGGATTCAAAATCATCAATCAGCAGCGGATCATCGGTTCTGGGGGCAACATTGTAGATCACCCGGATCTCCTGCAGCTTTTCCCCATCCACATACAATCCGATTTTCCCGTCTGCTGCTTCTCCCAGCTTTTCCAAGGTTCCCTTATCCAGCACAGCCTCTGCCTGCTTTCCTTCCAGCTCTGCGCTGACGACGATCTGATCCCCTCCTCCTTCCAGCCTGAACTCTGCGCCCGATACCTCCTGGTTCAGCCTGGCAAACAAGATCCTTTCTTCCAATATTCTTTCCCCTGCCACCGGCTCCGTAATGTATCCGGTAATCTGGCCATAAGGAAGAAGCTCTGCCTTCTCAAAGCTTCCGACAAGAATATCCTTCATGACCTGAGCCTGATCCTCGGCAAAAATACTCTTCTTATTATTGTAGGAGGCAATAAAAGAATCCAGCAGTTCATGGCCAAACAGCTTCCCGCCTGCCCGCTTTTCCACCACAAAGGGTGTATAATATCCTCCGCTTCTGGCATAATTAGACCAAAGCATAAAATAACAGCAATCATACTCCGGCTTTGTCATAATATCCAGCACTTCCGTATACCATTCCGGCCTGCGGTTTCCCATCTCCGGGATTCCCCCTGCCTGCATGGGTGACATTCCGGTCTCCGTCACAGCCATCAGCTTTCCATGCTCCTTGGCAAATGCATCGGTCAGCTTCACTGTGTTCTCAAAGCTCTGCAGAAAGGTATATCCTTCTGAATCCGGCGCCGGATTATTGTCATAGGTGTCAAATCCTACCAGGTCCACATACTCATCGCCAGGATACCGTTCTTCATATTCTGCTAAATTGGCAGCCTCTGAACCTGGCCCGTACAGATACAGCAGATTGTGGACATTCCTCTCATCCCTCAAATATTCCACTGTATATTTATAAAGGCTTTTATAGGTCTCTGCATCACAGAATGCCTTCCCCCACCAGAACCAGCTTCCTGTATTCTCATGGAGAGGACGGAAAAGCACCGGTCCTTTTACCTGCTTAACATAATCCGCAATCACATCCAGATGCGCACGATACGCCTCATGAAATGCTCCGCCCGGCAGAATCTGATTGGCACAATTCCCTGTGAGCACATAGGAATCCGCCGGCGTAAAATCAAACCCGTCATAGCTGTTGGCAAAATTCCCCTCCAGCTTAACCGTTCCTGAAAAATTAGGCATATGGCTTGACAAAGTAATGATTGCCCCTCTGTCGATCGCCTCATTGCTGAAAAGCGCCGCTGCCTTAATATTTCCTTCATTGGTATCCGGCAGCCTGGATCCTGGATGCCGTTCATTGTATTTACTGGCAAATCCTCCAAACAATCCGCCGCAGTCCATACCCACAACAGCAGCCAGAGAGCCGGTCATATCCTCTGTATCTGAATCCGACAGGTTCGATGCCCCTGCCTTCAGCACCGTATCCTCCATATGCCCGTAAAGGGCAGCCTCTGCCTCTCCCACAGCCTTCAAATATTGATAGAGCGCAGCCACTGAAGGCTCTGCGTTTGGATCTGCCAGCTTCAGCTCCTTCTCATAATCAAAAGAAACCCCATTTACCTCAAGCCCATCTTCACCTCCGGAAATCACAGTCTCTGTCTTTGCCAAAACCGTTGATTCCACCAAAAATTTTTCCTTCTTCACATTACTCAGTGTAATATTGTCCAGCCAAATGTCGCCATGATAATCCGTATACTCCCCAATCAGCAGAAGCATCAGCTTTCCCGGCTTCTCCCTTTGGGTATACTTCTCATCACAGCTCAGCGACAGATTCACCAGCTTCAGTCCGTCCACATCCTCTGCCGGCGTTTCCATAACCCTGCAGCTCTGATCCCCAAATATATTATTGGAAAACGCTTTAACAGACAGCTGCCCTGTGGTAAATGCCGTCGGGTCATAATAAAGATCAAAATTCAGCACCTTGTAAGAGGAATAATCAATTCCATCCTCCTCTGCCAGACAGATTCCCGTCTGGCTGTAACTATTATTCACATTCCGGGAATAATCCAGCTTTAAACGCAGCATTCCCTTATCCGCATCATACTCACAGCTGCCCTCCCCCTGGTAGCTGTCCCCGGCCCAGCTGTCATCATATACCCAGCCTTGATCCCCATCCTCAAAGTCCCATACTCTTGTCACCTCTCCCGCTTCCGGCTCCCCAAAAGCAATCCCCAAGCCCATAAAAGACTCTGCCAAAACCACCGTGGCTGCCAGTATTGCCAGACCTCCGGCCTTTTTCCTTCCTCTCCTCACCCCTGCACACCTCCAGACTTCTGAATATCCGCTTTTATCCTTTTACAGCTCCTGCAGCCATCCCTCCATACACCTTCTTCTGGAATATCAAAAACAGCACTAAAATCGGCGCAATGGTTATCAGCACTCCCGCACAAATATAATTATACTGATTCCCGTAAGGACCGGTAAATGTATAAAGCGCCGTAGAAATTGTCCTCAGCTTCGGAGTCTGCAGATAAAGGTTAGAAGCATAATACTCATTATAAACACTCACCCCTTTAAGCAGCACGGAAGTCATAATCGCAGGCTTTAAAAGGGGAAACAAAATCTTAAAAAACACTCCGAAATACGTACATCCATCCATAATCGCCGACTCGTCTAAGGACACCGGCAGATTTTCAAAAAACTGCAGGAATATGTAAATCGAAATAATATCTGTCCCCATCAACACAATCATATACCCATAGAGATGGTTCACCAGCCCCAGAGAATACATGATCTGATAGATCGTCACCTGCATGGCAATCCCCGGCAGCAGGGCTGCAAACATAAACAGATTCTGCACCAGCGCCCGTCCCGGAAACCGAAACCGGTTCAGCACATAAGCCAGCATGGAGCCCATAAAGACGGAAGCCGTCAGCACAACCACCAGCACCATTGCCGTATTCAGAAATCCCCGCAGCATGTTTGCCTTCTGGAAAGCAATAACAAAATTATCAAAATTCAAAAACGACTGAGGCAAATCCAAAACCGATGTAGACGCATACTCCTCATTGGTCTTAAATGCGGTCAATACACACACGCACACCGGAATCAGGGCACACAGTGCCGCAAACACCAGAGAAACATACTTCAAAATCTCAAATACCAGCGAAAGCCCTTTCTTTTTCTTCATCACACTGCTGCTCCTTCCTGTGCTTTTTTCCTCTTCTCTGCCTTTTTCCTCTTTCTCACTGCTGCCTTTGACTCATCATCCGTCCCATTGTCAAACACATAGGCAAAGAACAGCTTCTGGGCAATGGTACAGAGAATGATAATTACCAGCAGTACAATTGCCATGGCACAGGCCAGGCCCACCTTCTGATTCTCATGAGCCAAACGGTTCATGATCACAAAATACGTTCCGGTTCCCATGGTTCCGTTGGTGATTACATAAGGCGGCTCAAATGCACTTAAGGAACCACTGATGGAAAGGATCAGGTTCAGCACAATGATGGACTTAATGCTGGGCAGGATAATATAGCGGAACCGATGCCAGTTATTTGCCCCATCCAGAGCCGCCGCCTCATAAAGATCCGTGTCCACAGACATCATAGCGCCTAAAAACATAATCATATTCTGTCCCGTATAACGCCAAACCGACGTTGCCGCCAAGGCAATGTTGTTGATGCTCTGATCCTGCAGCCAGTAGGGAATATCATCCAGCTTCATCCCAAATATCTGCAGCAGGGAATCAAACACAAATCCCCGGGCGTAGAAAAACTTGAAAATAAATCCCACGGCAATACCGCAGATCAGGTACGGGAAGAACAGCGCCGCCTTAAAAACCGGTTCCCCTTTTACCTTAAACACCATCAAGGTAGCAAAGAATAACGCCAGTGCCAGCTGAACCACCGCGCCGCCCATATAATACACACTTACCAGCAAAGCGCGGAAAATCTCGGTCCTGTGGAACACATCCACATAATTAGCCAATCCCACAAACTTTTTCGGCCCAATATATTTCATATTGTAAAAGCTGAACTGCACCATCCTCATAAACGGCAGATAGGTAAATACAATCAACAGCAAAAGCGGAGCAAATAAAAAGGTCACAATCACGAAAAATTGCTGCGCCTCCCTGCTTTTCATCTTCTCGGCAAATGTCTTTTTCCCTACCGCAGTACTTCCAACCTTATTCACTCTTATATCCTCCTCTCCTGCAGCTTCAGTATTTCAAAATATCCACACCCAAGCTCTCCTGCGCTGCCGTCCATTTGGCATTCCACTCTGCCATCAGCGTATCCAGATCTTTTGTACCGTAAAGAGCGCTCTCCAAAATCTCGCAATCCGGGTAATCATTATTGTTAATGCCGACCTCACTCTCATTGTTCACATCATCAAACAGGTTTTCTTCCCCTTCAATGGCCGGGTTGTTGCTGAGGATCTCCACGCCGTCAAACTCAGACAGAGAATCCGGAAGAGGCTCAGATTTCAATGCAGGAATGGTTCCCTCATCTACGAATATTGTAGATTCCTCCAGCAGCCATTTCAAATATACCATAGATGCGATCTGATTCTCCTCAGTTGCCTTATTGTTAATGGCATAAGAATAGTTTCCGTCACCAGAAGCATACCGTTTTCCGTCCACTGTAATGGGAAACGGCATGTATCCCACATCCTCCGGTGCAGCTCCGGCGCCCCTGCACTGCTCTACTGCCCAGGAACCCAGCACCATGGTGGCAATCTCACCCTTGTTAATCATGCCCTTGGAAGCCTCCCAGTCACTGCTTGCCGGGTCATCCTCCACCAGCTTGCGGCTGACCGCCTCATAAAGCGTATAATACACCGCGTAAGGACCGGACATATCATCCTTTTTTGCAAACGGATCCTTTGTGTGTGCCAGGTTTCCCAGCATAAAATCCGGATCTCCAGTAGCCGTAACCCCGATGTACTGATCCCAGGCTCCCATCGGCCATCCTGCTGCAAAGTTGGTATACAGCGGAATAGCATCCGTGTTATCCTTAATCTTCTGTAAACAGTCCAAAAATTCATCCGGTGTTGCTGGCAGCTTCTCAATTCCTGCCTCTTTCCAGACACGTTTGTTATAAATGACTCCCCCTGCTGTCCCTCCATTGGGGATTCCGTACTGAATACCGCCATAATTTTTATCCGCCAGGAAATTGTAAATCTCATTCAGGGTTGCAAAATCTCCTAATGGAGAAAAATACTCTGACATCTCACTCTTAGCCACAGATGTGGGAATATAACAGATATCTCCCCAATCCCCTGTGGGAAGCCGCAGGTTCAAAGCCTGCTCATAATCTGTCACTGCCTCATACTCCACGGTAATGTTGGGATACAGCTTCATAAACTGCTCCGCATACCCTTTGTAAACCGTATCCACGATATCTGTCCGGTTAGTCAGAACCTTGATGGAGGCCGTAACATTCTGATAGTCTGTTCCTAACTGGATAGAATCTATGCTGGGAAGATCCACTGACACAGCATCCGCATTCTCCTGGGACCCCCCACATGCTGTCAGCAAAAGTGCCATTGTCAGCGCCGTTCCCATTGCAGCCATTTTCTTTACTTTCATAAGTTTATCCGCCCTTCTATTTAATTTTAATTTAATTATAATATTGATTTAATTTAATTTCAATAGAAAAGTGGATTTCCTTACATTTTTGTTAATACTATACTATTTATCTTTCAAAAACTATACATAATTGCCAATAAAATCGCCCTTTTTCAAGGTGGCCTAGATTAATTAACTTCCATTTTGTTAAGTTAATTAATCTCATTTAATTTAATAAACCTCCGTCTTCATCTTTATTCTGTCCGTCATACGGTTTTTTGCACCTCTCACATCATAAATTTCACAAAAAAAGAAGCCCTTTTAGCGAAAAGACTTCCTAATTTTACCATATTCCTTCTACCGGATCTGCCGTACACTTTCCTTCTCCACCACAGCGCCTGACACCAACCTCATATCAGAAGGAGCCGACCCATGCTCCACTAAAGAGGCGATGATCTTAACCGCACACCGTACCATCTCCTTAATATCCACCTCATAGCTGGTGATCGTAATATCGCAAAGCCCCTCATAAAGATAATTATCAAAGCCCACAATGGAAATATCCTCTGGTATCCGATATCCCCGGCTTTCAAGAAGATTTACCATCTCACTGGCAGTCAGATCACAGTTGCACGCAAAAGCTGTGGGCATTCGATCCGGCAGGCGGATATTCCCGATCTGCCCTTCCATAGTACGGTCATTGATCACCCAATCCGGATTCATCTCCAGACCGCTTTCCAGAAGCGCCTTCCGATACCCAAAATACCGGTCCGTAATGCTGTTGCTGGAAAGCAGAGTCCCTACATAGGCTATTTCCCGGTGTCCCTGCTCAATCAGGTAATTCACCATCTTGTACATGCCATAATAATTATCTGCCATGACAGAAGGAGAATGAAGTCCCCGCATCATAAAATCTACCATTACCATCGGCAGATCCGGCTGCCTGTCCAAAAACTCCAGATATCTTCTGCTGATCTCACCAATCACAATCAGTCCCTGCACCTGCTGTTCCATTGCAAACAGCGGAAGCTGTAAAGCATCCTCCCTCTCATGACGCAGCACCTCAAACAAGATCACGCAGCTATGCAGCCCTGCAATCAGCGACAATTCCTGATAAACCTTCCAATAATAAGAGGGGTAAGGCCCCAGATACTTTTCTCCGATAATCACCCCTACATTCAGTATCTTTTTCCCATTCCCTCCGCTGCTTCCTCTCGTCTGGTACCCCATCTCAGCCGCCACCTGCTTGATTCTTGCCCTCAGCTCCTCACTGACCCCCTTCTGCCCTGCCAGTGCATTGGACACAGTCACTGTGCTTACCTGCAGCCTTTCCGCTATATCTGACAACCGAACTGTTTTTTTCATTTAATTTGCCCACCCGTTTTTAATATATTTTAATTTTATTATATTTATTTTGCTTAAATATGTCAATGCTTTTCCAAAGACATCGCACGGTAAACCTCCTTATCAATGTAATACGCTATTGCTTAACAATATAAAAAAGTATTGTTAATTTCATAAAATTTGTTTGCAGATATATGTACAGTATATAAACTCACAAAGATTAAATCGCAAAGATGTAAATGTGGGCTTGATGGCAGCAAGTATGCATAAAGAATTTGTTGCTTACGAAAATTTGGATCGAAAATGTGAAACTTTTCGTAAGGAATTGCCAAATGAGGCTCATTTACATCGTTTCTATCGTCGTGTTGATTTTATGGAAAAGGTTGAAGATTTTAAAGAACAAGAATTAAATATTGATAACCAAATAATAGATACCGAATCTAATTTATGGTACATAGTGTTGCAAAAAATTTATATAAAATAGGCTTACCCATAAATTTATTTGATGATTATCAACGTGATATTGATGCATTGGTAAAATTGGTAAATTGAAGAAATTCTATATCCCATGGAATCTTTCGTTCAGAGGTGACAGCAGAAGAATTTTCTAATTGGGAGACTAAAATATCTGATATTTTGTCAATAGCAACAGGATTGCCTAAATTCCGATGAATAAATCACTCGCTATCAACGCCATCTACACGCCTGCGAAGCTAGTCGTAGGCTTCACTACGCCGTCACTTCACAGACGTGAATTCTCGCTTTTGTTTGTGCCCTGTTTGTCAGCGTCGTCAATGATAAATTCCTTCCATATGCTTCCATACTTCCCTATCACTGTAAAAACGACATCTCCGGGCTGTTTCACCATAAAATATTAATCACATGTATACGGCATCAGAGAAATATGGCGGGCTCTCTTGATCGCAACTGTCAGCGCCCTCTGGTGCTTTGCACAGTTTCCGGTAATTCTTCTGGGAAGAATCTTACCTCTCTCTGATACATACCTTTTCAGCTTATTTGTATCCTTATAGTCAATCACGCCGTTTTTCTCACCGCAGAATACACATACTTTTTTTCTTCTGCGAACGCCGCCTCTTCTTACCTTAGCGCCTTCGGGCTTATCCGATTTATTGAATGCCATTGGTACTGCCTCCTTCTTCGATTAATCCATGTCTCTCAACTGGAAGCCGGTCTGCTTAGTTGAAAGGCAATCCCTCATCTTCTACACCATCCGGGATGTTCATAAAGCCATCGCCAATCGCACTGGACGGAGCCGGCCTGGAGGTGGGCTGATAATCATAACCGCCATTACCTCCGCCGCCTGCATTCTTGCTGTCGGCAAACTCCTGATCATCCACAATCACTTCTGTGGTATAAACACGCTGACCTTCTCTATTGGTATAACTGCCAGTCTGGATGCGGCCTGAAACCAAAACTCTCATGCCCTGATGAAAGTACTTTTCGGCAAATTCCCCTGCCCTGTCAAATGCTACAATATTGATAAAATCCGCATTCTGCCCCTGATCACCATCCTGACTTCTGGCACGGCCTCTGCGGTCTACGGCAAGGGTATATCTGGCTATCGCCATAGAACGTTCACCCTGCGAATACCTTACCTCCGGATCCCTGGTCAATCTACCCATAAGAATTACTCTATTCATACCATCACTCTTCCTTTTTAAGCTGGTCGTCTGCTTCCATAACAGTCCCCTGCTTCGGACTGCTATCTATCTTACTGCTCGTCCTGCTTTACGCAAAGATATCGGATCACCGGCTCCATAATGCGAATGTGGGCTTCCACTTCGTTGGGGCAGTTAGAATCCGCTGTCTCGAACTTGATGAAGTAGTAGAAAGCTTCTCTCATCTTCTGAATCTCATAGGCAAGTCTTTTCTTGCCCCAATCGTCCACATTGGTCACGGTTCCGCCAAAACGGGTAATATAACCCTGCACCTTCTCCAATGCGGCTGCTCTTTCTTCATCCTCGAGTTTTGCGCTCAGAACAACTGCTAACTCATACTTGTTCATTGCTTTACCTCCTTGTGGTCTCTGGCCCTTGATCTTTCTTTCAAGAGCAAGGAATATTGTGTCACGAATTAATATTTTAACAGAATCTGCCACCAATTGCAAGTACTTTTTCGGATTTGGAGGCGATTTAAAATCAGGGATGCCAAATGCGCCTGCCAGACCTTCATAGCTGACAGTGCGCCCGCAGACGGGCGCATGGAGATTTACTGGTAAATCGGATATTTATCACAAAGCTTCGTCACCTGCGCCCGAATCGCATCTGCCTTATTCTCAAAATCCACAGCAGCCATCCAGACACATTCTGCTATCACAGGCATATCCTCCTCTTTTAACCCGCGTGACGTAACGGCAGGGGTCCCGATCCTTACTCCGGAAGTAACAAACGGGCTTCTCGGATCATTGGGAACCGTGTTCTTATTAAGAGTAATGTAAACCTGGTCACAGCGGTTCTGAAGCTCCTTGCCAGAAACCTCCATTCCCCGCAGATCCACCAGCATCAGATGATTGTCTGTACCTCCTGTAAGAAGCTTAAATCCCTGGGATACCAGAGCCTCTGCCAGTGCCGCCGCATTTTTCCTGACCTGGATCTGGTAAGTCTTAAACTCCGGCTTCAGCGCCTCCCCAAAGCAGACTGCCTTTGCTGCAATCACATGCTCCAAAGGTCCTCCCTGAGTACCCGGGAAAATTGCCTTATTAAAATTAAAACGATCTGCCGCCTCCTGATTGGCAAGAATCATGCCGCCTCTTGGCCCCCGCAGAGTCTTATGGGTCGTGGTGGTCACCACATCTGCATAAGGAATGGGGCTGGGATGCTCTCCCGCTGCCACCAGCCCGGCAATATGGGCCATATCCACCATCAGATAGGCTCCCACCTTGTCTGCCACTTCACGGAACCGCTTAAAGTCAATTTCTCTGGCGTAAGCGCTGGCCCCTGCCACGATCAGCTTAGGTCTGCTTTCCACGGCAATCCTCTCCAGCTCATCATAATCAATATACCCCTCATCATTCACCCCATAAGGCACAATATGAAAATACAGGCCAGAGAAATTCACCTTGCTTCCGTGAGTCAGATGGCCGCCATGGTCCAGGTTCATCCCCATAACCGTATCCCCTGGCTTTAACATAGCCAAAAATACTGCCATATTCGCCTGAGCGCCGGAGTGGGGCTGCACATTGGCATAATCACACCCAAACAACTTCTTCGCCCGCTCTATGGCGATGGTTTCCACCACATCCACATATTCGCAGCCGCCATAATACCGCTTGCCCGAATACCCTTCTGCATACTTGTTGGTTAGCACGGTTCCCATAGCCATCATAACCGGCTCTGACACAATATTCTCCGAAGCAATCAGCTCCAGATTCCTCCTCTGGCGAGCCGCCTCCTGCTCAACGGCCTTTCCAACCTCCGGATCATAATCCGTAATAAATTTCATAACATCATTTACCATAATAGTCTCCTTTTCTGCCCGAAAGGACTGCTGCAAAACAGCGTATTTCCACAATATGTGGTATCTCTTTCTTTCGAATACCAACCTTATATTGTGGAAATACCGGTTTTGCGGCAAACCCTTTTCTTGATGTGTCTGATTATAGTACAGGTCAGCAATTCATGTCAAGAATTTTCCTGTTCCTTGCTAGTGCTCCATCCGGCCAGAAATTGCACTGCCAGTGCCGGATATTTTGTCAGTCTGCAAGGCGGAGGAGGGAGGCGATGCGGTGGCATCGTTGACTAACGACAACGCAGCAGATGGCAAAATAGGCGGTACTGAAAGTGCAGTTACTGGCCGGATGGAGTACTAGTACACCGTTCTGCAAATAGTTACTGTTCACGGATGCAGCTTATACCCCCGAATCACAATCTGCAGCGTCCTTTTCCCATTATACTCATTCACATCCGGATAATACACTACATCCATGGTCTTCCTTATCCCCAGCTCCTCCACAAACCGGTCTCCCTCTGTAAACAGCATCCCATCCATGGCCAATCCGCCTTCTGTCACAAGAGACAGCTTCACCGCATTCCGATTCTTTCCCAGCACCCGCACACTGCGGATACGCAGCCCCTTCTGTGCAAACTGAGGCTTTTCATTTCCCTGCCCAAATGGCTCCAAAAGCTTCAGCTCCTCCACCAGCCCTGACGATATGTACTCCAAGGGCATGGCCACATCGATCCACACCTTGGGAATAAAATCCTCTGGCTTTAAAGACGCCTGCTCATTCAGACGCCGCCTGAACTCCTCCACATGACCTTCCTCTATGGAAAATCCCGCTGCCATAGGATGCCCGCCGAACTTTAAGAAAAGCTCCTGCACCCCGCACATTTCCCGGTACATATTATACGCCTCAATAGACCGGCCGGAGCCCTTTACACATCCCTCCCCCCTTGTCAGTACAAAGGTCGGCCGGTTCCAGGCTTCCCGCACCCGCCCTGCAATGATCCCTGCTACAGACTCATGACAGTCCGGTAAAAAGATCACCAAAACAGAATCCTCCCTATATTGCTCCTCCACCTGTTTAAGGGCCTCATCCACGCCCCGCTGGGTCATAGCCTTGCGCTCCTCATTTAATATCCTCAGCTCCTCTGCCATGGACACTGCCTTCTGCTCATCCTGACACAAAAGCAGCTCCAATGCCAGCCTTGCTGTCTGCAGGCGTCCGCTGGCATTTAAACAGGGGCCAATGACAAAACCGATATGGTATGCTGTCAGCTCTCGGATATCCAGCCCGCACGCCTCCACCAGCTTTTTCAGCCCAAGGCTTTTCGTTTCGGAAATCTTCTTCAGCCCATGCCGCACAAGGATACGGTTTTCATCCTGCAGACGCATTACATCCCCCACCGTGGCAATCGCAGCAAATTCCAGCATACCTTCCCAGTCCCCTGCAGGCACCTTAAACGCCTCATACAGAGCCTGAACCAGCTTGTAAGCCACCACTCCCCCGCAGATTCCCTTAAAAGGGTAGAAGCAAGCTGACTGCTTGGGATTTACCACTGCATCTGCCGGCGGAGGCAGTTCATTTCCATTTTCATCAAACGGCACCTCATGGTGATCCGTAATAATCACAGTCATCCCCATATCCTTGGCCATTCGGATCTGATCCATGGCCGCAATCCCATTATCACAGGTAATGATCGTGTCAATCCCATCATCATAAGCCCTCTGAATAATGGATTCGTTGATCCCATACCCGTCCCGGATCCTCTCTGGAATCTGATAGTCAGCCTTTGCCCCGCACCGTCCCAGTCCCTGGTACAAAAGATAAGTAGAACAAATCCCGTCAATATCATAATCTCCTACAATCCGAATCCGTAAGCCGTTTTCAATCTTTCCTTTTAAAATGTCAACCGCCCGGTCCATGTCCTTTAAGAGATGAGGATCATACAGATCATCCAGATTTCCATAAAGATACCGCTCGATTTCCCGTTCCCCCACCACATCCCGGTTGCGGATAATCCTGGCCGTCACCGGACTGATCTTAAAGCGCGTGGCCAAAGCATTAAAATCCGCTTTTTTCGTCTGGAGCATCCATGTTGCCTGACTGTCTTGATTCATGATAATTCGTCCTCATCTTTCGTCGGTATATACTGCCTTTGCTGCATATCTTCCGCCTCCCCATCCTGAGAAGCCAGCTGCTCATTCCTTTTCTGCCACTCCAATTCTGCTGTCTGCTGCGCTGCTTTTTCTGTCTCCCGCTCCAGCTCCGCCGCCAACCGCTCTGCCTTTCCCGTCTCCCGCTCCAGCTCTGTCTCCAGACGGGCAGCCCGCTCTGCCAGCTTTTCCCGTTCCACACGCAGCTCGGCGGCCCGTTCCCTTTGCTGCTGCCGCTCCTTCTGCAGCTCATCTATCTCCTCCTGCTGCTGCCTAAGCTCTGACTCCATAGAAGCCTCATTTTCCCCCTGCCGCCGCTTTATCTCCTTCAACCGGCTCTGCAGGCTGGTAAAGCCATACAGAATCGGTGCAAAGTCCCCTCGATAAGCCTGCTCACAGCCAGACTTTGCCTGGAAATTCTCACTTCCGGTCTCCCGAAACAGGTGAATCTCATCCTTTACAATATCCTCCAGCCGCTGAATCATCTGATTCATGGCATCCTCCAATATTCCCAGCTCATCCCGGCTGCGGCAGGTAAGGCGCACATCCAGATTTCCGTTGGTAACTCGCCGCGCCGCGTCCACCAAAGCCTGCACCGGTCCCTCAATCGCATGAATTAGATACCAGATAAGCCCTGCCATAATCAAAGTGACGATTCCAATAACCCAAAGCTTCACCATATACATTTTATCATACAATGCCTCTGCCTGGTTTTTCTGCTCCTCCACTGCCTGTTTATCATGAGCTACTGCCTCCAAAAACAGGCTGCTGGCCTTTTCAAACAGCTCCTGAGAATGCCCCATCATCATAGCTGTCGCCTTTTCCCTGTCATTTCCCTTGCTTGTCTCAATCAGTCTCTCGCTGTATTCCAGATATCCGTCCCAGGCCACCTCCGCCTCATCCATAAATGCCTGGTCAGAATCCCAGGTGGGAAGCTGTCGGTATTCCTCAAACTTTTCTTCAATATCCCCCCGAATCCGTCTCATTTCCTGCTCCAGCGCCTCCATCAGCTTCGGATCGGTAGTAACCGCATGGCGGCTCTCCTTAATCCGGTAATCCGATGTGGCGGTATTTAATTCCTCAGCCACAATCACAGCATTCATCCAGATATCTGACATCTCATCCCCTGCTTGTTTGATCCTGGATGCCGTAAACACAGATTCCCTCTCCAAAATCACCAGTCCCAGAACACAGACTGCCCCCAAAGTCATCAGCTTTGTCCGAATCCTGATATCCTGCATTGGCTTTATCCTCATAATGCTTCCCCCTCATTGTTCTCAAAATTTTTCTCAAACTCCTGGAAAATCACACACAGATGTGGATTCTCTTCCTGGGCATCCCTTAACACCAGACTGACCTGATCCAGATATCGGACCAGGCATTCATCCCGCTCCGGCCCGTCTCCTGTCCCGAACACCCCTACACAAGTATCCTCTCCCAGCTCTGTCAGCATGTCATAAAACGCATCCAGGTTCTTCCCATAATAATCCGGAAATTCAAACATCAGCGCCACATAATCCTGTACCTGCTCCCGGGTCTTTGTCACATGAAAATTCAGCAATATTTTCTTCATACCAGCCTCTCCCTCAATATAGCTGTTCAAATGTCTTATAATGATCTTCCGTATAGAAAATCAACCCGTCATTCGAATAAATCAGCCGTTTAGCTCCTCGATAGCCTCCCTCATATTCCAGATCACACTCATAATACCTCCGCCCCTTTTTCTCCGGAAGCATCCCTTCATAATTTCCAAAATAACTGCCCCCAATACTCATTCCCGGCGCCGCCTCGTCCAGATTCCCCTTCTTACTGTCCCATCCCCGCTCCTGTGCCTCCTTCTTGGTAATATAATTCCTTGGCAGATGCCCATAAATATGCAGGTACAATGCTACCTCATCCTTAGAAATATATGTTCCGTCTTCCTCAATCTGAACGCTATCTCCATCCGCGGCAGGATCAGGCTCCTCTGTCTGCGATCCGTTTTCATTCTTCGTTACGTCTTTACCCCTTACCTGCCCGGTTCCGTCAAAGTCTTTCTGTCCTTCCCCCTCATCAGACTCTGCCGTATTCCCCTGATCTTCTCCTATACCGGCTTCTTCGGTATTTTCCGGTTCCTCTCCTATGCCGGCTTCTTCGATATTTTCCGGTTCCTCTCCTATGCCGGCTTCTTCGGTATTTTCCGAATCCTCTCCTATACCCGATTCTTCTCTATTCTCGGATACCTCCTGCCTCTCCGATCCAGTCTGCCCGCTCTGCCCAATTTCCTGCTCCAATCCGAGCGCTCTTTCCGGACTGCCTCCTGAAGATTTCCCGCATCCCGCTACTGCTCCCAGCACCAGCATTACTGCCAGCAGCCACACAATCCCTTTTCTCCACTTCCTCCACATAACAATTCTCCCTCCTGAAATGTAATTATTTTAACACAATTTTCCCATTCATGCTACTATGAAACCATATCAGCCCCACAATACTTAGGAACTGTCCCAAAATAACTTACCGATAGTCCGCAGTATTTTTCTTTGAGAGCGCCGCTCTAAAATCAGGCGCATAGTAGGCTATGTAACTGATTTCTTGGCGGCGCTCTCGGAGAAAACGGCAAAGAATATGGCAAGTTATTTTGAGACAGTTTGCATGAAAAAACAGCCCAACCTGATTACTCAGATACGGACTGCCCTTCTCCTCTTGTAAAGTAAAAATCCCTGATTTTCCTAACCGTTTCATCCCGATCCTTATTCATAAAATTCACCCGGTCCGACTCAATAACCAACACGCCAGCCTCTTTGCGAAGGCAGTTTTCCAAAGCCAAAATACTCTCAGACAAATAGCCAATATCTACCGTCTGCTCCATTTCCCGCGCTCTTTCGGCAATTCTTCCCACAAGAGCCTCTGCCCTGCACTTGAGATAAATAATCATCTGAGGCGGCGCGATCTGCCGTACCAAGTACTGGTACATCTGGTAAAAAACCGCAAACTCCTCTTTTTTTAAATTATTCCTTCCATACGCCAAATCCTGCAGTAAGGAATAATCACTGACAAGACGCTTTTTCTCTGACATGGTACGAATCATTTTATAGTGGAGCAGGGTAAACACCATCTCGGTTTCAAACGAACAGTCCGCGTCCTTATTTTTATAGAACTCTCCCAAAAACGGGTTGTCTTGATAACGTTCATAGACCGCACAAAATCCCTCCTGCTCCAGAATCCTGGCCAATGTAGTCTTTCCCGATGCAATCCCGCCGCATATCTCGATTCTGCCCTGCTTCATTCTGCTCTCCTACTGTTCATTTCCTGTATTTGCCGTGTCTTCACCGCTTCCCTTTTGCTCGGAAAGATTAGACAGCTCGTCTTCAAGACGCCGGATATCCTCCTGCAGCATCCCCACCTGATCTTTATAATCATCTTCTAACGCCTGATATTTACTTTCATATTCTATCCGCAGTTCATCCATTCTTTGAGTATTCGTTATGGTAATATCATGAAATGCGCCAATTACCGTCACCGCCATCCCCACAGCAGAAACAACAGTAGTCACCAAAGCTACCATATTAACTAAAGCCGTGTGCTTTTGAGAATTTGATACCTCCTGTCCCATGGAATCAATAGACGTTTTACTTTCCTCTTTGAATACATGGTTATCCGCACGAATTTCCTCAATCGCCTTTTTTGCTTTTTCTAACTGCTCAGGAATCGAGCTTCTGACATACGTATTGTCACTCCCCTCCAGAGAGCGAGCCACATAATAATCCACCGTTCTCCCTGGTTTAATCGGATTCCGTTTATATACAGGAATGTTTATCCCCTTTTTATCCCTCTCCTTCACATTCCACTCCAGGTTTTTGCTCAGCTTTGTAAACTCCACCTGAATCAACGGGTCATTATATTTAAAAACATATGTATTGGTTGTTAAATTATGAAGCGGAATCGATAACCGTCCCTGAAACCCAGGATCCACCAAAGGACCTGTACCCAATAAAAGCCCCTTATAGATATGAAGAATCTTCAAATTAAAACGCAGCGCAAGATAATCCGGAATCCGGAAATACGGCTCCAAGGTTACAAATGCAATGGAATTTGGCTTCAGCTCAAAGCTGTCTCCCTCTTTTTCCAGCTCCTTTGCCTGCTTCTTTTTTTCATCATCCCACCAGATTACACGTCCCCCTATCCGAACCTCGTAAGATGCCCCTTTCAGATCCTTTACATAAAAGGGATACAACATCCCTGTCTTACAAACATAGTCAAACACATCTGCAGAATTTAACAAAGCAGATTCAATATTCAACAGCGGATCAACTCTCCCATACTGCTGAAAACGCCGCTTGGCTTCCTCATCGTTATACGCAAGCTCCTGTTCCCTTTTCTGATAGTAATAAAATTCATCTCTATCCCGCTCAGCATCATCCGCAGCCTTCCATATTCTCTCATCCATTAGCTGCCCTCATTGGAATCAACGACATCTCTCCATTACCGCAAAAGTCAATCTTCTGTCCGATTTCTTCCTCGATCCGCCTGACACACTCCAACTGACGGCTGCTGAGCTGTCCCTGATTCTTGTTTGCATAATCAAAATAATCCACATGATTCAGCACCAGAATATCCGGACGGTTTACCATAATAGCCTCTCTCACAATCTTCCCTGCAAAACGCCCCACTCTCCGCACCTTATCCGTAACCGTGGTCCGTTCTTCAAAAAGCTCCTTAGCCCCCGATTCCTCTGAGACTATCTGCCATGTGATCTCTGATTCAAGCTTTCCTGAATGTCCTGCCACCCGAATAGGAAACCCGCGGATCACCAGAATCACATGCTCCACATCAAATGGGCTTAGCCCTGTCTCTGCCAGAAAACCGGCGGCAGTGGTGTCACGGCTTGTAGCACAAGGATAATCTTCTGCGTGATAATTAGAAAGGCCATATCCTTGTGTCCCCTCAATCACAACCTCTCTGCCCTGATCCAAAAGTCCCCGCAGGTAAGCTTTTGTATCCGACAAATACGGCTGCAGCTCCGGCACATCCTGGGCCCGCATTACCGGCCGGTCCTTAGCCCGCATGGCTCTGGCGGCTACTGCTGCGCCGGTTCCGCTAAGAGTAGACCCGATATACGCTCCCATTCCGTTCTTTGCCTCAAATTCCTTATACTCCTCTTTGATGATCACGGCATTGGGATCCACCTTCAGCCGTCCTTCTGATATGCCTGAAATTCTTATCTCCTTCTGCAGAACCGGCATGTCAATATATGCGCCTGCCGGAAGTACAGCCGTTACCCCCTGAAGCAGGCTGGCTGTCGGCAGCATTCGAAAGGCATATTGGATGTTGTCCTCTCCATAAACCGTATGACCGGAATTGCTTCCGCCAACCCGTACAGCCGCCGCAGCGTCTTTATCCCTGGCCCAAAGAAATGCCGTTTTCCCCTTTCCCTCCGAGCCATACTGCCCTCCTGTCACAATCGAAACCGCCATATTATTTTCCTCCCGCTTTCTCTCCCTTTACAAGCTTATCTACCTGCGCTCTCAGCTCTGTGAATCCTTTATTGTTATTGATCCTGCCGTCTGCCTTTCCTGAAAGAGCTACAATTCCGGATTCTGACACATGATCATTGATCTGCCGGAACCTTTCCAAAGATATCTGGCCCAGCTTTAGTTTATTATACCGTTTATAACGATTATTAAAGCTGCAGTCAATATAAATAAAAAGGAAATCCTCACCAAAGCAATTCCTCAGCTCCTCATAATCCTCCATATGCCGAAGACCATCAATTACATAGCTGAGCCCTGGCTTCATTTTTTTGATCATATATTGGCTAAGGCCCCGTTGCTTCTGAGAATCCCGGGCAATCTGTGCTCCGATTTTCTGCAGCTCCTCTTTATCCGATATCTGATACAGTTCTTCAATCACCTTACTATACCGAAATGACTGCAGCCCATACTTAAAATGCAGATATTCGGTGACAGTTGTCTTTCCTGCGCCGGTCTCCCCGCTTAGGCCAATAATAACACGCTTTTTCAGCAATTCCTCCTGAATTCTGGGAACAATCAGGTAATCCTCTTCCTCATTTCCAAGCCCCACATACTGTCCGTTTAAATAAAAATATCCCACAAGCGCCGATGTAATGGCATCTACCTCATCGTGGGAAATCTCCGGATTATCCCTCAGATCCCCCTCAATTCCAAAGCTTGCCAGTCCCCTTTTAAGGTGTTCAAACTGCTCCTTTGTTTTTCCCTTCCTTGGAATCATCAGAATGTCCTGTGCTACCCCAGGATAGCTTTCAATCACCTGAAATCCCATTTCCCGAAGCTCCCTTGCCAGCTTCATGCCTCTTGTGGTAAGCTTTATCATAGAATCAATCAGACAGGGATATACCGTAATTCCGAAATGTCTTAGCAGACGTTCGCTGTTTCTCATAATCCCATATCGGCTGCATTTACAATTTTTATCTGCACAGCACCTTCCTTTAGGATAGGCCAAAGGAGAATCAATCGATACAATGTCTGGCTTCAACTGCTTTATAGAGTCTATGATCTCCTGATTGGTTCCAATTCTCCTGCATCGGGCCTGCCTCCCGGCCAGGTAAGACCAGCCGCTTGCCTTTTCCTCCGTACCGGTCAGGTCAATGCCAATGATCGTCTTCTCTCCCTGAATAATCGCCGGATTATTTCCAAAATAATGAACAAAATCCTTTTTCATATCCTGCACGGATTCGCCCGCAGAGCTCTCAGGCTTTTCCCGCTGATTGTTAAAAAATGAAATCAGCTCCTTATATCCCATCATATTCAGAACCATCTCGGCTGGAATCCGGCACACCCGAACCATTTCCTCCCCATACTCAATATTACACAGGTGCGCCAAAGAATGTGCATCTGTGCCAAGAGACAGCATCACACCTTGTTCCGCTGCCATCCGCATATGTTCCATATTTAAATCCAAACGCTCCGGAAAACAGTTTACCTCCATCACCACATGATTCCTTTTACAAAGCTGAATGATCTGCTCCACATCCAATTCATAGGGAGGCCGCCCGCCAAACAAAACACCCGGCCGCCCCAAAAGCCTTCCTGTAGGATGGGCAAGAATATTAACATATGGATTGGCAAGAGCCTTCTCCAGCCGGTCATACAATACCATGGGGGGCTGATTCATATGCGTATGAATGGCCGCAACAACAAAGTCAAACCGACTTAAGACAGAATCACAAAAATCAAGGCTTCCATCCTCTAAGATATCCACCTCGATCCCTGCCAGAATGCGGACATCACTGTTTTTATTAAGCTCATGAATCTCCTCAATCTGGTTTAACGCCTCATTTTCGGACAGACCATGGGCAAATTTCATGGCAGCAGTGTGATCTGTGACTGCCAGATATTCATATCCCCGCTTCCCGGCCGCCTCTGCCATTTGCGCCAATGAATGGTTCCCGTCCGTTGCGGAAGTATGGGTATGTAAATCCCCTCGGACCACAAACGAATCCGCAAACTCTGCATTCTCCTGCCCCTGTCCTGCATCCGATACCCTTTTACATAAAATGCAGAAAGGCAAGCCAAACCGTGTTTCCCCCAAAATCTTATTTTCCTCTGTCCGACTCAGCTTTCCTACCCTGGAAAATGTCTGAAGCCTTTGAGCATAATAATCCGCCTCCTGGTCTGTCCATACTTCTATATCAATCTGATGCACCTTTTCACATACCCTGGCAAGCTCTCCTGCGATCCTAACCTTATAGGCTCCATCACAGCCCTCAAGAAAGATCCTCAGCTCCTTTGCCAGACACTTCCCATAGGATACCAAATACAAACCTCGGTCAGCCAAATAATGTTCTCGAAAATGCTGCAGCCTTCCCCGATCCCTTTTATCCAATACATCCTGCAGTCGATTCCATTTATGGGAATCCAGCAGATCCTCCCCGCTGGTAATCGATAATCCCCAAAGCTTTTTTATAAGCTTATCTGAAAGTCCAAAGCTCAGCAAGAGTGAATAATCACAAATGCCAAAGGTTTCCTCATATGTTCTCAATTCGGCCAGGCCGCCTGTTTCTAAAATCTCTATAATACAGGCTTCGATTTTGCTTCCCACATGAGGAATCTGACGAAGCTCATTTTTATCATACATTTCTTCTATATAACGGTCATACGCATCTACCGCCATTGCAGCGGCAAAATACGCCTTTGCCTTATATTGGCTGTCAAAAAAAACCGACTGAATTTTCGACATTTTATAAAGAAAAAACGCCACTTCAAAATCGTACACCCTCTGCCTCCTTTTTTATGACTATTCTAACCGGATTTGAAAAGTATGTCAATATCCGTTACTCAGACCCTTGCCAACCAACTCAACCTGCGCTATACTTTTAACTGACACGGAAAGGAGACTGTCCCATGGCAAAACATCCCGCTTCAAAGAACATCCCCAAAGACACCAACGCCGGCGATCTGCTGCTTCAGGGCAGCATTCTCGCCATTGCAGGCATCCTGGTCCGTTTTATCGGACTTCTTTACAAGGTTCCCATGATCCGGATATTAGGCCAGGAAGGAATCGGCTATTACAATACTGCCTATGAGATCTACAATATCGGGCTGATCCTTTCCTCCTACAGCCTTCCCCTTGCCATGTCCAAGCTGATTGCTGCCAGGCGGGTCCGCAGACAATACCAGGACATCCGCCGGGTTTTTTTCAGCGGTCTGACTGTCAGCGCTGCTGCAGGAGGTCTCATGACCCTTCTCCTTTTACTGGGCGGCGACTTTATCACAATGGTTATCTTTAAAAGTCCCAGCAGCGCCCTTCCTTTAAAGGTTATGGCTCCCACCATTTTCGTCTTCTCCATTATGGGCGTCATCCGCGGCTATTTTCAGGGACAAGGCAACATGGTTCCTACCTCTGTCTCCCAAATCATCGAACAGGTAGTCCATGCTGCCGTAAGTATTGCCGCTTCCTATGCCTTTATGGTCTGGTTTGCCTCCCGGCCCAATCCCAAGTCCTACGGCGCGGCCGGCGGAACCTTAGGAACCTTATGCGGCGCTGTTGCAGCGCTTATTTATCTTGCCATTCGTATGCTCTGCTTCCAGAGAAGGAATGCCCGCACACTCCGCCGCCCTCAAAAAATCCCTGTAGAAACCTGGGGGAATGTATATTCTGCCCTGTTTCTCACCCTGACCCCCATTATCCTCAGCCAATTCGTCTACCAGCTCAGCGGCTCTGTTGACAATTCCATGTTCGGCCAGATCATGGACGCAAAAGGACTGACCGAAACCCAGAGAGCCACTTTGCTGGGCGTCTACGGCGGTGAATACCGGCTCCTCTCCAATGTACCGGTGGCCATTGCCTCCTCCTTAGGCGCCTCCATGATTCCCAGTATCGTCCAGTCTCGGACATGCCACAGGCTGAAGGAGGTCCGATACAAGATCCGCATGACCATCAAATTCAACATGCTGATTGCCATCCCCTGCGCCGTGGGCATGGGGGTTTTAGCCGGCCCTATTATGGAATTGATTTTTCATGATAACTCGGAGCTTTCTGCCAACCTGATGCGGATCGGCGCTCCTGCCGTGGTTTTTTTCTCCCTCTCAACTGTTACCAACGCGGTTCTGCAGGGAATCGACCGCATGAGCAAATCCGTCAGCCATTCCGCCATTTCCCTGGTTCTGCACATGATCCTGGTATATGTCATGTTAGCCTATCTGGACTGGAATGTGTACGGACTGGTAATCGGCAATGTTACCTTTGCCCTGGTCGTCTGTATTCTCAACTGGTTTTCCATCAAAAGGGCGCTCCGGTACCGCCAGGAGATCCTGACCACATTTTTGCTTCCCTTACTGGCTTCCTTCTTTATGGGAGGAGCTGCACTGGGCATTTACTACGGAACGTTTTCTCTGACTCAGAAAAATTCCATCTCCATGCTTGTCACGGTTCCTTTTGCCATGATGGTCTACGCCGTGCTCATTCTCCTTTTAAGGGTGGTCACAGAGGAGGAGCTTCCCCAGATGCCCTTTGGACGCAAGATTTTGATTCTCTCAAAAAAGCTTCGTTTATTATAAGTATACAGCAAAGCCGGCCTCCTCACAGAGCAGACCGGCTTCTTCATTTTCAAATCACATCTTCAAAATACTCATTAACCCAAGCATTCTCCAAAACTGCCTTTAGAACAGTCCCGGGAACAGCATAGCCGGAAGGGCCAGCCACGCCATGGGAAACAGCACCAGCAGCGCCAGTACCAAAATAGAGGACAGGAAATAAGGAAGAGTCCCCTTAAACGCATCCTCAATCGTAATTCCGCTGATCGAAGATGCAATCAGCAGGCACAGTCCATAAGGCGGAGTAACCAGGCCCAGAGCCAGCGTAACCACAATAATCAGGCCCAGGATAATGGGGCTGATCCCCAAAGCAGTAGCAGCCGGAAGAATAATCGGAACAAAAAGGATCATCGCCGGAACTGCATCCATGAATGTACCTACAAACATAAAGAACGCCACCACAACCAGCAAAAATACCAGCCAGCCTCCTGCCATATTGGCAAAGAAGCCCTGCACGATCACATTTAGCTGATAGTAGCTGAGCAGCTCACCCAATGCATTGGCCGTGGCCAGAGCAAACAGAGACAGAGAAGACATCTTCATGGTCTCAATCAAAATCCTGGGCAGGTTCTTTACTTTAATAGTGCGGTAGAAAAACAATCCTACCAAAAGAGCATACATACTGGCAAATGCCGCTGACTCCGTAGGAGTAAACAGACCGGATACAATACCGCCAATCAGAATAATCGGCGTCAGCAATGCCGGCATGGACTGCCATACCAGCCGCATGGCATCCCTGGGAGAAACCTTCTCACACTTGGGGAAGTTCTTCTTCTTGGAATACAGCTTTACCACTGCCATCATGGCAAGACCCAATAGGATTCCGGGAACCAGACCTGACATAAACAATGCGCCTGTACTGACATTGGCAATACCTGCATATACCACCATGGTAATACTAGGCGGTATGATAGAGCCTAATGTGGATGACGCCGCCGTCACGCCTACAGAAGTTCCCTTATCATAACCCTGTTTCTCCATAGCCGGGATAAAGATCTTACCCACGCCGGCTGTATCTGCCTGAGAGGAACCGGAAATACCGGCAAAGATCATGGATACCAACACATTCGAATATGCCAAGCCGCCGCGGAAATGGCCTACCAGCGCATTACAGCAGTCAATAAGCTTTTCTGTAATCTCACCCTCATTCATCAGGTTTGCCGCCAGAATAAACAGCGGAACTGCCAAAAGCGTAAAGCTGTTCAAGCCATTAAACATCTTGGAAAACACGACCGTGTTAGGAATCTGAGCCAAGGAAGCGATACCAGTAAAGGATACCACGCCCAAAGCAAAGGAAATCGGTACGCCAAGCGCCACGAAAAGAATAAACATGATGACTAATATTGCACCCATTATTTATTTCCTCCTTTCGTCAGGTTCCCAATATCATCGATGATCTGGAACACCAAATATATCGCAGAAGTAATGCCGCACAGAGGAAGACACAGCCAGGTGGGCCCTCTCTTAAAGGACGGGATATTAACCCAAGTGTAATTCCAGAACTGTTTTGTAACCAAAAAGCCATAGTAAGCCATTAAAATGGCAAAATACAACATAATAAGAGAAATCACGATAGACAGGATTTTCTTTGCCGGCCCATCCTTCAGCATATCACTGATGGAGGTGAATGCAAAGTGCCGCTTCTCATACACCATGGCCCCGGCCCCCATAAACACAGCCCAAATAAAGGAATACATGGAGACATCTTCCGTCCAGGTGGCCGCAATCCCAATGTACCGGGAAAGCATCTGGAACACAACCGTGAGAAGGAATATGCACAGGAAGAGTCCGCCGATTGCAATTTGAATCTTCTGCATCATCTCAATTGCTTTCTTCATTTTCGTTCTCCTTTAAGGTTTCCTGTTAAAATTAAAACAGGATTTTAACAGTTTCTTTACATACGTTTAAGCGGAACAACAGCCACCCAGTCTCCCAGGTGACTGCTGTATTCTTTAAAAAATCAAATCATTATCCGTTTACATTTATTCTGCTGCACGAATCATTTCCAGTTCAGCGGTCATGTTGTTATCAGCCGCAAACTTATCCTGAATCGGCAGAGCCAGAGCCTTAAATGCATCAATGTCCAGATCCTCAAAGTTTGTTACAACTGCGCCGTCAGCAATAACCTTCTCCTTGGACTCCTTAAACATACGGTAAACAACCTGGCGCTCCTCCTCGGTACAAGCCACAACGGCCTCATCGATCCATGCCTTCTGCTCATCTGTCAGACCATCATAAAAATGACCGTTCATCAGAAGCAGACGAGTGGTATAGTCATGATGGGTCTCGGCAATGTGCTTACCGTTGTCAGTCTTGTGATGCTCCTTCAGCATAAAGCTGGTATAATCGTTCTCAGCAGAATCTACAACACCCTGCTGCAGAGCCTGATACAGCTCGCCCCATGCCACGGAAGTAGGAATCGCGCCGCAGGCTTTCCAGAAATCCTGCTGTACCTGAGAAGACTGGGTACGAATGGTCATGCCCTTTAAATCTTCTGGTTTGGTAATATCTTTCTTTCCGTAGTAGTCACGCACGGAAGAAGACCAATAAGCCATAATCCGGAAATTGTTGCCGGTCTTCTCGCTGACCGTTGTCTTCATCTTTTCGCCAAACTCACCGTCTAAGCACTTCTCCCAGTGGTCAAAGCTGTTAAACAGATAGTTCAGGGAGAAAATATCCACCTCAGGTACACCGATAGAAGTCATGAATCCCGGAGAAGCCACTACCATGGAAGCAGCGCCCATCTCAAGCTTCTCAATCAGCTCATTCTCATTCTCACCTAAGGTTCCTTTATGTACGGTTACAGCAATCTTGCCGCCGGAAATATCCTCCAGCACCTCTTTGAACTTATCCATGCCGTAAGAATACGGGTTATCTAAGGAGGTCTGGTTGGAAGCAATAATCAGATTCAGCTCTGCATCTGCTGAAGGCGCTGCCGGCGCTGGCGCATCTCCGCCTCCTGCCGCTGCTGTTGTTGCGGCAGTATCTCCGCCGCCTGCCGGTGCCGGCGCCGCTGCCGGCGGGGTCGGTCCGCAACCTGCCAGTGATGCCGCTACCAAAGCTCCTGCCAATAACAGTGATAAATTCTTCTTCATAATAATTCCCTTTCTCTTTCTTATTATTTTTACGAACCGCTGTTCCCCTGAACGGTATCGCAAAGAACACTTTTGATGATCTGGTGCATCTCCTCTTACATAGCCAGAATGGCGTTCCACTTCTCCTCGATGACCGGGATGCCGTTCTCCTGGTTATCCTTCCGGGTTCCGATCTCAATCTCGCCCGGGTAGAAGACCTTGCCGCCTTCCTGTGCCGGAACCGATGACCGGATATCTGCCACCAGCTCATCCACAATCCGATCCGTGGTCTCTGTATCGTTAAACTTGCCCGGATCAATGGCTATCATAATCTGCGACAGCCCAATCTCGTCTCCAAAAGTTCCAATCTTCTGAACAGAATTGGCATTAGTCAGAACCGTGGAAATCAGATCCAGCAGGATAGAAATACCGCTGCCCTTCCAATATCCCATGGGAAGCACTCTCCAGGTCTTCTCAATGGCTCCCGGATCCGTGGTCAGGTTGCCATCCTCATCATAGCCTCCCGGCACCGGAAGCTTTTGACCCTTAAGCCTTGCCTCCTCGATCTTGCCGTAAGAGAACTGAGACACTGCACAGTCTACTACCACATGGTCTCCGTTGCTCTTGGGTACAGCCAAAATCAACGGATTATTGCCGATCTTCCTGTCCTTGCCGCCCCATGCCGGCATATTCGGCATGGTATTGGACCAGCAGATGCCGATACATCCTGCATTGGCTGCCTGCCATCCATAGCTGCCGCCGCGCATCCAGTGGTTGCTGTTTCCTAACGCCACCATCCCGATGCCGTACTGCTTCGCCAGCTCAATGGCCCGGTCCATGGCCTGCTTGGCATTCAGCGGGCCAAAGCCTCTGTGGCCCTCCCACCGCTCAATGGCTCCCATGGACATCTCACAGGTGGCTACCACATCTGGATTGATCTCACCCTTATCCAGGTACTCCACCACACGGGGGAAACGGTTGATCCCGTGGCTGTAGATCCCATCCAGGCTGTTCTGTGCAAAAACTGTGGCTGCATCCAATGCATTCTTCTCATTAAAACCTCTGCTGATCAGTACGCGCTCAAACTCCTTTAACAGTTCCTCATACTTGATTCTTAACATTGTTTTAACTCCATTCCTTTCCTTATTTTCTCACAATTTTGCATTAAGATTGTAAGTACTTTTTGACACTTTTGATACATTTCCTGCATCTACAATTTTTGCAATCGATTGTACCTGAATTTTATCACAATTCAGCACCTATTTCAACTGCTATTCTCCCGCTTTTTTGTACAAATTCTATAAGAAATTTTTGTTCATATTTCATAATTCAAAATAAACAATGTATAAATCCCCCATAAAAATGTTCAAAATAAGCAAATTGTATACATTATGTATCCAAAGCAACCTTAACTACAATTTTTTTAACTCTCTCAGACTTCTCCACCTGACAAAAGGGGCGGTGGACATCCTCAGGAAAAAATATCGCATACGTTCCTGGTCTCATTAGAAGCATGGTTTCCTCTGCTGACGGATTTTCCTGGTAATAGATGGTGTCTTTTTCCCTCAGGCAATCCTCCCGAATCAGATTATCCCCTTTATCCGGATAATATCCGATCAGTTCTGAACCTTCTGCCATATACTGAAGCTCCGCATACCTGCGGTGAACCTCGGGAAGCTTCTTTTCCCTTGGCTCTGTGACCCGGTCGCAGACTAAGACGATCATGTCCTCACCCTTCAGGAAAATCTTGCTTTCTCCCATATTGGTAACATCCATTTCCCGACAGCAGCAGATCGCCTCCCGAATCGAAGCCGCATAAGCTGCTTCTGTCTCCTTTGCCAATATGTGTCCGTAAATCATAACAACCTCTTTCTTTTCGCAATCGATTGCATATTGCATTATTATAATATCACACTTATTTTTGATTTTCAAGACTGTTTTCATTGTCTTATTTCACATTTTTATTTTTGATTTTTTGTGCATAACTTCTAATTTTAATGCTTTTCACTATATTTGGCAGCATTTCTTCCTTCCTTTTTTAGAAATCGATTGCAGTTTAATTCTATCCTGATCCCTTGATACTCAAAAAGCGGCTTGGTTACCCTCGCCGCTTTTTTGGGAAAATCCAATGCCAAAGCCCCACAGACTCCTTATTTATGGTGCTGTCAAAAACACGAAGACAGGAGGCTGCTGTGAACCTCCTGTCTCTGTGTGCTATGTACTCTCCCTCTCAATAATTTCTGAAAACATCATCAGTTTCTTGCTCTGTACCTTTCCCTCCAGCCCCTCCCGCAGAATCGTAGCTGCCGATTCACTTAAATCCTGCAGCCGATTGTCCAGGGTTGTCAGCTTAGGCATACAGATCTCCCCATAGATACTGTTGTCAATTCCGACCAACGCCAAACGATCCGGGATCGGGATTCCCTGGTCACAGGCAGCGCGCACACCTCCTACTGCCACCAGGTCAATGGTATAAATAATCCCCTGCACATCCGGATGCTCCTGAAGAATACGCACTGTAATGTCATACCCGCCCTGAACCGTACTTTCCTCCATCTCATACCGCCATATCCTGTCCTCCCCGGTTCCATGCTTCCTCATCCCGTCACAGAATCCCTGCTGCTTTCGGAAGTTAGCAGGCGACCGGGAATCCAGCACAAAAGCAAGCCGTGATTTCCCCTTGCCAAACAACAAATCCACACACTTTTCCACCCCTGCGTCCTCATCCACGATCACCCCCGACACATTGGGCAGATCCAGATAGCCGTTGACCATCACAATAGGGATTCTGGGCAAATGTCTTCGAATACTTTCCTTCACAGCCTCGGTCTCAAACATGGATCCCATGAGAATCACTCCCTCCACCCGACGCTGCTCCAAAATGCGGATATACTCTGCCTTCTTCTCGTCCTTCGGTCCTGTGCTCATGGTAATACAGCAGTATCCTCGCTTTGTCAATTCCTGCTCGATGACAAAAGCACTGTCAATATGGTGTGCCACCCGAATATCCACAATCAAAATTCCCACCAGACGGCTGGACTGCATCACCAGCCCCCGTGCCGCTGCATCCGGTATGTAGTTATACTTTTTCAACAGCATCTGAACCTTCTGCCGGGTTTCCTGCTTGATTCCAGGCCGGTTGTTAATCACCCTGGATACCGTACTGGCCGCCACTCCTGCCTCCCGGGCTATATCATAAATCGTCACGTTTCTCAACACCTCAATATCCAGCTGCCCCGCAGCTTTTTCGCCTTTTTGCGTGTATTGCCTTCCTGTTTCCTTTCACCGGCCACTCTGCAGATCAGCCTGAGCTGCCGCCCTTTTTATTTACTATACATGATTTTATCCACCCAGGCAAGGGGCTTTTGGTTTCTTGTGAAATCCACCTAATTATTGAGGTTTTTCTTATTGCAATCGATTGTTTTTTTGGTGATTATGACGATTCTGTTTCCTGATGATGGTATAAAATCAGGGCGATCATTTCCACCGGCTCTTTGCCGACAGCTTCGATCCCATGTCCTTCCCCGTCTCCGGTAAACGCCACATCCCCAGGGCCTAAAAGAACCTCCTTCCCATTATGGTTCAGCTTTGCCTTTCCGCTGAGAATATAATAGGTTTCCGACTCGTTCTCATGGATATGATATCCGATGGCAGAACCAGGATATACGGTAGTATGGGCAAACACCCGTCCCTTTTGATACAATTCTCCTGGTCCCTCCAGCAGCTCACGAACTGTAATGTCACCTCTGCCTTGAAAAGGAGCCGGCTTTCTGGTCCTTCGGATTTCTTCTTTTCTTCGAATCATTTTGTTCTCCTCTCAAAAGTTTGCTGAAAACATCAGGAAAAAAACACCTTCTGGCTGTTGTCATAATACACCTTCTGTAATTCCTCCTCTGTAAAAACCCTGCCCTTTTCCAAATAATCGCAAAGATGCTCATAGCTGTCCTTTGTAGCTGCAAAGGGAGCGTCGGTTCCCCACAAAAGCTTTTCTGCTCCCAGAATTTCCTTTGCCTGAGCCAGATACCCCATGGTTTCCGAATAAGGATAAACGTCTGGTTCCAAAATCTTAGGCAGGGCTGCCAGATCAAACCAGACATTTTCCTGATTTAAAAGCTCCAGGCTTAACCTCCACTCCTTTTCCCGGCCTCTTACAGGCGCCAGCAAATGACAGACTACCAGCTTTAACCCCTGACATTCCCGTGCGATTTTGGCAAGCGCCCAAGGCTGATGGCTTTCCATGGAAATATCCCCCACATCCAGCGCCGCCACCCCCTGATTTCTCTCAATAAGGCGGTAAATCTCCATCATCCGCTCTCCTGCCAGATCAAAGGAATCGTGGCACCCCATAAGGCCGCCTCCTGAACTCACTTCAAACTTTACCAGATGAAATTTCTGTTCCTCCAGATAGTATTTCAGTGTCTCCATATGATCTGTCATAAAGGGGTCCACGGTACACGACGGGCAGAACCGGTCCGGATATTTCTGCAGCACCTCATAATGATACTGGTTCTGAAAACCATACATGCTTCCATGCATCAGCACTGCCTTTTCCACCTGATTCTCATCCATGATTTCCAGGGCCCGCTCTGCCAGAAAACAGGTATCGCCAAACTCCTCCGGAAAAAGCTGAAATACTTCTCCGTTCCCCCACTGAGCCTTTCCGCCTCCCACGGCCCGCAGCTCCCCTCGCCTGCAATATCCGGCTACTACTTTGGCCAAATGTAAATGAGCATCGATCTTTTTCATATTTTATGCCGCCTCCCTTGCCCTTTTCATCTTAAACTGGTTTAACCAGCTCCGAAACTTTTCCTGATGCTGCAGAGCATCAAATCCCACTGCAATAATAATAACAATTCCCTTTACCAGCCCATGCTCCGTGGAAGGCACACTAAGAAGATTCAGCCCGTTATTTAAAAGGCCAATAAGAATTGCCCCAAACAGGGCTCCTGATACCGTACCCTCACCGCCTAAAAGGCTGACTCCGCCGATCACGGCCGCTGTAATAACCTCTGTCTCATAACCGCTTCCTGTGGTCGCCATACACTGCTGTGTCATGGAAGCCAGGACAATTCCTCCTAAAGCAGTGGTAAAGCCTGAAAACACATAGGCCAGAACCGTGATTTTTGTATCGCTGATACCAGACAGCCGGGATGCATACGCATTGCCGCCTACCGCATACACATACCGTCCCAAAACCGTTTTCCGCAAAATAAACCAGCTGGTCAGGGCAATCAAAAGCATAATGTAAATCGGAATAGGAAAACTGAATATTTTCTTCATGCCGATGGCTGTAAACAGCTCTGGCTGCAGACAGCTTAATATCTTATTATTCGTCAGAATCATAGACAGACCCAAAAAGATAATCTGTGTGGCAAATGTAATCAGAAATGCTGGAACCCGGAATTTTGTGATAATCACCCCGTGCACCATCCCGGCCAAAATCCCCACGGACAAGGCCGCCAGGATTCCCACAAGCACCCCTGTATTGGAGTATTCAAAATACCGGATTATCTTTACGATCGTTACGGCACACAGGCCGCACAGGCTTCCTATGGACAGATCAATCCCGCCGATCAAAAATACAAAAATGGTTCCGCACACCATAATCCCATACACGGATATAGACCACAGCACATTAGACAAATTGCCGACTGTCAAAAAACTAGATGGCCTTAAGATTGTCAGAACCAGCATAAATACTACCAGAATAATCGGTTTGCCAAATCCTGACGCGTTTATCTTCTTCATACTGCCTCCTCCTTTTTCATCAGTCCGGATGCTGCCTCCAAAACCATAGATTGAGTTACTACCCCGCTGTCAAATTCCTGGATAATGGCACCTTTCCGCATAACCAGAATCCGGTGGGATACCCGGATCAATTCCTGCAGATCCGAGGAAACAAGAATCACCACAACACCATTTTTCGCCAGCTCCTCCAGGATCCCATAAATTTCATCCTTTGCACCCACGTCAATCCCTGCCGTAGGCTCGTCTACGATCAGCACCTTCAAGTCCCGCATCAGCCACTTTCCCAGCACCACCTTCTGCTGGTTGCCGCCAGACATTAATCCCACCTGCTTTTGGGGGTCTGCCGGGCGGATGTCGATCCTTCGAATAGCCTCCCTGCACATCTCCAGCTCGTCCTTGTCCGAAACAGCCAGCCCGTTCTTTTTTATCCGGTCATAGTTGGTCAAAGCCGTATTTCTGTTAATGGACAAAAGCGGGATAAACCCCTGCCCTCTCCGATCCTCCGGCACAAAGCCAAATCCCGCCCGAATGCTTGTCCTCGGCGACGGCTTCAGTGCTTGTCCATTGAGAAGAATGGTCCCCTCCCGGTATCGGTCAATCCCATAAATTGCCCGTACCAGCTCCGTTCTTCCGGCTCCAATCAGCCCTCCTAAGCCAAGAATCTCTCCCTTGTGGGCCTGAAAGCTCACATGGCGGAAAAATCCTGTTCCATCCGACAGATTCTGAACCTCCAAAACCACCTCATTGCTGTTTTTCCTCATCTCCTTACTGGAACCGGCCGACTCATCTACCACCTTCCCGATCATGGTCTGAATCACCTTTTTAGGCTCGATCTCATCATGGTTCAGCACTGCGGCATTTTTCCCGTCCCGCAGTACGGTCAATCGGTCTGACAGCCTGTAGACCTCCTCCAGACGATGAGAAATATAGATAATGGACACCCCCTTCTTCCGCAGGGTGTCAATAATAGAGAACAGACTCTCTGCTTCCTTTCCGCTTAAGCTGGCAGTAGGCTCATCCATGATCAGCAGCCGGGAATCACAGGATAATCCCTTGAGAATTTCCACAAGCTGCCGCAGGCCGATTCCCAGATTGGATACCAGCGCCCCGGGCTCTAAAGGAAAATCATACTGGTCAATCAGCGCCTGGGTCATCTCGTTCATTTTCTTATGGTCAATCAGGCCAAGCTTTCTTGGCTCCCTTCCCAAGAACACATTCTGCGCTACCGTCAGCGGCGGAATCACGGATAGCTCCTGATAGATACAGGCCATTCCCAGCTTTTGACAGTCCTTGTAGCTGTTGATTTCTACTTTCTTCCCGTCCCAGAATACAGAGCCGCTGTCCTTGGTATAGACTCCCGTTAGAATTTTAATCAAGGTAGATTTTCCTGCTCCGTTTTCTCCCATCAGAGCATGGATCTCCCCCTTACGCACACTGAAATCCACCTGCGAGAGCACAGGAACTCCGGAAAAGCTTTTGCAGATTCCTTTGGCCTCCAGAATCACATTCTCCATCATGCCTTAACCGCCTCCTTTCTGCCCCGCTCCTGAGCCAGCTTTTCCATCCATGCGTTATACCAGGCATCAAACATTACTACCAAAATAATGATAACCCCCTTGATCACATACTGGTATGCTGTATTCATCTGCAGCTTTAACACCCCATTGTCCAAGGCTGACATAAACAATGCGCCGATAAAGGTTCCCACAACATCTCCGTAACCGCCGGATAAGGACACGCCGCCAACCACCGCTGCAGCAATGGGATCAAACTCAAAGCCGTTTCCTAAAAGGGCCGTGGTGCTCTGAAGACGAGCCGTGGTAAAAATAGCTCCCACTGCTGCACACAGCCCTACTGTCATATATGCCATAATCCGCGTTCTGGCAATATTGATTCCGGACAATTCTGCTGCTTTTCTGTTGGCTCCCACAGCATACAGATTGGTCCCAAACCTGGTTTTTTTTAGTACGATCTGACCCAAAATCACAATCACTACAAAAGCAATGGAAACATAGTGTATCCTTCCCACTGCGCCTCCCCATTTTACAAAGGAGGAGTAGGTCATGGCCTGGCTGGTAATGATGCCGCCTGCATCGCGAATTGCAATGGCATAGGTCAGTGCACGGAAAATCCCCATGGTCGCCAGGGTTGCAATAAACTCCGGCAAATGAAGCTTTGCCACCACTAGTCCGTTAAAAAGCCCTGCTGCCAGCCCCACAAGCATCCCTATCAAAAGCATCATCCAGATTGGCAGCAGGGTATACCGATAAATATTAGCCATAGTCATGCCTACCAGAGCCATACAGCTTCCGGTAGACAGATCAATTCCTGATGTAAGAATCACATATGTCACCCCTACGCCGATGATCCCTGCAACCGAGGCGTCTCTTACGATTTCCAGCAGATTATCTGCGTTCAGATAATATCTGCTGGTACAGGAAAACAGTACCATCAAAGCACACAGCATTCCCAATGAAATCAATCGTCTAATTGTCGTCTGTTTCACAGCTTTACTCCTTTTTGTAAAAGAAACGGGCAGGGCTTTTTGCCCCCTGCCCTTTTTCCCATGGAATCCCTTTTCTAAGCCTTCATGCGCCCGGCTGCAGACACATCACCAACCATAAATGTCTGGCGGGCGCATTTGGCATTCCTGATTTTAAACCGCCTCCAAAACTGCCGCTCCTCAATTACCAGCGATCCTCCGGCGGAATGGACGAGACCGTATCAATCGTCACTACGATCGGCTCCATAATAACCTGCGGAGTCTCCGTCAGCACGGCAGAATCATACTCGGATCCAACCATCAAAAGGGCAATCTTTGCTGCTGTAGACCCTTCGTCCCAGCTATTGGTATAAATGGTTCCGGTCATATCTCCGCTCTCGATCATGGCCAGAGCATCCGACTCTCCGTCTGCTCCCCAGATCACCATCTCACCCTTCCGTCCTGCAGACTGAACTGCCAGAGCCGCTCCCTCTGCCATTGCGTCATTAATACAGAATACCCCGTCGATCTTCTCATAATTCTGCAGAAAACTGTTCATAACAGTAATGGCCGTCTCTTTTTCGAAGGATGCAGACTGGGCATCTATGATCTTAATATCCGGATAATTGGCAATGGTGTCACGAAAACCCTTTTCCAGATTATCGGTTCTTGTCAGGCCGGCCACGCCCTGGATGACCACCACATCCCCCTTTCCATTCATCTCCTTTGCCATCTCATCCGCCACCATACGCCCGGCATCATAGTCCACCGCCATCACCAGGGCGCTGTGTACCGTATAGGCATCTAAGTTCAAAGTGATCACCGGGATCCCTGCCTTTTCCGCTTCATCCACAGACGGGGCAAGGGCAGTACCGTCAGAGCACTGCAGAATAATGGCATCATACTTCTGATTGATCACATCGGACATGATCTTAACCTGTGTCTCCGCACTGCTTTCTCCATTAAAGGACTGTACCACAATGTTATCCCAGGATGCACACTCACGTTCAATGCCTTCCAGCCATGCCTGGTTATTGGGAGTACTTAAATCATGGGCAATATAGGCAATCTTAATGTCCTCCGTGTATGGGTTTTTCTTTACCTTATTGCTGTTTGCCGCCGGTGCCGGAGCTGCAGTATCCGTGTTTTCTGCCGCTGCAGACGCCGCAGCTGTCGTTTCTTCCCGGACGGTTTCCCCGCCGCTGCATGCAGTCAGCCCTGCCGCCAGTATCACTGCCATCCCCACTGCCATAATTTTCTTCATGAATACTCTCCCTTCTGTTATGAAATCTTGTTTATTGTGTTGTACGTGTAGTATACAACAGTTTCGCAAGATGCACAATAGTTGTTTTTGCCACATTTTCTTTTTGATTTTTATGCACTTTTTTCAATTCATGTTCCTTGCTATTTCTCATTTTCTATTGTACAATAGAAACCAATGCGTATCATGGACCTTAATCAATCAATGGAGAATGAAAATGAGTACTTCGAACCACAACTTTAAAAATCAAGCCTACACGATCATCAAAGAACGCCTGATCAACTGCATCTACGAGCCTGGAAGCTTTTTAAATGAGGCACAGCTTGCCGCTGATCTAGGATGCAGCCGCACCCCGGTTCGGGAAGCCATCAGCCGGCTGGAATTTGATAATCTTGTTACGGTTGTCCCCAAAAAGGGCATCCATGTGTCCGACATCTCCCTGACTGATGTCCAGCAGATCTTCCAGGCACGTCTTGAGATCGAACCAGTAGCCTTAAAAATGGCTGCCCACAACCTGCCCCAGGCAGAACTTTTAAGTTTTCGGGATAAATTCTCAGAAAGTCTTCCCGACATCCGGGACAGCTACCGTCTGGATACTGCCATGCATCTCTTTATTATCGAGCACTGCGGAAACCGCTATATTATTGATATGATGCAGAAGATCTTTGAGGATAATACCCGCGTCATTATTTCCAGCAAGCAGAACCAAATCCAGATTCATGACGCACGGCGGGAACATTTAGATATTATTGACGCTTTGATCGCGCAAGATACAGATAAAGCCGTACAACTGATGAAATCTCACATAGAATCCTGCCGCCGGGCGGCCTTGGACTATTTTTACAACATTCAGGCTTTCTCGGCAGCCCCCTCCTCATCCTATAAAGCCGTATTAGATAAGATCGAATGTATTTGAAAAAAGCCGCGGGACCTTTCCTAAAGTCCTGCGGCTTCTCTCTATCCAACTCCATATTTTTCCTTCATCCATCCGGGTACGTCCTACTACCCGATACATTTCCTCAATCAGTGTATTGGGGCGAAAAGATAAGACATATCCATATACCCGCTGCATATTATAAGGCTCTCTGTCCACGATCCCCCTGACTGCAGAAAAGCCCGGCAATCTTCCATAACCCTTGAAGATTGACGGACTTCTGCAGCTAATCCGAACCACCATATGTCCTTCACGGTTCTGCCCACGATCCGCAGCCCCTATAAACCATAAAAGTATCAGAGATCTTCTCCCTTTTCTATGGATTCCTCCTCCTTTCCTGCCCTATGAATCATAATCTGCTTATAAGGAATCACAATTCCCTCCTCATCAAACCGAAGCTTAATCGTCTCAATAATATCCCACCGGGCCGGCCAGTATTCCTCCCGCAGCATCCAGCCACGCATTCCCAAAATCACTGCACTGTCCCCCAGCTCTTTTACAAACACCCGCACCCCATCCTCCTGAAGCACCTGAGGATGATTTTCCAGAATTTCCAAAAGAATTTCCTTTGCCCGTTTCAGGTCAGAAGCATAGTCAATATTCACCTCCAGGTCAAGCTGTCTCTTGTCCTGAGCTGTCACATTAATCACCGTGGCATTGGCTACCGTGCCGTTGGGAATCGTCACCTTCCGATTATCCACCGTAATCAGGGCCGTATAAACCAGCCCAATGCCTTCTACCGTCCCCTCCACATCTCCGCAGATAATATAATCCTGCAAGATAAAAGGCCGTGTCACCATAATCAGAATCCCTCCTGCCACATTGGACAGGCTTTCCTTCAGAGATAAACCAATTGCCACGCCGGCAGACCCCAGCAGCGTCACAATGGAGGCAGACGGCACCCCCAGCTTTTCTGCCGCAATAAAAATCACCAGAGCATACATGCAGGCATTGAGTGTAGTCAGCAAAAATTTATTGACATTTTCCTCCAGGTTCATCCGGTCAAAGGTCTTTTTCAGCCCCTTACGCACCAGGCGTACCAGCCGAAAACCTATGATCACAATCAGAACCGCTGTCGCAATCCGCCAGAACGCCCCCTTCACCCCTGATGTCAAACAGCTCTTTAATGTATCAAGAATCCAACTGGGTTCCAAATCCAGCCTGGCCTGCTGCCGCTCTGCCAGCTTTTGTCCTATGATTCCCATCATCGTACCCGTCATACAATTCCTCCCTGCCATTCTCAAGCTGTCTTCCGATTTCTTTCTCCTCCTCCGAAAACAGCAAATTCCGATTATACTGATAATATCGCTCACACTCATATTCCTGTAAAAATCCCACACTATAAAAGCCTGTATTCAGCTCGGTCACAAACAGCACCATCTCCTGTCCGGTTCCAAAAGCTGCCTCCATAAAATCAAAAGCATGTTCCAGTCCCTGTCCGGCCTTTTCCAAAAGCTCCTCATATTGATCGCTTTCCTCTCCATACAGCTCCTGAATCTTCTTCCACACTTCTTCTGCTGTTTTATATTCCTCCTTCTGCAATGTCAAAAACAGCCTCTCCAGGCCGGCGCTTACATCTCGGCAGGTCTTAAGCCCGCCTCGGGAAAGAAGCCCATTCTCCTGCTGCTTCTCCCATCTGCTCCGAAAGTCATCGGTCATACGAGAAAATGCAGACAGGGCCGCTCCTGCTGTCTCCATATGTCCGTTTTCCTCTGTTTTAAACACATCTTCCTTCCCCAGCTTTTGCAGCTCCTTTTGCTGCAGCTCCATCCTCTCTCCCATTCTGCATACCCTTCTCAGCCGCTGGTTAAGCCCAGACAGCAAAAGCCCCACCAGGCTGACCCTCTCATCAAAAAGAGCACGCTCCAGCTTTTCATACACTCCCTTCGGCGTCTGTCCCTCCAGAATCCGCTCCACCTGATAGTCGCTCTGATATTTGCGGTAAAGCTCCAGATACCCGGCAAAGTCCCGTGCAATCTTGGGGAACTGCACATATTCTGACACGATCTCCCGATCCACATCCATTCCCATCTGATCATATACGGAAAGAATCCAGGACAAATCCTCCCATCCCCGGGGAGTGACAAAAAGCTTTCCATCCACCGTGGTCTCAATCCTGCAGAAGTTCTGCTGACGCACATTTAAATAGGCTCCTACTGCCGGATGAATATTGGCCTGCACTGCATATTCCTTCCATGCGTCAAAATCCGGTTCCACATCGATCCTTCGGATTCGGTCTAGGGTGACAATATCAAATTCCCTTACGGATTTATTGTACTCCGGCGGATTCCCTGCAGCCACAATAATCCATCCCTCTGGAATCTGATGATTTCCAAAGCATTTCCCCTGAAGAAACTGCAGCATAGCCGGCGCCAGCGTCTCTGACACACAATTGATCTCATCAATAAACAAAATCCCCTCATCCAGCCCGGTCCTCTCCATTTTCTCATAGACGGAAGCCACAATTTCACTCATGGTATACTCAGTGGCCGAATACTCCTTCCCGCCAAACTGCCTTCTCTCTATGAACGGCAGGCCAATGGCGCTCTGACGGGTATGGTGGGTAATGGTATAGGCTGCCAGCCCAATCTGACATTCCTGGGAAATCTGCTCCATAATCTGTGTTTTCCCCACCCCAGGCGGTCCAATCAAAAGTATGGGTCTCTGACGAATCCGGGGAATCACATAAGCCCCATAGTCATCCTTCCTCAAATAAGCCTGGATCGTATCCTTGATTTCCTGTTTTGCACGTTTAATATTCATAATCGCCTGATGTTCCTCCTTAATTTTTGCTGTTTTGGAAGCATCACAATATCTGCTCCGGCTCCAAAATCACCTTCATAGCCCAAGCCGGAACCGAAATATCCGTATAGGAATCCCTCACAAACACAAATGCGGTATCATACAGCCGCCGTTTCATCGGATAAATTCCCTCCCCGTCCGTAAAATATAGAAGCCCCCGCAGCCGGTGAAATTCGCCCCTTGCCATCATATCATCCACATACTCAAAAGCCGGCCTGAAGTCTGTCCCGCCCTGACCGATTATGGAAAAGTCTGCCATATATGCTTCCATTTCCTCCCGGCAGGTAATCCTTTGATCCTGCCTTACCTTCTCATCACACTGAATAATATGGATATTCACCTTCCGGAAATAACTGTCTGCCTCACACAGCACATCATACGTTTCCTCTAAAAACCGCCGCACCAGCTCCCCGGAACAGGACATGGATGTGTCGATTACAATCACAAAATCCTGGATACGGCTGACTTCCCTTGACTCCATCGGTTCTATCAAAGGCATATTTCCATAAAGAGACATACCGTAGGTGTAGAACACATAGTCAAAAGAATCCAGATCCACCTGCTGTTCCTCCCTGAGCACGGAAAATTTTTTCAAAAACTCCCGATAATCATACCGTTCCCGATTCTCCACCTGCACATGCTCCAAAAGGCTTTGAGAATCCTCATCCTGCTGATTCCCCATAGTCTCCATCTCCGTCTGCAGCCTCTCCCGGTTATTATCCCACTGGTTCTGACGCACCACGGAAAGCTTAGGCTCCTCGTCAGGCAGCTCCCAATACCCATGATCATCCACATAAAATTCCGCTGCCAGCCTTTCCCTCTGCTTATCCTGCAAATTCATCTTTTTTAGAATGTGATAAATTCCTTCCCCATTCAGCACCGGCAGCTCCTTTCTCAGCCGCCCATACCAATCCTGTCGGTAAAGGGACGGCTGCCGGTGAATACAGCCCAGATACAGGCCGTCTATCACAGACTCTGCTGCAATATCACATGCCAGGTTCCAGTCTCTCTGCTCCCGGCTTCCCTGTGTATCCATATGACAAAACAGACAATGAAGAACCATATGCAGATAACAACGGTTAACCAACACCCTTCCCTGTCTGAAAAGACTGCACAAAAACTCCGGGTCATAGTAGATCACAAACCCATCCGTTCCCACTCCCCGGCACCCGGGCGCTGCCTCATACCTTAGGCTTCCCAGAGCCACATCCAGATAACGCATGTTCAGATACAGTTCATTCCTGGCATTAGAAAGAATACGGATGCACAATTCTACCATATTCCATTCCTCCAATTGCCTGTGTCTGGTGGGATCGATCATAAATTTCCCATCTCCTTTCAGCCCTGCTGTCAACCGCTCGATCCGTTCTTTCCCCTTACTGCAATTCTATAATTCAAATCTCCGTCTCTTTCTTTCCTTTCTCTGCCCTTGGCCGTTCCACTCATCTCCCTTTTCCCTTCTTGTATTCCTATGCCGAAAATCCATCAGCCAGCTAACTGCCTGGGTATCCCCTGCCTGCTGCGCCATTTGAATCAATTCCTGCACCTGAATCTCTGGCCGAGCCCGGATCCCCCGGTCAATCCTGTCATTTGTCTCTCTATCTTCCTGCCAGGTGTCTTCCGACCATCCATCTTTCCTCCGGCCGTCCTCCGGCCGTCCATCCTCCAGCCTCAAAACCGTTTCCACCAGCCAGGGAATCCTTCCTGCCTCCACATTTCCATACCCTCTCCCACCCTTCACATCCGCCCCGATCAACAGCCGCCCTGCTGTCTTCCAGTGCTCTGTCACATATTCCTGATACATCTTCTCGTATTTTCCCGACAGCCTCAAAGGATACCCAAGCCTTCCTAAGGCCAGCTCTGTCACCAGATCCTCCGGCTCCTGCACCTTTACATGAGGAAACAATTCATCGTACTTCTGGTACTCAAACTCAGTACCCCCAAAACAGTATCGATATCGGTGTCCACATCCATGGGTCTCTATATATAAAATTCTGGCCGGAGTGTTTTCCACGGATTCCTCATAATATTCCGGAAAAATCAGTCGGGCTTCTCCTCCATTTTCTCCCAACCGCAATCGGACCCGCAAGGTCTGCCTCAGCTCTGAAAGAAGCTCCTTTAAACAGGATTTTTCCCCTTCAAACAATTCCATGTCCAAAACCTCTACACTCCCGGCTCCTGCAAATAATCCGGTTCCCAGATCAATGATTCTGCTGCTGCAATGAAGGCAGCGAAGCCTTTCGCAGTTGTAGAATCCATATGCACCAATCTTTTTCAGGTTTGTGGGAAGCCAGATTTCCTCCAGGCTGCTTCCTGCCAATGCATAGTCTCCCAATTCTGTCACCGGATATCCGTCCAGATTATCTGGAATGATTACAATCTGCTGCGGCTCCTCCACCCGATCAATCCGGACTGCCCCTCCTGCAATCGTATATGAAAACTTCATGTATTCTTATCTCACTTTCCCATTATTTCCTCCATCCTGTGTAGATTTCACGGCAAATCATGTCCGTTTGGCACAAACAGGTATGGACAGAATGTTTTCTTTCACCCTGATATTTTTTAACTGCAGGAGTGCGAAACATATTGCTGACTTCATCATATCACATAAAAAAACAATGATAAAGGGATTTTCTTTTGAATGCCAAATCGGATTATGGCACTATCGAATCAGTGAACCAATGAACCTTTTCGGCAATTCCCCCGTTGCGCCCAGGTCCAATTAATGCTATACTATACGTAGCTGTTCAGAAATAGCTTTTAAATAGTGCGCAGAATTTTTCTTCTATAGCGCAGACCTGCTGAACATTTGCTGCTATACCACGATATCGGTAATTCATCCATGGAATCTGAACTTATGATACGAAAGGAATCATCATGACAAATCATAAAAAAGCCGCTTCTGGCCTGTCTGACACATTCATGGCCACATCCTCTGGTCTGATCAATGGCGTCCTGGGCGTTGGCCTGTTTCTTTTACTTGTAGTATTTCCCTTGATCTGCCACAACTCCTACAGGGATATTTTGGAGACTAAATACAACTTTTACCGCAGATGCACCCTGTCCATGCTGGCCGTTGTGCTGCTCTTGACAGTTATTCTGGCTGCCATTGACTTAATGGAATTTAAAGGTGTCCACACCCGATGGTTTTTCTCAAAAATAATTCCGGCGAATAAAAAAAGCCCCTTTTTTGCGGCTGATGCAGCAGTCCTTGTTTTCTGGGTGTCTTCCGCTTTATCCACCCTTCTGTCCCCTTATACAAAAGCAGCCTTCTACGGAAATAAAGGACGCTTCTCAGGACTTCTCCTTTTAAGCCTGTATGTGGCCTCCTATTACCTTATCAGCCATTTATGGAAGCCGAAACAATGGTATGCGGAATTATTTTTAGCCAGCGGAGCGGTTGTGTGCGTGATCGGAATCACAGACTATTTCCGGATGGATATTCTGGGCTTTCACAAGGTCATTCTTGAATCCCAGATTGCCATCTTCACCTCTACCATTGGCAACATCAACACCTACACAGCTTATGTGGGCCTTGTCATGGGCTTTGCTGCCGCCATGTTCGCATTGGAGGACAATCCTTTAAAAATGGCATGGTATTATTTCTGCCTGTGTGCCTCCTTTGCCGCGATTATTATGGGCTGCAGCGACAACGCCTATTTAAGCATAGCCGCCCTTTTCGGCGGACTTCCCTTTTTGCTTTTTAAGACGCGAAAGGGCATGCTCCGATACCTGATCATCGCTGCGACCTTTTTTTCCATCATCCAAATGATTGATTGGGCCAACCACCTGTTTCCGGAAAGGGTTCTTGGTCTGGAAAGTCTGTTTCTGATCATTGTCAACCTTCAGGGGCTGCCCCTTGTTGTGTTGTTTTTCTGGCTGCTTGCGGCAGTATATGGTTTTGCCGCCAAACCCTCTGACCCTGGGGCTGTGCGCAAGCCCAAAATACCAATTCCTCCAATCCTCTTAGGAGGTTCAAAAACCGTCCGGGTATGGGCCATCCTGATGGCGGCAGGTATTGGGATTCTCTGCTTTATGTTCTTTGACGCCAATGCAGCCAATCATGCCAACCGGTATGGGGCGCTCCAATCCTACCTTGTTTTCAACAATGACTGGGGAACCAGCCGAGGCTATATCTGGAGAAAATCTTTGGAGCTTTACCAGGAATTTCCCTTGATCCAAAAGCTGTTTGGATATGGTCCGGACACCTTTGGACTTTTGACTAAGGGGACTATTCTTGAAGAAATGGTGGCCGCCACTGGACAGGTTTTTGACAGTGCCCACAATTCCTTTATCCAGTATCTGCTGACAATCGGCTTGGCAGGTACAGCCGGATATCTGGTCTTTCTCGTTGCTGCCATGTACTGTATGGGGAAAAACCAATCCAAGGAAAGCTATATCCTGGGCGCTTTGTTTGCCGTTGCCTGTTATACCCTCCAGTCTACGGTAAATATCGACCTGCCGATCGTCACCCCTGCCTTGTGGATGATGCTCAGCATCGGCATGGCAGGCTGCCGGGCTTCCCTGGTTTCCTAAGCACAAGAGGGCTGCCGCAAAATCCGGTTATATACCGTTTTGCAGCAGCCCTCTCTATGAAGACCGTATCACATACATTCTCAAAATTTCAGTGAAGCAATCACCTGCCGCCAGAAAGCACCTTTCCGACAAGCTCTAAGAATAGAATAATCGGTTGACCGCGCTGAAAATCCCTCTTACAGATGCCCTGGTGATATTGGAGCTGATTCCCACACCATAAGTCACCCTGCCGCTCTCCTGATCCATCAAGTGAATATAGGAGGCTGCCTGTGCATTGGAACCGGCACGCAAAGCATGCTCATTGTAATCCAGTACCTTGATCTGAATCCCCAGAATTTCCTCTAAGCCTCTCTGCACCGCATCAATCGGTCCGTTCCCCACACCCTCAAAGACCTTCTCAATTCCATGGTCCGTGTAAGTAACCTTGGCCAGGGTGGCATACACATCCTTCTCCACCTCGGTGTCCGTAATATGGCATTTTCTAAAGTGCAAAGGCTCCTTCTTATCCAGGTAACAGCGGCGAAATTCATCCATAATCTGCTCCGGCGCCACCTCACCCTGCTGCTCCGAAATCTTCTGAATCACATCGGCAAATTCCTTGTGCATTCCCTTCGGAAGCCGGAAGCCATAGAAGGTATCCATGACAAAAGCCACGCCGCCCTTGCCGGACTGGCTGTTGATCCTGACAATGGGCTCATACTCTCTGCCGATATCAGAAGGATCTATGGGCAGATAGGGAACCTCCCAGTATTCTCCGCCTCTTTCCTTGAGAGCCTGTATTCCCTTGTTGATCGCATCCTGATGAGAGCCGGAAAATGCGGTAAATACCAGCTTCCCTGCATAGGGATGGCGCGGATCAATCTGCATTTTCGTACAGCGCTCATACACCTCTGCAATAGAACGGACATTCTCAATAGCCAGCTTTGGATCGATTCCCTGGGAGAACATATTGTACGCCAGAGTCAGAATATCCACATTGCCGGTGCGCTCGCCGTTGCCAAACAGCGTTCCCTCCACACGGTCAGCCCCAGCCAGCAGCGCAATTTCCGTAGCCGCCACCCCGGTTCCCCGGTCATTGTGTGGGTGTACACTTAGGATAATGCTGTCCCGATCCTTAAAATTCAGATTCATCCATTCAATCTGATCTCCATAAACATTAGGGGTGGTCATCTCCACTGTGGACGGCAGATTAAAGATAATGGGCCGCTCAGGCGTCGCCTGCCCCCAGGCATCCTGTACGGCTGTACATACCTCCAGGGCATAATCCATCTCTGTTCCGGTAAAGCTTTCCGGGGAATACTCCAGCAGAAGATCCCCGTCATAGCCTGCCGCATACTTCTTTACCAGCTCCGTCCCCTCCACAGCAATCTGCTTGATTTCTTCCTTATCCTTGTGGAAGACCACATCCCTCTGTAACGTGGAGGTAGAATTGTAAATATGCACAATCACCTTCTTAATACCCTGAATCGCCTCAAAGGTTCGCTTGATCAGATGCTCGCGGCACTGAACCAGAACCTGTACCCGCACATCATCCGGAATCAGCCTTCTCTCTGCCAGCTGCCGAAGAAAATCATACTCTATTTGGGAAGCTGCAGGAAACCCGATCTCAATCTCCTTAAACCCCAGCTTTACAAGCATATTGAAAAACTCAATCTTTTCTTCCACCACCATAGGTTCAATCAAAGCCTGGTTCCCATCCCGCAGATCCACGCTGCACCACATAGGCGCCTTTTCAATCTGCTTTCCCGGCCACTTTCGCTCCGGATAGTCCATCACCGGAACTCTCCGATATCTTTTATAATTCAGCATATTTTTCTCCTCCTGGAATCTTTACATGGTGCAATGGCAGCATTCTTACTGCACATGTCCCTGGTTCTTCATTACTGCAATCACCTGATCCACATATTTCTCACAAAGTTCTTCGCTGGACGCTTCCACCATGACCCGCACTACAGGCTCTGTCCCGGACTGACGCAGCAGAATACGTCCGTCGCCTCCCAGCTTTTTGGACACCTTCTCCACTTCCTCCTGAACCTGCGGATCATCCTGTGCCTGCTGCTTATCGTGAACACGGACATTCTTCAGAACCTGCGGGAAAATCTCCACCTCAGAGGCAAGCTTGCCCAATGCTTCCTTTTTCTCCAGCATGACCTCCATCACCTTCAGTGAGGTCAAAATCCCATCTCCTGTGGTGGCATGCTTGCTGAAGATAATATGGCCGGACTGCTCGCCTCCCAGGCAGTTTCCATATTTCACCATATTTTCATAAACATACTTATCTCCCACAGCGGTCTTTTCATAAGAAATACCCTCCCGGTCAAAAGCTTTGTATAGGCCGAAATTGGACATGATCGTGGTCACTACGGTATTGTTGAGAAGTCCGCCGTTTTCCTTCATATATTTTCCGCAAATATACAGAATCTTATCGCCGTCCACTACCTCTCCGTTTTCATCTACTGCAATGCAGCGATCGGCATCCCCGTCATAGGCAAATCCCACATCACATCCATTTTCCTTCACAAACTGCTGCAGAACCTCAATATGGGTAGAACCACACTTCGTATTAATATTCAGGCCATTGGGACTGTTATTCAGCACATAGGTCTCTGCACCCAGAGCGTCAAACACATTTTTGGCAATGGAGGAAGCGCTTCCGTTGGCACAGTCCAGGGCAACCTTCCGATTCTTAAAGGACCGGGTAGCCATGGAAATCAGATAACCGATATATCGATTTCTTCCTGCCGCATAATCTGTAGTGCGCCCGATCTTATCCTTCATGGCAAAGGGAATCTCTCCCAGCTCCCCATCCAGGTATCGCTCGATCTCCTGGATTACCATCTCCTCCAGCTTTTCCCCCCTGCCGTTGATCACCTTAATGCCATTGTCATAATAAGGGTTATGGCTGGCTGAGATCATAATACCACAGTCAAACTCTTCTGTTCTTACCACATAGGATACACTGGGTGTTGTGGTCACATGAAGCAAATATGCGTCTGCGCCGGAAGCCGTCAGCCCGGCTACCAGCGAATACTCAAACATATAGCTGCTTCTTCTGGTATCCTTACCAATGGCCACACGGCATCTTCCCTCCGGGTTCTGCAGGCTGGCCTTACATCTCTGGCCATAATACCAGCCCAGAAAACGTCCTACCTGATAAGCATGCTCCACGGTCAGATTTACATTTGCCTCCCCGCGGAAACCATCTGTTCCAAAATATTTTCCCATAATCTTATCGTCTCCCTTTCTGAATCTTCAATTACCTTGATTCTCAATCACTTTTAAAAAACGCTTCAATGCATCCTGCCAATCCGGCAGGCGCACAAAGCCTTTCTCGGTCAGCTTTTCCTTACTCATCCGGCTGTTGGCCGGACGTTTGGCCTTGGCGGCAAAGGCCTCGCTGCTGACAGGTGTCACCTGTACCTCAAGCCCCGCCTGCCGGAAGATCTCACAGGCAAACTCATACCAGCTGCACTCCCCCTCATTGGTAGCATGATACCGGCCATAATGCTCAGTCTGAACCATATCCACCAAAAGCCGGGCCAAATCATAGGTGTAGGTAGGAGAACCAACCTGGTCATTTACCACGCTGACCGCCCCCCTCTCTCTTCCCAGCCTCAGCATGGTTTTAATAAAATTCTTCCCGGCCGCGCCAAACACCCAGGCAATACGGATGATATAATACCGATCCAGCAGCTCCTCAATGGCCAGCTCTCCTTCGTATTTGGTCTGTCCATACACATTTAGCGGGGCTCTCTCGTCGTCCGGCTCCCAGGGGCGGGTTCCCTCCCCGTCAAACACATAATCCGTGCTGATATACATCAGCTTTACCCCCGCATCGCGGCACGCCTCTGCCACATTTCGGGTTCCCTCCCCATTGATTTTCCGGCAAAGCTCTGCCTGATCCTCTGCAGCATCTACTGCAGTATATGCAGCACAGTGAATCACCGCGTCAGCGCCGGCCTGGCCAATTACACTCCGGCATTTCTCCGGATCCGTAATATCCATCTCCTCCACATCCACGCCGATTCCCTCTAATCCCTGCCGCTTCAGCTCATTCATCAAATCCCTGCCAAGCTGTCCCTTGGCCCCAGTCACTAAAACCCTCATGCTCATGTCTGTCCGCTCTCCTAATCTGCCTGCAGTCTCTCCCCATACATTCTGTCAAAATAGCTGCTGTACTCGCCGCTGATAATGTGCTCCCACCACTCCCGGTTGTCCAGATACCATCGGATCGTCTGCTCGATTCCTGTATCAAAATTATATACCGGCTCCCAGCCCAGCTCTCTCTTAAGCTTTGCCGGATCAATGGCATAGCGCATATCATGGCCAGGACGGTCTGTCACATACTTAATCAGACTTTCCGGCTTATCCAGGACACGCAGAACCGTCTTCACTACCTGCAGGTTGGTCCGCTCATTGTGTCCGCCGATATTATAGACGCAGCCATCCTCCCCTTTCCTGAGAATCAGGTCAATGGCCTGACAATGATCATACACATGAAGCCAATCCCGCACATTGGCCCCATTTCCATATACCGGAAGCTCCCCATCCGCAAGAGCACGGCTGATCATCAGAGGAATCAGCTTCTCCGGAAACTGATATGGCCCATAGTTATTGGAACACCGGGAAACAGAAACCGGAATACCAAAGGTCCTGTGATATGCCATCACAAAAAGATCTGCACTTGCCTTGGAGGATGAATAAGGACTGGAGGTATGAAGCGGAGTCTCCTCCGTAAAGAACAGATCCGGCCGGTCTAAAGGCAAATCACCATAGACCTCGTCGGTAGACACCTGGTGAAAACGCTTGATGCCAAACTCACGGCAGGCATCCAGCAGGGTAGTAGTTCCCAAAACATTAGTCCGCACAAAAATTCCCGGATCGCTGATGGAACGATCCACATGGCTCTCGGCGGCAAAATTTACAATAATATCCGGCTTCTCCTTTTCAAATAAGCCAAAAACAAAGTCCCTGTCTGCAATATCCCCCTTTACAAACTCATAATTAGGCTTGTCCTCAACTGGCTTTAAGGTCTCCAGGTTGCCCGCATAGGTAAGAGCATCCAGATTGATGATCCGATCCTCAGGATAGCGCTCTACCATATAATGTACAAAATTCCCGCCGATAAACCCGGCTCCGCCGGTAACAATGATTTTCATAATCCCTTTCTTCCTTTCCGTCTTTCAATCCTTCCATACTCTACAGATTGTGAAGCTTATCAATATATTTGCCGTCCAGCACATCCCTCAGATACTGTCCATACTGATTCTTCTTCAATATCTCATAGGTCTCCAATACCTGCTCTGTGCTGATCCAGCCATTATGCCAGGCAATCTCCTCCAAACAGGCAATCTTCCTGTGCTGATGATTCTCGATGGTCTTAACAAAGTTGGTGGCCTCCACCAAAGACTCATGCGTTCCCGTGTCAAGCCAGGTAAAGCCCTGCCCCAGCAAAATCACATCCAGCTCACCCTTTTCCAGATAAATTCTGTTTAAATCCGTAATCTCCAATTCTCCGCGGGCAGAGGGCTTCAGGTTTCTCGCAAACTCCACTACCCGGTTGTCATAAAAATACAATCCTGTCACACAGTAATTCGACTTAGGGTTATGAGGCTTTTCCTCAATGGATATGGCCTTTCCCTCTCCGTCAAATTCTACAATCCCGAACCGCTCCGGGTCGTCCACATAATATCCGAATACCGTGGCGCCGCTGTCCTTGCCTGCCGCCGCACGAAGCCGCTTCTTCAGTCCTTGTCCGTGGAATATATTGTCCCCCAGTATCATAGCCACAGAATCCTGTCCTATAAAATCAGCGCCTATGATAAATGCCTGAGCCAAACCATCCGGGCTAGGCTGCACCGCATACTGCAGACGCACCCCAAACTGGCGGCCGTCACTTAAAAGTGCCTCAAATCTGGGTGTATCCTCCGGCGTGGATATAATCAGGATATCCTGAATACCGGCATTCATAAGCACTGACAACGGATAATAGATCATGGGCTTGTCATAAATCGGCAGCAGCTGCTTTGAAGTAACCTTTGTCAAAGGATAAAGGCGCGTACCGGACCCGCCGGCAAGAATGATACCTTTCATCTGTATTCTCCTTAAAATGTATTCTCCTTAAACATTATAAATCCTGTCCTATCTTTTACCTGCATGTACTATATCATACAACAAAACATAATTCAATCCGGCAAATGGCGTAACTGACACGTTTTTGTCTGTTCCACCCTGGACGGACCAAATTTTCCCGCAACGTAAAAAAATGCCTTGGACCGGAATCGAACCAGTGACACGAGGATTTTCAGTCCTCTGCTCTACCAACTGAGCTACCAAGGCATATCTGCTATCTTCCACATCTTACTTCATAAGCCAATATTTGTCAATACTATTTCGCAACTTCCCAATGAAATCCCAATGAAAACAGCTTGGTTATCCTGTAAAAAAATATCGAAAAAGGAATCCGGAAATACGCTCATTATTGATTATTCCCGGATTTTCACAAACAAAATCGGTATTTAATTATATTTTTTCAAAAAATTTAATCTTTTTGGCAAAATCTGTCATATTTTCCGTTCCCATGCATTATATATCTATATAAAGTACTCACTTCAGCTCTGCCCAAGCAATACAACAATGGAGGTATTTTTATGAAAGATTTATCTGTTTACTATTGTCCCGGCTGCGGACGATATACCTTTTCCCAACCATCGGAAGTCGCAGACTGTTCAATATGCAACCTTTCAATGGTACTGCTGACCCGTTATTCCGATTTCCGCACCCTCACGAAAGAAGAACGGGACAGGCTCCTGCTCCAGAATATGATTGCCGGAAATCCATCAATCTCCAGCCGCTTTCTTGATTATATGCGTTCCTGTTCTGTCAGCAAAGCCAATGCCCCGCAGGATCCCTACCTTCACAAATTAGAAACAGAAAATAAAGAACTGAACGACACCGTTCAATGGATGCACAAAACAATCTGGGATCTTCTTCACAAAAACAAAGCTTTAGAGCATGAGCTGGAAAAATATCTCCCGCCCCATCATTCCCAGGAACACTTTGAATCTGACCGAATCATCTGACCCTGTCAGTGCTTCGGTCCCTCTATTACATATCTCTTTATCAATCGGTTCAGTGTGACCTTCATCTGAGCCACAGTATCAAGCAGTATTTCATTCTCTTTCTGCAATCTTCTGTTTTCCTTCTTCAGAATTTCATTTTCCTTCTCTGTCATTCTGCTGTTTTCTGACTTCTGTTCTGCCAATTCCAAACCCTGATCCATTCCCGAACTCTTTGTTTCTCCTACCATTGCATTCATCATTCCCATCTCCTTTTTGTTATTTTCTCGCAGCTGTCCGGTACCTTAACAGCCGCATTTTCTGTACTTCTATATCAACTATAAAGCCTTTTTCCTTTTTTGAAAAGCAGAAGAAATCGCGCAAACCGACAAAATTCGACTTTTTTCACAAACGACTTATCGACCTACAACATCTGTCTGTTTTTTCGCATAACAGTCACTACTGCTTGTAATCCCGCTCCCTTTGCTCCTTGTGTCGGCACAAAAAAAATTTTTTTATAGTTATTAACTTTTTTCTTACGATTCACGCAAAATCCTTACAATACCCCCCAACCTATTGCCATCCTTTTCCACCCCTGATATAATCAAATCAAACAGAAAGCTGAGGTGAGTTGTTATGAGACACAAGACAAGTCTGACCTTGATTTTGACCATTTCCTGCCTTTTTCTGTCTGCTTTCCCCTCCCTGGCAGGCGAGTGGCTGCAGACAGAAGATGATCAGTGGCAATACATCCAGGATGACGGAGAGCCTGCCGTCGGATGGCTGGAGCTTGACGGCAGGCGCTATTACCTTGATGAAAACGGCTACCGCAAATCCGAATACTGGCAGAAGGATAAAGGCGCCTGGTATTATCTGGATGAAGACGGCGTACTGGTCACGGATGAATGGGTTGATAATTACTATGTCGGCGAGGATGGAAAGCTGGAAAGAAAGCGTTAAAAAAAGAGAGACCGATCCCCCACGGACTGGTCTCTTTTGTTGTGTCGGTTATTTTCATTTTGGAAGGTTTATCCATGAATACAAAACAACCATTAATCTTTACTGACTGCGGCAAAACCTGCTGCCTTTTCCCTTACGATATTATATATGTAGAAGCTGACAACATTTACTCTCGAATCATTCTGACAGACCAGTTTATCCGCATTCCTTATCCGATTCATCTGATGCAGGAGCTGCTGCCTGATTATTTTTTGAGAATCCACCGCAGCTTTTTAGTCAATCAAAACTTCATAACCGCTCTGTACCCTACCATCATTCTGTTATCCAATGGTCTGCGTCTGCCGGTACCTAAGAAAAAATATCAATGGCTAAAAGGCTGCTTTGAAAGTCCTATCGCCGGAGGCGGTTTAAAATCAGGGATGCCAAATGTGCCCGCCAGACTTTCATGATTGGCGGTGTGTCCGCAGCCGGGCGCATGGAGGTTTACTTAGAATTTGTCAGCCCCGGATTCTCCACCGGATATCCTCCACCATGCAGCTAAGCTTTTCCATCCTTTTGCCTGGGCCGCATCTTTTGGCCCTTACTGTCATCAGCTCCATCACCTGTTCGTACTCCTTCTCGCCTGCAGAGGCTACCCTGGCCAGTGCAGACACCAGAGCCGCCTGAAGCCCATTCCACTTTCGGTCACGGAAATCATCCCGCATCAGCAAATCTGTCAGGCGTCCCAGCTCCTCCAATAATTCCGCACTTTCGATCTCACCGATTGCCAAAATTGGATCCATCGGCTCCACGGTTCTGGACATGCGCTTCAGTCTCTCCAGATAACCGCAAATCCGCCTCACTCCATCCTTATCCTGCATTTTCACCAGGCAGACATCCTGCTGCATCTCCTGCCCGGTATAATACCTTGCATAATTTCTCAATTGATCCTTCAGCCGCTTGTCCCGGGTATCTATAAACTGCTCTGCTGTCCAATAAAACAGCTTTCCGTGAAGTCCTGAAAGAAGCTCTATACAAATTGTACCCACATCCATAAATCTACAGGCATACTCAGCCGCTGCCTGACGGACCCATGCCTTCCACTGCCCGTTTTTCGCCACATTTACCATCAGCTCCTCCAACCCTCTGATTTCATGATCGATGCAATATCGGATATGCCACCACATCTCGTCATTTTCCAATTTCTCATACATCAGATTATTCAGAATCCGTACCTCTGCCGTCTCCGGGTTCCTCATGATTCTGCTGATGAGTGTGCTTTCCGCCTTAGGCGTGATCTCCTGAAGCACACGGCGGAGCACCCTTATCCCTATGCCATAAAACGCAAAAACACACTGTCTCTCCTGCTCTGTGAAATCCGCACTCCTATCCTCTGAAAACTCAGCTCCGTACCGGAATGCCCGATCTGTCAGACGCTTTAAAAACTCTGTGTCGCCTGATCCTTCCTCTCCATTCCTCTGGACAAAATCATACAAATCCCCTATGGATGTCTGATACTGCAGATATCTGTGGAACCAGGCAGTGTTTACGGCTTCCTCCGCCTCCGATTCCTGACATTTCCCAAAATGCTCCCATTCCTGCGCCATCCATTTCTTCAAAGCCTTGGGAAGCTTGTCAAACATCCGTGTATCCCCTGGAATAAAAACCCGGCACACAGGGTTTCTCCTGTTATTACGAAACGAATCTAAAATACCTGATAACAAAATCCCCCTTGCCACATCCGCCATAGTTTTCTCTCACCTTTTCCTTTTTTTCGTATTTTACCTCAGTCACATAAGAAATACAATCCAGGAATTTCCAATAAATTTTAAGAATTTATCAACAAAATCGCCATAATCTGGGTGGGTTTCTCATCTTGTTTTCTCTTATCCCCTGTGCTATAATGGGAACACTCGGCGTTTGGGCCGTTTTCTTGCAAACCTTTGAAGGGAGAACTTTTATGGATCCAATGTACACACAGAATAATTACGAACACGAGGTTGACTTAAAAGATCTGATTTTTGCAATCCTTCATCAGTGGAAACCAATCCTTGTCATAGCGATTGCTTTTGCAGTTCTTTTAGGCGGCGGTAAGGGCTTCCTTACATATCGCAGCCAAAGCGATCCGGAAACAGCAGCCCAAAAAGAAGAAGATTACCAAAAAGCTGTGGAGCAATATGAAAATGATGTGGACTACTCAGAACACGAGATTCAGAATATTCAAGCAGCCATTGAAAGCCAGCAGAACTACTTGGAAAAGTCCATTTTGATGAATCTAAGCCCTTACAGCATTTATGAGGCGCAAAGTGATCTGTTCATCAAAACAGATTATGAGATTATGCCTGGAATGATCTACCAGAATATTGATTACACCAACACGATTCTTCAGGCATATCAATCCGTCATAACCAGCACAGCCTTTTTAGAAACCATCGGTTCTTCAAATCAATTAGATCCTCAATATCTGCAGGAGCTGGTATCCGTAGAACGAGGCAGTATTTCAGCCGTGGAATCCGGAAGCACGGAATTGACCAATATTTTAACGATTAAAGTAAAACACACCAATGCAGAGGATGCTCAGAAAATTCTTGACAGCATTCTAAAGCAGATCGATATCCTGCACAGACAGATAAAAAAAGACATAGGCGAACATACCATCCAGGCTATTAACAATAGCTGCGGAAGTATTGTAGACTGGGCTCTTGCAGACAATCAGTCCATGGAGATGATACGCCTTCAGAACTTAAAGACCACCCTTTCGGAAAAGGAAGCGGCCCTCAAGGAATTGTCCATGCCGTCCAACATCAATTCCTCCAAAATAGACGCATTGAAAAGCGCAGTAAAATATGGTGTGCTGGGTGGTGTTTTAGGAGGTTTTGTTGTTGTATTTTTCATCTGTGTATGGTTTTTAATGAGCGATAAGCTGTACTCTCCTAAAGAGCTGCGGAGCAGGTTTCAGGTAAAGGTTTTAGGCTCCCTGCCCATGGCCGGAAAACCCAGACAGAATTTTATTGACGCCTGGCTGAATCGTCTGGAGGGGAGGGTCAGACAGAATGATGCTGATTCTGAATCAAAGCTGATTGCCGCCAACATCAAAAATCAATCTGGCAGCTCCAAAACCATTTTTATTGCAGGATGTGCTGACCCTGAATCTGTAACACAGGTAGCCGCATATCTGAGAGAGCATCTGCCTGGCATACAGATTATTTCCGGCGGAAATATTCTCCAAAATGCCGACGCCATCTTAAAGCTTCCGGAATGTGACAGCATTGTATTGGTAGAGCAATGCGGCATCTCCTCCTACCAGGCAATCGAACTGGAGATGGAAAAGATCCGGGATCTGAAAAAGGAACTACTGGGATTTGTTGTGTTTGAGTAATACGAAAAGACAAAACACGAAAAGGCTTATTTCCTCACACAGCTTTTAGCTTCTCTGCGGAAATAAGCCATTTCTTTGATAAAGGGGACTTAGTTATGATGTTTTCAAAAAAGGATCTGATAAAACTTTTAGGACCGCTTATTGTAGAGCAGATCCTGGCTGTACTGGTAGGCATGGTAGATGTGGTTATGGTAGCCGCTGCAGGAGAAGCAGCAGTATCCGGAGTAGCCCTGGTAGATTCCATCAGTATTTTAATTATCCAGCTTTTGGCAGCGCTTGCCACAGGAGGCGCAGTCGTATGCTCCCAGTACATCGGAAAACAGAAGCTGGAAGCCGCCTGTCATGGAGCCGGTCAGCTGGTTCTGATTACCATGGCCTGTTCTGCACTTTTTACCGGCGCCGCCTTACTGGGAGGACGCCGCCTTCTTGAACTGATCTTCGGCCAGGCTGAAGAAGCGGTTATGAGCAATGCGGCTCTTTATTTCCGGATCACGTCATGCTCCTATTTGTTTCTGGCTTTGTACAATTCAGGTGCAGCCCTGTTCCGGTCCATGGGCAATTCTAAAATTTCCATGATTGCATCCCTGATTATGAACGGAATCAATATTGCAGGAAATGCTGTCTGCATTTATGGACTGGGCATGGGAGTGGAAGGAGTAGCCATTCCTACCTTGATTTCCCGTATTATTGCCGCAGTTTTAATGGGATATCTGATTACCAGGCCGGATAATGTGATCCACATAGCCGGCATAAAGGATTTACACCCTAATCGGGAGATGATGAAAAAGATTATGAATGTAGGGATTCCAAGCGGCCTGGAAAACGGAATGTTCCAATTCGGCAAAATTGCCCTGCAAAGCCTGGTTTCCACCCTGGGAACAGCCGCCATTGCCAGCTTTGCCGTGGCATCCAACCTGGTTACACTTCACTATCTTCCAGGCAATGCCCTGGGTCTTGGATTAATTACCATTGTAGGCCAATGTGTGGGCGCAGGAGAATATGAACAGGCAAAGCAGTATACAAAAAAGCTGATTCTGGCCAATTACGGCCTGCTTTTTATCATCTGCGGCATCATGGTTATTCTAAGTCATCCGATTGTGGGCATTTACAATTTGTCTCCGGAAGCGTCTAAACTGGCACACAGTATGATTTTGCTCCATACCTGTGGAATGGTTGTGTGGCCTCTGGCTTTTCCTCTGCCCAACACATTGCGGGCCGGCCTGGACACACGTTTTACCATGATGGTATCTGTATTTTCCATGTGGGTTTTCCGGATTGGTTTTGCCTATTTGTTTGTAAAGGTATGGAATGTGGGGGTCATGGGGGTATGGCTGGGAATGTTTATTGACTGGATTTTCCGGGCCCTGGTTTTTTCTGCGCGGTTTCACGGGTTTACTTCACGAGTGCAGCAGGTATAGCCCTGCTGCACCCTGCTTTTTCAGCAATACTTCCCTTGTCTAATCCCCCTGCCTATGATAAGATTAAACCATTCTATAAATAAAACTAATCAAAAGGAGAGTAAACAAAACCACAATGCAGACAGACTTTGCAAAGATTTGCTTTAAAAACAACGGTAAACTGAAATTATTGATCCTGGTAGGCACCAGGCCGGAAATCATACGCCTTGCTCCAACCATAACAAAATGCAGAAAATACTTTGATACCATCCTGGCCCATTCCGGACAAAATTACGATTACAGCCTAAACGGCGTGTTCTTCAAGGATCTGAAACTGGCGCCTCCGGATGTCCATCTTGAAGCAGTGGGAGAAGACCTTGGCGCCACCATGGGAAACATTATTGACAGCTCCTACAAGCTGATGAAAACCATCTGCCCGGATGCCCTGCTGATACTCGGCGATACCAATTCCTGTCTGTCGGCCATCAGCGCCAAGCGGCTCCATATTCCCATTTTCCATCTGGAAGCCGGCAATCGCTGTAAGGACGAATGTCTGCCGGAGGAAACCAACCGCAGAATCGTTGACATTATTTCTGACGTAAACATGTGTTATTCCGAACATGCAAGAAGGTGGCTGAGAGACTGCGGCCTTCCTCCGGAGAGAACTTATGTGGTGGGAAGCCCTATGGCAGAAGTACTGTCTGCCAATCTTTTAAACATTCAGTCCTCAGATATCCATAAAAGGCTGTCTTCCGAGCTGGGAACGGAGATCCGGGAAGGCCGCTATATTCTTTTGTCTGCCCACCGCGAAGAAAATATTGATACAGAGAGGAATTTCCGGTCACTCTTTCACGCTGTTAACGCCATGGCGCAAAAATACGATATGCCAGTACTTTACAGTTGTCATCCGAGAAGCCGCATCCGGTTGGAGAACAGCGGATTTTCGCTGGACAGCAGGGTAATTCCCCATGAGCCTCTGGGCTTTCACGATTATAATGCGCTGCAGATGAAGGCTTTTGCGGTAGTCAGCGATTCCGGCACACTTCCGGAGGAATCTGCCTATTTTAACTCTATCGGCCATCCTCTGGCAGCCGTGTGCATCAGAACCTCCACCGAACGTCCGGAAGCACTGGACAAGGGCTCCTTTATTATCTCCGGCATCACCACAGAAGGACTGCTTCAGTCTGTGGATCTGGCTGTTGAAATGAATCAGGCAAATGATACCGGAACCGCGGTTCCTGATTATGCAGATCTCTGCTTCAGCACCAAGGTCGTAAAGATCATCCAGAGCTACACCAGAATCATCGATCAGATGGTTTGGCGAAAAAGGGAAAATTTGTAAATACATGTTGTAATCCACAGACTTTTCCATTATACTGCTTCATATATAGACAATCAGCGTTGGAAACGTGTCCGAAAATCACTCCTGCCATCCGGCAGAGTATATTTTTTCACACGCTTCCGGATAAAAAACGGAGGAGCCATGAATTACGAAGAATTATACGGTGAGCTGCAGTCACAGGAAAAAAGAATGAAAGACACGGTTAATTCCCTGCAAAAGCTGTATAAAGCGATTGTAAGGGACACAGAAAGCGGGGATCTGAAAAATTTAAGCAGGAATCTTTCTGCCTTTTCCGATCTGTTAGGTGAACAGACCCATCTTACCGAGGAAATCAAGAAATCCGTGGAAGGCTTTGACAGCAAGACTTATTATGAAAACGGGGAATTTGCAGAACAGCTTTTGGAACAATGCCGAGAAAAAGGCGTAGATGTAAAAGGAGAATACCCTGTCTACGAGATGTTTCCTTATAAGGTCCGTCTGGACGCAGAAAATCAGGACATTTACCTGGACCGGAAACGTTTTTCCTGTGTTCGTCCCCAGAGCTTTGTGCAGATGGTAAAGACCGGCCAGGATCGATTGACCAAAGCCAATTTTAACTCCCAGGCATTTCTCAACGAACTATCCGACGCCTATGACATGGCAGTTCTAAAACTGCACAAACAACCGGAATCTGATATTTATCTGACCAGCCTGTACAAATTTCTGGTTCCTATGGGCAGATTCCGCAAAGATTACGATCAGCAAAGCTATGCCTTTGACTTAGCCCGTCTGTATGGAGCTGATTTAGAAACCACAAAAAGCGGACGTTATTTCCAGTTTGGCCCCAGCCGCTTTCCTAATAAAGCAATCCGCATCCTGGACGCCTCGGGAAACGAACAATTTTTGTCCACGATTCGGTTTTACACAAAAGAGGAAGAAGATGATATCCAAGAATAAGATCGCCGCAGACGGAGGGCAGAACCATGGCATTTGAAAGCATACCAGAACATGAATCCCCGGCAAAAGTATTATCCGAAAAAGAGCTTCTCTTAAAGGGGCAGGCTCCCGGCAAGGGGCCGCTTGTCCGGCAATTATCAGCAGGAATTGAATTTCTCGCCGACTTTTGGAAAGAAAAATATCTGCAGGAATACATCTGCGCCGGCGGAAGCAAAATCAAATTCATCACCGGAAAACCAGGCAGTGGAAAAAGCCATTTTCTTCAGCTTTTTTCCGGAATGGCAGAGGAGCTGCATTACAAAACCATTGATTTTTCTGCTGAAGAAATATGGCTTCACGACTTTAAGGAAATCTATGGGGAGATTCTGCGTCAGTGCGATATTATGGACTGTCTGAAAGGCTGTGCAGTTCAGATCATTAAGAAAATGGGGTATGACCACGAGGAAATTCCAGAAAACATGACCTTTATGGATTATCTCTCCTCCCAGGACATGGGGGATGCCATCACCCGAAGAGAAATCCGCCTGCAGCTTAAGGAAATGTTCCTGGGGAACCCTTCCATGGACAACAACTTTGCCCTGGCCTGCAGCCTTCTGACCGGAGGCATTTTAGGGCATCCTGTGCTGGAGCCTCAGAATCAGGAGCTTCTTTTGGCCTGGATGCAGGGAGATCGAGGCGTTAAGCTGACCCTTGTACGGGCCCTTGGACTGTCCCCCAGCCGGATCACCCGCTATAATGCACGCCATATGCTGCGCTCCCTCTGTGAGGTTGTCCGGATAAGCGGCTTTGCAGGAATGATCGTTTCCGTGGACAATTTAGAAATTCTTTTAAACCGTTCCAGCCTGTCTGTGATCCACTACACCAAGCTGCGCAGGGAAGATACCTATGAAAGCATCCGCCAGCTTATTGACGAGATTGACAGCCTGAAAAATATTATGTTTCTGTTTGCCTTTGACCGGGAGCTTTTTGACAATGACAATGCAGGCATTAAATCCTACCAGGCGCTCTGGATGCGGATTCAGAATGAGATCGTAGGCGAACATTTCAACCGTTTTGCAGACATTGCGGACTTAGACCGGCTGGCTGCACAGATTTACACGCCAGCCGTACTGGTTGAAATGTCAACAAAACTGGCAGACACTGCTGTTTCCATGGACCAGCCGGCATCCGTGATTTCCATAGAAGAAGCCGGCGCCATGATACAGAGCTCCGGCTTTGGAGGGGTCGGGCTTCCCCGGCTGATCAACAGCAGAACCCTTGGAGGTGAGAATTATGTTTGATATGGAAGCCAGACGGGTCATTGAGGCATTGCGGTCCGGTATCCCGTCCCGTGCAGTAGGGCAATATTTCTCTGAGGCCAGACCTCAGATCATGAAGGAGATCTCCGGCCGCATGGACCAGGTCTCTGAAAACGGCAGATCCGACGGAATGGTTATTTCCGGAAAGTACGGCGAAGGCAAAACCCATCTGCTTAACACGGTCTTTAACTTGGCCCATTCCAACAACATGGTGGTCTCCTATCTCTCTCTCAGCAAGGAAACCCCTATGGACAAGCTTTATCTGGTTTACCAGAAGCTAATCAGCAATACCTACCTTCCCATGCGTCAGCAGCCAGGCTTTATGCAGGTTTTAGAAAAAATGACTCCCAACAGTACCCTGGCCGGAGAAATGGTACCCTTTGCTGCCAAAGAGCTGGAAACAGACAAACTCTACTATCTTCTCCGCGCCTATATGAACACGGAAGATTACGAAGAAAAGTTTTTGCTTCAGGCTGATTTGGAGGGGGACTTTATTGCCAATGTTCCGCTAAAGCAGATTTACAAACGCATTTTTAATCAGCCTGCAAAGTACAATACTTCCTTCAGCAAAACAAAACATTGCGGGGATTATTTTGTTTTTATGAGCCATCTGTTTACAAAGCTGGGATACAATGGCTGGGTAATTCTGATGGATGAGGCAGAGCTGATTGGCCGTCTTGGCAAAAAGGCACGGCTTAACGCATACCGGAATATGGCCAAATTCCTGCTGCCGGATAATCATCTGGAGTCGGTATTTACCATGTTTGCCCTCAGCGCCTCCTATGGGGAGGATGTGATTGAAGGCAAGCACGAATTTGAAAACCTGGAAGCAGTTTATCCTGACAGCCAGGAGCCAGCAAGAACCGTACTCCAGCTTCTTTTAAAAGCGCCTCAGCTTCTGCCCTTAACCAAGGATGAGATTTATCAGATACTGAGCCGAGTCCAGGAATTTCATGGACGTGCCTATGAATGGAGTCCGGACGTTTCCATTGAAAGCATCGCAAAAGCTACCCAGTCAGGCGGTTATCTGCTCCGCACAAAGATTCGGGCAGCCATTGAATTTTTAGATCAGTTATATCAATATAAAGAAGCCGGAGATACCAAGATCAACCAATTAGGAAAAGAACAGTTGACAGAAGACGTACCTGCCCTGGATGAGCTAGAGGCGTCTCAATGAAGCTGTATACATGGCAAAAGGAATGTATCCGAGCCTGGCAGGCCAATCATTTTCATGGAATGGTCCATGTAGTGACCGGCGCCGGGAAAACCGTTATGGCTTTATACAGCATCAGGCTGTTGGAAAAATACATAGGAAATGAAGCGTCTCTTCGTGTTAAAATTGTGGTTCCCACATTCCCACTGGCTGCCCAGTGGGCTTTTTCCATGGAAAAATATCTGCCTGACTGTAAAAATGCCCAAGAAAAGCCAGGCTTTTTCCACAGCGGAAAAACCGACAACCCACACCGAAAATACATGATTTATATAATCAATTCTGCCCGGTACAACCTGGCCCGCCACATTCTGTCTGATATTCAGCAGGGCTATCCTGTACTACTGATTGCTGACGAATGCCACCACTATGCCAGCCCGGAAAACAGAAAAATCTTTGATTTTCTTACAGCAGGCGTGGATGTAACCGGTAAATACTTTTCCTTGGGCCTGTCTGCTACTCCCCAGGCCATGGACTACGATACCATCCTGGTTCCTAACCTGGGCAGGGAAATATTTCAATACGGCTTTTCCGAGGCAGCCAGAAGGAACAATATCTGCAGATTTGCCATATTTCAGGTAGCCTTATCCTTTTCCCCCAAGGAAATGGAGGAATATCAGGAAATCAGCGAAAGGCTGTCTGTCACCCGCCGCCGTCTGTTAAAAAAGCATCCTTATTTAAAATACTTAGACCGGTTCCACTTCTTTTCTGCAGTCAGCCGCCTGGCCAACACCAAAGACAAACATTTTGACCCTGTGGCTCCCCTTTTTCTTAACCAGACCTACCGGCGGCAGGCGCTCAATCACATGGCATCTGCCAGAATCTCCTGTCTTGTCAGCCTGGTAGAACAACTGCCCTCCACAACCCGAATCCTGGTTTTCTGCGAGCGAATCCACCAGGCCGAAAAAGCCTGGCAGATTCTTTCCGCAAAATATCCCAACCAGGCAGGACGCTACCACTCAGAGCTTAACCGTCAGGCAAGAAAAAATACCCTGGAACGATTTCACGACGGCAGCCAGAGAATCCTTATTAGCTGCCGCGCTCTAGACGAAGGAATTGACGTTCCTGACGCTGCTGTAGGCATTGTCCTGTCCGGTTCCTCTGTAAGCCGCCAGCGCACCCAGCGCCTGGGGCGGATCCTCCGCCGCCAGAACGGGAAACACTCTGCCTGCCTCTATTATTTTTATATACGGGAATCCACAGAAGACAGCGTATTCCTTTCAGACCAGGAATCCTTTGGACAAGACAGCCATGTGAAGATCTGCGATATCTCCTACCTTGCCCCAGAGAACGCGTTTCTTCATCCCGCATACGAAGACACTGCCCGCTCTCTGTTGGAGGACATGTCCCTGAAGGGCTGGGACAAGCCTCTTATGGATGAAATGCGCCGCTGCCTTTTGTCCGGACTTGTCCGGCCCGACTGGCTCATGAGCCCGGAAGACTGCTCCCAGCAGATTGAAAGGGCAGCTAATCAGAGGGAGAAAAATTATTGGATCTGTATGAAGCGGATGGCTTTGGAGAGAGAGACAAAAGTGAAGAATAACCCGTTTTAAATACCTTTCTGTTTCGGCAAGAATACTTTTCCGAGAGTGCAGAAGGAAAAGCGAAGGCGTAGTGGCGCTGCGTTGAGCATTTTCCCTCTGTGCTATCGGAAAGTAGACTGGCGAAACGGAAGGTTATTTAAAACGGGTTATACTAAGAAAAGGCAGTGGATCAGTTCGGGTATGGGAAATCACAGAAAGGCGATCTGAGTCATTCAAAAAAAACCACATTTCATATGCTGAAACAAGGATTGCCTTCCATTCCCTCTGGCTAAAATGTACCTACACTAATTGATAAGCTATTTTAGGACAATCCCTGACACTTAATACCCCTGTCAATAGGACGTTATGAAATTCCTTCACATTTCCTGCGCTTTCTGAAGCAGGCAACTCCCCCTGTAATCACAACCGCCCCCACACTGTCAATTAGAACATCCCTAATCATCCCCGCCCGTCCCGGAACAAAAAGCTGATGAAACTCATCAGAACAGGCATACAAAACCGTCATAAATAATGCTGTCAAAAGCAGCCTTTTCCCATGCATGTCCCAAAAGGACAAAGCAAACAGGATAGAAAGATCCAGAGCGGCAAACTCCAGCATATGGGCACTTTTCCGAACCGGCGCAGACATGATCTCACCTAAATATTCCAGATTCCCCTGCTCCAGCTCAATGATATTTAATTGATTTGCAAAATAAAGAAGGGCCTGGCTGGTCCGATCACTGGTTTCTGTAGACTCATCAGCCGGCTGGGCTGAAAACATAAAAATTGCAATGGCAATCGAAACAGCCGGCAGCCAGGCCAAGTATTTTTTAAGAGGGGTTTTCATTGGTGGCAGGTCCTTTCTCTACCTATCGTTATGAATTGCAATTATTCTTATTATCTTCTCTAAAAATAATCAAAAGTACAAAAAAGAAAACTACATTCGAAAATGGGGTAACAATATAAGATTCCATTGCTGCCATACACGTCATCGCAATCATGATACTAAACCCTATTTTTTTTGTTATTGACATGGTATCTGTTTTTATTTTTATTAGCTTTTTTCCTAAAAAAAACAAAGCAACCAAAAACACTAGGATTCCATATACTACCAATATATGAAATAAACCATTATGGATACTGTCATATCTTAAATTAGGAATCTTCCCTAAAAAATCGTTTCCTATCCCTGTCCAAGGTTCTTTTGACCAAGCCTCGAAATATTGCAACCATACAGGTTCCCGTCCTCCGAAAATCCGCATTTTTGCCGGAAAGTTTACTTCCTGTTTTATGCATGCCCAATAGATGTAAGTGAATATTGCTGGTATTGCTAAAGATGCAACAGCAATGCCCCCAATTAGGCAAAAATATAATTTTCTGAAACTCCAAATCACCTTAGGTATTAAAAAAAGGAAAGACAACATAATAAGAATCGCCACAAGAGTAGTTCTTCCCCAAAATTTTTTAGCTATAGGCCAAGTAACAGTAAGCATAGCAACAATTAAATAGATACATGCAATCCATTCTTTTTTCCATTTCGATAAAATTGCAGAACCTCCTAATGCAGATATGATTGTAGATTCAAATACAATAATTGTTATCGTATTTGCATTGTAACTACTTCCATCAGCTTTAATCCAAAAGAGAAAAATAAACAAAAAACTGACTGTAATAATCCATAGGCTTATATCATCTAATTCAATCCGATCTGCCAAATATAATAATAATAACAAATTAGCAATATCAAAAATCACCCCAGGACCTGCCTTAGACAAGAACATATTAATAATAACTATAATACCTGTTACCAAAGAGATAATCAAATCTTTTTCTCTGTTTTTCAATTCCTGAATCCAATCCACATGATTAAAAAATAATATAAGAAATACAAAAAAAGTTAACATGCTGCCTCGATTCACTAAAGTAATAAACCTGGATGCAGAAGTATAAGCTAGCATGATGATAATCATAAAAACTCCATAAGCAATCCAGTTAACCCACAATCTTTCTTTTTGATACTCTCTCATCTTAATTTTATCTCCTCCTTAATCTATTCCTCACATTCAGACCACGCAAAACCCCAAGATAATACTTTATATTCTGATCCTTTTTTAATATCATATAAAACATACTATTTATCATCAGCACACAACAACATCCCTTTAGAAAAAAAGAAATCACAGGAATAAAGGGAATCTTGTCACTTAAATACCATATAATAATGCCTGTACCAATCGTTAAAAAAAAGTATTTCCCATACTGCTTCCAATATTCCGACAATGAAGAATGAAATCCATATCGAAAAAGTACATACGGCTCTGACCATAAAGGTCCCACAATCGAGCTGATAGTTGTGCCAAGCAAGACTCCTGTAATACCAATCTTTTGGACTAGTAAAATTGAAACAATCAGATTGACCCCCGCTTCCAGCAAAGGTATATGCCAATTTTGAAAAAATATGCCAAAAGCATCTTTAAATGTAAGAACACTACGTCGCATACCCGTTAAATAAAAATTAAGTACAATAATAAATAAAACATCTTCAGAAATCAAATAATTTTCGCCAAAACACAAACGAATAAAGTCCTGTGCTAAACAAAAAAAACATAAAGCACATCCGCCATACAGCCAGGCATTTAAAAACATTACTCGCCAAAACACCTCTATACTTTGCGTCTCATCCTTTGAAGCCACCAGATTACCGACGCTTGGTGCCATTGCTGAAAAAAGTTGAATCATTACTCCATTTAGCATCTCCTGTATCAAGGAATAATTCGTATAATTAGCAACGTTTCCTAACCCAGTAAACTTTGATATAATCAAATTATCAGTGGAAAACACTACAACTGTTCCAATTTTGTGACAAAACAATGCCTTTGTATTTTTGATAAGCTGTTGGAGTTGAGACCTCTCTAGAGAAATCTTCTTCTTATTCTTGAGATAAGGATACATTTGATCTGCCATCCAACTATAACCTATATTCATAGTAATTGTAGCAATCACCTGCACAACAAGATACCCAATATACTTTTTCCAAATCAACAAAACAAGCATCTGCGAAATATACATTAAAAATTGAACTTGCATACGTATTTTCTTCAGTACATAATCCTTTTGATCTGCACTGATCAATGCACCTTTATAAGAAAAAAAATAAGATGCCGCTGCATTGCATATGAACAAAATATAAATAATCTGAATATACGGAATATCGGGCATTTCTTTAACAAACCAAGAAAGAAATGGTGTAAGTACAATTCCGGCAAGTAATATAAATCCACCAACAAATATATATACACGTCGGTAGAATTGCATAAGTGCCTCCACCTTTGTTTCATTACCTTCTACTAAAGGAGCATAAAGACCATACGTAATCGCACTGCCTACCCCTAATTCCGCCACAGACAATACCGTAATAATATTGCTAAACAGCCCTGTTATCCCTACATAATCTTTTGATAAAGTGCGCACAAAAATAATGCGGACAACCATATTCATGACAATCGTAAATCCTTGGTTCATCCAAGCATATGCTAAATTCCGTATAGTGTTTTCTGTCCTGCTCTCCTGCATTTAATACACAACTCCCTTAACTAATCAGCCTTTTATATATCCTGGCAATAATCCAAAAACATCTCCATCGCTCTGATTGTTCTAAATAATATAATATTCTACGTTTTATTGATAAATCATATCCCCTTACTTTATTTTTGGTCACTATATAAATATTCTGATTTCTTATCTCAATAGCTGTCTCTTTCAATATTTTCACATTATACAATGCAGCTATATTTACTAAATCAGTTAAATAATGTTCCCAAAAGCTTTTCTCCAACATCCGCTTGTATTCAGGCTGATTAAACTTTGATTGGTTTAGTATATCCCATAAATATTGCCTTGCCTTTGCAACACCTATAATTGGCTTAGCAGTCATATCATGCGTAAGACCTTTAGGATTTACCCGATAATTATATAAAGGCTGATCTAGATAAATCATGTTTTTACAATCCTTTATCATAATAAAAGACTGCACCATATCTTCTCCTAAGTAAATGTCTTTTATTGCCGACAAGGAAGTAATCTGAAAAGGATCTATACAATCTCTCCGCACGGTGCGCTTCCATAAAGAATTTTCAACATCTTCCGTCAAAAATTTTATCATAAGCACTCGGATATCATATAAAATATTTTCTTCAGGATATATAGAAGAAAATTCATCTAAATATTTTCCTTCATGATCAATATATTTCCAGCGAAATGAAACAATATCACAATTATAACTTTCTATTGTTCTTTGAACCTTTTCCAAAAGCTGTTCATCCCACAAATCATCTGAATCCATATAAATAACGTATCTTCCGCTCGCTCTTTGAAAAGCAGCAATCCGGGCAATCGTAGGCCCCTGATTCCTTTGTCGAATCACTTTTATTCGTCTATCGAGGGCAGAATATTCTTCACAAATATCTCCAGATTTATCTGCCGATCCATCATCTACCAAAATAATCTCAAAATTGGTGTAAGTTTGCTTTAACACAGAATCTATGCATTCCCGTAGGTAATCTTCTGAATTAAATACTGGAATTAAAACACTAAAAGCTACCATACCATCTCCTTACGATGAAAGCTTACTAAATAATGCCTTCCATTGTTTCAGTATCTCGTTTTTCCGAAATTTATCAATCCCCTCACAAGTATGACATGAAAAAGTATACCTTAGATCATCACTTTCCATTAATATCCCCAATTTCTCTGCAAAACTTGAAATGTCTCCATCTTGAATCAAATATCCATTATACCCATCATTAATTATTTCTGAAGGTCCAGTCAATATATTAAAGCTGATGGATGGAACATGATTTACCTTAGCTTCTAACAGTACCAAGGGCAATCCCTCAATATAAGATGTCAATGCAAATATAGCATAATTATGGTATTCCTCCAACAACTCATTTGACATTCCCTTTAATATTAATTGCCGTTCTAATTTATTGTCTCTGATTTTACGATCAATAACTTTGTATAGCTTGCCTTTGCCATATATATGCCATTCCCAGTCAGGATGCTGCGGAAGCACCTGTTTTGCAATATCTATTAATCGATCATAACCCTTTTCATATTCCAACCGTCCTGCTGTCATGATTTTTTTAGTATCTCTCTGATATTCCTGCACCAGTTCAAATGTCTGTTCGTTAATCCAATTATAAATATAACATATTTTTTGGGGGGAAATATGAAAGTATTTTATATAATCATTTCTATTCTTTTTTGTTAATGTTACCGTATAATCTGCTATTTTTGAGTTCCAATAAAGCAAATGACGAATCGGCTTATTATCCCAAAATCCCATCAAATTTAAATGGTCTGCAAATATTATCTTTGCCTTAATAAATGGTCTTGCCAACGTTACAATTATTCCAGCACAAGAACCACAAACTACTACAATGTCCATATGGTTCCTATTAATTGTTCGAATTAATTTAAAGTAACCTTTAAGCAGAATCCCCCTTACTCTGACTTTCCTATTTATGATAGTGTGGCAGTCAATACCTGGATACGTTTTAAGAAAGCCTGTGCATAGACTAATCATAGATACTTTATAATCGTCCATGAGCGCCAGTCCCATGTTCTCGATAACCTGTTCTACTCCGCCCCAATCGCACATATCATAATCTATCAAACAAATATGTGTCTTTTTCATATAGAATCTCCTTGTGTATATTTTATAACAACACCTACTTAAAATTACTCCTCAATTATGGACTTTCACATAATATTGAAATTTATAAAAATCATAGATTTTAATCATTCTTCGCACAAAAACTTATATTTATCTGTTTTAGTATAACATTCATCAATCTATTATACAACTTACATTATTATTCATTTTTTCTTTTTCAATTTTAATCAAAAATTAGATAAGTATTCAAAAAAGAACAAAGAAAATTTATTAAAACTATCTTCTTTGCTCTTTTCTCAATGAAGTACTCAATAAATATAATATCATTTTTTCAGTAACCAAATGCATAATTCCATATCACTGCTTAATCATACCTTTAGATACTTAAAGCATAATGATGTAGTAGAGCTTCAAAAACACACAAAATAAGGTACTAATTTTTTGCGAATCTGATAACGAAATTTATTCAAAATTATCCATAAAATATCCTTATCTAAATATATTGCCTGTAAAATACAGATTGTACCGTCTTTATACTCTTTATTTTTTAGGTAAGTAAAACTTTTATACATCAACTCAAATGCCCGATTAAATTTATTCTTTTTATTCTCGGACATATCCTGTTCCTCTATAAAATTCATAAAAGCACGTTTGCTATTCCATATAGATGGATTTTTTTTACATATTTTACACATTTTTAACAAAAACCGCTTTGATAGGTATAACTGATAGGCATTCTGTCCACACACGCCATCAGCCCGCATGCGATATAGTAAAAAAACATTCGGCAATAAACGCATACGGCAACCATGGAACAATAAACGCAGCCATAAGTCATAGTCTTCACAAGATGGAATTTCTCTGTATCCATTTTCTTTACGAATCAAATCCATCCGCACCATTGTAGTTGAATGATTAATACTGTTATCATACGGCAATAATTTTTTCATTTGTTTAGGTGAAATATTATTAATATAAATTCCTAATCTTTTACCGTGTTCATCAATATTAATCTTAGATGCTGATACAAAATCTAAATGATATTTTTTTATAACAGCAAGTTCACATTCTAAACAATTTTTATGCATAATATCATCTGCATCCATTCGAGACATATACTTCCCATTCGCGTTTTGAATCGCTTTATTTAAACTTTTTGTTAATCCTATATTACTATCATTTTCAATCACTTTAATTCTAAAGTCTTTTTCAGCATACTGATAAACACAATCACGAATAGCATCATTTTGGGGATTGTCCAAAATAATAATAAACTCATAATTTTTAAACGTCTGATTTAGAACCGACTCAATTGCCTCTGTCAAATATTGCAATTTTTCATTATAAGTACTCATAATAACGGAAACTTCTGGCATTTTACATTTCTCCCTACAATGCAATCACGAAAATCTTCTTTTTTTGTTTATTTTTTGTCTGTATCAGTATATCATTGATTTATTTATTGTGCAAGTTACATCATTCTTCACATTTTTGATACATTTTGATTATCATACAATTATTTTATCCATTAATGTATGACACATCAATAAAATAGAGCAATTCTTCTGATAATTGGTATGCGTTCCGTAACATATCCGCACAAAAGGCTAACCATAAAAATAATTATTGTAAAAACAGGAATTGAAATAATTACAGAGTAGGAAAGTACAGTAATTCCCATAACAGATAACTTTTCGATCAAAAATATGTGAAACATATAAACAAAAATGTACAACGTGATAGCTTTTTCCATAAATTAGGATATTTTATGCTATCAAAAGCCCTGCAATACTTAAACCAAATGAATATGGCTGTGCTCATGACACAAATATTCAGGGAACCTGCACCAAACCATGTCTCTACATAGATGCCAGACTTTGCGCTGTCATGAATAGTCAAAAAAATGGTCAAATATGTTGCTATAATCCCCATTACGTATATAATTAGCCGAATATGTTTTTTGATGCCCGTTGTGTTCAAATAATACCCCAACAAAAAATACCCAAGATTACCAGTCAAAATATCTAAACCTAGACTATTAACCTGTGACTGGATTATCGATAAATGAAACGCTTCCGTCAGACAAGGTATAAAAAACTTGAATACGACCCACAAAATCAAAAAATATTGTAAACAGCGTCCTTCTGCACATATTTGTCTTGCAATTGGGATTAATATGTAAAAGCCAAGTAATGTTTGAATAAACCACATATGTAAGTGTCCTGATATAAAGCGCCTGATTGACTCTAACAGAAATTCCTTTGTCCCCCCCCCGGTAAGAACATCAAATATGATTCCTTGAAAACCGTAAAATGCTGACCAGACATAAAATAACGAGACTAATTTCAAAATCCTTTTACCTAGTTTAATGTTTTCCCTGTCTGGGGAAAGAAGAAAAAGCCCGCTTAACATAAAAAAGATAGGAACAGCAAAACGAGTTAAACTATTATACACTATCATAATCAAAAATTCACTACTATGTACATTTACAGTATCTAAAACACTACTTGATACATGTAATAAAACGATGGCAAAACATGCAACTATCCTCAAAATATCGTATTTTATAATTCTAACTTGCGTCTGGCCAGTTTTTTGATTTAAAATAATATTATTCATACAAACTGCTACCTCCCCATTTATTTGATTGTTTTTACATTTTTACTAAAATTATATCATATAAAAGGATATGGTGTATACATAAATAATATAAATTTACTATTTTTCATCTACAGACACAATTTAAATGCTTCTATTAAGTAAATTTTATTATTCTTCACCAGTAAATACATCTTTAGAAATTGCTCTGACCACACATATCTTTGTGGCAACCCAGTAATATTGGTCGCCGCAATACGCTGTCAGCCGTGCAAGGTCTTTACCTATCCCAAGCTTTTGCAATCCCCACTGTCGTTTTTTCGGCACTTTCCACTGTTTCCAGATAATGATTCTGAGCCTTGCCCTCAGATGTGCGTCAATCTCTGTCATTGCCGTTTTCATGGAGCCGAAGGCATAGTAGTTTATCCACCCTCTTGTTGCCTGATTGATTTGCACAATTTCTTGCCCGTAACTGTTCCGGGCATTTTTCTGCAAGTCAGTTCTTTTAGCTTTCTTTTGAATTTCTTTACAGAATCCTAGTGCGGTCTGCATTTCCATTCCTTTGCCTCGCTATCCTTGTAGAATCCGAATCCAAGATATTTCAGCTTTTGAGGTCTTGTGATATGGATTTTTGTCTTGTTGACTTTTAACCCAAGTTTTCTCTGTATCCAATTCGATCTTGTCTGCATGACTCTTTTAGCATTCGACTCGCTTCTGACTCCAATAACACAAGTCTGCATACCTTATGAAGCGAAGCCCCCTTGCTTCCAGTTTTTTGTCCAGTTCTTTCAGCATGATGTTTGACCGAAACGGACACACGCAAAAACAAGGCGGCTGCCTGCCTTTTTCAGCTTGCAACCGCCTTTTCCTTACCATTCAATATCACTATCTTTCACATATTCCCCGCTGTCTATCCTTGCTTCTGCCGCTTCCAGCCGCTTCCGTTCTTCCGGTGTCAGCTTTGTAAAATCCGGGTCCCACGCAAGCACCAGCCGCTTTATAAGCTGGCTTGCAAGTTCCTGTTCGCTCTCCGGCAACATTTCCAACATCCTGACCGATTCCTGAACAACCTGTGTCATGCTCTCAACCTCCATTCTATTTATAAATATCTCCACGGCTCCCGATTTCCATAACTATCAGTATTTCCACCTCTCCATCTTTTGTGTACCGATAGATCACACGGTATTTCCCAACCCTTAAACGGTGCCTGCCGTCCTTGTAACCCTGCATAGGCTTTATATCGCCTTTGGGCGGCTTCTCTGTCAGACCTTTGATAGCTTCCCTTATAGATATCCTTTAACTTCTGCGGAAGCCCTTGCAGGAACTTAACCGCCGCTTTATCATACCTAATTTCCATCCCCGCCATACCTCCTTTCGTTTGGTGATTCTATTATATACTTACGGAAGTATAAAGTCAAGCTGTTTTTTCGGTATGTGGAAAAATCATCCATTTTCCCATGTCAATTCTTCCCCCGTATCCCTTTTATACTTTTCCTTTATGGCTTCAAGCACATAGCTGTTATATGAAGCATATCCCTGCTCCTGTGCAATCTGTTTCATGCGTGCCTTGAACCCTTTCGGCACTGCCAGTTCCGCCCTGTCATATTTATTATCACGGTATTTATTCTTTGCCGCCGTTGCCGCCGCTCCTCTGGGAACGGTCCACTTTTTCCCCTCTGCCTGCTGCCCTGCCATCCGTTTTTCCTCCTTGCGTTTTATTCATCCCATTATAACATATCTTCTTTACTTACGGAAGTATACATAATGCGCAATCTTACGGAAGTATAGTTGTGTATAATGCCTATTGAATTTATACTTCCATAAGTATATGATAACGTCATCAAATGAAACACACGGAAGTAATCAAAATGAAAATTGCAGATATTATTCTTGAACAGTTGGGCGGAAACAAGTTTTAGCCATAATCGGGACATAAAATCTTCTTGCGGACGGCAACACGCTCCGCATGACACTCCCAAAAAGCTACAGCAGGGCTAACTGGGTATGCAATTAGTTAGTTTAGAAATTTTAGGTGAATATATTGGAAAAATAGACTGGAGACATGGAAAAAAGCTAATAAGCATTTCCTATTTGGAGAATGTACACCTTTGGATAAATCAGTACCCCATCTTCGCTGAGGCAGACCCTGCGCAGACCTACAGCAAGGATTCTTCTCTCTATTTCAAATTTTTCTGGAAATATATTCCATCTTTCAATTTGATAGTATATAATAAACACATCCTTGATTCGAAAAGCTAACATTCAAAAGGAGTACACGTAATGCCGGTACCAAGAGAGCTACTGAAAAAACACGATGATATTTCAAAAATGATTGTTGACTACTGTCAAAAGTATCTTAACAAAGAATATGAAGAAATCTGCCTGCGTGCTCTTGAACAATTATGCTGCAAACGCCCTTGCCCTCTTAGAACCGGCAGAGTCAGAACCTGGGCTGCCGGCATTATTTATGCCATTGGAAGTATCAACTTCATTTTTGATAAAGATCAGCCAATTCATATGTCATCAAAAGAATTAACCATTCCTCTTGGCGTCGGCGTACCTACAGCCTCATCAAAATCAACCATTATCAAAAAAGCTCTGAAAATAAATTACTATCAGGTAGAGTGGAGTTTGTCTTCTGTAATAGAAAATAATCTTTTGCTTTGGATGGTTTCTAAAAATGGACGAACCTACGATGCAAGAACATTTTCCGCAGAAGCGCAAAAAAGATATTTTGAAAAAGGTTTAATTCCTTATGTAATGACAGATAAGAACAAGAAATCATAGCCCAAATATGTGCTGTTTTTGTAAATTTTTTGAAAACACTCATCAATAAACAAAATTTTCCTATAGCTAAATTTTAAATACTATGCTATAATCATTTTCGTAAGGTATTATATTCAGGACAGACAAGCATACGATTACTTACAAAAGACAAAGCTGTCCTGAATCTGATACCTTATTTTTATGTAGACGCCATACTTTATATTTTAAAACTGATATGAGTAAATCTCAAAGGGCGCCTATGGTGTCCCACAAACTGTGACGCATAGCTGCCAGGATGCGATTTTCAGACACTCTCTAGCCACATACTCTCTCAATCAAAATTCCGATACAAATCATACGAGTCCGAACCGCCAGACCCCCCTTTCCCCAAAGTTCCCTCCGCCAGCAGCACACACATAAAAAACCGCATCCATGACGGAAGGAGACCAAAACGGTTCATACCTAGTTCCACACAAGGAGCGGCTGTCAGAATCCAATTCTCTGGCATACTCTGCCTCCTCCTTTCCTCCAGCATATTTTTAACCATCAGGACCCGGTCCTCACCGCTCATCGTGTTTAGACGGGTCTGCATTTCCTGTTCAAAAGGCATAGAAAAAATAGGATCACTTGTAATCAGGCTGCCGAATATTTGTGCCAATTTCTGGCAAAGCTTCTCGCCGGTATTTTCAATACGGAAAATCTGTCTGGAAATCTCCATCCAACAGCAGCCTGTCCAGCTCCTTTGCATAATTTTCCTCATAAAACAGGCTCCCGTTACCTCCCGTCGCTTGATTCAAACGGGCAAACGATATCTGCTTTTCCCTATGAACCTCTCGGAACTCCCGCTTATTGATGTATGCCAGATAGGAAAGCTCAAAAGGTGACGGAAAAGCTTTTATAATATTTTCCTGGAATATTGTTTCCCGACATTGAATCCTTCCCCGTCGGACATCCAGCGTTTCCTGAAGCTTATCCGCAGATTTTATGGCATCTTCAATCAAGCTCTGATAGGTGCGCAGATTTTCTTCCATTATGCAGTTCACAATTTTTTGCCAGGCTTACAATGGCAATGCTGCGGACCGGCTTTTCCACCAGGGCATATGCCGCTGTTTTATTACATAATATCCCTCAATGGATGATTCCACATTACTATGCTTGTCCGCGCCTCAGTTTCCGCCTAAAAGGATCAGATCAGCCGCCAAACGATAATTCAGACTCATGCGGTAGTCCAGAAGCACATTTCCATCCTTCAGGTAATTGCTCCGAAGATAGACAGCTCCAAATTCGCTCTTAGTACTTTTCCTCTTCTCTGTAATATATCCTAAAAATTTACAGATCCTTTGCCGCTTGTCCTTTTCACTCTCACCCAGCATGATAAATATAATCTTAACAAGATTATACCTGCTGCTTAGACCAGGCTGTAGCATAAGGTCAAAGTATTCTTCTGCACCATCCTCCTCACCTGCCAAAATAAATTCCAGCCAGACTCGTGATTTGTCCCGGAAAATATAATAAGGTAAGGACAACCATAAGCAAATTATTTTCGATCCATTGCCAAAAAACATTCATTGTGGAAATTTTTCTCCTTATTTCCGTATTTTTATCACAGAAACCTTCAAACCTATGTCTGCAGATACTGGCAATATACTGCCACTATTTCTTTCTTCCGATGTCTGCTTAATGCAATGGCATAATCATCCTGCATGAGAATATCATACGTCCGAATCTTCTTTATGTATCTCATGTTAACAAGACAGCTGATATGGGACTGGATAAAGCCATATTTTCTTAGTTCTTCAGAACGTTTCTGAATGCTGTCCCGGCAGACAAAGCAGTCTGAAGCTTTCACCACTGTAAGATTGTGGTTGTAGCTGGTCATATACAGAATATCCCGTGAATCCACAAAAATAGAACGGTTCCCATACCGGAATGCACACATGTGACAGGCTTCCAAATGGATTTCTATAAAACTTTGGATGGCTTCTGTTAGTTCTGCTTCAATATTTTTTGAATCCTGGTTTTTCCTTACAAAACGGAAAGGCTGGTATTGAAAGCTTTTATACACTTCCCATTCGCACTGGGATAGAAATATAATAGTAATACGGTGGCAAAGCTTCTTGATTCTTGCAGCGATTTCAAAACCGGAAAGATCAGGAAGGATAATGTCCAGAAAGAGAAGGTCAATGGTATTTAAAATTGCAGTATCTTTTAACAGGGCATTGCCAGAGGAGTAGAGGAGGATTTGGTGCGGGATCCCTGCGTAGTGTGCAGTGATTATTTGTTCTATCTGTTGTTTGGTTAGCTGCAGATCCTGATAATGATCGTCACAGACGGCAATGGTTACCATGAAAAAAGATGCCTCCTTTATATTCTTGTTTTATTATAACACCTTTCTTTCAGAAAAACATTTATGTCCTCTAATTACATATATTTTGTCCTCGAATATTCCATGAAAATAAAAAAAGCGGAATTACCATCCGCTCATTTCCTGTGGTAATCCCGCCTCTTTTTATTTCATTAATTCTTCCGGAATCTCTGGCTGATATCCGATTCCCATGGACAGAAAGCCCGCACCTATTTCTGCAACCTTTAAAATAAAGCCAGCTACCATCATCAAAACCGCATCCATTCTAATCTCCTCCTTTCTTTGCCATTGTTATCATGACTGCAACTACACAGGATGTAATTATGGCTGTATACGTTACAGAATGATCAAACCATAGCTTTATGAGCAATAATAAAGTGGTTTCTATTAATAATATCCTGCGGCTGTATTTTCTATTTTTATCCATCCGTTCTTTTTTTTGCGGATACTTTTTAGAATTTACAGGTGCAGAGATCCATATGTAGGTAAAGGAAACAGCTAACAAAAGCCATAGAAAAGCTTCTATCCACAGAGTTTTTGACCGCCATAACCATAAAGATACTCCAATACAGCAGATGGCAATAAGGTTAGTAAGCAAAAAACATCCGCCATAAGATTTAGCATGATATCCTCCGGCAACAGTTCGAATGGGAACAAAGCAAAGCAAAAAAGTAATTGCATATTCTGAATAATGAAATATCATACTTAGTACGAATATACTCATAATGCAAATGCAGGTCGAACAAAACAATTCAAAACCATAAATATAAATAGCCCTTTTATTTTCCTCAATTGTTCCATGGCTCAGTAGGATTCCCGTGCATTTTTCTGCCATTAGCCGCAACATATCCTATTTTCCTTTCCCGGGATTAAATTCTGGTATCAATTTCATTGCTTATTATACATCAAAATTTCATAAACGACATTAAATGTCCTCTAACTATATAGTTTTTGTCCTCGAAAATTTATTTTTCAAAAAAAATCGCATCAACCATGAGTTCAAAACACTGAATCAATGCCTTTCTCTGTTCAGGGGTACATTTTGCAAGCTTTAATGTAACCTGTGATAATTCTGCCTCAATCCCGCTCTTATGGTTTTCTGCCAGTATGGTTGACACTGGAACTTGAAGAACCTTTGCAATCTCTATTAAAGTAAATAAAGACACCATAATTTGTCCTGATTCCAGCCGCGTGATGGAGCTTGGGGAAATCATTACCTTTTCTGCCAATTCCTTTTGTGTCATTCGCAAATATTTCCTCAGTCTACGTATTCTTTGGCCGATTTCCACATCGCCTTTTGAAAATGTATGTTCTTTTTCCATAATTTCAAGATTTTTCTCCCATTTCTTCTATTTTGTAGTTTAACAATGCTCAGAAAAAATGTATAATGTTTTATATGCACTTTTAATTTACTAATAAGCACTTTGGAGGCGTTTATGAAAAAAGATAATCTTGAAATAGAAATCAAAAAAATTTTGTTAACTGGTCTTCAAAAGCTGGATTATCCTGTCACAAAAGCAATCGATGATATTTTACATTCGCTTCTTGTTCTGCACAATGGAAAACTTCAGGAAAATATGTATATTTTATCCGCCGCACAATATATCCTCGCGTATCTTCAGCTGGGATTTGGGTATCTGGAGCATAAAGAGTTGTTCGATTTTGTATTGCTGGAGGCTGATTTTCCAAGCACTTTTATTACAAAGCTTCAGACACACAACCCAACCATTATTGCCAACAAATATCAGCTTCGCTCCATTATTGGAAAATGGCCTGCATCTTCCTATAATTCCCATACGATTACAGATGCCATTTCCGATATTATTAGTCATGTGGAAAACAATGATATCGGTACCTACCAATATTATACTGCAGGAAAGGACGGTACTCGTACCGCCCTTTATCAGCTAACAATTTCTTCCAATAATGTGTTATTTCAGGATGTATTTAAGAATCGCTTCTATCAATTAAGAAAAAAATGATATTAATATATCAAAACGATTATTTTCACAACTGATCTCTACGGTTCCTCCATATTTTTCTGCAATCATTCTCATGCTTATCAGCCCAAAGCCATGAGGAATCCCGTCTGCCTTAGAAGACGGGAATATTCCTGTTCTTTTCATGGCCTTGTCTTTGCGAGAATTTGATACTTTGATAAAGGTCATATCCTTTATCCTTTTCAATCCAATCCGAATCCATCTTCCGCCCTCATCTACTTCCTGGCATGCCTCAATCGCGTTGTCCAAAGCATTTCCTAAAAGAGCTACCAAGTCCTGCTCAGAGATTTGAAGGGTTATGGGATCTGCTGTGATTTCCACATCAATTCCCATTATTTCCGCTTCCCTTTTTTTACATTCTATTAAAATATCCAATGCATTAATGCCAGTCCACTGCACCAGAAAGGCCCTCTGATTTGCCGATTCTAAAATCTTCATATAATCCTCTGCTTTTGCATATTCTTTATTTTTCAAATAGCTTCCGATTACAAGATACTGATTTTTCAAATCGTGATAAAACACCTGATTGCTGCGATAATTTTGTATCACCCTTTCATAATTTTCTGCTGCCAGCAAATTACGCTCCTTAATCAATTCCATTTGGTTCTTTTCCTGAATCACAGATACATATTGAAATACTGTGTATAAACCAAGCAGAACAAAGGCCAGCAAGAAAAACCAGGTAAAAAAGGTTTCTTTATTAATGTGGGAGAAGGAAATAGATGCGAAATAGTAGATGAATCCTGCTGAAAGTCCCACTCCCATCCACATTTTTCCTGCCCGAAAATGTATTTTAAAGAGTATCTTTTTTGACAGAAAATAACATACAGCAGACAAAAGAGACTTTGATAATATGATGTAATAAACACGCATAATTGAGAATGAGCTTATTACATCCGCCACAATTTGATCCTTATGAAGGATCATTCCAAATATAGCGATTGATAAGAAATCAAGAATATAAAGCAGAAGTATATACGCAGCAGACATAACCAATGCATCATGCAGTTTTACTTTATATATCACACGCGCACATATTGCCATTCCCACAACTCCTGTTATGGTTGCTGCAATAGAAAAAAGATCATATTGGTTAATGATCCAAATCAAAACCGCGATTAAAAATGCACCTATCACCGTGTTTTTCAGTCGAAAACTACCCTCGCCCAAAGCTCTTTCGATTACTAATTCCCCTATGATTGCTTCTACAAAAGAAGCAATAAATTCCGTAAATTGAAACAAAAAATGAACTATCATATATTGCTTCCCCAGTACTTGCTTAATGCCCTTTTTACCTCCGGAATACGAATAGGATTAACCGCAATTCGATACCCTTCATCCATTCTGATTTCATTGCTCTCTATACTTTGAATATGAAATAAATTTAGTATTGTCCCTCTGTCCAGCAGGATCATTTCGCTCCCCAGCTTTTGATACACATCTTGTAATGTTATCCTTTCTTGTATATTTTTCCCTCCAGTTAAAATAAATTCTACATTCTTTTGGTTTTTTTGAACATAAATAATATCTCTGTAATAAAATTTCACATATTTCCGCTTATTGCTTATGACATATATTCTGTTGTCTTCCTGCCGGCTCATATGGGAAAACAGTTTGTCCAATGCCACAGCCATTTCGTCATCCAGTTTCTCCTTACAAAGATACCAAAATATATCCATATGACATGCTTCTACGGCATATTTATCATATGCTGTCAAAAAGATTATATAGGGCATACAGGAATATTCCCTGATTGTTCTTGCTATCTCTATCCCTGTATGATGCGGCATTTCAATATCCAATAGATAGACATCGTATAACCGTTGGCTTTCTATATATTCTAACAGCAATTCACAATCCCAAAATTCTGCTATCTCAACCATAATGCCGCATTTTTTACAATATTGCTGGATTTTTGCTGTGATTATATGTAATAAATCCTTATTATCATCACATACTGCTATCTTGTACATAGCCCCTATGCCTTTCTCTTTTTTGTATTTCCCAGAACGTGGTATTTCCCAAAATGTGATATTTCTCAGAGCGTGTCTGAAGCTTGCTTTCTGACAGATGTGTGTCACAATTTGTGAAACACTATAAGCGCCCCTTGCGGGGATGGCAGGAATGAATTTTCAGACACGCTCCAATTTCAGCATTCTTAAAATTTCAGAAACGTTTTACTGTGAAAGTCCCATCGCCGGAGGCGATTTAAAATCAGGGATGCCAAATGCGCCCGCCAGACTTTCATGTGTGGTGGCGCATCCGCTGCCGGGCGCATGAAGGTTTACTATAAATACTGATTCACATAAATTTCTCTCCGCATTTTGGACAAAATTGGAAATCCTCTGTTGTCTCAAAATTACAGTTACGACAGTGTTTTAAGCTGTTGTTTTGTTGAAACGTATCTGGAATAATGGTTTCTGGTAATGTGCTGATCTGTCCCAGTTCAATTTTGCGCCCCAGGTCGTTATCAATCGGGATTACCTTATCACAGCAGCTTGTTCTTACAAAATACGTGCGTCCCCACTTGAAAACGGGGATAAAGAACAGGCTCAGACAGGAATAGGTCAAATAAACTTCTAAATGTCCGTAGCGTCCGCAATTTCCACAGACAAGAAGCTGATCAAAATTTAATTTCTTCCTTCCTTGATTGATTCCCATAATAAAAAACATAAAGGATACCTCCCCTTGCCTGTCAGTCCAGCATCAGATGTGCCACAGCTTCCGCGTTATCTTCCGGAAATGACTGAACACAGATCAGAATATCCTTTACATATTGTTCGGATACGCCCAATTCTGCAGCAATCGAATGAATGGTATCGCCCTGACCGGACCGTTCTGTGACCTGACGAACCAAGTTGGTAACTCGCTGAAGCTCTGCTTTGTCTGAAATATGGTTGTCTGTTTCAGGCTGAGGCGTATCGGAAGTCTCCAGGAAATCTGCTAAATGTAATTCTTCACTTGGAAAGGTTTCCTGATAATAGTCCTCTGATAAGTCCCAGTCTTTGGACAGGGAATTTTCTGCAGTTGCCATAAATACCTCCATCGTCTGTAAGCAATTGATCGGTTGCATATAATATTGTAACATTAGTTAAAATGATGTGCAATGGTTTGAATTGTTTTACCAATAGTCGGATCCGTCATTGGCAGCTTTTGCTTCTGCGCCTTATTCCTTGAAATCCTGATCGCATTTGCAAAGCTTTGTTCCATTATATCAGATAAATTTCTTTACAACCAGTACATCCTTTGGTAAATAACTGGACCAAGCATGCAGAACATTCGTTCGATTGCACAGGTCAAACAGCCGCAGTGTAGTAAGGCTACACTGCGGCTGTTTGACCTGTGCAATCGGGAAACCAGACAAGTGATTGGTATAGTTATTTGCAAAACAATGTGCAGGGATAAAATCGGAGATTTTGAAATTTAGAAGTAAAAGATATTCATATAGAAAGAGTATCAGCTTATCTTTGAAAAGTATGGAATAAGTGTAAGTGCCTCAAAGGATAGCAAGCTATGACATCCTCCCTCTTTCTGATATGCTGAACCAAAGGTATTGCAAAAGGAGGGAGTTTTTAAATGGGCAGAACAAGCCAGGAAACAGTGTATCTTTCAATTGGAAGAAATGGCAGGAACCAGCACGATATCTGACCAGGATTTATATCTCAACCGTTCCCACTACCATAAATTCCCGGACACATTGGGGGATGAATTGGACAGACAATACAGATTACGATAAAAAGATATCCTCATCTTTTTACAGAAAAACAGCATAAATCCTCTGTTTCTTTAAAAGATGAGGACAAAAAATTGTCAATAATGATTTTTCAAAACTATGATATACTTTATCTATTTAATTCATATTTCCAAAAAATAAGATTCCTCTATTTCTTTCTTCTATAAGGTATTCCTTATTTCCAACCTTGGTTACTTTTGCTGGCTGCAGTCTTGTTATGCTCATATTCCCTAGCACATTTTGGGGCTCAAAGGAGAAAATATAATTAAGCATCCGATCCTGAAGCTCCTCTTTTATGCTATCATATGATCTTCTGTACCAGCTTAAGTAGGTTTCTAATGAAGGAACAAGATAGGAATTGTCATACAAGAAAAATTCAGCTCCCCCGTCATTTGTAATGGTCAGTAAAGCGGTGTTCTTCTGTAGATTATGCACCTCACTTTTTGCCTTTTCTGTAAGCTCTAGTTTGGATTTTTTATCCAAAAATTTTTTGAGCATATTCTTTCTTTCTTCATTTGTTATCTCCCAGGAAAAATCGTATATTTTTGACAGATTTTCTATAGAAAAGATAAATCGGGAAATCTGTTGTTCCTGATATAGTTGAATTTCCTGGTACTGTTGTTGGGTATAATCGATATAAGAAGGTTGGCATGGCTGCAGAGTTTGGGTTGTCGGAACATTCTGGCAGTCTGTTGATAGCGAGTAGATTTTTGCCGTATGGGAGGGGAGTGTTTCCGGTTTTTTTTGAACCATTTCTTTGTCTTGCATGGGATTTCTGTCCCCAGCGCTAAGAGTCTGACTGGACTTTTTTTCCGATTGGCTGGCTGACGACAAATTCGATGTACTTTTTTCTATGTCAGGAGTCTTTACAACCTCCTGTATCGCCCATAAAATAAGGAACAGAAAAAAAGAAACCGCTGCCACTAAAGATATCATTGAGATTTTCCCAACACCTAAGAACATAATGATGGTTTCCACTGTGGCTGTTATGCCACAGAGAAGGATACAAAACAGAGACAGTTTCCTAATATTATAATTTCCTTTCATATCTACATCCCTTTCTGCATAAGAGGAAGGGCATGAAAGCCCTGTCCCCGTTTTAGATAACAGCTTTGACTGTTTATCTTAAGTGTTCCAATAAAATGTCCTCAGACATTTTACAGCAAAATAAAAGGTAAAGTATTTTCGAAGGATTTTCTTTATCATTGGATATTTTGTCCCATATACCTGGCGCCCTGTTTGCAAAAGCAATGCTGTTGTTTTCTACTAATTCCTCCTGTTCCTCGGTTTGGCATGAGTCATCTGCTATTGTAATATACCAATAAAGATCTTTCGGCTCCCTGTCATGGAAAGAAAAGTCATTTGACAAAAGATTTTTCTTTTCTTTATAAAACCTAACAAAAGAATCATATGTCTGCTTCAACTCTTTCTCGAGAGTCACGTTCCAAGTCTTTGAAGCTGGTTTTGGGTTGGAATCTCCCAGGAAACTAGCTACTTCACTGCGTTTCGAATAGACTTCCCGTGTCTCCTCACTGTTATTTTCTTTATAAAGCATACCATCTACAACTTCGTTTTTTTGATCTGTATCCTTGGTGATAATGTCTACCTGCCCTATTGAAATTCCGGTTGCTTCTGCGATTTCCGTCCGAATTGCCTGTCCAAGCCCTGTCTGCCCCATTTGAGATAAAAGGCTGCCTGTGATGGCCCGGATTCCCTGCCGCCCTCCTCCGTAGATAAAGAGCTTGAAGCTGCTGTTAGATGTTTGCTGCGGGCAGCTTCTCAGGACATGAGAATACAAGAGAAACAAGTTCATATATTTGAATTTCAAAAGCATTACAAGCTTTTTAATTCTATCTGGCGCTAATTCAGCGGAAATGCTGTCCTGAAGGCCAATCTCCTGCAAAAGGGTAATTACGATTTCACTCTGCTTCGCCTCCAGGGAAGGTTTATTTTCTCCTGGATTCACAGCCTGGCTTCCTTTGGACAAAGCAGCAAAATCTTCTGCGGCAGTTTTATATTTTTTTATCAGATTTCTTCCCAGTTCATCCTTGTCAAAACGGTTATCCTGCGGGATAGGGGCATTTTGCGGGACATTCCCGGTTGATGCCTGTACAGCTTTGGGCTGCACATCCCAGATTGATTCAAATTGCGCGGCATCATTTTGAAAAAAGCTGTTGATGGTATCCACCAAAATCTCTTTTCCTGCATAACGGACAGATATCTGAAGTTGTTTGGGAGAATCATCCTGATTTTCTGCATGGAAAAACAGATTCATATCAGAAGTACCATGGCCAATATCTATAATGCCAAAATCGTTGGTTACAGCAACAGGTCCCGTAGAACTGAAGGTATTCTTTTTCTGATACCAGTAGTTTGCCTCAGCCTCTGTCACATATTGCAAGTTAATCTTCAGACTGCATTTATCAGACATGGCTTTTTGGACCCCATCCCATACCCGTCCAATACGAAGACGAACCTCTTCACGGGGGTAAGAGATCATCACATTTAGTTGTCCGGCTCCCTGTAAAATAGCATTGAGACATCCCAGCCAAAGCATATTTTCGAGATAAATGTGCAGGGCCACTTGATCGATTTGTGTATTGCTGCCAAACTTGATATCCGTAATAATCTGAGCGTCTGCCAGATTTGCGTTTTCACTTAAAGAGTCTGACATTCCCTTGAAATCGTAAAATAGCGCACAGCCATGCTCATAACAGTGATTTTGAACCCCAGTCGGATGCCTTTCATAGACGATTCCCATAGTGCGATATCTTCCTGAGCGTTCCTGGGTAGGGGCATAGATTCCCAAAAAACGAGGCAGTCTTACTGTGCTTCTGGAATCAAGAAGCGGCATATGGATATCTCTTTTTATTAAATCATAATAAATTTTAGTACTGCTTCCTTTCCATGCAGCAATGGTATTGCTGGTGCCAAGGTCAATGGCCCAGCTATACTTTTCACTAAACACTTTTTGGGATCGCCCAGAATCTTCTGGAAGGATCAATGCAAGGCTTCCAATATACCCGTCCTCTTTGTTTACATTACGTTTCTCGTCATCGTTTGTCTCTGTTTCGCATAAAGTAATAAAATGCGGCAATTTGTCCAGCTTTGCATAATACCACTGGAAGCCGCTGCTGTTCGCCTTGGACTGCGTTGTAGTATAGTATCCTGCTAGGTCAATTCGACCGGCGTCCAAATCCTTTAGTCCCATACGTCCTATGAAATCAGTTGCAGTTGCTTTGGATTCCCTCAATAACACTAGATTGTAATCTCTCCAGACCTCATAGGGGAGATTTACATAGGGAAATACGGATATAGTGGGCATATTTACTGAGTAGCGGATTTCTTCCTTTGTATATACCCGGCGATAAATAATTTCCTCTTTTTTTACCTGGAGGGCTAGGGTTATGGCAAGCATTTGCTTTTTCTTGAAGTCAGCCCCATTAATCGATATGCTGCCTATCGAAATATCTTCCGACTGCTCCATTTTGCTGATAAGCTCTTTAGAAAGAGGAAGAAGCGCAGTTAAATGAAAGGTGCTTCCTTCATCATCCTCTACCTGAAAATACAGGCTGTACATGTTTTCTCGCGTAGTATATCTGGTTAGACACAAAGAATGGAAAAAAGGATAGGGAACAGAAATTTCTGGCACAGGGATAGAAAACATGGCGTCTATAACGCTTTGCGGCTTGTTATCCTGCCACTGGCTGCTGCATGCTGCCATAACACGTTTCATCCTTTGGAGGGGATTTATGGATGCGCCATCTGCTTTTAACGCTTGCATAAAGCGTCGTATGCAAAGATCACACGCCATCCCTTTTCCTGCTATTCCATCCAGGTAGGTCAGAAGCAGATTCTTTTCGTATGGCTCTAAGGTTTCTGATCGCCCAAACCCCATATTTTCCAGCACGTCAAGTCCGGCCACTGGCGTCCAAATAGTATGGATATCGGACACGGCTATCACCTGTCCTTGACACTTCATTAGAAGAACAGTATCCTTCAAGCCGGTAGAATCCAGGATATTCTGACCAAAAATCTCCCATACCAGATCACTGCAGTCAGTGCTTTGGATTGCTTCTGTCTCGATGTTCAGACTGCGGTATTGGCTTAGTGCAAACAGGGTAATGCATCTGCGCCATAGCTCCTCCCGTTCATCTGGATACCTGCTTATATTTATGTTGTTTCTAAACATGAGATTGTGGAAAAGCTCAATTCGAGCTGTTTCTGAGGGTATGGCATCTTTTGTTTCCTGTCCCCCATGCGTTTCTTTTGTTAAATTTCCCAGTTGTGACAGATCTTGTATCAACTGACAGAAGCCAGGCGCACTTCCTTTAGTCAGTTGTCCTCCTTGTTCAACATGGAAAGGGACTGCTGCTATTATCTTTGCCATTTTTATCTTCCCTCCTCACTCATTGATAGACAGCTCACATTGTTTATAAATTTCCGCAAGCAGCATTGATGCTGCATCCGCTCCCCGCTTTCCGCCTCCGGCAGCCATTTTTAATGATGGGGATGAGTTGAGTTTGTTGTAGATCACACTTCCGGTCAGGCCGTTGCCATGAATGCCCTCTGCTTTTGTTAAATTATCAAGAACAAGATGTTTTTTTCCAGTTTTCAGACAACTAACGGGTTCTAGTACTCTGCTAATCTCTTTTTGATTAAAAAAACATGTGATTTTTGCGTTCTGCTGCCCATAAGTGGTTGTCAATTCAATCTGGCGCCAATAAGTAAGATAATTTCGGCAAAAATCGATGACCTTTATAAGACACTCTCTAAATTCCGTATCCGTCTCCTGAATCACTCTCGCTCTATTGGCTTTTTTACCGAACCATCCTTCCGGTCCATATATATGAAAGATAAGTGCTTCCGAAACATAGCTTTCATTTTCTAAATCGAGCATCGGTTTCAGCACCTGAAGAATAAATGCAGAAAATCTGGCAAAGGAAATATGTTTTTGCATAAACTGTATTGGATTTTTCATATGACTCCAGGTAAGGGTTTCGGTTCCTGTTCCTGAATAAAGGTAACTAAATATTTGGGGACCTGCCTCCAGGTCTTTATTTACTGCATCTTCAATCGCCATTCCCACCAGCATGTCAATCATATGAAGACGATTTTCCTGTTTATCTTTTGCAGCATTTGTATCCGAAACAGGGTCCAAAACCTCCTGTCCTATATAATAAAATGAATCGAATATGTAACTCTCTGTCATAGTTTGGTTCATAGGATTATCGATTTCATCTTGGGTTATATTCCGGATAAAATTCTTTTTATTCCCATATGCAGTAATAACGGATGCAGACTTTGCATAAAAAACGCGGCTGTTGATCTTCCAGGGATCTGTATCAGTAGGATCCGGAAATGAAAAATAAGGCTGGATATGAATACAGTGAAGCTTGAGTTTCTGCCTCTGTCCCTGGTATTTTTTTGCCAGATATTCTCCGAAATTAACTCCCAGGCTGGCGCCTGTTCCGCCAAAAGAGGAGCAGAGAATGATAACCGCTACCCCGTCGCCCCCTTCACTCAGCGCTTTATTAATATCACTTACCAGCCCCATGGTATTATAAACCTGTTTATGAATTAAAAAACGGCTGGTCACTGCACCGATATCAGCCCGTCCATAATATCCATTCTGAACAACCTGGGACTGCTCATCTCTTTCAAAACAAATGTCCAGAAGCATTTGACCCTTTCTTCCCAAGCTCCCGTTATCAGAGACAAGATTCAGAATCGTCTCCTCTTTTTTTCCGATTCCGGCTGAATCAAGGAACTCGTCAAAGAGAAACTCTTTCCGTGTAACAGCGGAGGATGCAAATTCACTATTTGAGGATAGATGGTTCAAAACCCGGTAATTACTGCATAAATCCCTGCTGTTAATATAATTAGGACTATTTATGTCCTTATCCAATGGATATATAATGAACTCCATATCAGGGTAAAGACCTGCTGCACAGTTCATTAACAGGCAAAGCTCTGCCCTAGATGGGGTCCCGCCAAATTCCACAACAAATATCTTCTTCATCCTGACTCCTCCTTTAATATGGCCTGCAAAATCTGTATTGAATCACCCCTGCGATTCCATACAATATGGCCGCAATTACCAAAAACAGGCTTCCTTCCTCCCACAAAGAATATATCGTTGCGATCCCAAACAACAACAGGCAACTTGCTGCTATGCTAGGAATACCAACCAACAGGCTGCTCTTTGCCAGTTTATCCTTATTCCGGGAGTCTCCTCTGATTTTTATTATGAACCAGGCAAAATAAATGATCAGCTCTATCAAAAGGGGACATATTAACGTCACTGTCAGCAGATTCTGGTTTTGTGCATCAAACATAATCCATCCACTATTGATCACCGCTACAGCAGTCAATACTCCTAAAACAGATGCCAAAATCGGTGAAGCACATCCTATTACGAATTTTCCACTTCTCATCTTACCTTTCTCCTCCCCTCAGACCTGTAATCAAAATAGGAATCTGGGCGTAAATATGACTGGATACTAATTTCCCATTTTTTGTCGTCAGATATCCGGAACCAAACAACACATCATAGAAACCAGACAAATTATAAGTCTTTTGAAAATAATCATCTCCAAGCCCGGTATCATAGCTATCTATCCAATCCGGCTTTTTATAGGCGATTTCCTCCTCCTGTGTGATTGTCAGGATCATCAATACCGTATCAGTCTCCAATTCTTTGCCTGGCCTTCCAGACAGCTTCACAGAAACACTTTTTTGCTGTGCATTAGCTCCATCTTCGGAAATCCATTCTATACTCTCATCGAATACAGGCTTTTCGATTTGTTTCCATTGCAGCTCTGCTGGTTCTGTTTCAGATGCCTTTAACTCTGCCTTTTCGTCATCTGTTTTCTTTGCAATGTTTTCCCCTTCACCCTTTTCTGGCTTTTCCGTTCCAACCCAGGCAGGAATGTAATAAACCTGATCAATGCGATATTCAATTGCAGTGTTTTTACCAGCGCTGGATACTGGTATTTGAAAATTCAGCCGCCAGTCATTATACTTTTGAGAGACCCCTTCTTCCTTTTGATAAAAAAATGCAAAAAGCCTGTCATCAGCTTTGTTGTCAAACAGTCCGTCTGGCTCCTCATAAGAACAAATATTTTTAGAGAGTTCCGAGGCCATCCCGCTTTGAATTTCCTTTTTAATATCACTATAAGCAGCCGCCTTTTGGAACACAACCCTTTCTTTATCTAAAACACTTTTATCCCATTCCAGCTTGGATTTCGCAAGATGAAAATCCCTACCCTCACAGAGCTGGAAATGACTCAGAACTGTCAGAAACTGTTCCATATACTGGTCAATATATTGTGAAGGTCCTGTGAATATTACATAATAGGGTCTTAAACCATCTACCCGTTTCGATATAATGCCATTTAATTGGTCCGGGTCAGCCACCTCGGCTTCTCCATGATAATCAAATTGAAATGCCAGCATATAAGCATCACATTTATTTTGGGAACACATCTTATAGATTTCCTGAGCAAGATGTGTATTATTAACATTCTGTTCCGCCAAATCCGTCATGACAATATTGATGCATCCAGGATCCAGACCTCCTTTATCAAGATAGAGCAAAGAAAGCGGACCGTTAGTATTTCCATCCTTACTATTATTTTTCCAGCTAAAATAAAACTCTTTCTTACTAAAATCATGATAAATACCTTCCTCATATTTCAGCCAGCTTCGAATCCCTTCGGTCTGTTCGTTTTGCTGAATCGTATAGTAGGAGGTTTCATAAAAAATTCTTTCCATTTCCCGGAAAGCCCTCATCATCTGTACAAACTTAAAATCCGCATGATCATCTTCCATTATTTCATTAAAAATAAACCCCTCCATGCTTCCTGTATTGTCCATATAAACCTGAACCGAAGGAAGTTGTGTCTGACTGATTTCTTCCCAAGGACCTTCGGTCGAGTCTGACTGCAAAAGGGGACGGTAATCCGGGAATACTTGTTCCGCATTCATCTGTGCTACATTTGCCTTTACCAAACATCCCCCTAACAGAAAAGCCGCGGAGAAAAGAATCATACAGGGTTTAATTCTGGACACTATTTGTACCTCCTTCCGTTTGTATCATGTCTCTATTGACACAGATTGCATAAGAAAAGAAATGAGTGTTATCCTGCGGACTAATATCCAAGGTAATAGTATCGCCCCCGCGAACAACCAAAAGCTGATCTTCTCCTTTTCTCCTATCTTCATTTTCAAGCCGCAAGGAACCCGAAGACACTGTCTGATCTCCAACAAGAAGTTTTACCGTCCCCCCATTAGCTGGTATGTCCTGCTGGCTGTTTTTCGCTCTGCCTGCATCCGTGCGCAGAAAAACACATACACGATAAGTTCCCTCTGCCAAATCCGCCGGAACAACAACGGAAATAGTCTGGTGAATATCTCCGCTCCAATCTCCTGTGCGTTTATACATATCTACCTCAAGGCGATTGTACTGCTCCCAGTCAGGAGAAATACCTGACTGGAACGTCTCCTCTTTAGCAGCATAGGTCAGAAAAGAGATGGTATCATCCCCTTCATTCTTACAGACAATGCTTTCTGCATTTCCATTGACTTCATCGGCAAATAAGCTATAAAACAAAGCCTCTTTAGTGCCTTGAGCGGCCGGAAGGTTTAGATCCTGGTTTTGAAAAGAAGAAGCCGCCTGACTTTGAATTTCCATGGATAGCTGCTCCCTTTCGATGGTCAGATCATTGATCTGATCCTCTAATTGTTCAATATAATCTATATAGTTTTCTAGGATGGGGAGAGCTTTATAGTCATTTTTTTCTGCAATTATAGATAAATCGGGGGTTGAGGAGGAGCGGGTTATCTTTTTTACGCTGGAGTGAAGGCTACTGATAGGAACCGCGGTCAGGATGATCATGAACAGGGCGGTGCATAATAACAGGATATAGCGAAGGGCTGGGGAATCTGTTGGTTGGGGGTGAGAAGATGGAGGTGTATTCATTGATTGGTCCTTTCTAACTTTCTAATGTAAATGACTAATAAAACATCGATCAATTCCAAACATATGGATCATAAATATATAAACCGAAAAAACTTATATAAATTCCAAAATGAATATTATTAGATAGTTTTTTGGTGAAAATGATCTCCCTTTTGAAGCTATAATCCAATATTCTACCCAGTTATTTTTTCAAATTATGAAATATAGTTAGCAATAACACTTTCTAAAACGCCCTGCGCAAAATTTGCCAGATGATTTTTTATATGGTTTAGTATTTCTACTCTATTTGTCTTATCTTCCTCTAGCAGCAATTTAAGGTCTTGGTATTGTATTATATTGAATTCTTTTCCATCTGCCTCATGCAAACCTTTACCTGATTAAATACAGTTGATATTTCTAAATTCTCTAAAATAGAGATATCTCCTTCGATATCAGAATTATTTATAGAAATAGTTGATTCCGAATTAAAACCTTCTGTAATTTTAGAATTATTTCCAATTTTGGTATTTTCTTTAATTAAAAATTCTGATGTTTCAATATATCTTCCATCCTCCATGATTACTATTTCCTTTCTTAAAATTTAATGTCTTCAAGTTACCCTTACTTAATAATCAAATTGTGTTCTCCTTACCTTACGCCCTCTTATTCTGTAAAATAACCTTGCCATAATTCTCCAACCATTTATAGAAATACCATAAAGAAAAAATGCTATTTTTTCCCCTAAAGAGGTTTTTGCAAATTTCAGATAGTCTCGAAAATACTTTTTATATTGGTGTTTGATTTTTAATCCTAATTCATATTTTCGTTTGTCTTGATCATCAATCAAGCACCAAATTCTCAGACAATTTCGAATGTACTTAGTAATTTCATAAGAATACATACATGTCATATTATTTTTTTTATAATAATTAAGCAACATATCTCCTGAGTCAATCTGTTCATAATAAAAGGAACTTAATTTCCCGGACCTGGATATACTTGTTGGAACTTCTCTGTGCAGGTACAATGGATACTGGACGATACAAATCTTTCTTGCTTTACAATACAATAAAGGTGTAACAAAAATATCTTCAAAAAAGATAGTAGGACATACTGTCTTATATTTCTCTAATGGTAGGGAATCTAAAAATTGCTTCCGATATAATTTTCCCCATAATGGAGTAATAAGAATATTCGGGTTATCATATGGTATTCGATTACAGATGTTGATTCCGGTATCAACTAGTGACTTTATAGGGGGAATGTTAATTGCTTCCACTATTGGTATCGCTGATTCTATATCCTCTGTATCCAGTCGTCCTCCTGCAATAATATCTACATCTTTCTGTTCTTTAAATGACAATAGTGCCTCAATTAAAAATCTGCTGATTACATCATCATCATCAACAAATGTAATCCAGGTCCCTTTCGCAGCTTTTAATCCGGTAATTCTGGCGGCTGACAATCCTTCGTTGGATTTATGTATAACCTTAATTCTTTTATCGGTTTTTGCAATTTCATCACAATCTGTGGATGTTCCATCTGTAGACCCGTCATCTACTAAAATTATTTCTAAATTTTTTATTGTTTGATTACATATTGAAAATATACATTTTTGGAGATATTGTCGCTCGTTATAAACGGGGATGATTACAGAAACCAATTCGTTTATGCTTTTATTATTATGATTCATCACTCCCCCTGTCTTTATTGTGTTTTGTGTTTAATATAAAACCAGGCAACATCTCCCTTTTTCTGTTTATCAGCAAATTCTGCTTCTTTTTCATATTTTACTTTCTCCCTTTTTGGTAAAGCATTAAAAGCTGCAATCGCTTCTTTAAAATTCATATCAGAATCTTTATACATCTTACTAATAAAAAACTGTTTATTTCCAGAATAATATAAGATATTTTCAACTGTCAAACCATGCTTCTCACACATTATTCGCATTGCTTTGGGCAAATATAAAAAATAGTGTCTTGGTGCATCAATTTGAAACCAATTTTCTTTATATCGTTTCCATGCCTCATTTCCATAAATAGGAATTTTAATGAGGCACAATCCGTTATTATTTAATAATTGATTAACTTTATTTAATACCTCATGAGGGTTATTCATATGTTCAAAAGACGAGTTCATGGTTATAATATCAAATTTTTCATCATCGTCTAAATCTGTGATACTACAGTTAATAAATTTAATATTACTGTACATAGAGTTCTTGCAAAATAAATCAATACAAGTAACATTCTTGTATCCATTTTTGCGAAGAAAACTCATGAGCATTCCATCCCCCCCCACGTCCAATATTCTGCTATTAAATCCTTTATGGGTGTCATATAGGGAAAAAGAAATCTTTACGATTTTGTTTAGATATCGAAAACATTTTCCATTCTTAGGAAATCCCTTAGATGATAAGAACAATATTGGCTGTATAATAAATCGTGGGATTTGCATTCGAATACTTTTCATAGTAAATGAATAATAAGCATCACCATAGTAGTCTTCCATATTAGGAACAGCTTGATCTAATTGAAGAGTACCACATTTGGAACATAAGCAATATTTAAATGTTTCCCCTTTATTTAGCTGTCTTTCCTTAACATCATAAAACTTAAGATTTCTATTATTTCCACATACTTTACAATTTGGCATTGTATTTCTTTTCCTTTTTAAGTAATCAAATTCATCCAATCAGTCACGTAAGTATTTGTCTATCTTTCTGCATATTTCCTCATAACAATATTGATTACACATATGTTCAAAAAGTCGATGTTTATTAAAGTTTAATTTTTGATCATCCATTAACTTACAAGTAGTTATCATTTTCCTGGCATAGTCGTCTATACAATCCACCTGAAAATGAGCACCAAACTCACCATAATTAGTCATTTCCCGAAAAGATACCAAATCAGAAGATATTAAATAGGCACTTTTTGCCAAGGCTTCTAGTGCTACCATATTAAAACTTTCCCACCTAGAAGGCAATGTTATGATAGCAGCATCTTCATATATTTTACACATTTCTTTTCGATCATATATTTGTCCAAGATATGTTATTCGTTTGTTTAATTCTGGATTTTTATTTAGTTTAGATAATAGATAATTTTCAAACTCTGGTTCCATACTTCCCACAAGCCAAAGTTTCCATTCAGGGGATATATTAGTATAGGCTTTTTCGAATGACTCTATTAGGATTTCGGTAGCTTTTTGTTTTGTCCCCAGTCTTCCAACACATAATATTATTTTTTTCTTTTTGGTTATATTTTTAATTTCCTCCTTCAAAACTCCATTAGGAATCCACTTTAGATGGATTGGCCAGTACTTATTTGCAAAATTACAAAATGTTTCTGTTTCTGCACTTATTAGCTTACATTTTCCAAGAGTATATTTTGTCAGGATCCATTTAGCTGTTCTGCGATTCATTTTCATCTGAATGCCTCTTTCGCCATCAATATCAAGTTTCAGATATATTTTTCCGTTAGGATTTTTTAATTTATATATTAAAATCCAAATAAAAGAAGATTGTGTATAATGATACAGATTTAGAATATCAATTTTTTTAGAATTATTCCACAACCATATAATTCCGTTTATAAGATGATATCTTGTATAATTCTTACAAAACGAAAAAGATATTCCCTTAGCGTTTGTGTTTAAATATGTAAATTTACATTTAGGAATACCAAATGATACAATATAACTATTATAACCATATTTCGTATTAAGTATATAAGGAATTCTACCAACATCTTTGATTAAATGAATATTTTGTATACCCAACATCATTGTATAAAACGTCGGGCATTTATTATCGCTTATATTATCCATAATGAAGTCTCCTAAAAAATAATGACATTCTTACTTTTTGAATATTCTTAATTAAGAAAGAAATTTCATGAAATTACTTTTATTTACGACTGCCGATATATTAGGTCTCCCTAAATCTGCGCGTGCGCCTAATGAACTTTTTATTTCTAAAAACTGTAATGCTTCATTCTCTCTTATAGTAATTAATGTGTTATCAAGCTCCTTTAATGTATGAATTGATCTCGCACATGTATATCCACAAGCTTTTGCAATTTCAGTTAAATCAATGCAACTAGCTGCTGTTGGCATTCCTCCAACAGTCTCATGCGCACCATTATTTATTACAATATGTATAAGATTTTTAGGGTTAATATTTCCAATTACTGCCATGGCCCCCATATGCATTAAAACTGCCCCATCTCCATCAATACACCATACTTTTTTATGCGGTTTATTTAATGCTACACCAAGAGCTATTGAACTTGCATGTCCCATAGATCCGACAGTCAAAAAATCTCTTTCATGGCCTTGGTTATTTACTTCCCGGATTTCAAACAATTCGCGGCTTGCTTTTCCAGTTGTACATATAATTGGATCATCATCGCTAACTGTCACAATACGCTGAATAATTTTCTCCCGCGTCATAGTATAATCATTTTTATATTTTATATTTTCATTATATGTAAGAGAATCTTTTTTAACTATAAAAGCAACATCTTTACCCTGAGATAATTGTTTTTTGAATCTGTCCATTACCCTTTGAAGGTCATCTTCTGTGGTGCTTTGACTAATAATAAAATAATCAATATCCATATTTTCCAGCAGTCTACAAGTTATTTTGCCTTGATAGACGTGCTGTGGTTCATCATGGATACCTGGTTCTCCTCGCCATCCAATAATAAATATACAAGGGATCGCATATACTTCTTTGTTCATCAAGCTAGCCAAAGGGTTTATGATATTTCCTTCTCCGCTGTTTTGCAAATAAACCACAGGGGTTTTACCAGTAGCCAAATGATATCCGGCAGCTAAAGCTGTAGCATTTCCTTCATTTGCTGCAATAATATGGTGCTTGTTATTTATACCATATGTGTTTATTAGGTAATTACATAACGATTTTAGTTGGCTGTCTGGTACTCCTGAATAGAAATCTGCACCTATTATGTCTAAAAATTTTTCTACCTTCATTTGTTAATTCCCTCAAGTGAACTAATGTTTGAATAACTTATATCTATTGCTTTTAACTCATTTATAGAAAGATCCGAAATAATAATATCTGCTTCACAAATAAAGCTTTTCAAAATTACCAAATGTTTTCCAAGATACGGCAGTGCCTGGTCCATTTTCTCTCGTTGCCCTCTTGAAGGTATTCTATATGAGCTTGACGAGCTACATAAATTTTCTGAGCGTGAGGAGTAAAATGCAGTTCTCCTGTCTTTCAAAATACTCATATTGTAAATACAAGTTACAACAATAAGAACGCTTCGGATAATTTTGCTTTCTTCAATAACATTCCTGCGTCCAATAATATTAGGAAAGTCTTGCCATACCCATAATTTCTTTTTGTTCTGAAGCCATACAAAATCCGTATTGTCTTTATACACATTTATGGGAATCATAGCATAAGATGATGTTGTATCTGTTATAAAAAAGCCCCATATTTATATGCTAATCTTCCCACCTCTCTAAAAGGCCGCTCCCGGTTTCATGATTTTTGATGCAATTAACAGATATTTCTTTAGGGCAATTTCCCCCTCCCCATGCTAATTTGAGGCATAATAATATTTGCAATGATAAACTGAGCAGTTTTTTCAATTTCGTTAAAATTCACTGCTTTAGGAAGTTCCACTCCAAAGATATTCTTTGTTTTTTCAAGCAGCTCGTTTGTATAGTACAAAGCTCCGTCCTGTACACCTTCAATCCCATCGAGATACATAGACATCTGATTTGCGATATTCATTTTTTCAAAAGAGAACACAGACTCATCGATCCATGTATCGAAGGTATTGTTTCGATATCCAACAAATACAGGGTATCCCCCAATATTTCCAAATGCTCCTGGAATATGCATCCTATAAGCTTTTCCTGTTTTAACAGCTTCAATTATCCCATTAATAATCGCATAATTACTAGATGCATTCATCATGTTACGTTGTGTATCAACAGGCATTGGAATGTTGCAGGCTTCAAAGATTCTGTTCTGATCCAGGAACCTTTCTTTTCCCTTGTAATATATTTTTAATGGTAGCTCCACCCCTTCTGCATGGCCTTCTTTACTAATACAGACATCATGAAAATGCCCTGCGGCAAATACAATATCAACATTCCAGAAATCCTCTATACCAAGCATTTCAGCCGCAGCATATTGAACCCGCGGAATTAAATGGTTAATATTTCCTGATCCAAAATCAGGGTATGGTTTTCCAGCGCTTTTTAACCAGGGTATCACCACATCGGAATATGAAGTGTTGATCACTATGGCATTTGTCTCTGCTTTTTCACATGCCTCCATGATATTTTTTGTAAACCTGATAGCTAATGGCGTCCAGATTCCATATGCCCTCACACTTTTCCAGCTTATACTGCCATATTTCAAACCTGGATAAGCTCTGCTGGAATTAACAACGAAATCAGGAGACCATTTTCTGATAACTTTTACGATTGACTCAATGTTATTCAAATCAACTTCTGCTTCCACATTAATATGAGACTTGTTTTCCCGACGGATAAGACTGGAAATCCTGACTATATTAACCTGCTTCTGCATCTTTTCAATATTACGTCCTGCTACGACAATATGAATTGCTGGATCATTTTTTGAAATTAAATAATTTAAAAGGTATGTTCCCACACTTCCAAGGCCAATTATCATCACGGTGATTTTTTGATTGCATATATGTTTTTCAATGATTTTGAGACGTTCGTTAAGCGAGTTCAAATTTTCTCCATCCTTTCCTAATCATAGTAAAATCCTCTCTGGTATTACAATTTATCCATCTCTGTAATGGAATCAGGGATATTGTGGCTACATCAATATTATCTAAATAATCTTGAATGATTGAAAGATTTGTCCCTTTTTTATCTGTTTTGTCAAAATGTTCATATGCTTTTTTTAATGTATTAATATCCTTAAACTTCCATAATTGTCCTGAGTTTAGGATACACTTAAAGGGCTCTGTGATTTTTAGCAGATCGTGTGATGAACTAAATACATAATGATATTTTTCATCTTGCGTTTGGTACAAAGCTACAGATTTGTTCGAGTAAATGGGTTCATGGTTATAGGTTATAACAGAATGTCTATTTTCAATTACAGATTGGAATGAAGCTTTATCTATGTCTAAATCCCCTTCAACATACAAAATTTCAGATATATTTTCTCGTTTTAATGCTTCCTGCAAACCAAGATAAAAACTATATCCAGAAGCCAGATCCTCATACCAGCAATTAAATACCATAGTTAACCTACTGCCTGTCATATCTATGGCTTCTTTTTCCACATATTCTTTCAATTTATCATATTTATATCCGCCAACAAGAATAATTTCATCCGCAAAGGAGCAATGATTAATGAGATGATAAAGCAGCGTATCCTTGGAATCATCTTCCTGATAAATTACTTTTAATTGCTTATTATTCTCCGATACTCCTTCGTTAAATCTGCTCGATATCCCGGCTGCAGTTATAATTGCAATTCTCACATAATCCCCCCTCAAGTTCTTTGTATCTAATATTTGTTTAATTTTTAAGGTAAAACGCAATACATTCATCAAGACCATTATCAAGATTTATCTGTGGCTTCCACTGTGTTTTACTTTTAATTTTTTCCGTTGACAGCAAGCGGCGTTCCGGGTCAGATTCCCTGTAGCCCTTAAATTCTATTTTAGGGTCAGTGATTCTCATTTTTTTTGCACACAATTTAACTAAATCAATAATAGTAATTTCTTCATCTGTTGCAACATTATAGACACTGCCATCAAGTGCGGAATCTGTTGATGCCAAAACAAGAACAGCATTGCAACTATCATAATTATTGAGGAAGGTTCTCCTGTTCTTTTTGCTATTTTCCAAAAGAATTACTCTCCCCTCATTTTTTAAGCTGTTTATAATATAAGGGATAATATGCTTTGGGTATCGTTCATTTCTACTATAAACATTGGCAAAGCGTATTGAACAACCTTTGATTTTTCCTTCATTTACTGCATCTTTTATAAAAAATTCTGTGAGAAGCTTCCCTGCTGCATAGGACGTTCTCTGGCTATGTTCCGCATTTGACATTGTAATATAATCGCTTTCTTTAACACCTCCATATTCATTCCATGAATTCATAGAATAAACTTCAGATGTTGAACAGTTAATATATTTTTGTGCCCCGATACGAATTGCTTGCTGAAGAAACTCATTCATGCCAACCACATTCGTCTCATACGTCTCATACACATGGTAAAAGTGTTCTGTATGAACAGAAGCAGCGCAATTAATATAAATGACTTCTTCAAATTTTTCTTTTATATTATTGATATAGCTCTCAAACTTTGCCATTTGTTTTCTATTATTAATGTCATATTGATAGAATTGAAACCGTTCATTGTTCAAACAGTCTTTTATTGTTTCCATTGAAGATGCATAAAAATTGTCAAATCCCAAAATATGATCCTGATATTCCTCCCTTGTAAGAATCTGTCTGACTAATTCATTACCAGTCATTCCAGTTACTCCACTAATTGCATATAGTATACTCATTTCTAACTTATATCCCCCTTTGTAATCGTGTTCTATAAAAGTTATCTACACTTTCATCATAATGTGACATTGCTTTTTCTATATCATAAGCAACAGATCTCATATTAACAGACAAAGTACTTGTATCAAAAACCGTATATTGTGCTTCAGGGTGATGATTACGTGGCTGTCCGACGGATCCTGGATTAATAAACAATACAGCATGCTTGTTTCTCATTATTGTATTAACACAGTCATAGAACTTTGTAAACATATGTGCATAATGAGAATGCCCAGAAAAAACAATATTATAGCCAGAATATTCTCCACAAACATATTCGGGAATAATCGATTCCCAATAATGATTTTCTAGAGAACCATGTACAGCCAGACATTTCATTTTACCAAGTTCAAACTCAAAAATTCCTTCTTGGATAAGAAAATTATTGATATAATCTTTTACATCATTATCCAATATAGATGCAGTTTTCTTGGCACAGGCAATTCCTCTCTCTGAGGAAAATCTAGTATAATCAGACTGCATAATTGCCTTTTCGTGATTTCCCCAAAGGTTACATAATAGTGGATATTGAAATTCATCCCTAATAAATCGCACCACTTCGTTTGACTGCATTCCATAGTCAATGATATCTCCTAAAAGCAAAACGCCATGAATATCTTGACTTTTCATATCACCATATACACTTTGCAATGCCTGTAGATTTCCATGAATATCTGATAACACAGCATATCGCGCCATTGTTTTATCCTTTACAGTTCATCAATCATTGTTATAATTTCTTTAAACGGCATTAATTTAGAATCAACTTCCTTTGCCCGATGATATTTTAATATTTCTTCTGCAGCACTTTTCATTGCGGGAACCGCTGCCCTCATAAGTTGGTTTGCATAAATTACGATATTTACACCATGTTCTGCTAATTCTTTTTCTGTTATGGAATTAAAAGATGTAGGAACAACTACCAACGGAGTATATTGGTCTGATTGTCTAAATTTGTCACAAAACTCTATGATCTCAAAAGGCTCTTTTCTACGGCTATGAATCATAATACCATCAGCTCCAGCATCTCTGAACGCAAATGCTCTTGTTAATGCATCATCCATTCCCCGCTCTAATATTAAGCTTTCTATTCTGGCTATAATCATAAAATCATCTGAAAGCTGTGCCTGTTTTCCGGCTTTTATCTTTAATGAAAAGTTTTCAATATCGTCTTGTGTCTGTTCGACTTCAATTCCAAATAAGCTGTTTTTTTTAAGTCCCTTTTTGTCTTCTATAATAACTGCCGACACACCCATACGTTCTAATGAACGCACGGTATATACAAAGTGTTCTGTTAATCCACCTGTATCTCCGTCAAATATAATTGGTTTTGTAGTAACTTCCATCACATCATTAATGGTTCTCAGACGGCTGGTCATATCTACAAGCTCGATATCAGGTTTTCCTCTGTCTGTACTATCACATAGGCTTGATATCCACATCGCATCAAATTGGTCAATAGCTTCTCCGTCTGCCACAATTGTTTTTTCAGCAATTAATCCGGTTAAACCGCTATGGACTTCAAGTGTTTTTACAATGGGAACTAAATTTAAAAGTTTGCGCAGCCGTTTTCTTCGAAATTCAGGCATTGCAAGCTTTTCATTCATTTGTTTATCGATTTTTTGTATTGTTGGGTTGTATGTATATGGAATTTCAATTAATTTTCCTCCATATTCTTTCAAGCAAGAAACAATATTGTCTTTAATTACATTCATTCCCGGATCATCCCAATTACTCCCATGTACAATATAGTCTGGTCTTAAATTCTTTACTATATGATTATACATAATGGTATCCTGTATAACTACTTGAGCAATTCCGTCTAAAGCCTCTACCATTTTTATTCGTTCTTCTGTAGATTTAGTAGGAAAACGATTATAACGAATCATTTCCGAATCTGTTAAAACACCAACCGTGACAGCTCCAAGCTTTTGAGCTTCATGGATAATGTTTTGATGCCCTTCATGAATAATATCTGTGCAGAAACAAGTATAAACTGTACTCATAATGTTAAAGCCTCCTAAATCTTTCATAGTAAGTATGATATAGATTTGATTGTTTTATTTTTGAAAAAGCAAAGGTTTCTAATTTTCTATATAAGGAATCGAAGGTTTGCTTTGTCAGAACCGATATACTGAAAACCAATATCACATATAAGATAATATAACTGGACCTTTTAATAGCCAGACTACGAAAATACTGACATAATTGAGATGAATCTAACAAATAGATAAAAAGTGTTGCATCAGCTATAAGAAATAGAATATATTTTATTTTTCCTGGAATATTCTTCTTTAAGTGTATATTAGAAAAGATAAATAACAACCCTATTGCCGAAATAACGGTGAAAAGTGAATTATAAGCATATAAATTATCGATCATAAAGCTTTTTCCAAATTGTAAAAATACAAGAAAAAGAGTATTTTCTAAAACTAAAGAAAAAATAAATAAGAAAATGCCCCATCGAGAGCAGCTTTTTTCAATTTGGAATTTTCTAATACCCCCCCCCACAAAGAGCATTGCGATAGCATGAAAAATACTATATCCATTATTCATGGCAATATATCCAGTATTTGCAAATGTATCTTGTATTCCCCATACGATAAGATAAGTACTTATAAATATATAGAATTCCCTTTTATCTATTAGATCAACTGATTTATTTATGATAGGTGCAAACAATAGTAATACAAGATATACTCCAATAAACCAAAAGGTTGAAAACAGAAACAGCATAAATTTAATTGTGTATGGTATCCTCATAGTAATACAAAAAATGCTTGTAATAACCGCTACTGTATATGTGGCACTAAGAAAATAGAAAAACTTTTTGTATGAATGTATTCCAAAATATCCGGATATTAATAAGAAAACATTTACTCCTAATATAAGAACACTATATAAAGCTGCATTCGGAAAATAAGATACATTCCCTTTCACTATAAGTTCTGTATGAAATGATGAGTTATGAATCATAAAATGGCCAGTAATTACAAATATTATTGCCATTATCCGTAGTATATCAATCGGAATATTACGTTTCTTTATTGTCATGGCAACCTCCTATCCTATAAATATCCTTTTTAAAACATTTAACTTATCAACAATCAGGACAATCATAAACATTTTATTCTCCTACAAAATGACATTATCTTGCCAAAAAAATCGATAATTAGCATAAAACTGTCCTCCCAGTAATCCCCATGCAAAGGCAAATACCATCACAACAAAAATCCATCTTCGTCGATTCTTCTGATGTTTATTCATCATTATAGCATGAACAAGGCCAACAATTGCCAATGGAATCATATAATATGTTATTCTGTAAAACATATAATATTTTGTTGATATCAATTGCACTATTAAAAAGTATAAAGCGCCGTTTTCCCAGACCACATTTTGAGGATACCTGTTATTGGATGCTTTTTTGTTTATTATAATAATAAGGCAATAAAATAATGGGCGTATTATGGAAATCCAAGGTGTTCCACTATGATAATCTAAACTTAACTTTCCCTCGCCCCTGATGGCGACCATTGGTAAAAACGGGAAACTTGCTATCCAATTATATATATTCTCCGTATAAAAATAGACAAATAGAAAAACAGCAGCAGCTAAAGGTAATAAAAACCAATTTTTTCTTTCAAACCATTTTATTCTTAATATCCAATACATCGGAAGCATAATCAGTGCGCTAGTATGAATCAGGGAAAGAACAATAATACAACAAAAGTACAGTAAAAATTTTTTTTCATATATAAATTTTACAGTTAAACTCCAAATTACTGCTGTAAGATAATTTCTTGTTGTATTAAAGCTTGTAAAGTAACTTCCAATCGTTAGAGTAAGAAAAACACTAAGCCAGACCAGTTCCGATTCTCTGGAAAAAAAATAAAATAGCGAGATAACAGTTATGCAGGCGAATATTAACATAAGAATTACAATGTGATATCCTAAAATCTCACCTACCATTTTTTGGATAAAAGCAAATAAGGGTTCGTCTTTTATAAGAATCTGACGTAAAGACATTTCTTTAATTTTGTGTTCAAAAATATACTGATAGGATACATAATCTGTCCCCATGTTATGACGTAATCCACTTATCAAGATTAATAAAATGCCACATGGAACAAGAAATCGAAATCTATTGGAAAAATCACAATTTTTCAAACCTATTTTTTCCGAATACCGGTTATAAACTATGATTTTTCTCATGCCATAAGATAATATGGATGCAATCAATACTAAAAAAACAATCTGCAGATAAAAGTTCATTATTTACTCCTTTGGCTGTTACTAGTACATTTCATAAAGATTTTATGCAAAGAATGATAGATCAGGAAAGTAAAATCGTCTTTTAAAAGAAATAATATCAAAATATAAATGATTGCACCAATGAAAGTAGATACAGTTCCTCTCAAAATTCCTTCTTGTAAAGTTCGCATAGGAATCAACGAAAACGCCATTATTGCAGTGGCTATAGCATAATGCCAAATATTAGATAATACATATTGGTAATTAAATAACTGTTTTGCGAATATAAAAAGAAATGCACATACCATAAATTCCGAAACAACCGTTCCGATTGCCGCTCCTGTTTCTGAAAATGCAGGAATTAATAATCCATTAACGACTAAATTGCTGACAGAGCCAATTACTGTGGAAACAAGCTGATATTTTTCTTTACCAAAAGGAATTAATATCTGGTTACATGCGATAGTACTTAATGGAATAAAAATTATAATTAGGGACATTAGTCGTGAACAATTTGCGGCAGGCAAATAACTCTTTCCACTAAAAATGAGCAATATATCCTCACTTAACACAAACATTCCACAAGCTATGGGAAATGCAAGGATGCACACGCATTCAAAACACTTTTTTAATAGAGATTTATATTTTTCGATCTCTCCATTATTTATATAGTACGCTAAGCGAGGCATTAAAACTACAGATAAAGAGTTGATAACAGATAATCCTATCCGATTCATCTTATTTGCAGCAGAGTATAATCCAACAGCATAATCTGTACTCAAAACACCAACCATGGATGTATCTAATGTCAAATAAATATTACCAGCCAATGTAGTCGAAAAAAAAATTAAGATAGGCTTTATATGTTTTTGTATCTCAAATTTTTGCATTCTAGTTAATGACAGATATTTTCTGGCATGAATAAAATTAAAAAAATTAGAGCCAACCGTCGAAAATACAAGAATGCCACAATACTGATAATAGTCATCTGGATTTTTCACTAATAAAAAAAGAAGAAAAAGTGAAATAATCTGAAATAGGATTGTTCTTGCTGCAATATATCCATATTCTTCTAATGCTCCATACAGCCATTCTATTCCAAGGGACGTAAAGCCAATGCTGAATCCTGATATAAAAAGGAATATACGGTACTCGCTAAATTTCGGAATTACTCTCAAAGCTTCAAAAAAAAACACATAAACAATCAGCGTCATTATGCCATTGATTATCAATAATTCACATGCTAGTGTACTTAATGCTGTTTTATCATCTCTCACTTTTGCACCTTCTCGTATTCCGTATGTTGTGATTCCAAGTGTTGCGAATAGTGTAAAGTAGGAAACAATTGATCTGCTGAAATCAACTTTGCCTATTCCTTCTACTGACAAGGTCCTTGATACATATGCAAATGATAAAACAGGAAAAAACAATGAACTAAGGGATCGGATCAGATATAAAATATAATTTTTTTTAATAGATTTTTCTATCATAGTTCATCTCCGCATAAATAACTGCTAAACGATTAAAATATCTTGTGCTTGTCCCTATTAACCCTATATTCATCAGATACTTGTGTATAATCATAGCAATACTCAGGAAGTAAATGTTCAATTACATGTATATCTTTTTCATGGTTTTGATATTTTTCCCATAATTTTGTATTCCCAGCTGATAATTCAGGTTTAAAATAGGTTCTCTTATTTATATGATTGATGTCTTTTAAACGATAATGGGTAATGATCTTCTTTTTAGTTTGTTCATACTGATAAATCATGTCTTCAAAACGTATTATGAGAATATTTTTATTACTTTCATAATTTTTAAGTAGATTTCTTGTCCAGCGATACCATGCACAAAATGTTTCAACATCTTCTGCAGGCACCACTCGATTGTCCCAGAGTTCTTTGCTTAATAGAAAAATATCCCGTGGATCCCGTTCCACAATAATAACACGAATATCATCATCAAAATATCGCATATACCGCTGGATATTTGAAGTCGGAACAATCTGATCAATCAGGACATATTCTTTCTCGTCTTTATTTAAATCTTTAAGGATTTTGGATACATAGTTTTTTGTTGCTTTAAGAAATTTTTCTTCATTTGTAACGCCAAGATAAGCCATTTCAGCTTTAGGAAGGATGGTTGCCCTTCCCAAAGGCAAATTCAGCCTTTCATGTAATATAATTCTTAAATGTCTATAAATACTATCGACAAAATAATATAACTTTCCTTTTTCATAAATATCATAATGCCAAATTCCTTTATACTTTACATCTGTGATATCATCAATATACTGTCTCGTATAATCCATAAATCGGGGACCAATATCTCTGCTATATCTTTTGACAAAAAACACATGATCAAGCATTTCTGCCATTCGCAGAAATCGCTTAATTGCATGACTGGTATTATGTCGATTTGGATTCTCAATCAAATTATATTCCAAATCAGAAATACCATCAGGATCATAAAGTATTCGGATTTCGGTTCTGTCTACACAACTAACATTATCAAATTCTTTAATTAAATCTGCCACTGCACTAGAACCAGTACCATAACTTCCGGTCACTGAAAGAATCAATTTTATTCACCTCTGCTTTTTTGATCTGCATTATTTTAATATTGAGGGATTTATTTCACCTTCAGCCAATTTGGTTTTAATTTCCTTCGATTAAATTCTTTTCCAATACTCACCAACTATAATTCCGGGAATAACGGCCCACCATTTCAGGCAAGAGGCTGATATTCCTCTTACCTTTAAGTCCGTCTTCTTAATGTGAGAAATCCATGCATATGCCTGAGCGCTTATCATATACTTTGCATTGATTCTCCAATTTCTCATTTTGTTTGACTGCATCATAGCAGAATAGTAAATCATTCCATAGGGATTTTTTATTCGAAGCTTTCTGCCCTGTGCAGATAATCCAAGTTTAGAATAACTTCCTTTACTTATAACCGAATCAACATATACTACTTGATCAGCATAACCGATTAAAGCTGCCTCAAGAAGAATCGTTATCTCCCCTATAAAGTTTTCTCCTTCAAATTCCTTAAAATGATATTTTTTTAGAAAACGATTATAATATCCGATAGCGCCATCACCATAAATTTTGTCGTTTCTTTTTCTTCCATATATATTTTGAATACAGTCTCCATTAGGACGGTTCATAAACCTTTTTTTCATTTCCAGGTCATTATTCATGTCACGCCAAAAGTAAATACTTCCCACCGTTTCATCTTGCAGATATTGTGTTACCTTTTTAAACAGCTGGTTAATTGCCCCTTCAACAATTTCTTCATCACTGTCGATAACCATATAAAAATCAAAATCAGGATTTTTATCATATGCCAGATTAACAGCTCTGCATTTCCCACCATTTCTTTTAAAAATAGGTCGTACTTCAAAAGACGCGGTGCTTTTTATCTGACTGATTAATTCTTTTGTATTATCAATACTCCCATCATCAACAATAATCCACGTAAAAGTATCATTATGTTGATTTTCAAGACTTTTGTACAATCTTTTAAGCAGCTTGGCATCATTATAAGTAGGTGTAATAATTGCAATTTTCAATTTCTCAATCATTTCTCATTTACCATTTATTAATTTATTTGAATTGTGATGCAAGAGCTAAGTAAATCTCATTCACAGCGTTTTTTGCCGCGCCTTTTTTCACTAATCCACATTGTTTTTGAAATAACCTTGCCTGATTTCTTGATTCTTCTATATCTATATTTTTGATAGCATCATATAGTTCTTCTTCTGTGTTACATTTTTTAAATGGAAGAAAATGTTCAATATCTACAAAAAATCCCCTTTCTTTTTTATAAGTTTCCAAATCATAAATAAAACAAATAATCGGTTTCTCAAGCAAAGAAAAATCAAAGATAATTCCTGAATAATCTGATACCAGTATATCCGCTGCAACAAGTAAGTCTTCTACATCTGGATAATCTGATACATCCACACACGACGAATCTGATGTAGAATGGTCTTCTATCGCTCCATGAGCCCTAACTAATAACTTATATTGATCACCAAGAGTGTTTTGAAATTTTTCTGGCGATAATTTTTTTTGAAAAGTAAATCCTCCAGAATCATTTTTGATATAGTCTCGAAATGTGGGTGCATACAAGACAATTCTTTCATCATGTAAACCGTATTTCCTTCTTACTTTTTTGTTGAGATCTAAAGATTCATCAAACATGATGTCATTTCTGGGATATCCTGTTATTTTAATTTGTTTTTCTTTTACTTGAAAGGCAGGAACAGAAATTTTGGAATCATATGTGCCTTCTGAAAATATAAGATCAAATTTTTCAGCAGTTCGAACATTAAAACCGTCCTTAACACAACAACGGATTCGTTTCAAGGGAACTCCATGCCAAGTGTTAACATATAAAGTCCCCCTATTTTTAAATGAAAGCCCTCTTTGAACAGACACATTTGTAATCCAGCATTTGGCTCTTAATGCATAATAAAAAAATTCAAGAGAATCTATTTTAACTTTTTTTGTTCTGATTTTATCGGGAAGTTCAAATTCATTTGGATCTCTGAATGCCCAAATAAATTTCCAATTCCTGAATCTTGTATCCATCAGCATTTGAAGGTAAATCGGACGCACATTATCACCATATTTCCGACCTCCATAGCACACAAAAAGGCATTCCATTTTTTGAGCTTTAATAAATAACCCTGCTATACTTAAAATGGGAGAAATAAGATAATAATATGTCAGGTAAATCAATTTGCTGTTTTTTACAATATCTATAAGTTTTCTTTTCGTTATCATTCATGTTTCATCCTGCAATATTTTGTGATAAAGTACATTAATGGTTGTTTCATCAAGTTTTATTGGATTGTTCTTTAATCGTATAGGGTTTACCGATTCACATAATATTTTGTAATCATGTAAATGTAAAGATACATTTGGCATTCCCATTTTTAGTTTTGCAATAATCTGCCTGAATTTTATTGCTGCATCAATGTCCGTAGTGCATTGAAAGATGGATCCCAAATCTAGAAATACTTCTTTGATGTACTTTTTTCCCCGTAGATCCGTACAAGATTCTATATGTTGAATCATCCAGGGCCAAAGCTCCCTTACACACAATGCAGCGGCATGACCATGTGCAATCCCATATAAGCCTGTGAGTTTATAACACATTGCATGTCCTGCCGTGGTTTGGGAGATATTTATTGCTTTTCCGGCAATATGTGCCGCTTTTAACATTTTTTCGTTTGCTCTATCGTCATTTAATAAATATCCTTCCATATTATTGACGATTAATTCAATGGCTTCTTTTGAATATTTCTTACTTTTTTCTGTGCTGTTAATAGACCAAAAGGATTCTATACTATGGCAAAGAGCATCCAGCATTGTTGCTTTTTTCTGATATAAAGGAAGTGTAGTTAACACACTGCTATCCATCAATACCGTTTCAGGAATAATGCTTTCATGTGTGATGGATTGCTTCTCTCCTTTATAATAGATAACAGCATATCGGGTAGCCTCTGAGCCTGTCCCCGCAGTTGTGGGTATAACAAGCAATTTCGTGTTGTTTGAAACAACGGTTTGTGTTAAAAATCCACCATTTTCTCCGTTGCCATTCATATTGTTATATAACTTGATGCACTTCGCCACATCCATGGCACTGCCTCCGCCAACCGCAATGATGCTTTGACAATTTGCATTTCTATACAACTGGACTCCTTCTACAACCGAGCTGTAAAGTGGATTGGGATGAAAATCATTGAACTTAACAACTTTTATTCCTGTCCGTTTTTTCAGATTTTCGAAATATGAGTTGATAGACAAATTTTGCAAGGATTTGTCACAAACTAATAAAAGAGATTGAATATGATTATTCGTTAAGTAATAGTCTAATTCTTTATAATTTTGTGAAACTTTTAAAATTGTCTGTTTCATATTTAAACTTTATATGCCCTCTGGAATGAAACGAATGATGTCTGAAAACGACATCAGCATATAATCACATTCCTTTGCTCTGTGGTTTATTAGTATAGTTTCAGCCGCTTTTTGAATTGCCGGAACTGCTGCTCTTATCAACTGATTGGCATAGATTACCACATTCACGCCTCTTTCTTTAAATTCTTCTTCTGTAACAGAATTAAAACTGGTTGGAACTACAACAAGTTTTGTTTGCTTATCGGTATTTCTGAATCTCATAATAAATTCAAATACCTCATCTGGTTTATTAAGTCTGCTGTGAATCATTATCGCATCTGCTCCGACTGCTGCATATGCCTCTGCACGTTTCAAAGCATCATCCATCCCCTTCTCAAGTATTAAACTCTCAATTCTGGCACAAATCATGAAGTCTTTTGTTTGTTGTACATTTTTTCCAGCAGAAATTTTCTCACAGAAATTTTTAATACTATCTTGGGTCTGCTTCGCTTCTGTTCCAAATAAGCTATTCCTCTTAAGCCCTGTCTTATCCTCAATAATGATCATTGATACTCCCATACGCTCAAGTGAACGAACTGTATAAACAAAATGTTCTATTCTTCCACCTGTATCTCCATCAAAAATAATGGGTTTTGTTGTAACTTCCATTAAATCCTCTATGGTGCGAAATCGGCTAGTCATATCTACTAATTCTATATCTGGTTTTCCTTTGATGGTTGAATCACAGAGACTTGATACCCATATAGCATCAAATTGATGACCACCGCCACTAGTATGAACGATTGTGTTCTCTACAATGAGTCCGGTTAAGCCGTCATGAGCTTCCATTGCAGTCGCAAATCCTTTCATTTCCAGTACATGCTTCAACCTGCTACGCCTTACATCCGGCATAGAAAGTTCCAATCTTGATCTTGTGTCTAAATCTCTGTATTTTTTATCTGTGGAATAAGGATATTCCACTAATTTTCCTCCATAAGAGGCGAGAACTGCAGTGACTTCATCACGAATCGTTTTTTGAAAACCTATTTGCCAATCATCCCCATGTACCACATATGTTGGTTTGAATTTTTCAAGATTCTCCTTATAACTTAAACTTTTTTGTTCTACAACTTTGTAAACACCAGCTATGCTTTCAAACATGGCTTTACGATCATCATAGGTAAGCAGTGGAAAACGTTTGTAGGATGCAACTGCTTCATCAGACATTACTCCGATAATCAGTTTACCAAGCTTCTGGGCTTTACGGATGATAGAGATGTGGCCTCCATGCAATACATCTGTACTGAAACACATATAAACTGTACGGTTTTCTATTTCATGTAATCGTTTCAACACGACTGCCAAATCTTCTGTATTATCAATTTCATTACAAAGCCGATTTTCAACATCCAGTGGATAAATGCTGCATTGACTGGATATTTCGTTAAACGCGTTCTCAGCATAGCATTTTTGATGATTAGACTCACAAAAACTAATAATCTGTTTCAGCCAGATCCTCCAATCCCTTTTATATAACTTGTATAAAGGTTGTGCTGATACAGCCTCACTAAAATATTCGATTCCTATATATTTTATTTTTCCTTCTTTAATCACAGCTTTAAAATCTTTTTCAGAAAGTTGTACTGTACTACTGATAGTCATACAGGATTCTTTTGATGTTAAAACATCTTCAAAAACACTGTTTTCAAATACCATGTCTCCGTGTATTAGAATGATATCATCGTCTAAATAATCCCTTGCACAATATATGGAATAAATATAATTTGTATTATCATATTCTGGATTTTTGATAAACATAAAATGAATAGGTAACTCTAAACTTTGACAATAATTGACTAATATTCCGTCAAAATAACCTGTAGTTATGATCACATCATCTATTCCTGCTTTTGCCAACATATTTAGCTGTCTTGATAAAATCGTTTCTCTATTTGAGACTTCTGTCATACATTTGGGATGTTCTGATGTTAGAATACCCATTCTGGTACCCATCCCTGAATTTAATATTAAAGCTTTCATCTATACCTCTTTACGTTTTTCTAATATGAATGCATTTTTTTAACTTTATATAGAAAATATAAAACTGTTGCAATAAATTCAGCCAAATGATAAATAAACCATACGATAACAACCAATTCCGTTGTATTGATAAGAATACAGATCGTAATTAAAACTGGAAGAATACCTCCAACACTCAAATTCATATCAATTTTTGTTTTGATTTTCATTAACCTTCCAGAATTAGAACCATCAAAAGCTAATCTCTCGTTTTTCCCATATGCTAAAGAAACTTGCACAAACTTCTGATAAAGCAAGCTCATCAAAACTCCACTTATTGATGTTAAGGCTCCCATTATAAGATAAGTTTCTTGAGGCACGTGTAGTATGGTTCCTAAATAAAACGATCTTATGCCTAATGCTAAAAACAGAAAGCCAATTAATATGTAACTGCTCATTGCATCCATATATTCCCCATAAGGCTGACTTGAAACAACTCTTGCAAGATTTCCATCTGTATCATCTAATATTATCCAAAAAATCAAAATCAGACTACCGATTGTTCCCGAAACAGGATTTGGTATTCCAATTAATATACAAGCAACCACCCCGACAATAGCAGACAAACCAGATATGGTATTTGCTTTTATGCCGCAATTTGCACAAAATGCAGCTACATGAAATGATAACGGACGATAAAAGCAGCGATCTATAACTGCATCCCGATCCTTTTTCCATTCTGGCAACTTTTCTTTAAAAATTTTTGAAGTATAGTGCATTTCTATTTTATCCTTTTAAAATTTATCTTTTTTCCAGTATAAGCTATAGAATATGACCAGACACATTTTGAATGTATCAGCATTTACTTTCAGAAACCAATATTGTCTCTATGTATAAATTTATATAAGCTTATATATTTTGAATCATTTTTGCATATTTTTTTAATTCGTGAGAAGAAATAAGCCGTTTGTCTTTACCATCACTCACAAGATCCTAAAGTCCTCTAATGTTTGCTGCAATTATGGCAAGCTCATATGCCATTGTCTCCATTACAGAAACCGGAAATCCCTCTCTAAATGACGGATGAAATTCAATTCTCCAATTTATTGAACAGATTTTTCATCTCATCCATAACATTTGACAAATTATATTTTTTCAAATTCTTATAGTTTGCCTCTACACTGCATTGCATTTTTTCTTTTAAAGAAATCTGAGTTCCATTTCTTAGTAAATCATTCAGACAGACAACTAATTCATCTCGATTATTCGGGTCAAATAAATCCTCTTTTTCTTTCACTAAATCTGTATTACCCCTTATACGGCTGCACACTACAGGAGTTTTACAAGCAATTGCTTCCATCAATGCCACTGGCAGCCCTTCCTGATGAGATGGAAACACAAACAGATCTGCTGCCTGGCAAAGCTCTGATATATCTGTACGAAATCCCAAAAAATGAACTTGATAATCTAGATGTAGTTTATGGACAAGTTCTTTCAACTTCATTTCCAATGCACCTTTACCGGCAATAAAATACTGGACATTGGAATTGTTAATTTGATTCAATGCTTTGATTACAATTTCGTGATTCTTACGAGTGATCAGTTCCCCAACCGATAATATCATAATATCATCCGGTTTAACGCATAATTCTTCACGCTTTTTCTTTCTGTCAATAGAATTATTTTTAAATTTCTCTGTATCAATCCCTACGCCTGGAATGTACCTTACTTTTTTGGCATGGAGGTGTTTTTTGGCTATCTGATAATCTTCTCTGTTGATGGTGATTAATATATCGGTCCACCATGAACACAACCATTCAACGGGGTAAAACAAAAGCCAGTTTTTCAGGGGTGCTCCTTTAAAAAAATGAAAACCATGTACAGTATATATAATGATGGTTCCCTGTTTCCTAAATTTTTTCCCTGCCAATCTGGTCAAAACGCCTCCTATTGGTGTATGGCAATGAATTATATCGAAAGATCCACTTTCAATAATCTTTTTCAATTTTTTATATGCTTTTATATGTTTTGTAAAGCAAGAAATATCTCTCTCAAAGTCAATTTGATGAAAGAGAATATTCATATGATTTAAGGTTTTTTTTAATTCATTTATGATTATTGTTGTGCAAGTATTTCCTTCTAAAAAATTGCATGCAACTTCCACCTTATACCCTAAATCCTTCAGTATACGAAGATTATTCATATTAAATTGAACAATCATTGATGCTGTGTTAGAGATAACAAGTATTTTCTTTTGATGAATATCAACTTTTTTATTATTGTAAAGCATATAATCTTTTCTTTTCACTCAAATAACCCCATATTCATAAGTTTTGGTTCTTGATAACAATGCCAACAAACATGTTATCTCTCATTTATGGATAGATTATATTAATATAAAAGTCTTTCTTTATTAGACATTATTCATAGATAGATAAGAGCTTTCCTACATAAGTACATTTTACCTTCTATTTATTTTTGAGGTTTTCTTTTTCATTAAAACAAAACACGCAGTGGTACAAAACTTGTTGATAATTATAAGACATATATCTGTATTAGTTTTTAAATTTTCTTTTGCAAATTTCTAGTACAGTATTTCTTAAACTTCAGTGAGGAAATTGCTTGATCTTGATGCCATCTTTTGCCAGCAAAGCAACGGCATAGTGAAGTTTGTGACTAGCTTAGCAAGCATATAGAAGATGCTAATAATAGGCGAATTATTCATCGGAATTAGGCTATATTGTAATTAATTTTATTTGAATTTTGATTCACCACAAGACTGCAAAATTATATTAGAATAAATCCTTTTTTGTTTTTGTACTGATTAATGAAGTGTCATTCTCCATCGCCGCAGAAAACTCCTCCACAAACCCTTCTGTACTCTCCTTCATAAACAACACCTTCACCGTCTTAAAAATAATCCCCACATCCATCATCAAAGAATAATTCTGAATATACATCAGATCCAGCTTCAGCTTATCATACGCCGTCGTATTATACTTCCCATACACCTGCGCATACCCCGTCAGCCCTCCCTTTACCTTCATCCGATACACAAACTCCGGTATCTGGCGGGTGTAAACCTCCACATGCTCCACCCGCTCCGGTCTGGGACCTACTATGCTCATGTCCCCCTTCAGGATATTTAATATCTGCGGCAGCTCATCAATTCTCGTGGCACGGATAATCCTTCCCACCGGTGTTATCCGCGGATCCTCCTCTGTGGCCGGAATGGAATGCCCTTCCTTCTCCGCATCCTCCACCATGCTTCGGAACTTGCAGATCCGGAACACCTTCCCGTCCTTGGTACACCTCTCCTGAAAGTAAAACACCGGACCCCGGTCATACAGCTTGATCGCCGCCGCTGTAACCACAAAAAACGGGGACAAAAAAAGAAGTGCTGCCAATGACAGCACCACATCCATCCCCCGTTTTATTACCCTCTGCTCAAAAGACAGACCATGATTTCTTGACAGCAGCAGCGGCGTGTCAAACAAATGCAGGCTTTCGGAGCTTCTGATTAAGATATCGGATATTTTGGGGGTAGTATAGGTCCGGATGGATTTTTGATAACAGTACTTTAAAATCACATTTCGTACCTGGGAGGGGATATCGCAGATCACGACCCCTTCGTATTTTTCGATCTTTTCCTTTATTTCCTCCATATCTGCCCTATTGATACCATCTATGCCGTCTGTGCCATTACCAGTGCCCGCTCCCTCCATATGGCTGATACCATCTATGCCAGACGGGATATGTACAATCTCCCCAATCACAAACCGGTCGTTCCGGGTATGGATCTTCCCCATCAGGCTGGCCACCGGATGCTCCCCATAGATGAGAAGAACCTTTCTGGGGGGATATAAAAGGCGGTAGATCCTAGTGGAGAGGAAGCTCCAGACACAAATAATGAAAAATTCCCCAGCAGACATGAACAGAAGGGGAAGCAGGGTCTGGAAGTGTTTGGTTAAGAGGGTGATCTGCAGGTAGATCATGGCGTTGGCGGAAAGGCTGGCTAAGGTCTGGGAATAGATCATATTGCCGGTTTTCAGGTATCCCACCTTCAGTCCGCCGTATAAGGTATTAAACAGAACCAGCAGGATGCCATAGACCGCAACCATGAGCCAGTGGCCGGTGCGGTTGTAGGGGGTTTCCATCAGGGGGTTGTAGGAGTGCTTCCAGACGTACCAGTAGGAGACCATTTCCAGGGAGAGTACGGTCAGGAAAAAGGCAAACCGTATGATTCGTTTATACTGTTCATAATTTTTCATTAGAAACCGCATCTCCTGAATTTCTATTTATACTGCTGAAGTTTCTTTATCTTATAAGAGAAGGAAAAAGGTGTTTGAAATGGGGCAGCATCAGAACTTGAAAATAGCGGAACAGGGAGATGGAAAATAAGACAAAAAATGCTGCGTTCTTCACTTCCCATAACCGCTATTATAGGAAGTTAGCAGCAAAATTCTTCCAAAGTGGCATATGTTCATCAAGTTGAAGCTCAATAACCGCACGGAATCATGCATGGTAAATGTGGCAGATAGATGGAGAGAAGCAAATGTGTAGCACCCAGGGAGGTCTGTTGGAATGTCCCGAAAAGGATAAATGACCAAGTATGACAGAAAACATGAATAATAGCTGTTCGCAAAGAGACAGTGCGAAGCACAAAGGGTATGCGAAAGCGTCAAAATCATTCAATCGGATATGAAAAGAAAAAGGCAGTACACAGCCAAGATTTTTAGAAGCGATACTGTACAAGGATAACTTTAACAGAGCGTATAAGTGTCAGAAGACGGGAGTTAATCACTCACTCCTAATCGATTTTCTCAGAAAGCATGAATTTTAAAAGATGATAGACTTGAGGACATATAGGCAACAACAAAGCATATAGCTGAACAGCAAGGATGTCCGCTTTGAAATTATTTATTTTTAAGTCACTGCATTTAGGAATAGCCGGATAGGGAATAAAAAAGACAGAGAGATTATAATAATTTCCCACTTTTATATAATTATAAAGAATAATATATGGGTAAAATTTTATTAATAGAGAATTCGTAGAACAGCGTCACCCTCATACATCGTCTGATATGATTTGTGTTCGTCAGACCACAGATTCTCTTATGGATTAATTGTTCCCCACATCCAGCTTCCTTCAGATTCCACCTTACGATAAACACCCTTGCTTTCGACTATATCCTTCCCACTACCGGACGTATTCCGGACTTGCACCAGTTAGAAACGTGCGCCGCCGGGCGTACAACAAAAAGCCCCTGAAAATCAAGGGCTTTAGAGAGGCGACAACCAGATTTGAACTGGTGATCAGGGTGTTGCAGACCCACGCCTTACCGCTTGGCTATGTCGCCATGTTTAACTTTACAGTGACCCCAACGAGATTCGAACTCGTGTTACCGCCGTGAAAGGGCGATGTCTTAACCGCTTGACCATGGGGCCGGGGCCGCATATCAAAAACTATTTATAGTATATGCGAAAAGCTCCCCGAGTAGGACTTGAACCTACGACAGCGCGGTTAACAGCCGCGTGCTCTACCGACTGAGCTATCGAGGAATAACAAAATCAAACAAATGCATATACCCTCAAAACCACATATTGAACACATCCGAACCTTCTGCAGCAACTGCTGCACCCTCCGACCAAA
>RAYY01000069.1 GCA_003611875.1 bacterium D16-56 | reverse complement strand
AGGCGCGCAAGTATCAAAGGCCCCTTGGGGGGCCTCTGGCAAACCCCCACTTGAAGTGGGGGTTGGTGACTTATGGAAAAAACTGAATAGGGAACTTGTAAACCAGCCACAGGACTTTTGGACAAAAAGTCCAGAAGTGGAACGGAGTTTTGAATGTACTTGGGAAAGGACAAAACAAAGCGTCCGGCATAGCCAATCGCCAAACTGAATATGCCGGATGCCCGCAGGGTTCTTCCTAAAGGATTGCTCTGTCTTTATCTTACCATAAGGCAGGGCATTTTACACGAAAAAACTCTTTCAGAAACCAGACAAAATTATTTTTGAGAAAGAAAGAGGTAGAAATATGGCATTTTTTACAACAGCGGTAACAGGTGTGAATTGTGAGTAAAGTGAAAAATGGGAAGAATAAGCAAGGTGAAAATCTGGTGTATGTAGATAGCCCTCACAGGATAAATATGGTAAAATCTTAGGAGAAACGAGGTAAAGCAATATGGAAAAGAAAATTTATATCACAGAAGAAGAACGGGCAAAGTGCCAAAAGGTAGTTGATGCGTTTGCAGAGCTGTATGAGATGACGGACGTTGTAGTGGTCGATGTGGGCAGATATGGTTTTGTGATGCTCAAATATTATACGTCGCCGCATGGTTTTGAGGAAGATGCAACTTTTACGGATAGCAAGGCATTGTTTGAGGGATTATGGCAGGAATGGCTTGATATGAAGCTGTATTTTATGGCAAAAGGCACTCCTTTAATGGAAAAGGGGTATAAGGGTATATTTGAGAGCCTTTCAGCAGAAAAGCAGTCGGCATTTATTGGGCGAAAAGCTGATTTTGTATTAAAGGCAGGGATACACTTATAAACCATTTTACACAGAGAAACGGAACGATATTTAACAAGTAGAAGGAAAATTAGAAAAACTCTGCCAAATAGCAAGTAGGAATATGAGGTGAGTAGGTAAAAATTAAAATAAAAGTCTTATCGGAACAAAAAAGACCGATTGGAGCGGAAAAACATTTCCTCATCTGCTATCATATTTCACTGGAAGCGCCAGATGGCGCTTTCATTAAGACAATGCGTTAGCGAAAGCTAACCAGAAGGGGGATAAACTAATGTCAAATGCAAACACAGACAAAAAACTGAAAGGAAAAGACCTTATTACAATCGGTATCTTTTCTGCGATCTACTTTGTAATCAACTTTGCTTTTATGCTGATGGGTGGTATTCATCCTGTTCTCTGGATGTTGATGCCCGGATTTATCGCTGTCTTTGCCGGGATTCCATTTATGCTGATGGCGGCAAAGGTGCAGAAACTAGGAGCAGTCTTTTTGATGGGATTGATTACGGCGTTGATCTATTTTGCCACAGGACAATTCACTCTGGTAATCTTGATTTCTATGGCCTCCACCTGTATTCTGGCAGAGGTGGCCCGCATTGCTACGAAGTATAACAGCTTTAAGGGCAACTCTGTCGCTTATGTGATTTTTTCACTCGGCATGGTCGGCTCTCCTTTGCCGATCTGGTTGTTCAAAGCAGATTTTCTGGCTCAAATTACAGAGCAGGGGATGCCCGCTGATTATGTGTCAGCGGTAGAGGCTCTTTCTTCCAATGCCATGCTGATTGTCCTGTTTGTAGCTCCGATCATTGGCGGGATTATCGGTGCTTTTATTGCAAGGGGATTGTTCAAAAAGCATTTTGTAAAGGCAGGAATTGTGTAATGGATCGTTCTGGCAGAAAACATACATTAAAATTTGACCCTCGAACAGAGCTTCTTTTGTTGGTAATGGCAAATGTGGTGGCATTTACACAGCATTCCATATGGGTAGAAATTGCATGGGTTGTTTCGCTGCTCCTGCTGATTATTGCCTGTGGCTGCAAAAAAGCCGCAGGCAAATTGGCAGTTGCTTTTGGTATTTGCCTGCTTTTGCAATATTATATTTTCCCCAACGGCCCGAAGATTTTAGCCAGCAGTTTTACAATTCTGGTTTCCTATGCAAGAAAGATTTTTCCCTGCCTGATCGTGGGAACCTTGATATTACAGAAAACGCCTGTGAGGGAATTGATGGTTGCTCTCCGTAAATGCCATATTCCGCAAGGTCTGATTATCCCTCTGTCGGTAACAATCCGCTATTTTCCCGCACTAAAAGAGGAAGTGGGATATATAAGGGATGCCATGAAGCTGCGTAATATTCATGGAATAGAGAAAATAGAATGTCTGCTTGTACCGGTTATGATTTCAGCCACTACAACCGCAGAAGAATTATCTGCCGCTGCTGTCACAAGGGGAATTGAAAATCCGGCTCATAAGACGAGCATGATTGTTATGAAATTCGGAGGACGGGATTTTCTATGTCTGGCATTTGGAGTTATGTTTTGTTTTATTTCGATTATGGTTGGATAGGGGGTGCGGCTTGTGATAGAAATAAAAGATGTTTCATTTGAATATGAAAAAGAACAAGGAACACTCTCGCATATCGACTTGCAGATTAAGCAGGGCGAATGTGTTCTTCTCTGTGGCGAAAGCGGATGCGGCAAGACCACGGTTACAAAATTGATTAACGGGCTGATGCCCCACTTTGTAGAAGGCGGCACTCTGTCAGGAACGGCTACCGTAAACGAAGTAGAAGTTGCGAAAACAGAAATGTATCGACTGGCAGAGCAGGTTGGTTCCGTTTTTCAAAATCCAAAGTCACAGTTTTTTAACATTGATTCAGATAGTGAGATCACTTTTGGTTTAGAAAATGCCGGTATTGCCCCGGCAAAAATTAAAGAACGGTTCGAGGCCACGGTTTCGGCTTTGAAAATCAGATCACTTCTTGGCCGGAATATTTTTTCCATGTCGGGCGGTGAAAAACAGAGCCTTGCTTTTGCGAGCGTTTATGCCATGAATCCGTCTGTTTTTGTTCTGGATGAACCAACGGCTAATCTGGATGCAGACGCAATTGACATTCTGCGTCAGCAGATTATCCAGATAAAAAAGGAAGGACGGACAATCATTGTGGCGGAACATCGGATTTACTTTCTGATGGACTTGATTGACCGGGCTGTATTTATACAAAATGGAAAAATTGCCCGGATTTTTTCCGGAGAAGAATTTCACAAAATATCCGAGGAACAACGGATTACAATGGGGCTGCGGAGCTTGGAGCATCCGGTACTGGATCTGCCGCATACCGACCCGCCAGGAACAAAAATCGGACTTTCGGTAGAAAATATTTCCTGTGCCTTTGACAAGCAAACCGTATTCTGTGAAGTCAGCTTTGGGGTAGCTCCCGGAGAGGTTCTTGGAATCATTGGGCATAATGGGGCTGGAAAAACAACACTGACCCGCTGTCTGTGTGGTCTGCTGAAAGAAACCAGTGGAAAAATCTATCTTGACGGAAAAGCCTTGAACGCAAAGCAGCGAAATAAAGCGAGCTTTTGTGTTATGCAGGATGTAAACCACCAGCTTTTTTCGGATAGTGTTTGGAATGAATGTGAATTATCTATGCCGGAGTGTCCGGCAGAGCGTATAGAGCAAATTTTGAAAGCGTTTGACCTGTTCGATTTTAAAGACCGTCACCCTATGGCCTTATCAGGAGGACAGAAACAGCGGTTAGCTGTGGCAACCGCCATTCTCTCGGATAAATATCTCTTAGTGTTTGACGAGCCGACCAGCGGGTTGGACTACCACCGGATGCTGGAAGTCAGCAATATGATTCAGAAACTAAAGACTGAAAATAAAATTATCCTGATTGTTTCACATGATTTTGAGTTTTTGAACCGGACTTGTGATAAAATATTTGACATGGAGGGATACCATTCAGAAAGGAGGCAGGAAAGTGTCAGAAATATTTGAACAAATGAATTATGGCCTCAATGTTCAAGGCATAGTTGAAACGGATGATTGTAAAGTCATGCGGTTGAATGACAGCTCTGGTGATGGCACAATGACACTTTACCAGGTATTTCCCGGAGTGTTTCTCATGTATAATGATTTTCACATGAAGCAGTGTGTTTCAGGCTTTCAGACCGATATGGACTTATTGTGTATCGACCATTGCAGGGAAGGACGGATTGAGCAGGAGGCCGGTGCTGGCGCATATAGTTATTTAGAGGCCGGAGATTTGCGTGTGGATCAGCGTATTCATCACAACGGCAAAGTGACATTTCCGCTTTGTCATTACCACGGAATATCTATTGGCTTTCAAATGAGTGTCGCTGCGAAAGAAATCCCGGCTCATATGAAGGATTTTTCCGTTGATCTTTACGAATTACAGAAAAAATATTGCAGTGACCCGAAACCTTTTGTGATTCCCGGCGAACCGGCAATCGAGCATATTTTTTCTGAATTATATAATGTACCTCTCAAAATCAAAAAATATTATTTTAAGATTAAAGTGCTGGAGTTGCTTCTGTATTTGGATGCCTTAGAGCTGTCAGGGCATACGGAGGAACGGCCATACTTTTATAAAGGACAGGTAGAAAAAATCAAAGCAATTCAGGCACTTCTGACAGAGGATTTAACTAAGAATTATACATTGGAGGAACTATCAGAACAGTTTGATATTGCATTGACACCGCTCAAGAACTGTTTCAAAACAGTATATGGCAGTCCTATTTTTACTTATATGAGAACATACCGCATGAACTATGCCGCTACTCTGCTAAAGTCTGATAAAAACCTGAAAATTGCAGAAATTGCCGGACTTGTAGGTTATGACAGCCCCAGCAAATTTTCTTCCGCATTTCATCAGACAATGGGAAAGACACCGTTGGAATATCGAAAATCTTTTGTCTGATTAGAACAAAAAAGACTTTATGGAGAGGAAAAGAAATTTAAAACATGATAGATTAAGGATGGTTAGCAAAGACTACCCATCCTTTTTTCTTTGCTGACGAAAAAAGTAAAAGAGGTGAAATGCTATGAAGCAACAAAAAGAGAGCTGGGTTAAAATTCTTTTTTCTTTTGCCAGTCCATGCAAAGGAAAAATGACCCTCTCGGTCTTGTGTGCCATTCTAAGCGTTGCCGGAGGATTCATTCCGTTTTGGGCTGTATATGAAATCCTGCTTGCATTTATCAACCAGACTGTAACTTTGGATGGTATTCTGTTTTGGTGTCTGGTTGGGGCGGCTGGTTATCTGATACGGTGTGTCTGCTACGGCACTTCTACGATTTTGGCACATATTTCAGCTTACACGATTTTGCAGGGCATCCGGCTGAAAATCGCAAACCGCTTGATGAAAGCTCCACTTGGGGAAGTAATGGGGAGGCAGATCGGCTACTTGAAAAATATCATCATGGATAAGGTTGAGGATTTGGAGCCGCCATTGGCGCACATGATACCGGAACTGACTTCAAATCTCCTGCTCCCCATTGCGATTTTTGTCTGGATGCTGGCAATCGACTGGCGCATGGGTTTGGCAGTATTGATTGCCCCGATATTGGCTATGATCCCAATGTTCTTTCTCATGCGGAATTATAACAGCCAGTACGCTGCCTATATGGAGGCAAATAACCATGTCAACAGTATCATCATTGAGTATGTGGAAGGTATTGAAGTTGTAAAGGCTTTTAACCAAAGCACAAGCTCTTATGAAAAATTTGTCGGTGCTGTCCAGTCTTTTAAGGAGTTTACTCTGGCATGGTTTAAGAGTACATGGAAAACCATGAACCTGATGATGGCGATTATGCCGACAACTCTTTTGGGAGTTTTGCCTGTTGGTCTTCTGCTGGTGCAGAACGGAAGTATTTCTCCTGCGGAGCTTGCAATGGGTATCATTCTTTCCCTTAGTATTGTGGGGCCGTTGATGAAAGCAACCACTTTTATCAATGAAGCAAAGTCTATGGAATTTGCGGTAGAGGCGGCGAATGAACTTTTGAATCTGCCGATATTGCCGGATTCGGGTGAAATAGTTTCCATTCCTCACAATGACATTGTTCTGGATCGTGTTTTCTTTTCCTATGACGGTTCCGAACAGAATGATGTCCTCCAGGGGGTCAGCCTGAAAATGCCGGAGGGCAGCTTTACAGCACTTGTCGGGCCGTCTGGCGGCGGTAAATCAACGGTGGCCCGTCTGATTGCACGGTTTTGGGATGTGACTGGCGGCAGCATTACCATAGGCGGGAAAAATATCAAAGAATTATCTATACGCCAGCTTTCCGAGATGGTCAGTTTTGTAACGCAGGATAATTTTCTGTTCAACTGTTCTCTGAAGGAAAATATCCGCCTTGGGAATCCCAATGCCACGGACGAGGAAGTATATGCAGCGGCGAGAGCAGCCTGTTGTGATGAATTTATTGCCCGTCTGGCTAAGGGATATGACACGCCTGCAGGTGATGCCGGAAAGAGGCTGTCCGGCGGTGAAAAACAACGGATTGCGATTGCCAGGGCAATTCTTAAAAATGCTCCGATTGTTATTTTGGACGAGGCAACAGCATTTACCGATCCGCAGAATGAGGACAAAATACAGAAGTCTATTATGGCGCTGTCAAAAGGCAAGACACTGTTGGTGATTGCCCACAGGCTTTCTACTATCCAGAACGCAGATCAGATTGTTGTTTTGAAAAAAGGCCAGATTGTGGACCTGGGAAAACAGGAAGAATTGATAAACCGCTGCCCGCTTTATGCGGATATGTGGAAAGCGCATATCGGGGCAAAGAATTGGTCGGTGAGCAAAAAGGAGGTGATCGGTAATGTTTAAGTCAATGAGACGGATTATCCAGTGGGCGGGAAAATATAAAGGACGCCTTTATCTGGGTTCTGTTTTTTCCTTTTTCAGCAGCTTATCCACGGCAATCCCCACAATGGCCGCAGCTTATGCCTTAGACAAAGCAATAGCAGCATATTGGGCAGGCAGTACGATAGATTCCTCCCTGATCTGGCAGATGTTGTGGATTATTATTGGCTCGATTGCACTGAACTTCCTGCTTTCTTATTTGCGGGCAGTTTTACAGGAAAGTATCGGTTACGAAGTGGCTTCCCAACAGCGTATCCACTTGGGCGATGTATTAAAAAGGGTTCCGCTCGGCTATTTTTCACAGAACAGCGTAGGGGATATTTTGACTGGTGTTACCACGGAATTATCTACGCTTGAATTGCAGGGCATGAAGATGGTGGACATTATCATCAATGGATATGCGAAGTTTATCGCTATTGTCCTCTGCTTCATTTTCTTTAGCCCGGCAGCGGTAGTGATTTCTATTGTTGGTGTTATCCTCTCTGCGCTGGCCTTGTACGGAATCAGCAGGCATAGTGAAAAAAATGCCATTATAACGCACCGTGCGATGGAGGATATGTCCGGCGCAGCGATTGAATACATCCGGGGATTGTCTATTGTCAAATCTTTCGGGCAGGAAGGGGCTTCTATTGAGAGTTTCCGAAGCGCAAACAAGGACTTGAAAGACATTCATATCAAAGTGGAAAAAGGTTATACACCATTTAACTGTCTGCACTTGTTCGCCTTGAAACTGGCATCAATGGGGATTGTGTTTATCTGTGCATGGCAGGCACTTGAAGGGCAAATGAGCCTTGCTTATTTTCTGATGTTCGTGCTGTTCTCTTTTGTGATATTTGGAAGTGTGGAGAACATTAACGATGCGGCTCATATGCTGGGGCTTATTGATTCTGCCATGAACAAGCTGCAATCTCTGGAGAGTGCGGAATATATCGACCAGGATGGAAAAGATATTACGCCTGCCTCGTATGATATTGCCTTTCGGGATGTGTCCTTTGGCTATGATAAAAGGACTGTACTGCATGATGTAAGTTTTAAGATTCCGCAGAACACTACAACGGCGATTGTCGGCCCCTCTGGAAGTGGAAAATCTACTTTGTGCAGTCTGATTGCCCGCTTTTATGATGTCAATACCGGAAGTATTACTTTGGGAGGAACCGATATTCGCAAATTCACTTGCGATAGTCTGCTGAAAAATATCAGCATGGTGTTCCAAAATGTATATCTGTTCCGGGACACGATAAAAAATAACATCAAATTCGGCAGCCCCGGAGCAACAGACGAACAGATTATTGCTGCGGCAAAAGAGGCTCGCTGCCATGATTTTATTATGGCTCTGCCGGATGGATATAACACTATGATCGGTGAAGGCGGCTCTTCCCTTTCTGGTGGTGAAAAGCAGAGAATTTCGATTGCCAGAGCGATGCTGAAGGACGCTCCTATTGTTATTCTTGATGAAGCCACGGCAAGTATCGACCCGGAAAATGAGCATTTGATTCAAGAAGCCCTTTCAGTCTTAACGCATGGCAAAACAATTATAACCATAGCTCACAGACTGGCAACGATTGAAAATGCGGATCAGATTCTTGTCATTGATGAAGGGACGGTGATACAAAAAGGTACGCATAAAGAACTTTTGGAACAGGAAGGAACCTATAAGGAGTTTATTAAAATCCGTGAACAGGCAGAAGGATGGCGGATTCAGTGAAAGGAGAACAAAAATGACAAACAAGAATGATACTCGTACAATGCTTTTGAGCGACAGCCCGTGGAAGCTGCTTTTGAAGTTAAGTGTTCCCGCAATTATCGGAATGGTTGTCGTGGGGCTTTACAACCTGATGGATGCTGTATTTGTAGGGCAGATGGTAGGCAGTAACGCTATGACAGCGGTTTCCGTTTCCTATCCCTTTACGCTGGTGAATACTGGTATTGCTACCCTGATCGGTGCTGGCTCGGCTTCTATCCTGTCAAGGGCTATCGGGAAGAAAGATCAGGCCACTGTTGATAAGATTATGGGAAATCTGATTGCATGGAATCTGATTTTTTCTATTGCAATTACAGTAATTGGCATGGTCTTTACAAAACAGATTTTGAGGCTTTCCGGAGCAGAGGGGGAAATACTGGATATTGCCACACGCTATCTGCGGATTATCTTTGTGGGCAGCACTTTCGTAAACTTTGCGCAATCTGCGAACATGATTATGCGTGGTGAGGGCAAGCTGAAACGGGCCATGTTGATCAGCGGCGGTGCGGCTGTACTGAATATTATTTTAGACCCGATTTTGATTACAATTATGAACCCTGCCGGGAAAGGCGCGGAGGGAGCCGCTTATGCCACTATCCTTTCCCAATTTGTCCAGGCAGTCCTGACACTCTGGTATTTCCTGAAAAAAAGCCAGAATGTAAAGATTCATGCAATCCGGCCAGAAAAGGAATTATTCTCTGAAATCTTTGGCGTTGGTTTTTCGGCTATGCTGATGCAGGTTATGCTTTTAGTACAGCAGACTGTTCTTTACAATGTGGCGGCGCAAAATGGCGGCGGCGAGTGGCAGACAATCCTTGGTGCGACACTCCGGGTACAGTCTTTCGCATTTATTCCTCTTTGGGGATTGAGCCAGGGCTATCAGCCAGCGGTAGGAACAAATTTCGGTGCAAAACAATATGACCGGGTGAAGTACATAACAAAAATCTTTTCCATTGCGGCAACTTTACTGGCAGCGATTTTCTATCTGCCGGTCATACTGGCTCCAAAAGCCATGCTGTCGCTGTTTATTACGGAGCCGGAAATTGTGGCGCAGGGAGCAAATGATTTCAGGGTGTTCTTTATCTCCTATATTGTATTAGGATTTTGGGTTGTAATTCTTACCCTTATGCAGTCATTGGGAAGGGCTTCTAAGGCAAGCGTTCTGGTTCTTTTGCGCCAGATTGTGATTTATATTCCTGCGGCGTTTATCATGCCCCACGTTGCCGGGCTTGGTGTACATGGCGTATTCTGCGCCCCGCTTATTACGGATGCGGTTGTGCTGATTGTGGTTATCTGGATGATGTGCAGTGAGTTTAAGAGAATGGATCAGCTAAAAGCTGAGAACAGGTAGGGAGGTCAGATAATGAAAATTCATGCGTCGGGCGAGGATTATTTGGAGGCTATCTTGATACTGCAAAAGCAAAAGGGAGAAAGTGCGGTGCGTTCCATTGACCTTGCCCGGCACATGGGATTCAGCAAGCCAAGCATTAGTCATGCGGTGGGCGTATTAAGAAATGGAAATTACCTTACTATGGACAACGAAGGGTATCTGCATTTGACGGATTCTGGAAAGGATATAGCGGAAAAGACATATGAGAAACATCTGTTTTTGACAGATATGTTAGTTAATGTCGGGGTGTCAAAAGAAGTGGCTGAAAGAGATGCCTGTAAAATGGAACACAGTATCAGTGATGAGAGTTTTAAGAAATTAAAAGAAACATTTGGGCAGTAAAGAAAAGCTGGCAGTTTCTTTAAGGATTCTGCTGGCTTTTCCTTATCGTGTAACACTATGCACCGTAAAAAACGGAGGGAATATACATGGGAAAAATCCGCCAGAATATACGTAGGCGTGAGGCAGTAAAAAAGAAAAGGCAACAGCATATTTTACACATAAAGGTGTATCAGAATGAAGGTTAAAACTTCAATGCGATACACCTTTTTTAGTGGTGCGAAATTTGTCTGATTTTGGATTCTTTTGTGGTTTTACATATACGGATTTGCGGGCGAAAGTGGGTTGTTGCTGTTTTATTTTCGGAAGGAATTTAGGAGCAATTTACTGCTTCATGGAGGGCTGCTTTTTCAGCATGGCTAATTGTGTATCCCACACCAGTTTCATCAGTTTTTTTACTTCCTCCACATCAGCCTTATAGACGTTGCCCGTGGCGTTCATGCGTTTTGCGATCTGGTTCAGATTGCCGCTGATTTTTCCAAGTGCGGCGTTGTAATCCCGTAAATCGGAATAGTCAATGTCATAGACAAAGCCGTACAGAATCAGGCGGCGCAGGAAGGAGGACTTGCTTTTCATGCCGGAAATTTTTACTTTCTGTTCCAGTATGTATTGCTCATCGTCACTCAGGAATATTTTCAGTTCGTTTTTACGCTCACGTTTTGCCATTTTTGATGCATTCTCCTTATCAGTTTTTTAAGGGGATTTTACAAAAATAAATGCCCTCATACATGGGGTATTTGTGCAAAAAAATCAAAAACTCCGTCAGGAAGTTTTGTGATTTTTTGAACGGAAAGGGGGTCAGGGGGATATACCTCTCTGCAAGCAGATTTTTTTAAGTTCCCGATCCGGGGGATTTGGGGAAATCGGAGCCTGTGTTCCCACACAGGCAGTGCTTGCTATTCTTCACGGAAAAGGTTCCAGCCTTTTCCGGAATTGCAGAAAAAATTAGAAATTTTTAAAGCAATGCCCCCATAGAGGGGATATTACTTTATCTACAATTAACATCAGAAACAGCGGTGAAAGGGGGTGAAAAAATGTTAGACCATGCATTCCAGCGGCGCAGGGAGATTGAGCGTATGCTGCTGGCAGGAAAGAAGCTGACCGTGGCGGAACTTATGGGCAGGTACTGCGTAGGCAGGAAGTCAATCAGCAGGGATTTTGAAGTCATAGGCGAGGAACTCCCGGTCATTTCAAAAAAGGGATATAACGGCGGCTACTTCCTGATAGACGGCGTTGGGAAGAACCAGAACACGCTATCGCAGGAACAACTGGAATGCTTGGAGAAAGTCGCTGTTTTGTGTACGGCGGAGGACAGGGAAACCGTTCTGTCAATCATACATGAATTTGGACCATACTGTGGGAAACTTACATAGAAACTGATTGCCATTCTTATAAAGCATATAAAAGATTTTTTGAATGGTTTTATATGTTTTTAGGGCTGGCAATCTTTAAAAATTTTCAAGCCGGAAGTGAAAGGGGGAAGGGGCATGGATACGGCACACCGGAGAATGGAAATCATCAGCGTTTTATCCGTCAAAGGGCATATCACGTCGAGGGAGCTTGCGTGGGAATTTGGCGTTGACAGGCGCACGATACTCCACGATATTACCGAACTGTCTTTTGACTATCCGATTTATACGAAACCGGGCGAGGGCGGCGGCATCTTCATCACGGAGAATTACAAGCCTTATGCCAATACCCTTACAGAAACGGAGCTTAAAACACTGTGCAGGCTGTACGGAAAAGCAGAGGGAAAAGAGAAAGAAATCCTGTTCCGGATTATCCATAAGTACGGGGCGGACAAGCTGGAAATTTAACCGGACAGACGGACACATTTTGTTGTGATGCAGGCTTAAAAAGCGTCATCTACTGACAACTGAATATGGATAGTCCTGCAAGACGTATGAAACAGCCGAGCTATACAAAAACACGCCATGACCGCCTGTGATGAAACGGGCGGGAGCGAGAAATGTTTTACCGTAAACAAGGTGTGGGAACCTTGCGCCATGACACTGTTTCCTGATAATGATACTTCCGTAAAACGGTCACAAAGATGATGGTGCGATTCCAATGTGGGCTTTTCTCCCAAAAGCCACTTGCAGGATATAAAATTTTGTAAAAAAGAGGATTTTCAGAAAATGGCAGATGAAGAAATGTTTCAGGCGTTCCTTGCACGTCGGGGGCAGTCAGTTATTTTGAATGGGCGACAGGTAAAGGCATATGACATCAGGACAATCACCCTTGAACAGTTCCGTATGCTGATCGCCTGCGGGAATGACAGCCACAATAACCAGATACGGGTTACGAAAAGCGGTATGGTCTATCTGTCGGAGGATATCGTCGGCTCGGAGCAGCTTGACGATGTTGCATTATGTTTTGAAACATTTAGTGCATATAACGGGTATGTCGGTGTGAAAGCTGCGGAGGACAACAGCCACGTTATCCCGTTATATTATGCGCTGATCGGCAACTGGGCGGATGGGTGCAGGCACACATATATAGACAATTATTAGATTTTTGATTAAGGAAATACACAGCGTCAGGGCAGTTATAAACCTATTGGACATAGGTTTGTAGCTGCCTTTTTTGCGTTTTGGAGGATTGTATGAATGTATTTGAAGCAGTGAGGGAGAACGGGATAACCGCAAGGCAGGCGGCAGAGCATTGTGGGATAAAGATAAACCGAAGCGGTATGGCAGTCTGCCCGTTCCACAAGGACAAAAACCCAAGCATGAAGATAGACAGGCGGTATTACTGTTTCGGATGCGGAGAAAAGGGCGATGCCATTGATTTTGTGGCAAAGTTTTATGGCATTGGCAAGAGGGATGCGGCTTTGCAGATTGCGTCGGATTTCGGTATCAGTTTTGAGGATAAAAGGGGCAGGAAGCCGCCGCCGAAACGGAAACGGAGGTTATCGCCGGAGCAGAGGTTTGAGAGGGCGGAAAAGAAGTGTTTCCGTGTGCTTTCGGATTACCTGTGCTGTTTAAGGCAGTGGAAAGAGCAGTATGCGCCGCACAAGCCGGAGGAAGAATGGCACCCGCTGTTCTGTGAAGCGTTGGAAAAGAAAGATTACATTGAGTACCTGTTAGATATTTTACTGTACGCTCCGCTATCGGAGCGTGTGGGGATGGTAACGGATTATGGAGAGGAAGTGTTGAGGATTGAAAGAAGATTGGAACAGTGTGCCGCCGGAGCAGAGGGCGGCGCTGGAAAAGACAATGGAGAAAATGGAGCAGGCGGCACAGCCGGAAACATGGTTTGATGGGAACAAAGTCAATGACGTGCTTTTCTGTGAGGATTTCCTTGCAGGACACCCGATGAAGTGCATACACGGCACTTTTTTTGACATAAACGGGGCAGTCGGGGATTCGGAGCAGATTAAGGCGGAGATATATTACAAGATTGCGCCTTATGTCACAACGAATATCGCAAAAAAGGCAACATCGCTTCTGGATGCGCTGCGGATCAGGAGCTACTCGCCGCCGATACCGTTCCAGACAGACCGTATCCATGTGGCGAACGGAACGTATTTCTTATCGAGAAACTTCTCTGTACAGAAAGATTTCTGCATGAACAGGCTTCCAGTGAGATATATGCCTGATGCGCCAAAACCGTCACGCTGGCTTGCATTTCTTGGGCAGCTTTTAGAGCCGGAGGACATCATCACATTGCAGGAGTTTATGGGCTATGTGCTTTTGCCCACGACAAAGGGGCAGAAAATGATGATAGTCATAGGAAAAGGCGGGGAGGGCAAGTCACGCATCGGCAGGGTGCTGAGGGCTTTGCTTGGTGACAGCATGAACACAGGCAGCATACAGAAAGTGGAGGTTGACCGCTTTGCAAGGGCAGACCTTGAATGGAAACTGTTGATGCTTGATGATGATATGAAGCTGGAAGCACTCCCACAAACCAATAATATCAAGTCCATAGTGACGCTGGAAGATAAAACGGACTTGGAGCGCAAAGGGAAACAAAGCGAGCAGGGGTATTTATGCGTGAGGTTTATCTGTTTCGGGAATGGCAACCTCGGTTCGCTGTATGACCGTTCTTATGGCTTTTTCCGCAGGCAGATAGTCCTCACCGTCAAGGAGCGTGAGCCAGACAGGGAAGATGACCCGTTCCTTGGGGAAAAGCTGATTGCTGAAGCAGAGGGGATATTTCTATGGTGCCTTGAGGGGCTGCACCGCCTGATTGATAACGGATACCGTTTCACCATAAGCCAGAGGGCGGAGGACAACCTTACAAAAGCCATGCAGGACGGGAACAACATTATTGTATTCATGAAGTCGGAGGGCTATATCAGGCTTGAGAAAGGCACACATGCCACGTCAAAGCAGCTTTACAGCGCTTATAACCAGTGGTGCGAAGATAACCTTGAGAAGCCGTTAGGGGAGCGCAGTTTTTCCAATTTCCTGCGGCAGAATGAGAAACAGTACGGGCTTGACTATACCCACAATATTGCCCTCGGCTCTGGAAAGACCGCAAGGGGATTTAAGGGTATCCATGTAAAGGTGCGGACAGGGGAGAACGGGCATTAAGACGCAACAGACGCAAAGACGGGCAAAATCCGAAATCCTTTTTTATATATACATATACCCATATAAGCGCCTGTATATTATATATAATAATTTTTATTTTCTAATTTGAAAAAGAAGTGTCTTAGCGTCTAAACATAGGAAATATAAGGCTTTGGGGGCATTTTGGAAGCGTCTTTATTGCGTCCTTTCAAAGCGTCTGATGCCCGGCAGGAGAAATTTAACACCTTGCCGGGCTTTTATTTTATGGAGCAGGACGCAGAAAGCGTCTGGTATTAAACGGAGATTGGGAGGAAAATTCCCCTGCTCCTGCATGGGGCGCAAACCATGTGGGCAGGGCAGACATTTTCTTCCGGAAAACAGGGAGGAATCTATTTGAATAAAGCAAAACTGATAGTGACAAGGGTATTTGACAGTGAGCGCACATTGCAGGATGCGTTTGTGAGGGCGATATTGAATTCAGATAAATACGAAAAAACCTTGCAGGTTGAGGGCAGGGAAAGTATAATAGAGGGCGAAGGGCTTATCTACGTTCAACCGGATTCGGACGAAGAAGGGAGAATAAGATGAGCAGGACAACATACAGAGGTACACCAAAGGCAGGGTTATATACCCGTTTATCGGTTGACGATGGGTACGTTGACCGTGAAAGCAATTCCATAACGAGCCAGAAACAGATGCTGACACAGTTTGCGGAATACCACGGCATAGAGATTGTCGAAACCTATGTGGATGACGGATGGAGCGGTACGAATTTTGAAAGACCGGATTTTAAGCGCATGATTGCGGACATTGAAAGCGGGAAAATCAACACGGTCATTACAAAAGACCTCTCACGTCTTGGGCGTGACTACCTGCAGACAGGGTATTACACCGATATGTATTTCCCAAGCAAGAGGGTTCGCTACATAGCAATCAGCGACGGTATCGACACAAGCACAGGATATAACGAGATGGCGCCTTTCAAAAATCTGTTCAATGACATGTACAGCCGGGATATTTCAAAGAAAGTGCTTGCCGGGCGCATGACACGCTCACGTCAGGGGAAGTTTGGCGGCGGGCAGCCGCCCCTTGGCTTGATGCGTGACCCGGAGGAAAGGGGACACCTTATCCTTGACCCGGAAACAGCACCTACTATCCGTAAAATCTATGACCTTGCCTTAAACAGCTGGGGGTGTATGCGGATAGCCAAACAACTGATGGAGGATAAAATCCCCATCACACGGGTAAAAAGCAAT
>RAYY01000068.1 GCA_003611875.1 bacterium D16-56 | reverse complement strand
AGCTACAGGAAGAGTCAGAAGAACACTGGGATTTTCTGGCTTCTTAGTCGTACAAACTTTCAACTGTCAAGTATAATTATAACAATTATTTTAATTACTATAGGTACAATTTTTTTTATAAGAGAAATGAATAAACCTCGAAATGTTGTTTTACCTGCAATAAGTGAGGCTATGGCACAAGGGATGGTGAAAGAGAACGAAATCTATATAGTTCGAGTTGCAAATCCAGATGAGTTTGGAACAGGAGGCTGGTATTATATAGATGGTGAGGAGAAGATAAAAATGATGTTGGCGGAAGGAAATTTATCACATGAATTATCTGATATATTTTTAGACCCAGATAGAAATAGTTTTTTAGTTAAAGGAACAATCAATGAAGAATTGACGCAATAAAATGGCTGTTTAACTTTAGACGTAGAAAGTTGGTATTTGATAGCGCCAATAAAAAGAGATTATGGGCCAAGGGAATATCGTAAGGAACAAAGATTTTTTTATCCAAAGGATTATTTGGATGTTTATGATTTAGAACAGGGGGATTATACTCCTTTAGAAAAACAGGAATAAGGGATACGGACAACCTATTATTTTATATGGTATCACAATAATTGGACAGATATTTTTTATAGGATCAGGCCATGCAGCATGTGGGTTTTGCCGTTTGGGTTTGTTCTGCATGATTCGTAAAAATAAGAGAGAACGAAGTATTGCGATTAAACACAAGAGATGTAGACATCTTTTCTTCAGAAAACGGGGGTACAAGAACTGAAGAAGTGGTTCATAAAGAGAAAAGACCCATTGCTATCGGTCGGCATTGTGTCTATGGTTTTTCTTTCCGTAGCTGTTCTATACACTGTACATATAAGCAGGCTTTATATGGTTCGCAGGGATATTATCCCAAAGATTGATCAGCTTATAGAAGATGAGAAAGAATATGTATTTTATCTGTCAGAAGTGACAAAATTTAAGTGGGATAAAGTTGTATACTTTAAATATCCAACTTCAGAAGAAGAAATCAGCCGAGCATTAGATGTAAATTGTACAGGCGGAACAGATGTGTCTCAGGGATTTGTATTTGCTTATCAGGGAAGGGTAGTCTACACAGATATCGTAGGTATCATACCAGGAGCAAATCGTGTGTACTTAAGCGTTAAGGGAGATTCCTTGATTGTGTGGAGTAAGGAAAATGCGGTGTTTGAGGGGAGGCAGTTTGATGAACAAAAAAGTAAAGTGGCTGGCTGTCCTGTTTGTTATACTGGCAATTGTATGCAACGCGGAAGATTGTGCAAGTCTGGTAGGATTGGATAAACTGCTTTCTCCTGAAGTTAGTGGCCCTCATGTACCCCACAGAACCTGCTCCTCTGATCTCCTATTCGGATGTTACCAAAATTCATTTCAGGGAAACGTTTGGAGGAAGTTTTGAGGTTGATCCTGAATCCGTGAAACTCAAATTATGTAAATGCCAACAATACCAGTAATTATGTGGTTTCTATGCGCATAGTTCATATTGTACAAACTCACCTATTTGGTACATTAAAAATGCTATTTTTCCCCATTTGTATAGTATTTTCTGGTATAATAAAGACAATGAAAAACCAGGATGCATGGGGCATAGACCAATGAAAAATATAAAAATCGAATTCACCAATGAACGCATTATTCCGGCCTCAGGTCTGGCAGTTGTAGGCGCCATCCTGGGCAAGAGTGATTTTGTGAAACGCTGCAACCGTATGGATGTCACGAAGAACTGCTCCCAGCACCAAATCAAAAACGGAGACATACTGCTGACCTACATGGGCCTGCTGACCATGGGGAAGCCAGCCTATGAATCCGTCCATGAATTCGATGATGACCAGGAGTTCTATAAATATGCCCTTGGCATAACTAGTACTTCATCCGGTTAGTAACGATACTTTACAGTGTTGGAAAAATTTGCTATACTCCATTAAAAACGGTATTGGAGGACGCAGATATGCCACGCTATATTGTCACGTTGACAAACGATGAAATACAGGAACTGAAAGCATTAATACAAAAAGGCGGAAAGGGTTACCGCATAAAGCATGCGCAGATACTACTGAAGCTGGACCAAAAACCTGAAAACAAGACATGGACATATGACCGTATCAAAGACGCATATGGAGCTTCCCGCACCACCATTGCAGGCATTGCGCAGCGGTTCGTCATGGAGGGGATGGAGGCAGCCCTTGGGCGGAAGGTGCAGGAAAACCGCCGCCGTAAGGTAACCGGCGATATGAAAGCACGGATATGTGCCATAGCCTGTTCGGAACCGCCGAAAGGAGCATCGCGCTGGACTAAGCAGGCAATCGCGGATGAACTGATCCGCCTGGAAGTGGTCGATTACATTACGGACACCACCGTCTGCGAGGTTATGAAAAAAACGAAATCAAGCCGTGGCTTGTAAAGGAATGGTGCATTCCGGAAGCAGACGCCGAATTTGTAGCGAAGATGGGGGACGTGCTGGAGGTATACCAGCGCCCGTATGATCCTCTCCGTCCTGTCGTCTGCATAGATGAAACGAACAAACAGCTTATAAAGGAAACCCGCATCCCCTGTGAACCGGGCCAGCCTGAAAAAGTAGATTCCGTATATGTCCGCAACGGTGTTGCTGATGTATTCATGATTTCTGAACCCCTGGCAGGCAGGAGGGAAACGGTTGTGACACAGACCCGTACAGCACTGGATTTTGCAGAAATTCTCCAGTATACTTCCGACGTCCTGTATCCACGGGCGGAAAAAATAGTCCTTGTTACCGACAATCTAAATACCCATTCTCCGGCTCATTATATAAGGCATTCCCGCCGGAAGAAGCACGCAGGCTGGCAGAACGCTTTGAATGGCATTACACGCCAAAACACGGGAGCTGGCTGGACGTGGCAGAGACTGAAATCGGCATCATGAGCCGCCAGGCCCTGGGGAAGCCGCTGCCGGATTTGGAAAGCTTTAAACAGCAGGTTCGTACATGGACTATCAGGCATAATGCAGAATGCGCAAAAATCAACTGGTAATTTAAGACGCAGGATGCATGAATTAAATTGGCCAGGTTGTATCCGGTTATAGTTTAGAAACTAACCGGATATAGCACTAGTGCTCTAAAAAATTTATATACACATAGTAAAGGTAGGTGAAATGAATCCACCTACCTTTTACATCAGCTTATCATAGAAATACTTAATATAGAAAAAAATTTTTATACACTATTTTTTCATCTGTTTTTCTAGCCAGCCAAGAAAGTCACCTTTCGGATTTCCGTTTGCATATATTTCTTTCATATTATTATAAGAAATTTGTGTATTTGGATGGTAAAGTCCAAATTTAAAGGCAAAAACTTTATATGCTTTGAAAATATACTCTAATGCCTTTTTATATTCCCCATGGCTTGCGCACACCAATGCCTGGTTATTATAGCTTTCTGCTGTATCCGGATGCTCCTCTCCCAAAGCTTTTTCCCTTACATCCAGGCTTTTTTCATACAATTCTTCTGCTTTTTTATACTCACCCTGCTGTCTATAAATCCCTGCCAGATTATTATAGATATAAGCTATATCTGGATGCGTTCTTCCTAGTATTCCTTCTAACATATGAAAGCTCCTTTTATACAATTCTTCCGCTTTTTTGTATTCTCCCAGCTTCCCATACATTACCGCTATATTACAATAACTTTTGGCTACAGACGGATGTTCCTCTCCCAATATCTTTCCCCTTATGTGCAGACTCCTCTCATATAGTTCTTCCGCTTTCTTATACTCTCCTTGATACGTATACATTAATGCCAGATTACAATAACTGTCGGCTACAGACGGATGCTCCTCTCCCAGTATCCTTTCTCTTATATGCAGGCTCTTTTTATACAAAGCCTCTGCTTTCTTATACTCCCATTGCTTTTCATATATTCCTGCCAGGTTATTATAACTGTCAGCCGTATCTGGATGCTCCTCTCCCAAAACTTTTTCCCTTACACGCAGGCTTTTTTCATACAATTCTTCTGCTTTTTTATACTCCCCCTGCTGTTGATATACTATTGCCAAATGATTATAGTGGGTGGCCGTATCTGGATGCTCCTCTCCCAATATCCTTTCCACTATATGCAGGCTCTTTTCCAACAGATCTTCTGCTTTCTTGTACTCTCCTTGCCCTTCATATACTCTTGCCAATCCCAAATAGCTATAAAATGTGGACAGATGCTTCTCTCCCAAAATTCTTTCTTTTATGTTCAGGCTCTTTTTATACAAAGCCTCTGCTTTTTTATACTTCCATTGCTTTTCATATATTTCTGCCAGGCTATTATAGCTTTCTGCCGTATCCGGATGCTCCTCTCCCAAAACTTTTTCCCTTACACACAGGCTCCTTTTATACAGTTCTTCCGCCTTCTTATATTTTCCCTGGCATTCATACAATACTGCTAGGTTATTATACGTTGTTGCCGTATCTGGATGTTCCTTTCCTAAAACTTTTTCCGTTATAGGCAGGCTCTTTTCATACAATTCTTCCGCTTTCTTATACTTTCCCTGGTTCTTATATACTATTGCCAAGTTATGATAGACTGCCGCCGTATCTGGATGTTCCTCTCCTAAGACTTTTTCCATTATGCACAGGCTCTTTTTATACAGTTCTTCCGCTTTCTTATACTTTCCTTGATTTATATACACCTTTGCCAATATATCATCAATCTCTGCCATCTCCAAATGCTCTGACCCAAATAATCTTTTCTTAATTTCCTGCGCTTTTAACAATAATCTTACACTTTCATCGTAGTTCGCCACATAGTTTTCATCTTTGGCCTGTTTGATCAAAGTATATGCCTCTGCTATCTTTTGTTTTAATACCTTTGATCTCCCCTCATCTTCCTTTGCCTGCTTGTCTGCCGCATCAAGTAATTTCTCTTTTTTCTCGTACTCATTATGAGGAAATATAATGCGAAGTTTTACAAAAGAATAAAAGTCATATGCCCCAACTGTCAATCTATCATCCCCATATGATGTGACAAGAAAAATGAAATTTTTTCCCAATCCTTCTATCATATCTCTGCTGAAATTAAGCCGTTTCAAGCTTTCCTCAGTCTGTATTGCAAGATGAAAATTGGCAATCATAAAAGTCTGTGTTCCCGGCAGACCTGCAGTCCATTGCTGCAAATCACGGAAAGAATAATCCCCCGGGTGCTGTTTATAATCATAAACTTTTATATTTCCCTCACTGTAGATATTAACAATTTCCTTTTGCGCCATTTCATCGGCTACCACCAAGAACAATCCCTGTTCTGATTTATTTATAATCCAGCCTAATGACCGATACCCTTCCTGATTACTGTCTGACATCTTCAATCAATCCCTGCTCTTTAAAGAATTTCACCACCAGAGGATGAACATTGTGCCACCGCTTTCCATTATATTCAAGCACCACGGATGCCTGCAGCATTTTCAGCAGCATCTCCTTATCCTCTATCCGTTCCTTATTCTTATGATAAATATTCAATAAAAATCTGTATTCTTTCTCCTCGATCCGCCTTGTCAGGGAGGACTTCACTTCCTCCAATGCGTATTCTGCATCTTCCATGGAAATACTTTCGCTGTTCCTCCGCTCTGCCCTCTTTGCGGATGTGTTAATCACACGAAACAAATCTCTAAGAGAACCTCCAGTGTACTGAATCAATGTCTCCAAGACGCCGCCTTCAAACAGCTCTAACCTTGCACGTTTTTTCACGATTTCGCATATAACATCAATTCCCTCCTGAAAACGCTGGCTTTCTATGGTTTCAATTTTAATCATCGGAAGTGTTTTGGTTACGAAATAATTTTCTATAGCTGAAAATCTCGCATCATAAGAAAGGCTTATGGGAAACGTATAGATCACCGGAAATGTCATTCCGGAAAGGATTGCCGCATAATTATAAAATACCTTCCATGCGTCTTCTGGGTTCAGTTTATCTAGATCCTCAAAAATGACAATGGGACGTTTTCCCTCCGTTTTCCTAGTAATTGCTTCTGCCACATTCCCCAATATTCCAATCCATTCACTGGAACGGATGCTGATTTTCTTTCGGTACTCTTTTCTTATCTCTTCATTAAATTTTAAATCTGTTTTAATGTTTGTAAAAATATTCAAAATACCTGCTAAAATACTCTTGGTTTCAACTGATACTCCGCTCTCCACAAAAGCCGTACCTGCTTCCTGGGATATCATAGTCTCTGTACCTTCACCCCAAAAGTTTTTAATACGCTCAAGAGTTTTCTCCTCAAGTTCACATTCCAATTCTTCCGCAATTTCCAGCAAAGCCTCCCCCATCAGGATAAACAAATCCGAATATACGATATTAAATAAATCCAAATCCATACCGCATTTGACCGTCTTCGCATAGTACCCGTCACCAGCCAGCCTTTCAGTCATCCTGTTCAGCTCCGTACTCTTTCCGCATCCCCGATGTCCCAGAAGCAGACATGAACTGCATTCTCCAGAATTGCAGCATATATCAAAAATATCTTCGATTGGGGAATAGTGTGGATCACTTGTGCGAAATTCCATTGTATCTCCGCAGTAAAATTCCGCCATTTGTTCCACTTGCAGAGGTGCCGGTGAAAAGGCATTTATCATTTCAGAAACCTGGTTTGCGTATTTCATCAAAAAAACTCCTTCTTCAATATTCATATCCATAAAGTATCGTCTTCTCTCTTTAAGGCCACCGTGTTCCCTATTCTAAAACATAGCCCGAAAGCGTCCGCCTTCACATTGGGCCTGGCCTCTCATTTATCTGTCATAATCTCCTTCCATACTCCTTAGCCATAATGAGCCTTCTATCTCTAAGTGTAATTATAATCTATTGCTAAAAATTTGTAAACTATCCCTGGTTTCCTGTTTCTATTTCTGCTGATTGTATGTTACTATTTATGGGCAATGTCATGATGTTGGGGTCAAAATCCCAACTACCGAACCTTGAAAATTTAATATTTTACAGTAAATGCAGACAATCCACCCTTTTGTGAGTTATAATGATAGCGTTCTTGAAAGGTGGTATCTCTTATGACATTTAAAACGAATGATTGTCAACAGTTGTCCTTTGACGACAGCTTTATATCACTAATTGAGCGTGAGAAAAAAGCTCTGGAAAAATCCTGGGCAAAAATCTTTGCTGATGAGGTTTTTCCGGCAATAGATGAAGAACGTTTTTCTGTCCTGCATAGTGACAAGGCATCCAGATCTAATACACCTGTTAATGTAATCATCGGTGCGCTTATCATCAAAGAGCTTTTTGATTATTCGGACGATGAAATTGTTGAGAACCTGATGCTTGACCTTCATCTCCAGTATGCCCTGTATACCACAAGCTTTGTGGAACAGCCTGTATCAGATAAAACCCTGAGCCGTTTCCGTAAAAGATGCTATGACTATGAAACACTTCATGGAGTGGACTTATATCATGACTGTGTAAAAGACCTTAGTGGCAAAATAGCTAAAATCATGAAGCTGAATGGCCGCATCCGCCGTATGGATTCCCTTATGATAGAATCAAATATCCGTTTTCTGAGCCGTATGGAACTGATTTATATCTGCATATCAAAGCTGGTTGTTTATCTCACAAAAAAGCAGCCGGATATCATTCCGGAACAACTGAAACATTATGCCGACCCCAATGCCTATAACCGCATTTTCTATCATCAGAGAAATGATGACATGGAGGCCATTAGCCAGAGACTTCTCACAGCCAGCGACTATCTGCTGCATCTGTGCAGAACAGATTTTGAAGACGTGACGGAGTACCAGCTTTTTACCAGATGCCTTTCTGACCAGACTGTTGTGGAAAACGAAAAACGCCGCATGAGGACAAAGCAGGACGGTACGATGAATTCGTCCGCACTCCAGAATTCTTCTGACCCAGATGTCACTTACAGAAACAAGGCGGGTAAGCAGTACAGGGGATATTCTGCAAACATAGAGGAGACGGTCGGCAAAAATGGTTGTGTCGTGACGGATTACCAGTATGATAAGAACACCCATACAGACAGTCAGTTTCTCCAGGAAACTCTTTCGACAATGGAAAAGTCCGAAGAAGAAATCATTGTGCTGGTTGTCCTTATCAGGAACAATGCCGTCCGAAGGTTTACAAAAAAGTCGCTTCATTTATCACTTCAAAAAATGCATCAAACAGGGCAAAAAGTCAGCGATACATGCAGAGCGAAGAATTTGTCAGTCTGGCACGATTAAGAAACGGCGTGGAAACAGTTCCTTCCAGTCTTCGGAGAAATTACCATCTGAATAGCCTTCCAAGAGGAAAGCAGCGAGGGAAATTTTTCTTTGGAAGTAAAATAGCAGCATTGAACTTCAGAAAGATCTTCCGATTTCGGAAGGGCCTGGGAAACTATGCTCAAAATCCGGTGTTAGTATAGAAAACACCCAAAAAGTATGCCATTGCTTCTGGAGAAAGGGTGCCTCTTATAACAAATCTACTGTGAAATATTAAATTTTCAAGGTTTTTACAAGGATTCAGCCATAGAAAACTCTATGTTTTGACCCCAACATCATGGAATATACTTAACATCTTTATTTTAAAAATATAGAAGATATTTCATGTATGAGAATCAATTAAAGAAGTTGACCTCAGCTTGGTTGGCAATAGATTTTCCATTTTTCAGTTTCACGAAACACCTTCAGCAAACCATTCCCTGATAACAGAAATCTGGACATTCACCATTTTGGCAATCATATCTTCTTCCAATCCTATGGTTCGCAGATTGAATGCGGTTTCCTTCGCCTGCTCCATTCTTCCATAGCCTTCACCTTCCCTGCGGCCTTCCTCATGCCCTTGCTTCCAACCCTCTCTTAAAATTGTCTTAGCTTCATGTTCAAGAACCTTTCCTCCCATAACTGACTTCACTCCTTCCCTCACATGTTCATATCTCTGGGCAATATTCACCAGCACTTTGTCCGACATTTCCATAATAATTTTTCTTGTATAGGCACTGATACTCCCATTTTCCAGAAGTTGATCCAATCGTGCCATGATATCCGCATATTCTGCTTTCAGAATTTCCAACTTATCTTTATCACTATTATACTCCTCAAAGCGGTTTTCATGTGAAAAGATATAGAATGGAATCAAAAACAACAGATTTTTCTCAAAGATTTCGTCTATCCCATATCTCTGAGCCTTCATCACCGGAATATCAAAAGAAACCGTACCACCAGGTGTTGTCATCTCGATTTTCATTTTATCCGGGGTTGACCCGGTACTTCTGAGAAACAGGACCCCTGAATGAGGAATTTCCACTTTAAGAGTATTTCCGACAATTTCTCCTTGGTCTAAGGCAATCTGTGTCGCATATTCAAAAATTCTCACCAACATGCTGCTGTCCGCGGTACTCTGGCATTCATACAGGAATTTTTTCTCGACCTTCCCCACGATTGTAAAACTGCTGTCAGTAATCCGTTTCACTTCTTCCCCGTCCTGCTGATTCAAAAAATGTATTTCCGGAGAAAAAACCACCTTTTCTTCCCCATTGTAGCATTCGTTGAACACTTCGTTAATAATGGGAATAATCAGCCTGCTGCAGTCATTCAGGAGTGTGCGGAACACATCATCATAGGGGGTATTGACGATGTTGTGTTTGGTTGTTTTCATTAAATAGACCTCCCTGGCAGGAATCCCTGCTTTTTCTTGTCCTGGTATTATTTTACCACAAAAAGTTTGTCTGTGGCAATATGACACCCAAATTCTTTATAAATTACTTTTGCCTCCAATATCATCACGATTGAACGGACAGGGAAGCCTGAGGGGTAAGGATGCGGCAGGATGAAATTATCCGATCACAACATGGAAATTGATATTTCTTTAGAAAGATTACTTGAAATAGAGAGCCTGGAATGGCATGAGGCTTTAAACAGGCATGGAACAGTAAAAATCCGGTTTCTGGCAGATGAGAATCGGATGGAGGACCTTCTGTTCCGGCCAGAAGGGGCAGCGGACAGGTCGGTTTTCTACTATTAGTACGATTTGTCCGGGAACCTGGTCCAGAAGGCGGAGCCTGTTTCAGAGGAAGAAGGCGGCGTGCTTTTCTGCCGCACGGCCTATATTTATGATGAGGATGGAAGGCAGACCGGGATTTTGTTTGACAGCGGGAAATGGACTCTTGTAGAAGACGGGACAGAAAGAAGGCTGGAGGAGGCAGAGACCGGAAAAATCCTGCACCTATCTTTTTCTTACGATGCCAGGGGGCGTCTGGTCCAGGCGGAAGACGGAAACGGGGCCTGTATCCGGTATGAGTATGACGTGCGTGGGAATAAGACCAAGGAGGAACAGGTTATCAGTGAGGATGTAACAAAGACCATCTGCTTCCGGTATGACCGGGCAGGACGGCTGTCAGAGAAAAAGGAACTGATAGCAGGGTGGGCGAGGGAAGGCTTTGAAAAATCCGTCCAGGCTGCGGTCACAATATATGGGCGGGATGCCAACGGGAACCTAACGGAGATCCGCAGGCCGGAGGGCTGCCGGATCTTCCGGGAATATGACCTGCGGGACCGTCTGGTCTGTGAACGGATGGTGGATGAAAAGAACGGCATCGACCGCAGCACCCTTGTATCTTACGACCGGGCCGGGAATGTGGTGTCCCTGTGCCGGAAAGGGGCGGACGGCCGGGAGACGGAGATTGTCTGCCATTATGACCTGAAAGACCGTTTAGTCCAGGCCGGCAGCATGGAAGGGGCCGTGTTTGAGTACCATTATGATCGGAATGACCATCTGGTGGAAGAAAGGCGCCCGTGTGCAGGCCATGATGCCGGGACAGGGACATGGAACTACCAATATGACGGTATGGGCCGTCTAACAGAGCGGAGAGGCCCTGACGGCCAGAGGGAGGAATGGAACCAGTATGACGCAATGGGGCGGAGGACAGTCCAGAAGCTGGCAGACGGGGAGGAATTCCATTTCCGGTATGATATGCAGGGAGCTCTTTCCAGTATTGGAAGCGTTAAAGGCAGGGGAGAAGGCAGAAAGCTGCAGTCTTACCGCTATAACAGCCGGGGTCAGGTGGTTGGAATAGAAGACGGAAATGGGAATAAAACGGGTTTTGACCTGGATGCCTGGGGAAAACTGACCAGAGTCCGGGCAGCGGACAGAGGGGAGGAACAATATACCTATGATTATGCGGGAAATATCACTTCCACTACGGACGCAGAGGGAGGGACCATCCATTACCGTTATAACAGCCAGGGGAAGGTATGCGAGATCACGGACCAGGAAGGGCTAAAGGAACGGTTTTATTATGACCGGGAAGGCCGCCAGACCCTGTCCATTGACCGTCTAGGCAACCGTGTGGAAACCAGGTATAATATAGACGGGAACCCTGTGAGAAGGATTAGCAGCGACAAAGACGGGAAGAACCGTGAGGTGAGGGTCTGGGAATACGACTGCCTGGGATATTTAAAGGAGGCGGTGGGCGGGGGATTCCGTTACCGCTATGAATACCGCCCGGATGGAAAGCTTCTGTGCAAGGAGACTTCCGGCGGCGCCGTGGTGCGTTATACGTATTATCCGGACGGAAGTGTAAAGACCATGGCTGACGGAAGCGGCCGTGTGCTGTCCTATGGGTATGACCGTGGGGGAAGGCTTGTTTCCATAGCGGATGGATCCGGGGAGATTGTAGGATATTGCCATACCCGGGAGGGAAGGTAAAAGAGATCCGCCATCGGAACGGGGTGAGGACAGCTTATGAGTATGATACGGAAGGGAACATCATCCGCCTGCTGACGGAAACCAGGGATGGGGAAGCAATCTGTGACCTGCAGTATGAGTATGACCTGAACGGGAACCGGACAGCTAAGAACGGGATTATGATGCTTCCCAATTGCTCCAATGGGGTATCCGCGCAAATCCGAAATATCCATTACCGCTATGACGAGATGAACCGGCTGACTGCGGAGAGCATTGGAGGGGAAGAAACCAGCTATCGTTATGACTTGTGTGGGAACCGTCTGGAAAAGAGGAAAGGGGGGAAGACCGAGAAGAACTGTTATAACCGGAAAAACCAATTGATTTGCCGGGAGACAGAAGAAGGAAGCAGGAGGTATATTTTTGACCTTCAAGGAAATTTGATAAAAGAGGTTGGCATAAAGGAGGAGCGTGAGTATTTTTACGATACAGAAAACCGCCAGATCCGTATTTCTTCAGGCGGGAGGAATATCCAGGAGAACCGGTATGACGGGGAAGAGCTGCGTGCCGGTCTGACTGTGGATGGAAAGAAAAGCACGTTCCTGTATGGAAATCAAAATCTGTATGCAGAGTTTGATGAGGCAGGGGAGGAAGTCAGCCGTTATATATGGGGAAATGGCCTGGCAGGGCTGGAATGGCAGGGAAAGCTTTACGGAGTGCACCGGGATGAGCAGCTTAGTACGGGATGGGTTACGGGAGAAACCGGAAATCCTGAAAATGCGTATGAGTATGATGCCTTTGGGGTGTTCCTGGGAAGGTATGAAAACGTGCCGAACCGGCTTCTTTACGGAGGGCAGCAGTATGACGGGGAGACGGAGCAGTACTATCTGAGGTCCAGGTATTACAATCCTGTAATCGGGCGGTTTATGCAGGAGGATGCTTATCGTGGAGGTGGGCTGAACCTGTATGCCTACTGTGCAAACAATCCGGTGATGTATTATGATCCTAGCGGGAGGAATGGTGTTCCTTGTGAGCATGGCGAAAATGCGGAGGAAAATGTACAGAAGGAGAATGTGACGGGAGAAGATGGCAATGAGAATAGAAATAATACAGAAAAAGAATATCCTCTATATCGTCAAAAAGCAAATAGTGGGGAATTTTCAAAGCTAAAAGAGCCAATGACTATTGAGCATGTAAAAATGATTTTTGAAGATGGAGGAATAGATTATTCTGGAATTAAAATAACGATTGTAAATGATCCCGAATTAGTAGGTTCTAATTTTCTTGGTTATACCCATCCAGATGGACAAGTGGTTGAATTATACCCTGATGCATTTAAAAATCGAGAAACTTTGGTTAAAACTCTTGGACATGAAAGAATTCATGTAATGCAAACTAAAATGTATGGCTCTCCAAAAGATAGTATTACATGTGGATTGTTTGAAAACGCTGCTGCCAATTCAGAAGTTGACTGGTGGAATTGTTATAAAAGCTTAAACGGAGGAGATTAAATGTTTAATGATTGGTTTGTTTTATTAAAAAAATTATCTAAAAATAATTATTCAACGAAAGATATCATTTGTCCAGAATGTGGTCAAAAGAATATTGAATGCATATTTGTTGGTAATTCAACTACCCATATTGGATATTTACCTATTTGGTGTAGAAGCTGTAATAAAGGAATACAAATCAGCAGAGTTGAAATACCAAAGAAAGTGAATATGATAGAATTTGGTGACTTAGAAGCTATAAAAAATATGATCCCTAGTTTTGAGCATATTGTTCCTAAATGAATGAGAACAAAAAGCTTTAATCATGTTTGGAGGATTAGCAAACACAGTAGATAACATGGTTAAATAGTAGTTATTAAATTAAAACTTCCGGTACTCAAGTGATGAACTTGAAGCGAAGACAACGCTGTTAGGTAATACGATTGTGCTTATCTTTGATTCAAAGGGAAAACAGGCAAAGACTATCCACGAATGGGCAGAAAGCGATGTGAGGAATGAACTTTATGAAGTGGGAGTGAATTTTTTGAATGATCCGGCAAATTTGCAGTCTTATCAAGTAACAGCCCAAGATAAACAGAGGTATTTGAAAATAGTGGTTGAGGATTATTTTTTTAGTGGGATTGGAGAAACACTTTATAAGAGTATAACTACCTCATCGCCAGATCCTCTAAAAATAATAAAAGAAATTTATGATGGAATTAAGATTGAAATGGAAAAAAGGCTTGCTAACCAAGATAGTATAGCTAATTTAGCAAGAGACATCTATGGAGGGATTACAGGGGATCAGGTCGGGGGAGGACATGGACATCAATATTGGTTTTACGAAGCAAAGGATCCAGAAGTACAGAAGTTAATAAAAAAAGAAGGGGATAGGAAAACACAGATATCACATGAAGCCTTTGCGGGATATTTTGAATATATTGTAATGAATATATCGGCAGGGATAGATCCTGCAAAAAAGGTTTTGCCCCAAACCATAAAGGCTTTAGAAAAAATGATGGAGGTAGTTTGATGAATAAAAAAGTAAAGTGGCTGGCTGTTCTGTTTGTTATACTGGCGATTGTATGTAACGCGGAAGATTGTGCAAGTCTGGTAGGATTGGATAAACTGCTTTCTCCTGAAGTCAGCGGCCCCCATGTACCCACAGAACCTGCTCCGCTGATCCCCTATTCGGATGTTACCAAAATTCATTTCAGGGAAACGTTTGGAGGATGGTTTGAGGTTGATGTTATGGTGGAAAAAGATAAGATCTCGTACCGGTGTTTTAAGCAGGATGTTTTGAGGGAAAGTGAACCGAAGGTAATAAGAGGTACATTTGAATGCGGGGAGAGTGTCTGGAATGAATTCATGGCTGTCTTCGATAATAACCAGGTCAATGCCTGGAAAGAAAAGGAATATTATTTAAACCAATATTTTAATCAGCAGTCAACTTTATTTGAGGAATGGCCGGAAGTGGAATTTTTAGAGGAAGGCGATTTTTTTAATGTAACGGATAGAGCATCCGGGTATGATCTGCGATATGTACCCTGTTATTATGGAATTGACCAGAATGAAAAGACATTCCGAAGCAATTATAACGGTTTCATTGAATTATATACCAATCATGATAAAAGCTCGTCTCTCTGGAGAGCTTATGAGTCTTATGGCCTTCCAAAAGGATATAACCGGTTCCGAAAAGAATTATGGGATCTGGTTGTGGGACACACAGGGCTCCCTGACTGGAGGCATGAGCTGGGAGATTGGGGGAGGGAGAACCTGTATAAAAAGTACCCTTACATGCTCTGTGAGGATCAGGAAAGGAAGATCCGTTATTTCAGTCTTTTGGAAAATTATGGGGGGAAGGAATCATCCATGGGGATTTCCCTTGTGTATGATGGAGGAGGGCAGAGTGTCTTGTATAAGTGCTATTCTGATAAAAAGATTTATTCGGTAGGTAAGTCCGGAGTGCCGGTACTTTATTGTAAGAGGGTTTATGAGCCCACAGGGAAGCTGAAATCAGAAAAAGAAGTTTCGGAGTTACCGGAAGGTCTGCCAGAGATCATTGAAAGGTATGAAGTAGACAAGTGGGAGACAGAAGATGGCGGGACAGAATGGGTGAGGCAGGGTGAGTTTTATAACATAGAGAATGCAAAGGAGGTAAAAAACACAAGGGAACAGGAACTTAGGAGCGGGTATGACGCACTGATTCATGTGGTGTACACGGATGGGGAGCATGTGGAGCTTGAACTGGAAAACGGGCGTCTGCCGGAAGCGTACAACGATTTCCGCGACGAGCTGTGGGATTACATGATCCCTTATATCAACGAAGGAAGATCAGAGGAGAAGCAGGTCGTTGACTGGAGGGAATTCATCGACCAGTGGGGAGCCGAGTTCCTGTATGAAACAAGATAGACGGAATAGTTTAACGGAGAGGAGGGAGCTATGTGTATAAAATATTCCTTTATGAAATAGAAAGCTCATGGACGAGATGAGGCAGATGGGGAAAAAATATATAGACGAAAAACTGGCCAAAGCCAGGAGGACATACATAGAGGACATGATTAACCAGAAAGAGGATAAAGGGGTATGGAAGGGAAAGGTTTATTCGCTGGTTCCTTATATGGTGGGCCGATTGGATTTTTGCGTGAAGGTTCCGGATTTTTTATTGCAGGCCTTACAGGAAAGTCAGGAAGCCGCCGTCTGCCCGGACTCCCTGTTTGCCTGTATGGCGTCCGTGAAAGACATGATATCCATTACATTTTATGTGACAAAAAAAGCAAAAATATATGAGCCGTCAGAAATCCATTTGCTGTTTGGACGATTATTTCCAGGGAACCATTTAAGCCCTATAGAGTGTATGGGGGAAAGGGGTGGTGTGCATTATTTTGATTACATCAAGGATGAGTTCGGAACTCCTTTTTTACATACCATTTTTATATTTGAAAC
>RAYY01000067.1 GCA_003611875.1 bacterium D16-56 | reverse complement strand
GATCCGGGTCAGCTCAAAAGAAGAATTATCGGAACGAATTTATCAGTATTTTGATGAGATTAATACTGCTCCTGTTGTCTATCACTGGACATATAAAATGAACGAAATAGGAGACGAAGAAGTAAATATTTAACTATTCGTTATTTAATATTCGATGTACTACGATACAGGGAAAGAAAGCATCATGGATGCACGTTGTGGCACTATGGATGGGGAAATAACATCAACTGTCGATGGAACTGAAATACCAACAGAAGATAATCAATCTAATTTTGGAAGCGGATTTGGTTATCAGTACGGAGCAGACGATACAATAGAGATTTATATGAATGAAAAGTGGTTTGTCTTTGAATACAGAAAAGAACCTGAATGAGAGAATAAACGATAGATAAGTCAAATTCAACTCCATTCCCTGATCTGGGAAGTTATTGAAAAATCCGCCAACAGGACCAAAATAACTAGTCGTACAGTAAGCAGGTTCAGCCCATTGACCTGGTGCGCTTTCAACAGCGTCTCATCAAACGTAATCTGCGGCCAGCTCTTGCCATCCATTACAACTCCCGAAGAAGCATTGATATTGGTATCACCCGCCAGCGCAACATCATCCAGGTTGCTGTTCGTTCCATGGGTCTGTACCACGCCGTTCTCCGTCCATGCGCCATCCGCATTCACGGTGCAGCCGTCCGGAGTGGTCGTATTTGCCAGCATATAGCCGTCAGAATCGAAGTAACAGCACTCCGCCTTGCCGTCATTGCTGCCATCGATCCATACCCAGGCGTTGGTCAGATAGCCTCCTCCTAGCCTCTCCCACCTCCATCCGGCAGCGTTCTGTTTCCACTGGCCTGTGCCGCATACGCAGTTAACGTGCCGCCGATCATCATCGCCCCCGCTAACACAAGCATGGCGGCCTTTTTCAATAAACCCTGTTTTCTCATATCTCTTTCCTCCTACTACTATTTTTGATATTTTATTTGCCTGACACAACGGCCTCCCTTCCTTTGTGTCATCAAAAGAAGTATGGAAACGAGATGTGCCTGGAACATGCCAATTTTTAAAATTTTTATCCACATAATAGAACTTTGGTTCCTTCCGGGATTTTTCCATAATTTCCTTATCCGCAAAAAAGAAAGCCCCAATAAGGGCGGCACTTCTTTACGGAGTGTCGTCCCTAGCTGTCTTAGGTTAGATGGAAGCCTTCCTTATCTTGGGGCTGGCCTGAAAAGCGCTGACGCTGACTGTCCATTTCATTGCTTCCCCCTGCCCCTACGGATGTGCTTCTGGTTTGCTTCTGTTTTTCCTTTTTCAATATTATACTGAAAATAGGCCGGAAAAACAATACATGTGCCAAAATTCTCAAGACGGGTTTTCCAGGCAGGTGTCCATTACTCTGACCCATAAAGGGGGGCGGGGCCTGCTAAAGTGACGATTTTATCATAAGGCCAAGTAAACCGGAAGCTGTCACACCTCCGCTTTTGTCTGACTCCGGCTCTTTATCCGCGGGGAGGACGCTGCCACTGCTCTGAATTCTCGTTTCCCCACCAGGCTTCTGCCCCTGTATCCCGGGAGAAATCAAATTTGGATCCAGAACCGCAACAAAGCCATGGTTCTGCATGTTCAGATGATCGGCAAATTTATCCTCGGAAAGATATATCAGGAAATAGAGATAAATCTTCTTTTCCGGCGGCGAGATCTCTGGCGGAACCGCCATGTCTTCCACAAGGTTGTTCGATTTCATGATCCGCAGGACTGTCCCGGAGAGTCTCTGTATGGTTTCTTCCGGCCCCCAATGCAGATAATACTTGCACACATACCGGCACAGAAAGCCGATATCATTGTTAGACAGCCTGTTCCTGCTGACTTCGTGCAGGATTGAGCTGCTTTTGCCGATTTATACGGTATCGTACAGATAACACAAGTCTCCCTTGTCCATAAAATCCTGCAGGGGTATCCCGGTGAACCCTTTGAAGCACTCGGTGAGGGATTCGCCTGACATTCGCCTGACATTTCAACAGCTTCCCGGCTGGTTCCCTAAAAGGCCGGCCGTACATGCTCCTGCTTCCTCCTTCTGACTTTTTAATGTTAATTGCCGTACAGCCTCCTTAACCCAAACGCAAAGCTGGTCTGAACGGCTGTTCTCTTTCATCCGAAAGTATTCCGGATACAGCTCTCTGATATCCTCATGGTTTTTGAGGAGATTTTTCAGATTAAGGATTTTCTCCGTGATCTCCGATGGGCTGCGGTGGTATTTCTCTGCCAGCTGGGCGGTATTTGCCATACCCATGCTGGCTTCAACAAAACACTGGACAATGTCCTCGTCCGGCTCAACTTCCCGGGCAAGCTGAAGGATCTGGTTAAAGCAAATCTCACTGGCAGCTATCTCCTCCGGCCTGCAGGTACTGGCCAGCTTATCCCAGAACCATGCGTTATCCGGATCATCGATGCTTGTCATGACGTCCCCGGCTTTCACCTGCGCAAGCACATACATGACACGGTTAAACGGATCTCCAATACTGTATACGTAATCATGCAGGGAGGGCGTCCTGTCATATTTCGCAAACTCCCTGTCCACCTCCCTGATTTTCCTCTTAAGCGCTGCGATATAAGATTTGGTATCGTGCTCCATGCTGTTCACTGCGGCAGTCATCTCATGTAGGATGGCAGTAAAAAAGCAGGTGGCCGGCATGGATTTTTCCGGGTCATATTTGGGCAGGGACTGTATGATGAATCCAATTCCATCAGCAACCAGGACAAGATTTGTCAAGGATATTTTCATCGAAGCAAATACAATTTTTTGAATCTAAATCGCAATATCAAATAGAACAGCAAACAGCGGGGCATGAAACTACCATGTCCTGCTATTTTTTGATACAGGGAAGCTGCTCAAAATTTCATAATCTCTTGACTTTTTCTGAATTGTATTGTATCCTATTTCCGTCATATGTCGGTATTGCTTGAGGAGGTACTTGTATGGCCAGACCAAGTCGTTGCCGCCGCGTCTGCGCGGAACCGAGTTGCTGGAGCTTTATTCCCCGAGGGAAGGAAAGCCCCAGCGAGGTGGTTCTCACCGTGGACGAGTACGAAGTGATCCGGCTGGTCGATTACGAAAAGCGAACCCATGAACAGTGCGCGGCGCAGATGGGGATTTCCCGGACAACGGTAACGGAAATTTACGAAAATGCCCGATTTAAACTCTCCGACAGCCTCGTCAACGGCAAGGCCCTGTCCATCTCTGGCGGGCATTATCGGGTCTGTCGGGGTGACCGGGAGTATGGATGTGGACGGCGTTGCCACTGGACGGGCGGAAAAAATACTGATATTGAAAAAGGAGAGTCGCTGATGAAAATTGCAGTCCCTTATGAGAACGGTCAGGTGTTCCAACATTTCGGACACACTCAGCAGATGAAGATTTATGACGCAGAGAATGGGACAATCGTTCAGGAACAGATTGCCGATATCACCGACAGCAGCTACAGCGCATTGGTGAGCTTTCTGTCCGGCCTGCGGGTGGATGTGCTGATTTGCGGTGGTATCGGTGGCGGGGCCTGGGACGCCTTGGCCCAGGCTAGGATCAAACCCTGCAGCGGCGTGACCGGCGGGGCGGACGAGGCGGTGAATGCCTTCCTGTCCGGGACACTGGAATACAGCAGCGATGTCCAGTGCAGCCACCATGGCTATGAGCATCACGGCGGCCACTGCGGCGAGAATAAGCATGGCTGCGGCGGAAAAGGAGGGAACTGCGGCGCATAAGTTCCGCTCCCACATAATAAAAGGAAACAGGAGGAATATACTATGGAACAAAAGTTTTATATCTGCGAGCATTGCGGCAATATCGTCGCCATGGTGAAAAATGCCGGGGTGCCGGTGATGTGCTGCGGGCAGAAAATGACCGAGATCGTTCCCGGTACCACCGATGCCGCTGTGGAGAAACACGTCCCCGTGTATCAGGTAGAGGGCAATCTGGTCAAGGTGCAGGTTGGCTCAGCAGAGCACCCCATGCTGCCGGAACACTACATTGAGTGGGTGTCTTTGCAGACCAGGCAGGGCAATCAGCGCAAGGTACTCCACCCCGGCGACAAACCGGAGGTCTGCTTCGCTCTGTGTGAGGGCGACCACGTGGAGGCGGTTTACGCCTACTGCAACTTGCATAGCCTCTGGAAGGCATGACCGAATGCCCTGCATGGATTTCCAAAGCTGCTTCTCTGTTTGGAGCAGGCTGACGCCCAAGCAGCAGAACCTGATGCTGGAGCAGCTCCAAGAACGCCAAGTCAAAAAAGGGACAATGCTTCACAACGGCAGCGAGGACTGTACCGGACTGCTTCTCATAAAGTCTGGTCAGCTCCGGGTCTATATTTTGTCGAAAGAGGGACGGGAAATTACCATCTACCGGCTGTTTGACTGGGATATCTGCCTGTTTTCCGCCTCTTGTGTCATGAGGAGCATTCAATTTGATGTGACTGTCAAAGCGGAGAAGGATACGGAATTCTGGGTAATCCCGGCGGAGGTTTACCGGCAGCTTATGGAGCAGTCCGCCGCTGTTGCCAACTACACCAACGAGATCATATCCGCCCGGTTTTCCGAGGTCATGTGGCTCATGGAGCAGGTCATGTGGAAGAGTATGGACCGGCGGGTGGCCACCTTCCTCCTGGAAGAAGCAGCTATTGAGAGTACCAGCCGGCTGAATATCACCCACGAGACCATCGCCAACCACCTGGGGACTCACCGGGAGGTAGTCACCCGGATGCTCCGCTATTTCCAGGACGAGGGCATGGTGAAGCTGTCCCGAGGCGTGATAGAGCTTCTGGACGAACAAAAGCTGACGGCTCTGCGGGATACATGAAAACACCTCTCCTCAAACTCTGCTGCAGATTGAGGAGAGGTGTTTCTATCTACTGGTCCATGCCACAGGCTGTGGACTGTTCAATCAGGCGGCGGTCGTTTTTTACCGCATCATAGAACCGAAAACCTCCGGCGAAGTTATATGTCTCATAGCCATACCCGGCCAGGACACGGCAGGCGATATAGCTGCGCAGGCCGCTCTGGCAGATGACATACACCGGCTTACCTTGCTCGATTTCGTCCAGCCGTTCCCGCAATTCGTCCACAGGGATGTTTCGAAACCCCTCGATGTGACCGCCCTCGTACTCTTGGGGCGTCCGGGTATCCAGCAGGGTCACGCTGCCATCGTGTGGCAGGGCGTTCACATCCTCAATATGGAACTGCTTCACAACTCCTCTGGCCAGGTTTTCCACCATGAAGCCCGCCATATTCACTGGGTCCTTGGCAGAGGAGTAGGGCGGCGCATAGGCCAGATCCAGATCTTTCAGTTGGATGGCCGTCAACCCTGCGTGGATGACGGCGGCAAGCACATCAATCCGCTTATCCACCCCCTCATACCCCACGATTTGAGCGCCCAGCAGACGATAGGTTCCCGTTTCAAAGACCACCTTCATGGTCATCAGCTTTCCGCCGGGATAGTAGCCCGCATGGCTCATGGGGGACAGAATCACCGTGTCCACGTCCAAGCCGGCCTTTTTGGCGTTCGTCTCGTTGACGCCGGTGGAGGCCGCCGTCAGGTCAAAGACCTTGATGACCGAACTGCCCTGACTTCCAAGATAGCGGCTGTCCCCTCCGCAGATGTTGTCTGCCGCGATACGTCCCTGCTTGTTGGCGGGGCCGGCCAGGGAGATCACCGCGTCCTGCCCGGTAACATAATGCTTCACCTGGACCGCATCCCCTACGGCGTAGATGTCTGGGACAGAGGTCTCCATCCGGTCATTGACCACGATGCTGCCCTTGAGGCCCAGTTCCAGACCGGCCTCTTTTGCAAGAACGGTGTCCGGGGTGACACCGATGGCCAGCACCACCATATCGGCGTGGAGAGGGTCTGCGTCCTTCAGCAGTACGTCCACGCCGCCGTCCCTCTCCGCAAACCCTTCCACCGTATGCCCAAGGGCCAGTCGGATGCCGTGCCGCCGCGCCGCGCCATGGATGAAGGCGGCCATATCCGGGTCAAAGGGGTTCATCAGCTGCTTTGGACGCTGGACGATGGTGACCTCTATTTCCAGCTCCCGCAGATTCTCCGCCAGCTCCAGGCTGATGAAGCCCCCGCCCGCCAGCACGACGGATTTTGGGTGATGGGCATTGATATAGTCCTTCATACGGAAGGTGTCCTCCACTGTGCGCAGTGTAAAGACCTTCCCGATCCCAACGCCGGGGAGCCGGGGCTGGGTGGGGCTGGCTCCGGGAGAGAGGATCAGCTTGTCATAATGCTCCTCATATTCCTCGCCTGTCTCCAGAGCTTTCACGGAGACAGTCTTTTTATCCGGATGAATAGCGGTGACCTCGTGGCGCACCCGCATATCCACCCGGAAGCGGGCGAAGAAGCTCTCTGGCGTCTGGAGGATCAGGGCCTCGGGCTCCTCGATCACCCCACCGATATAGTAGGGCAGGCCGCAGTTGGCGTAGGAGACATACCCTGACCGCTCAAAGACCACGATCTCCGCCGTCTCGTTCAACCGGCGGAGCCGGGCCGCTGCTGTGGCCCCTCCCGCCACGCCGCCGATGATGACAACTTTCATTTCAGTGTTCCACCTTTCCTGTGTAGGCGGCGATGCCGCCGATATTTTTGATATTGGTATAGCCCATCTGGGCCAGCAGCCTTACTGCTTGGCTGCTCCTGGCGCCGCTGTGGCAATAGACGAACAGCGGGGTATCTTTCTCGGGCGCCATAGCAGTCACACGATCCAGTTCCTGAAGCGGAACATTTTTGCCGCCGGAGATGTGGCCCTCCCGGTACTCTTGGGCAGTACGAACATCCAGCAGCACCGCACCGGGCGTTTCCTGAAAGTCTTTTGCGCCCTGATCAATATCAGGCCCCTTAAAAAAGTTGAAAAGTCCCATAGCTGCTTCTCCTTTCTTTTGTCTAGCAAATCTGTTTTAACTCAATTTTTTTGTCCTGTGACAATGTCATCTTTTCGGTGTTTGGCCTTGCAGATCAGCTGGGTCATAGTGCCCATAGGGCAATAGACGCACCAACTGCGTGGCTTGAACAGGGCCATGGTAAGCATGCCGAGGACGGTGGATGTCAGCATGACGCTATAAAACCCAAAAGCGAACTGGGCGATGCCAGGGGAAAAAAGGGTTCCATGATAAGCCCAGTGCCAAGGCAGTTGGAACGTCCACAGCAGAGTCACCGCCTGCCTGAGATTCTGTACGCCGGCAAAGACCAAATAAGTATTCCACAGCATCTGAAAGAACATGATAAAGAAGAAAATCAAAAATCCATAGCGGAACCATTTGCTCCTCAACCACTTCGGAACGTCCTTTTTCCGGGACAGGCCAAAGCGTCCGCCCAACAGACCGAACAGCTGTCCCCGGCCACAATATCGATTGCAGTAGCCCTTGGTGCCCCAGATGAGGGAAATCATCAGCGGAATACAAAAGAACAGCATACCCAACCAGGCGAACAGGATATTAAAAAGGCCCAGGACCATGTAGGTCAGCTCCACGATCCACAGGTAGTCATACCAACGCTTTTTCATACGGTCACCTCCTGAATTTCAATAATAGAGGCTGGACACTCCCTGGCGCATTTGCCGCAGCCCACACACTTTGTTCTATCGACTTTGGCCCAAATCCCATTCCAAATCTGTATGGCGCTCAAGGGACATACCTTCACGCAGCAGCCGCAGGCAACGCAAACGTCTGTACGAATGAAAGCACACCGTTTCGCTTTTGTTTTGATTTCCATATCATGACCTCCCGGAAGTTTTCATTTATGATACCATCAATGCCAGTATTCTTCTGTGATAAGATTACATAAAAGAGGCAAATTCAATATAAGCAGGGAATCTGTATTACAGTCCGCAAAGCTATTTCGCTACCTCGTTATACCGAAACTTCTATTATCCCAGATGACACAGTCATTGACCTGCGCAATCTCGTGCGTGATTACTATTATTACAAGGATCTGCAGTCCGCCATCGTTGTGAGACTTAATGCGGAACTAAAAGTGTCCTTCCCTGCATACCTGAATGTCTTCAGCAAGGTCACAACTCAGACATCCTTAAAGCTTCTGGAGGCCTTCCCCCTTGCCGCAGACATGCTTGCCGCCGCAAAGGACGCCGCTCTTTTCGGACGTGCGTTTCCCAGCAATGCACTCCGTATCCGGCTGTATATCAAAACCTACCGGGAATATCAGGAGCATCTGGACAGCATACTTGAGCAACTGCATAAGGCTGTTGAAAAACTGGCAGGGACACTGGTCTATGACCGCATCTTCCTTCTCCAGTCTCTGTGGGGTGTCGGCTTCCTCAGCGCGGTCGTACTGATCTCTGAAATGGGTTCCTTTGACCTGTTTTCTTCCCCAAAGAAGCTTTATGCCTACTTCGGTCTGGATCCTGCCGTAAAGCAGTCCGGCAAGTTCAATGGTGACAAAGTCCACATGTCCAAGAGGGGATCCAGTCTTGCCAGGCGTATTCTGCATATGGCGGCCCTCAATAACCTTAAGGTGGACAAAGGATCAAAAGTACCTGTAAATCCGGTTATCCACAGCTATTATGCTGGCAAATGCAGATGCAAGAAATGTGAAGATTTTCTGTTTATCACCTCAAGAGACTCAGAACATATTGACTGACAGTCTGTGTTCCAGGAAAGAGGCTGGAATCAATAAAATGATTTCGTCTTCAAAAACATGTATCTAAGCCGTTCAACTATATTGACCAGCTTGGATACATATCATAACGATAAACGTAAGTTCTATCTCTAAAACCGATTTAGAAATGACAGACAATGTTACTAAAATGTCTGCCTGTCAAAACATACCATCTGCACATCCATATTCGGATGCAGAGACAGAAACTTCTGGTTATATCTGATTTTTTATTTGAAATCTTCTTCAAGTACTGATTTATCACAATAGAAACAATGCTTGTTTGTAATCTTTGACATAATACTTTATATTTGTCCTGCCCTTTTTGATTATGGTATGCCCCTCTTTTTCAAGCATTTCTTTTTGGGATTCCATTCCTCCTGGATATTTTGGATTTAGTTCACCATTCGCTTTCAGGGTTCTCCAATAAGGTGTTTTATCATCTGTCCTTTGATAACTCGCCCATGCTACTATCGATACAAATATCCCCGCAGTAATTGGTTCTGTGAAATCCGCTCCATTTTGCTTTGCAAAGTAATCCCTTATTGTCCCCACCGTAAGCAATTTTCCAAAAGGCACAAGCCGCATGATTCTGTCATAATCAATAGGCGGGGCGAAATACATTCTGTCGCCGCCATATTTTTCAATGCTTTTTTCATCTGTAATCTTCTGAAATTTCGGCATGTCCTTGCTGTCATGAAGCATTGCGTTAAAATCTTTTTTATCTTCGTTTGCCATTTTTATCGCCTCCTGCGTTAAGTTTATCTTTTTGTCAGAGGTAATGCAATGAGACTGTTTTTAATAAATAATTTTTTTAACATCTTATTCTCCTCACAAAACACGGATTTGCCGCTTCGTTAATCAGTTCTGCGGTTTTGATTCAAGCCTATTGTTTTCTTTCAAAAGCGCAGCTGCCCATTCTATTTGTTTGGCATAAACCTTCTGCCTGTACCATTTTTCTAATAGACAAAAGATACATTTTAGGCACATCTACAAGCCGAACATCTATCTCATCCATATATAACATAATAGATTTGCCCCGTTCAACAGCCGATATGCCGCTCTCTAATTGTGTTAAGAGCCGCCTGTAATTATCTACCTGTTTTTCTATTTCGTTTTTCTTATGAATAAAAACAGGATGTAAATTATCATCTTGTATTAAAACTCACCAATGGATAACATAGCATCCCTCCTAAATCGTTATACAGTATAAACCTTGCCGTAAGGGAAAAGTCAACAGGGATTTTGCTCTCGTTGCGCACTGTATATTATAATGAGTAAAAAAAACCATGTCAAACACATAAATATTTATATCCCCTATCAAAAATTCAAGCCATCCAATCAAAACTTCCCGAAAAGAAAAGCAACAGAGCTTTTTTATGCTCTGCCGTCTTTCCGTACTTATGCAAAAAAGATTTCCTCGTTCACAATCTCCCTCGCACAAGCCCTTACGTTATTAAGGCGTTGTACCCATTCTAAGGCGTTTTTTTCCTTGAATATACGTCCGGCTATGCCACCAGCCTTGTGCGCAGCACATCATCCTGCGCGGCATCTCCTCCATCCTGCGGTTCCTTCTGTGCGGCATCCTCCTGCGTCTGTGTTTCGCCATCATCTGCCCCCGGCGCCGGTTCCTCCTCACTTCCTTCCGATTCATTTGCCTGACTGTCCTGCTGCATCTCATTTGCCAGACTTTCCGTCTGTTCTTCCGACCGGTCATGATCTGTCCGCCCACAGGCGCTCACAGAAATACAAAGGGCCAGAGCAAGCATAACTGTAAAAATTTTTTTCATTATCATGTACCTCCGCTATTTTATTTGTTCTATCATTCCCTGTTCATTTCGGCGGAACTGTTTCATAAAATCCCATGCAAGCTGCGGCATGATGCTTTCTCGCCTGGTGGATTCCGTCTGCCACAGGTATCAGTCTCATCCCATGCCCACAATATCCATATGGGACAGGGCTTCTTCAATCTCCTGCATTTCCGCCGGTGACAGCTCCACATTTACCGCATCAAAGTTTTCCTTTACCCGGTCTTTTTTCGTTGTACCCGGAATCGGCACCAGATATGGTTTCTTTGTGATCTCCCACGCAAGGGCGATCTGCGCCGGGGTTGCCTCTTTCCTTTCGGCAAATTCCGTGATCAGATCCATCAGGTCCAGGTTTGCGTCCATTCCCTCTTTCTGGAACAGATTCATCTTGGCTCTCCAGTCGCCTTCCCGGTATTTTGTCCCGGCAGCGTAGCGGTTACTGAGATACCCTTTTGCCAGAGGGCAGGCCGACACATAGGTGATCCCCAGTTCTTCGCAGAGCGGGAAATACGTTCCCTCATCCTGCCTTGCCACAAAGGAATACATATTTTCGATGGCGGATATTTTGCATACCGCATGAGCCTTCCGGATATATTCTTCCGACGCAAAGGAAACGCCCCATGCCCGGATCTTTCCCTCTTTTATCAGCTCCGCCATGGTTTCCGCAACTTCCTCCGGCGCTGTCTTCGGATCGATGCGGTGCTGGTAATACAGATCGATATAATCTGTCCCAAGCCGTTTCAGGGAAGCGTCCACCTGCTGCTTGATGGAATCACGGCTGCTGTTTAAGGCATCCTCATTTCCCGTAAAGAAAGAGTCGTCCACAATGCCGAACTTTGTGGCAACCACTGCCGCTTTTCGGAAAGACGCCACCGCTTTGCCCAGATACTGCTCATTTGCCTCTCCGTAGATCGGCGCAGTGTCAAAAAAGGTATATCCCACCTCATGGGCGTACCGCATAAGCGCTACCATATCTTCCTCTGCCTCCACAACCCCGTAGGCATGGGTCTGTCCCATACATCCATACCCGATTGCTGTAATTTCAATATCTGTCTGTCCAAGTTTTCTTGTCTTTTCCATTTTTATCCACCTTTCTTTACTGAAATATCATAATCCATAACCACACCTGCGGAGGATGGCCTGTTACGCTGCCCTCCGGTCTGCAAGGTTCTGTCTTTTTCTTTTTGCTTTGTGTCTGCCATGCTTATTCCTGATGGAGTTTCACACTGTTGATCATTTTTGCATACTGTGGATCTTCGTTAGAACCAAATAAAGTGCTGCCCTCATCCAGCGTACCGATCTGCTCCATTTCTTCCTCCGTCAAAGCGAAATCAAAAATGGAAATGTTCTGCTCCATACGATCTTTATGGACAGATTTGGGGATTGTTACCACACCCCTCTGATAATTCCACCGCAGTACCACCTGTGCCGCACTCTTTCCGTATTTCGCGCCGATGCCGGAAAACACCTCATTGGAAAAGAGATTTTTCTGCCCTTCTGCAAAAGGCGCCCATGCCTCCGGCTGGATCTGGTACTCCTTCATAAATTCAAATGCCGCTTTCTGCTGGAAAAACGGATGGCACTCTACCTGATTGACTGCGGGAACCACTTTATTGTTCATCACCAGGTCCACCAGACGGTCACTGCCGAAATTGGATAATCCGATGGCACGGATTTTTCCTGCCTCATACAGTTCTTCCATTGCCCTCCATGCCCCGTAGTAATCCCCAAAGGGACGGTGAATCAGATACAGGTCCAGATAATCAAGCTGCAGATTGGAAAGGGATGCTTCAAATGCTTTTTTCGTCTTCTCATATCCCGCATCCTGCACCCAAAGTTTCGTGGTAATGAACAGTTCCTCTCTCGGAATCCCACTGCGCCTGACTGCACGCCCCACAGCTTCCTCATTCATGTATCCTTCCGCAGTGTCAATATTGCGGTATCCTGCCTTGATTGCTGTCTTTACACATTTTGCTGTATAAAAAGGGGAAATCTGCCATACGCCAAAACCCAAACCAGGAATTTTTAACCCATTATGAAGGGTAAGACTGTCTGATATTTTTTCCATGTCTACCTTTTCCTCCTAAAATTTTAATCCTGTAACCTTGTTCCGATGCCTTTTCCTTTTCCTTTACCTTTAAACACATGAAAGAATCTTCTTTCTGTATCCGTAAAAATAAAGGCTTCCATTGATTTCCTATGTATCATAATCTAAAAACTGCTCCTGATTCCACACCATTCTGACAGCTTCTGTGGTTTATGCCACACATCTGATAAAAATGTGGCATAATATGCCAGAGGTTCTCTATGCTGATTCCCTCCGTCTTGAAACGCCAATAATACTCTCGTGTTGATTTTTTGACTTGAATGTATTATAATACAAGCGGGTACAACCCTATAAAATATAATTTCAAGAGTAGTATTGCAATTTCTCTCTATGCAGTGCAGCTTTTCAGGAGGTTTTATTATGGCAGCCGATAAAAAAGTAGACCTGCGGATTCAGAAGACAAAGGACTCCATCCGTAAAACCTTTGAAGAAATGATCTGTGAAATGGATTACGAACAGATTTCTATCAAAGAACTGGCACAACGTGCCAGAATCAACCGAAAAACATTCTATTTACACTACAACACGTTAGATGACCTTCTTCGGGAAATCCAGAATGAAATGGCACAGAATTTTATCAAACGCACACAGGGCCTGGAACGTCCACGCGATATGGATAAAATCACACGGGAATTTTTTCTGTGCAGCGAGGAGCTGGGGAAGATTGGGGAACGAATTACCTGCAGCGGCAATTATAAATACATCAGCCGCAAGATCACAAATGACATAATGAATCAGACCTGGAAAAACGGAGCCGCATCATCTGCTGAAACCCCCTATATTCAGAACATTATCATGACATATACAGCACAAAGCACTTTGGAAATTTACAAACAATGGGTGGCAGATGGGAAAAAAATTCCCCTTGAGGATATCATCAAAATCGCTACCCGGCTTATCTGTAATGGCATTAATGGCTTAAATTCATAATTTTACAGTGTAACCTGTCAGGAATATTTCATTTTATCGGATTCGTGTCATTCCATCCTTTTAAAATACGGGCAGAGATAATTTCCTTCATTTCTTCAACTGTAATATTCCGTTCACGAGCTAGCCTCTCAAATAGTGCATCTTGTTCTGACATAAAACCGCAGAATCCGTAGAAAGGCTTGTTTTCATAACGAACGTCTCGATTTCCCTTAAACAGCGCATAATCCTGGATGAGCAATGCGCCTGCTCCTTCCTCTAAATATCCCTCCTGTCCCTTACCAGCTTGGCCTGTATGGTTGGCAACACAGAAACAGTAGGAATTATCCATTCCTTTGTAGATGCCGGTACCCCATCGAAATAGGTCTTTCTGGGTCATCGCATGTTTCCCCCTGTCTCGGCCGGTATGTCCGTCCAGTAGAGCTTCAGTCCGGTCCATTCGTGGCTCTTCGAACAGACTGCATGGGGCGTCAGATACATGCGTGGTAGAATGGCCGTCGCTGTCAGCAACGCAACGGCTGTCAATGCAATGATCCTTTTTGTTTTTGTTCGAAACCGCATGATATACTTTCCTCCTTCTTGGTTTTATAATGTAGAACTTTCACGATTCAAACGTGAACAATTGTCCTTTAAGGAGTATGGCGTATATTGGGCTGATTAAGTTTCATTTCTTTGACTTGTGCGGATAAATATTTTTGCATATAAAAAGAGGAGACTTTTCAGTCTCCTCCACGTTTGTTATTTCAGTTTGTATTCATTGGGCTGTCCGGATAGATATACCATTTCCCGTCATTCCCTGCAGTCAAAAGAATCTGGAATATAACATTCTTACCTACACGCCCATAGCCCATTCGGTAGCTTCCCTGTGGCAGATTGAATACTGTATCTGAATTACCAGTTGTAGCCGCTGGCTGTCTTCTCCACGCAGGGTTCTCGTAGCCTGTGTTGTCATAAAACGCATTCAATTCTATGCCCTGCTCTGGGAAGTTATCGAAAAACGCACTAACCGGACCAAAATATGAAACAACCTGATTGTAGTCTGGAGCGGTAGTCAAAGTGATAGTCTTCCCTCTGGACGGTATCGAATAAGCCGGTCCAAAATGATCCTGGCCTGGATATGCCGGTTCCGCTGGTGTCAGATTCGTGAGCAGGCTCAGACCATTGATTTCGCATGCTCTCGACAACGTCTCATCAAACGTGATCTGCGGCCAGCTCTTGCCATCCGTCACAACTCCCGAAGCAGCATTGACATTGGTATCACCCGCCAGCGCAACATCATCCAGGTTGCTGTTCGTTCCATGGGTCTGTACCACGCCGTTCTCCGTCCATGCGCCATCCGCATTCACGGTGCAGCCGTCCGGAGTGGTCGTATTTGCCAGCATATAGCCGTCAGAATTGAAGTAATAGCACTCCGCCTTGCCGTCATTGTTGCCATCGATCCATACCCAGGTGTTGGTCGGATAGCCTCCTCCAAGCCTCTCCCACCACCATCCGGTAGCGTTCTGTTTCCACTGTCCCGTTGCCGCATGCGCAGTCAACGTGCCGCCGATCATCATCGCCCCCGCTAACACAAGCATAGTAGCCTTTTTCAATAAATTCTGTTTTCTCATAGCTCTTACCTCCTATTTTTTGAAATTTTATTTGTCTGACACAACGGCCTCCCTTCCTTTGTATCATCAAAAGAAGTATGGAAACGAGATGTGCCTGGAACGTGCCATTTTTTTAAATTTTTATCCACATGATAGAACATTTTGTTCTTTCCGGGATTTTTCAACTATTTCCTTATCCGCAAAAAAGAAAGCCCCAATAAGGGCGGCACTTCCTTACGGAGTGTCGTCCCTGAGCTGTCTTAAGTTGGATGGAAACCTTCCTTATCTTGGGGCTGGCCTGAAAAACGCTGACACTGACAGTCCATTTTACTGCTTCCCCCTGCCCCTGCTGATGCGCTTCTGGTTTTCTTTTGTTTTTCCTTTTCCAATATTATACCGAAAATAGGCCGAAAAAACAATACATGTGCCAAAATTCTCAAGACGGGTTTTCCAGGCAGGTGTCCATTACTCTGGCCCATAAAGGGGGGCGGGGCTTGCTAAAGTGACGATTTTGTCATAAGGCCAAGTAAGCCGGAAGCTGTCACACCTCCGCTTTTGTCTGACTCCGGCTCTTTATCCCCGTGGAAGACGCTGCCACTGCTCTGAATTCCCGTTTCCCCACCAGGCTTCTGCCCCTGTATCCCGGGAAAAATCAAATTTGGGTCCAGAACCGCAATAAAGCCATGGTTCTGGATGTTCAGATGATCGGCAAATCCATCCTCAGAAAGATGGATGCCCATTGGATAGTTTAAATTTGCACCTTCTGATGGAGATAGACTTTGCTTTCTCAAACAGATTTCCGGACAGATCATACCGGTAATAGGAAACAAGCCCGCCTACCGTTCCCATGTCCCCGCCAAACTTTCATGTGCGGTGGTGTGCCGGCTGCCAGATACATACAGGCTTACTCCAGTCTCACCCCATTCCTGCTGCAAAACTGGCATAGCTCCAAATCATCCCATTTAAAATGTCTGCAACCACGCTTTTTTGAGTCTTCTCTTCTTCGTAAAATTGATCAGAAGCCCGGCCGAAATAAGGGAGTGCATAATTATGCAAAAGATAACTATAAGGGAAACGTATACTCAGAATATTTCTTACCTTTTATTTTCTGGATGATTTTGATTGTTCTAAGAAGAATGCGACTTTGTACATGATTCTCTATGTACAGTTCATGTACAATTCCATGTACAACTTTTGCATTAAGATATGATATTTCACGATAATTTACCGTAGTTCCAATGGACAGCAAAAAAGCGCCGGAAGCCTTGATTTTATCAGCTTCCGGCGCTCTTTAATAACTTATGATAAGTTGCGGTTGGAACCTCCCATTTTGAAGTTACATTCCCATCTGCTTTGCCAACTTTTAGAGTAGCGTGTCCGGGAATCCGCATAAAATCAAGGTTTTTTCGACTTTTGCAAATATTGTTCCAGCGTTACTACACAAAAATGATTTGTGTAGTAATTTCTAAAATATATTTCTTGGTGGTGCTACACAAATTTTGAGCCATACAGATTATGGTATTTCACACCAGACTTTTGCCAGCCAATCTATGAGGAGGATTCACCCTGCGAAATTTTATAGCTTTTTCAGGGCTGATTTCAGGACAGTCTTCATCGAATGTGATAGGCATTTTTCTCGCCTGTTCTAATTCCTTCAGTTCCTCTTCTGTAAATGCCAGTTCTTTCTTCATCTCTTCTGATATACTAGTACATCGAATATTAAATAACGAATAGTTAAATATTTACTTCTTCGTCTCCTATTTCGTTCATTTTATATGTCCAGTGATAGACAACAGGAGCAGTATTAATCTCATCAAAATACTGATAAATTCGTTCCGATAATTCTTCTTTTGAGCTGACCCGGATC
>RAYY01000066.1 GCA_003611875.1 bacterium D16-56 | reverse complement strand
GATGACCACTGCCCTTTTATTATAGAGGGTTGGTGGTTATTTTTCTATCCACTATCTTATTTGACGCTTACAGTGAAGGGTGAAGGAAAGCGTTTCACCCATACTATTTTGTACCCGATAAAGCGGGGCATGCGATATTCACAGAGTACGATATGCTGTGAAACTAGTATAACCCATTTTAAATACCTTTCCGTTTCGGCAAGGTATTTAAAATGGGTTATACTAGTTTTTCCGGGCATTGTCATATGCTTTCTGGGGCTTATGAAATTATGATTAGTATTATCGTTTTTCTATTTTCTGTACATCATCTGGTGCTGCGGATCTGGGAGGGAAGTCCCTGGCTCTGCGCATTTCCATTAACCGCTGAAATTCTTCTTCCTGACCGCTTGCCTGAAGCCGCCGTCTGCGGGCTTCACGTCGGGCCGCTAATTCGCGGGCCTCTTTTTTGCGGGAGTACAAAAACCAAACCACAAAAATACCCAATACAGCAGCAGCTGCGGCAGCACTGACAGCAATCCTAACAGCAGGGGGTAATTGAAGGGAAAACCCTGGTTTATCACTGCTGTCTGGTTGATCGAATCCGGAAAGACCGGGATGTCCCCCTGCATCTTTAGAGGAAGCTGCCTGTCCAGGAGCAGAAATGTTTACCTCCTGCCCGGGAGACATGGCAATGGTCATAAGATATGCTTTTCCGATAAACCGGTCATTATAGCTGTAGCGGAGAACAGCTACCGCATTGGCCGGGGAATCACCGCTTAGTGGCTCTAAGGTCATGGCAGCATCCTCAAAAGAAGCATCCTTGGGCAGAGTAATTACCTGTCCAGATTCGATCATCAGATCAGAAGGACGGTAAGAGGTGCCATTGATATTAACAGGGTCTTCTCCGGTTACATAGTGTGATTCATAATCCGAAATGGGGATATTTTTAAAACGACTGAAACCAAATTCCAGCAAGGTCTTTCCGTCTATAAAGTATTGGGGGCGTTTCCCTTTTAATATCACGGAAATAAGACGGCGTCCGTCCTGCTCCGCATAGGTCACCAGGGTATTGCCTGCCTTCAGCAGATAGCCGGTTTTTCCGGCCTTGGCCGGCGGGTAATAAAATTCGCTGTCCGGGTCTGTCGTGTAGAGCAGACGATGCTCCTGCCGAACGGTGATTCCGTCCGGGTTATTGATGGTGGAAGGAATTTTATGGCTGAGGGAAGAACTGATCCTCAGTAGATCTTCATTGTTAAAAGCAGCTCTGGCAATCAGCGCCATGTCATAAGCGGTTACTTGCTGAGTGTCTCCATTTAATCCGGATGGATTTTCAAAGTGAGTTTTGTCTGAACAGCCTAGCTGGGCAGCTTTTTCGTTCATCATATTAACAAATTCGGGGATGCTTCCGGCTACATGTTCTGCCAGGGCATTGGCAGATTGGTTGACAGAAATCAGGAGCAGGCTGTACAGACAGTCCTCCACACTCATTTGATCACCTGCCGCCAGGCTTAACTTATTGCCGCTGTCAGCTTCCACACTGTTCATGGCAACCTGTGAGAAGGTGACTACCTCGTCTAATTGGCAATGCTCCAATACAATAAGAGCTGTCAGCAATTTAGTAATGCTGGCTGGAGGAAAGGCAGTATTAATGCAGTGCTGTCCGAAAAGCAGCGCACCGGAATCGGCATCAATAACAGCGCCGGATTCGGCAGCAACCCCGGTATCGGATGGCCAGGCAGGAGGCGGTTCAGCGGAAGCCGTAATGACGAGCAGGTGGCTTATAGCCAGACAGCAGCAAAGCAGATGTTTTATTTTTTGCTTCAATGGTTTGTCTTCCTCCTCTCTGCCCTCTTGGCTTGTTATGGCTAACGGTTACATTTTATCATGTTATTGGAGAAAGGGGAAGAGAAAAGATATTTTTTTCGGACGTTTCCTTAGGGGATGGCGGCCGTTCTTAAATATTTTTTATCGATATACCAAAAAAGAGGTTGCAATATACCCTGATGGGGTATATAATGGCAATGTGGTTAAATAACGAGAGGCTACGTGAAAGGTGGCGGAGATGATGTCTGATAAAGAAAAGGGAAGAAATAATGTTTCTGATAAGGAAACATGCTGTCATAAGACCAAAGAGCGTTCGGACAAAGAGTATCAGGATCTTCTGCATCGGTTAAATCGTATAGAGGGACAGGTGCGGGGGATTAAAGGGATGGTGGAAAGAGATGTATATTGTACGGATATTCTGGTTCAGGTGGCGGCAGTAAATGCAGCTTTGAACAGCTTTAATAAAGTGCTGTTGGCAAATCATATTCGAACCTGTGTGGCCCGAGACATCCGGGAGGGAAAAGAGGAGACGATCGATGAGCTGGTAGTTACGCTGCAGAAGCTGATGAAGTGATAGGTGGGAAACAAGTGACCGGAGAAAAGAGGGCAGAACTGGCAGCGAATAAGGACGGAAAAAACAGGAGAAATTAGGCTAAAGGAAATAGCGTTTGTAATGGTGTATCGAAGAAGAAGTTTATTTTTCTAATGGCACAGGCTAAAAAGCTTTAACGCAGTCAGCTGCGCCTGCGATATTGGTCTGTATAATCAGAAAAATATCCTGTGCAATCTGTGCAAGTGATTTCGCGGCAGGTTCTTAGTGGAAAGGAGTTGTATAAAAATGGAACAATATACTGTTACCGGAATGAGCTGTGCAGCCTGCAGTGCCCGGGTGGAGAAGGCGGTCTCAAAGCTGGAAGGAGTGACATCCTGTTCCGTGAGTCTGCTGACCAATTCTATGGGAGTCGAGGGGGCTGTATCGGCGGAAGCTGTGATTGCAGCGGTGGAGCAGGCAGGGTACAGAGCATCAAAACGTGTGCGCGGCAGTGATGCAGGGCAGAATGCAGCCGTGGCATCCGCTTCGGGAGCTGGAGGGATGGCTGCTGCGGAGGATATGCTGAAGGACCGGGATACACCGGCGCTGCGGAAGCGCTTGTATTCCTCTCTGGGTTTTCTGGCAGTGCTGATGTATTTTTCTATGGGGCACATGATGTGGAATTGGCCGGTACCGGCGTTTTTTGCAGGAAATCATGTGGCGGTAGGACTTTTGCAGCTTATCCTTACCGGGATTGTGATGGTGATAAATCAGAAGTTTTTTATCAGCGGTATTAAGAGCCTGTGGCATGGGGCGCCTAATATGGATACACTGGTAGCGCTGGGGTCCGGGGCATCTCTGGTATACAGCACATATGCTTTGTTTGCCATGACAGATGCACAGATGAAGGGAGATATGGCCGCAGTTATGGCCTATATGCACGAATTTTACTTTGAGTCTGCAGCCATGATTCTGACTTTGATTACCGTCGGAAAAATGCTGGAGGCCCGCTCAAAGGGCAGAACCACGGATGCACTGAAAAGCCTGATGAAATTAGCGCCTAAGACGGCGACTGTTGTGCGGGATGGAGAGGAGACAGAGGTTTCCATTGATCAGGTATTAAAGGATGACATTTTTGTGGTTCGTCCGGGAGAAAATATTCCGGTGGACGGTGTCGTGATAGAAGGCAGCAGCGCGGTAAATGAGTCGGCGCTGACCGGAGAAAGTATTCCGGTGGATAAGGCAGAGGGAGACCATGTTTCGGCAGCTACGGTGAATCAGTCAGGTTTTATCCGGTGCAGGGCCACACGGGTGGGAGAGGATACAACCCTGTCCCAGATTATTCAGATGGTCAGCGATGCGGCAGCCACCAAAGCGCCTATTGCCAAGGTGGCAGACAAAGTATCGGGAGTATTTGTTCCGGCAGTGATTGCCATTGCGGCGGTGACGATTTTGGGATGGCTGCTGGCAGGAGAGAGCGTGGGATTTGCCCTTGCCCGTGGGATTTCCGTTTTGGTTATTAGCTGCCCTTGTGCTTTGGGACTGGCAACACCTGTGGCCATTATGGTAGGAAACGGTATGGGGGCCAAGAACGGTATTATGTTCAAGACAGCCGTTTCGCTGGAAGAAGCAGGAAAGACAGAGGTAGTGGCGCTTGATAAGACCGGAACCATTACCAGCGGAGAGCCGCGGGTAACGGATTTGATTCCCGCAGAAGGGGTTGATGAAAAAAAACTTTTGGAGATGGCTTATGCTCTGGAAAAGAAAAGCGAGCACCCTCTGGCCCGGGCTGTTTTGCAGGAGGCAGAGGACAGAGGGCTGGCCGCGTCTGAGGTAACAGAATTTAGGGCATTGCCAGGCAATGGGCTGACAGCGATGCTGAGCGGGGAGACCATAAGCGGCGGTAATCTTGGATTCATCAGCAGCCAGGCTAAGGTGCCGGATGATATGAAAAGGCAGGCAGAGCGGCTGGCAGAGGAAGGAAAAACACCATTGTTTTTCAGCCAGACAGGGGCTCTTACCGGAATTATTGCAGTGGCAGATGTGATTAAAGAAGACAGCCCTCAGGCAGTAAGAGAGCTGCAGAATATGGGAATCCATGTGGTTATGCTGACCGGAGATAATGAACGGACGGCCAGAGCCATCGGCGCTCAGGCCGGGGTGGATGAGGTGATTGCAGGTGTGCTGCCAGACGGCAAGGAAAGTGTGATTCGCTCCTTAAAGCATAAGGGAAAGGTTGCTATGGTGGGAGACGGAATCAATGATGCTCCGGCTCTTACCCGGGCAGATATTGGGATTGCCATTGGAGCCGGGACGGACATTGCCATTGATGCGGCAGATGTAGTACTGATGAAAAGTCGTCTGAGCGATGTGCCGGCAGCCATCCGTTTAAGCCGGGCAACTCTGAAAAATATTCATGAAAACCTGTTTTGGGCATTCTTTTACAATGCAGTAGGGATTCCCTTGGCTGCGGGTTTGTGGTATCCTATATTCGGTTGGAAATTGAACCCAATGTTTGGCGCTGCGGCTATGAGCCTGTCCAGCTTCTGTGTGGTGACAAACGCATTGAGACTGAACTGGTTTGATATGCATAACTCCAAAAAAGACAAAAAAATCAAAAGGAATCAGAAGGAGGAATTAACAATGGAAAAAACCATGAAAATCGAAGGTATGATGTGCGGACATTGTGAGGCACGGGTAAAGAAATGTCTGGAAGCATTGGAAGGAGTTACTGAGGCGGCGGTAAGCCATGAGGCCGGAACGGCTGTGGTGACGCTTGGCGGGTCGGTGGCAAACGAGGTGCTGAAGAAGGCCGTGGAGGACCAGGATTATAAGGTGCTGTCGATTCAGTAAAGAGGGCGGATTTTATGCAATGCTGTTACACACAAGGGTCTGTGTATTTGTTAAATAATTGAGAAATGTCCTGAAGGATCTTTATCTGCCGTCGTATGGGGTGCTCCCTGTACGGCGGTTTTTCCTGACAGTATGGGTATGGCTTGGAATGGGATGTAAAAATTGATATTGAGAAGGAAAGAAAATTTCTTATAGCTGGTTGCATGCGGACGTCTTGCAAAACAAAGGAAAAGGTTACTGACACGATTCTGTCTTGACAGGATAGGGATACCATGTTACGATAAATTTGGAATTTGAATCTAAATTTATCGGAGGAAGTATGGAATATATTCATAGAAGCATTGAAGAAAAAGTAGAGAGTGCATTCAAAAGCTTTAAGGCAGTTCTGCTGACTGGTCCACGACAGGTGGGCAAATCCACATTATTGAAGAAGCTGTTTCCAGAAAGGAAGTATGTTACCTTGGACGATCCTTTTGCAGAACAGCAGGCCAGAGAGAACGGCAGCATGTTTTTGACGCTGAATCAGGCACCGGTTACCATAGATGAGGTACAGAGAGCTCCCGAGTTGTTTCGATATCTTAAGATAGAGTGTGACCAGTCAGAAGAAAAAGGGCTGTTCTGCATTTCCGGATCCCAGCAGTTTGTTTTGATGAAAAATGTATCGGAATCTTTGTCTGGAAGGGTTCGGATCATGGAGCTTGCCGGTTTGTCTATGAGGGAAATTCAGGGAGACCCCTTTAATCAGAGATTTCTTCCCACAATGAAGTATATTTTAGAGAGACAGAAAACAGCAAAGCAGCCCAAAAACATTTGGGAAATCATTCATCGCGGTTCTTATCCTGCCTTGCAGGATCCGGAGACAGAGTGGGCGGCTTTTTATGGGGATTATGTGAGAACATATCTTGAGCGGGATGTTCGTGAGCTGTCTGCTGTACAGGATTTGGATGCATTTCGACGCTTTATGATTGCGGCGGCAGCCAGAACAGGGGAGGTACTGAATTACTCCCATTTGTCAGATGAAATCGGCAAGGATGTATCCACGGTGAAAAATTGGATTTCTATATTGGAGGCTTCCGGGGTTATTTATTTGCTGGAACCCTACACGGCAAATGTGCTGAAACGGGCAATCCGGACGCCGAAGCTGTATTTTAGAGATACTGGCCTGGCTTGTTACCTGACACGGTGGCTGACGCCGGAAGTACTTGCCTGCGGCGCGTTTAACGGACATATTTTTGAAACCTTTGTGATCTCTGAGATTCTCAAGTCTTTTTCCAATGCCGGCTTGGATTACCACTATTTTGTATCATATTATAGAGGAAGGGATCGGAAAAAAATAAAAAGAAATGGGGAAATAGTAGAGACGGAAAGCGAGATTGATTTTATTATTGAGGAAAATGGGGTGTTGTATCCAATAGAGATTAAACAGAGCGCCAATGTGACACCAGATGTGACAGGTTCTTTTTTGGTGCTGGACAAAATAGAGGGGAAAGAGAGGGGAATGGGGGCAGTGGTTTGTATGGGTACACAGCCAGGGGTGCTGAGAGAAAATATATTGCAGATTCCGGTATGGTATATCTGAGCAGGAGGCATTGTCTGGGGATCCGATGATTTTAAAGAGTTTAAAGGAGTGTTATCTGGTTAAGGTTGGATACTGAGTGCAACACAATATAGAATTGTGTTGCACTCAGATTACCACGTAATCATAGCACTCTTTCCGCTGTATTGCAAGGTTTTTTCGACAGAAAAGGTTAAGATTTTATGGAAAAACAGAGCGAAATTTCTTAAGATATCATTTATTTGAGAGCCATGGGAGTATATTTTTGTGCGGTGTTTTTCGTGTTTTTTTATCTGAAGTTCTTAAGTGTCTAAAGTAGTAAAATCCTTATATTTTCAACGTTTTTCCTGGCATTAAAAGCAAATTTGAGTGCAACACAATTCTATATTATGTTGCACTCGTTGATTAAATGTTCCGTGGCTGGATGTTTCCTTATTTTACTATAAGGGAATGGACCGGGAACAGGTGGATTTTAGCTGGAAGCGGCAAACAGCAAGACGGTATTGCTGCTTACTTTGCACAAAACCAAGAAGGAAAACTGTGAGCCTGGAGACTGCATTTTCCTGAAAGGGGTTATATTGGCTTTGGCGCTGCCATGGGAAGGTTGTCCGGGTTATTGGCTTTTATAACCGGGAAATGGCGAAGCTTGCCCATTTGGGGATTCCTTCGTATCTTGGAAAGGAACAATCGTTTATAAAAGGAGAGGAGAATCCTATGCTATGGTATGTATTACAGACAAGAACCGGGAAGGAAGAAAAGCTGGCAGAATTGGTACAGAGAATGGTTCCGGAGAATTTGTATGGGGAATGCTTTGTGATCTACCAGGAACAGCTGTGGAGAAGGCAGAAGCGAAATTTTGTTCAAATAAAGAGAGCTTTTCCAGGATATGTGTTTATTACTTCCAATGAGCCGGAGGCTTTATTTTTTTGCTTAAAGCAGGTTCCGGCTATGGCGAAGATGATAATGGATGATGATTTTTCTTTTCTTTTTGTGGAGAGGGAGGAAGCAGAGTTTTTAGAGCAGATCATGGATGAAAATCATGTGATTGGCCTTTCCTACATGCAGACTGACGGAAAGGGAAAGATTCAGCAGGTGTCCGGGCCGCTGGAGACTTGTTTAAATCGGATTGTGAGATGCCGGTACGGAAGGCGGCATGTATTGGTACGGCTGAAGCTTTTGGGGAAAGAAAAGATGGTTCTTTTGGGGATTATTTTCAAGGAGGACATGGATCGGATGACACCAATGCTAGGTAATGGATTCGATGAAATGTAAGTAATGCAGTATCAGAGTTTCAACAGGCTAAAACGGCAGGGGAGGCTTATGTTGTGGTATTTATTCAAGACTTGGGTAGGAAGGGAAAAAGAGCTGGTAAGGATGATCCGCAGAACGGTTCCGCCGGAAATGTATCAGGAATGCTTTGTGATTGAGCAGGAGAGAATCTGGAGAAAGCAGCAGAGAAGCATTGTCCATATGGAGCTGTTGTTTCCTGGATGTGTGTTTTTTACCTGTAAAGAAAAGAGGTTTCCACATTCTTTTTTGGAATATTTGGAACGGATTCCCGATGTGGCACAGTGGACAAGCTGCGGAGTATTAACGATTTTTCCCATGATGAGAGAGGATGCGGAATTTTTGACGGGAATCTCCGGGGCAGACCATGTGGTAAGGCTTTCTTCTGTGAAAAAGGATCCGGACGGAAGGATTTGCAGAATATCTGATCCCCTTGCTTCTTGTATGGGACAGATTGTACGTTATCAGTTTAAAAAACGATATGCTATGGTTAGACGGAGGCTTTGGGGAGAGGAACAGGCGATTGTACTGGGAATCATGCTGGAGGAGGATGGAGAAAGGAAGTGCCTTGTCACAACTAATGGTCATACATGCTGAACAGGAAGGGGTGTTGTCAGATGAGGAACTATGAGCAATATAAGCGGATGGTGAAGTTTCTATTCAGTATCATTGTCCTTTCCCTGGAGGCTGCGGCTTTTTGGTATGTATGGCTGCATTTTTATAATCAGAAGATGGAGACTCCCTACAATCGAAGTGGTCATTGGCTGATGGTGGCCGTGTATGGGATTTTTCTGGTATTGTTCAATATCCTTTATGGAGGGCTGAAGGTAGGATATCTGCGAACCGGGAATATGATCTATTCTCAGTTTCTTGCCGCCCTTTGTGCCAACATAATGGCTTACCTGCAGATTACGCTGTTGACCAAATCCTTTCAAAACCTGATACCTCTTTTGGCAATGACCTGCATTCAATTTTTGATGGTATGTATCTGGAGCTTTTTGTCCACTCGGTTTTATCGCTTCCTGTATCCTTCGAGAAATGTGCTGCTGGTATATGGGGAGCATCCGGTGGCAAACCTGATGGGGAAGATCCATACCAGAAACGATCGTTTTGCTATTGGGGAAATCGTTCACATTTCTGCAGGAATTAGGGAGATCAAAAGAAAAATAGACCAGTACGAAGGTGTGGTGATCTGTGATATTCCTTCTTCTATGCGGAATGTGATTTTAAAGTATAGTTATGAGAAGTCTATCCGGACTTACACTACCCCTAAAATATCAGATGTGATTATCAAAAGCTCAGAGAGTCTGCATTTGTTTGATACGCCCCTGCTGCTGTCAAGGAATAACGGGCTTTCTTTTGATCAGCGTTTTGTTAAACGCGGGGTGGATTTGGTGCTGTCTCTGGCAGCGCTTCTTTTTTTGTCTCCTGTCTTTATGGTCACGGCTGCTGCTATTAAGCTATATGACGGGGGGCCTGTTTTTTATGTGCAGGAAAGGTGTACCAAAGGAGGACGGGTATTTCGGATCTATAAATTCCGCAGCATGATTGTGGATGCGGAAAAGGAGGGACATTCAATCCCGGCGGCAGAACAGGATCCGAGAATTACCCCTGTGGGAAGAATCATTCGTGCGTCAAGGGTGGATGAGCTTCCGCAGGTTTTTAATATTCTGAAAGGGGATATGAGCATCGTAGGACCCAGGCCGGAGCGGGTGGAGCATGTGGAGCTTTACACTAAGCAGATTCCGGAGTTTGGCTATCGGATGAAGGTAAAAGGTGGTCTGACCGGCTATGCCCAGGTGTACGGAAAATATAATACGACAGCATATGACAAGCTGAAGCTGGACCTGATGTATATCCAGAATTATTCGCTGCTGCTGGATATTGAGATCATTTTTAAGACTGTAAAGATTCTTTTTATGAAGGAAAGTACAGAAGGATTCGGCATGGAAGATGCAGCGGCAATTGCGCAAGGGTGTGGGGAGGGGACGGAAACCGTCCGTTCTTGTTTCGGGAAAAGGGAATCGGACACTGAATCCGCAGACAAAAGGCAGTATGAGCGTAATAGGCTGTGAATGTGTACAGAATGGAGGAAAAGATGAAGACGATCTGGATTATTGACCATTATTCATCCGAACCAAAATACGGCGGGATATCAAGGCAGTATGATTTTGCAAAGGAATTAGGGAAAAGGGGATACAGGGTTGTTGTGATTGCATCCTCTTTCTGCCATTTCACCCATTGTTATATTTCCGAGAAAACGATTATGGCAAATCGGATTGGAAAGAATCTTTTCTATATCTATCTTAAGACCGGCAGCTACCAGAAGAATAACGGGGCGGGTCGTGCCTGGAGCATGATCGATTTTATGGGAAAGGTAATGAAGTATGAGACAAGGATTGCAGAAAGGTGCGGAGCGCCGGACGTGGTAACAGGCTGTTCGGTTCATCCCTTGGCATGGATAGCAGCATACAGGGTGGCAAGGAAATATAAAGTTCGTTTCTGTGCAGAGGTCAGGGATTTTTGGCCGCGGATATGGGTGGTCAGTGGGGATAAGAGGCGGATGGATCCCATGGTACTGTTTTTTGAGGCAGTACAGCGCTGGGCATTTCAGAAGGCAGACAAAATCATTTACTCTATGAACCATGGGGACAAGTATTTGTGTGGGGAATTGGGGATAGACAGGAGCAAGGTGGCTCTGATTGGCCAGCCCATGGATTGTGACCGGTTTGATGAAAATGCAGAAAGGGAGGAATTGCTGCCAAAGCCAGTGAGAGAGTTTCTTTTAAGTGGATGGATCTGTTCGTTTGCAGGCTATTATATGGCTTATGAGGGCGTTTATGTCATGCTGGAGGCTTTGAAAATATTGGAGGAAAAAGGACTTCCTGTGAAAATGATTTTTGTGGGAAGCGGTCAGGAGAAGGAAGGGATGCTGGAATATGTCCATAAAAACAAGCTTAGGAATGTTTTGATCTATGATCGGATTCCTAAGGAGGCGGTGCCTGCACTGATCAGCCGAAGCCATGTGTGTATGGCACATCTGGAGGTAAAGGGGCATAAGGAGGTTTACAAATATGGGGTGTCTAAGAATAAGGTAAACGAGTATCTGTATTCTGGGGCTTGTACCCTTTATGGGTTTCTTTATCAGGATGATGAGGTGGCCACAAGCGGGGGAGGAATGATGTTTGAGCCATATAATGCCAGTGATTTGGCCGAGAAAATTGAAAGGCTTTATGGGATGCCGCAGGAGGAACAAAAGCAGTATGGCATTCTTGGAAGAAGGTATATCAGGGAAAACCGGAGGGTGGAGGTTCTGGTGGATCGGATGGTGAAGGTGTTGTTTGAATGAAAAAGATGGTTGAAATAAGGCTTTATTGGAATACTGTCAAAAATCTTAAGTGGATACAAATTAGACATCAGATTCAAAAGAGGGTTTTGAAAAAATTTAGAACAGGTTGCCTGCCTAAAAAGTCAATAAATTTAGAGAAGTGTGCAAATATAGGGAAAATAAAGATTTTCATCCCGGAGTTGGACTGTGAACAAACTTATTTACATCGGTTTCAGATAGAGAAATTGCTGCATAATCAAGTAGAACTTCTTCACGAAACTTACAGGATCGGAAGGGACTGGAACATATCAGAAGCTTCTCATTTGTGGAACTATAATCTTCACTATCTGGAATTTTTGATTCCATTGGCAGTGAAATACAGAGAAAAATTAGATGAGCAGTATTTTATTAAATGGAAAGAGTGGATGAAAAGCTGGCTGGAACAGTCGTCTTTAGATAGTTTGGAAGCTTATACCATTTCGATGAGGATCCCTAATATTTTGATATGTATGGAGTTGCTGAAAGAGAAGCTTATAGGAACAGATTTAGAAAGAAAATTGATGAATTCTCTTTATCAACAATATCAATATTTGATTCGTACACAGGAATTGGCGCTTTTGGCTAACCATTATTTTGAGAATTTAAAGACCATTGTAATATCCAGTCTTTTTTTCAATGAATTAGATGTATATCATAAATATTTCAGTCGGTTTTTGGGACAGATCGAGGAGCAGATTCTTTCTGGAGGACTTCATTTTGAATTAAGTCTTATGTATCACAAGATCATTTTAGAGGATATTCTGCGGGTATATCAAGTGCAGAATAGTTTGGGGCAAAGACGAGATGCAGAAAAATTGACTTCTGTCATTCAAAAAATGGCGTCAGTAATGACAGAGATCGAAGATGGGTTCGGGGATAGAACACCTCTTTTTAACGATGCGGGGAATAATGTAGGAAAAGGAAAGGATGAACTGTCAAGAGCAGTAGAAAAAATCTGCAGATCATGGAGCAGCGAAAAATTGTTAGGTAAGGAAAGCACAGGTGATGGAGGAAGGTCAGGGAATGGGAAAATATCAGGGAGTGAACATATCAGAGCTTTTGCAGTAGCAGGCTATTTTAAAAGGATGGATAACAATATGGCAGTTCTTTTTGATTGTGGGGATTTGGGGCCATCCTATATGGGAGGACATGGGCATTGTGATTGTCTGAGCTTTGAGATAAGTGTAAAGGAGAAAATGCTGTTTGTAAATTCCGGAACAGGTCAGTATCAAGGAGCGTTTCGGTCTTTTTTTCGAAGTACGGCTGCCCACAATACATTGATGATCGATGACAGGGAACAGTCAGAATTGTGGGGAGAACACAGGGCAGCGCGGCGAATCAGTAATGTGAAGGGAAGGCAGATAAAAAATGGGTTTGAAGGAAGCTTTAAAAGCTATTATGGTGATTTTTTTCGGAGAAGATTGAAATGGAAAGGCAGAAATTATTTGAAAATAACCGATGATTTGGTTGCTCATGATAAAGGTATTCATACGGCAAGGGAATTTTTGCATCTTGCGCCAGGATATGAGTATGAGAAGGGTGAAAAGCAGATAAGGGTTAAGAATGGAGAGCGATTGGCTGCCATGATTCATTTTTCGGAAATAAGCTATGTTTTGATTCATAAGGATGGATTATTTACAATTTATGGAGAAGAATTTGGGAGATATGATAAAAAACAGGTATTGGAGATTCGCACACCATTCCAGGATAAAATTCGGATCCATATGGAAATTGAGTTTCTGTATGGATACAGCCAGGAACATGGTCAGATTGTCTAAACAGCTGCACAAACACAAAAGACAGTAGGAGAGATACAGAAGATGGTTAATGTAATAGGATTAGGATATATTGGTTTGCCCACAGCGTTGATGATGGCTGCCCATGGGATAGAAGTAGTTGGAACGGATTGTAATGAGCAATTGGTACAAATGCTCCAGAAAGGGCATATGACTTTTGAGGAAAAAGGGCTGGACGAGCTGCTGCATCGAGCGGAAAAGGAAGGGATTGAATTTACAACAGAATACCAGGTTGCGGATACCTATATTGTCTCTGTTCCTACCCCTTATGATAAGTTCAGTAAAAAGGTAGATGGGAGTTATGTGGTAAGGGCCGTACAGGAAGTATTAAAAACAGCTTTAAAAGGTGCAGTGATTGTGATTGAATCCACTATTTCTCCAGGAACCATCGATAAATATTTAAGACCTGTGATTCAGATGGAAGGTTTTACTGTTGGAGATGATGTGCATCTTGTCCATGCGCCGGAAAGAATTATACCAGGAAATATGGTTTATGAATTAATCCATAACAATCGGACTATTGGTGCGGACAGCAGGATTGTAGGAGAACGGATCAAAGCTTTATATGGATCATTTTGTCAAGGGGAGATTGTGGTAACAGACATTCGTACTGCTGAGATGACAAAAGTTGTGGAAAATACATATCGTGCGGTCAATATTGCGTTTGCCAATGAGCTGGCCAAAATATGCAGGCATGACAATATGGATGTGTATGAAATCATCCGGATCTGTAATATGCACCCCAGGGTGAATATTCTGCAGCCGGGACCAGGGGTGGGAGGACACTGTATATCGGTGGATCCTTGGTTTTTGGTAGGGGATTATCCCAGTCTTGCGAAGGTTATTGATGAGTCAATGAAAACTAATGATGGGATGCCGGATTTTGTGTTAAACCGGATATATGAGATCATGAAGGAGGAAGGGCTAAAAGATATTGGTCGTGTTGGCTTGTATGGACTAACCTATAAGGAAAATGTGGATGATATGCGGGAATCTCCTGCTTTGCAGCTTCTGGAAAGCCAAAAAAGACATTTGGCTGTAGAGCTTAAGGCGTATGACCCATTTATCAGGAAGGATGTGGTGGCAAATCAGTATCACGATTTAGAGGAATTTTTAGATGCAGTAGATATGGTGGTAATTATGGTAAAGCACGAGGAAATAAAGGAACATATGGCCAGACTTACGGATAAGGTTATTTTGGATACTCAGAATATTTGCCCGTTTGAGAAGGTTTATCATTTATAAATTATGGGAACGGAAAAGTTCCTTATCCAAGCCGTTACGGGGGAGGAGCAGAATGGAGGAAAAATGAATGAAACAATTATTTTTATCCGTCAGTGATGGCACTGTGAATATTGTAGAAACGCCCGCTCCTGTGGTAAAGGAGAACACGGTTATTATTGAAACATTGTATTCGGTAGTCAGTGCAGGAACAGAGAGGAGTCTCACATCTTTTGGTGGGAAGAATCTTATTCAAAAGGCAATAGAGCGTCCGGATCAGGTGAAAAAGGTTACAGAGAAAATATCTACAGATGGAATCTTGACAACTATGGAAGCCGCTTTTGAAAAGCTGAAGGAACCTATGCCCATGGGATATTCAACAGTGGGAAAGATTGTTCAGGTGGGGGAAGGAGCTACCGAGTTTCAGGTCGGAGATATGGTTGCGGCTGTAGGACAAGCGTATCACAGTGAGGTTAATCGCGTCAGTAAAAATTTGACAGTGAAGGTGCCAGATGGATTAACAGATCCAAAGCAGGCTGCGTTTGCAGCTTTAGGTGGAATTGCTTTAGAAGGGATTCACCAGGCGGGGGTGATTCCAGGTGAAACTGTGGCAGTGATTGGGTTAGGGCTGCTGGGACACATTACAGCTAGAATTTTGGATGCGTATGGCTGTGATGTGATTGGGTTTGATGTGGCTGATAAAATGCTTCCTGATACAAGGCTGAAGGCATTTATATCTTCGAAGGGTGATCATGCAGCAAATATGGCAAAGTCTTTGACAAAAGGGAGAGGGGTAGACCGGGTTATCATTACAGCAGCAACCGATTCTAATGCACCTATTGATCTATCAGAAGCAATCACCAGAGACAGAGCAGTGATCTGTATGGTGGGCGTTACAAAAATGGAGCTGGACAGAAGATCTTTTTATCAAAAGGAGCTAAGTTTTAGAATTGCACGTTCCTATGGGCCGGGAAGGTATGACAGTAGTTACGAGGAAGATGGGGTTGATTATCCGATAGGGTATGTACGATTTACAGAAGGGAGAAATGTGGAGGAATTTCTGCGGCTTTTAGCATCTGGACGGCTAAAACTTGCAGATCTGATTACCCATTTGATTCCCTTTGAAGACGCCAGGAAAGCATATGATCTGATTACAAAGAATCCAAATCATGAAAAATATTTAGGTGTTTTGTTGAAATATGAGGAAAATGAGGAAAAATGGAACTGTGTAATTAAACATACAGGGAGCCGAACGAATCATAAAACGCTGTTGCATAAAAATCAAATCCATTTAGGCCTTATTGGAGCAGGGCTTTTTGCACGTACAACCATGTTGCCTATTATGAAGGAATGCGGGCTGTATCATTTGAAAGGGCTGGCAACTACCGGCGGGATTGCCTCTGCTCAGGCGCAGGAGATATTTCCCTTTGATTATACCACGAATGACTACAAAAAGCTGCTGGAGGATAAGGATATTGATCTAATTGCAATTTCCACACAGCATAACAGTCATGGGAAATTCGTTACAGAAGCATTAAAGGCCGGGAAGCATGTATATGTTGAGAAACCGTTGTGCATAAATAGTGGAGAACTGGTGGAGATAGAAGAAGCATATAGAAAAGAAGATGGAGAACTATTTGTGGGCTTGAACCGCAGACATGCTCCGCTGGTGGAAGAAATTAAACGGGATTTGAAAACCGATAAAATTCCGGCTGTTTACAATTATATTGTCAATGCGGGATATATTCCGCCAGAGCACTGGACGCAAGATGAGAACAGAGGCGGAGGCAGGATCATCGGTGAGGCGGTTCATTTTATAGATACAATTCAATATCTGGACGGAAGCGAGATCATAGAGCTAAAAGTAAGTTATGGCCAGAATCCGGCATATCCCAAAAAGGATAATGCAATTATCTGTCTCCGGTTTCAGTCTGGTGCTGTTGGAACGATTCTTTATACCTCTATGGGGAGCAAAAAATATCCAAAAGAACAGCTCCGGGTATTTAGCAATGGGTCTGTGTACGAGATGAATAATTATGTGGGGCTGATTAAATATGGAGAGAACAGGAAAAAGGAAATGAGATGGAAACAGGATAAGGGGATCCATAAAGAATATGAGTATATTTATCAGGTGGTGAAGGGGAAGAAGGTAAATGAGGGGATTGGAGATGCCATAAAGGCACATAGGATGTTGTTTAAGGAGTTAGAGAAGTAGGGGGAAAGAAAAACATTTCCCCCATTTTGAAAGAGCTATGTCAGTATATGATAACGGGCAGAGACCGTTTTTAACAGATACTGATGATTGTGGTTTTAATCTCTATAAAAAGAGAGGATGAGTATTAGATGAAAAATATTTTGATATTGATACATTGTTACTATCCTGGCTACAAGGCGGGAGGGCCGCAGAATACAGTAAAACAAATTGTGGAGACTTATGGTAATAAAAGTAATATTAGTATACTTACAAAAAATCATGATGTAGGAGAGAAAACACCTTATGAATTGGAAACAAATTGTTGGATTCTTGTAGGGAATGCAAAGGTAAAGTATTTATCTGATAAAAAATATAATTTGAAAAGCATATCAAAAGCATACAAAGATTTTGATATGATTTATGCCTGCGGAATATTTGAAGTTGGTACTATTTTAATATTGATCATTCATCGATTTAGTGGAAAAAAGAAAAAAGACTTATATGTTGCGTCTATGGGGGTTTTTTCTAAAGGAGCTTTAAGTTTACTTGACAGTTGAAAGTTTGTACGACTAAGAAGCCAGAAAATCCCAGTGTTCTTCTGACTCTTCCTGTAGCT
>RAYY01000065.1 GCA_003611875.1 bacterium D16-56 | reverse complement strand
AAATATGGAATTGGCTACCAATCTTATTCAGAACCTTTTGAGTCCAGCACGCCAGCCGGGAAAATGCAGTTTCAGATGATGGCGTTGGTTGGCGAATTTGAACGAAATACCATTGCCCAGAATGTTAAAATGGGCATGAGAGCAAAAGCCATGTCTGGGGAATGGTGCGGTGGGATTCCACCATTTGGATATTGCTGGGTGACAATGGAGGGGACGGAAAACCATGGAAGAAGAAAATCAAGACTGGAGGTGGTGGAACGAGAGGCGGAGGCAGTGCGCCTTATGTTCCAGCTCTATGCCTCCGGAAAGGGATACAAGGCTATTGTGGGACGGATTAACAGGGAAGGCTATCGAACTAAGTTGGATAACGCTTTTTCAGTGGCACAGATAAAATCAATTCTCACAAATCCGGTATATATTGGGAAGGTGCGTTATGACGTAAGGAGAGACTGGAATGAAAAACGAAGGAACAATATCAATCCCAATCCTATTGTTGCAGACGGAAAACATGAAGCAATCATACCGGAGGAGTTATGGGAACAGGTTCAGTTTATGATTTCCCAAAAGAATGGAAAGCCAGCCAGAATCTACGACGGGGAATATCCGCTGACAGGTATTCTAAAATGTCCTCAATGTGGCGCAGGCATGGTGATTTCCAGGACAACGAACCGAAACAAAGACGGCAGCAAACAGAAGCTTACCTATTACGCCTGCGGGAACTGGAAAAATAAAGGAACCACCGTATGCCACAGCAATATGGTCCGGGTAGAAAAAGCGAACACGTTTGTGTACAATCAACTGGATAAACTGTTAAGCGATGAGAAATTTTTTAAAGAGGTTGTGGGCAGAGTTAACCGGGAGCATAGAATCTTAAAGGAAAACGCCATAAAGGAACGGGGAGTCCAGGAAAAGAGCCTGGAAAAAATCAAGGTTCGCCAGCAGAGAAACCATGAACTTTACGAAGACAGCGAGATTTCCAGGGAGGAATTTTTAACACGCAGGGAGGAATTAAACCAGCAGCTATGTGAACTTCGTGAAAAACAGACGGAAACATCCATGGTGATTCTGGAAGAAGGGAAAAAAGAAATTCCCAAAGAAACCATCCGGGAGATATTAAAAAATTTCAGCAGGATTTTGTCCAGCGACATTGACCGTACCATCCGAAAACGTCTGTTACATCTTTTGATTTCAGAGATTACAATCGACCAGTACCGGAACATTGATTCCGTTAAATTGAAGCTATCAGATGAGCTGATTCAGTTTCTACAGGGCTATGGCGGCACACCACCAGACGGTGCGCCGTCTGTTTTTATGTTCCGGGAACTGGGGATTAAGACCATGGATTTGGAGCTTGTGCTTTCATAAATAAATTTAATCAGAAAGAAGGATGAAAAGGTGATGAAAAACAATTTGAATCGGTATATTGCGGCAGAATATGAAAATTTAAAATCGGAGTTGGAGCAGAGGGAGTTTGTGGAAAAAATAAGGTTCCTGATGATGGCAAAGGACAAAGATTTTACAGATTACTATTCCAGCCGAACCCTGACAAAAGAAGAATTTTATTCGGTGGCAGATACACTCTATGCACTGAACAACCTGTGGATGTTGTCAGGATTTATCCGTCAGAACAGACAGGTCTTGTTTCAGGAAGTCCGAAGTAGCATGAACGGCCTGAAAAGTCCGGATTTCACGGAAACGTGCAGATTTGGAAAGGAAACCATGCTGTCAAGAATGTTCCAGGTCATGGAAAGATTTCAGTTAAATAACTGTATGGTGGCAGAGGATGGGGGTTCGGGTTATACTGTGGCTGCCCGGAGGATGAAAGCATACTCATTTACAACAAGGAATGGGAAAAATGTGCCGCAGATTATCCTGCAGGGGAACTGGGTGGAGCAGTGGGGCTTTGAGATTGGCTGCAGCGTGTCTGTGGAGTGTTACCAGAATAAGCTGGTTATTTTGAAGGATTAAAAAGGAAAAAATGGCGGAAGACAGGTTCTCGGCTTATTGTAATCTGCCGGAAATCTGTGTATAATAGAAATAGGTAGCAGGGCTTTTGGAACATGCAGAATTTTATGGAGGCATGAGTATATGACGTTGTTAATGAGAGACCAGGAGAATGTGAAAATTGGTGAAAAACGTGGAGAAGAAAAAATGCTTATGTTAATGGAAAGGCTAATAAAAGATAAGCGTTTTGATGATATTGCTAGAATAAAGGTGGATAATGGTTATCTTCAGAAACTTTATTTGGAGTATCATATTATTTAAAAGCAGGGCATCACAGGGCAGAAAATTTTACAGATTTTCTGTCCTTAATACTATGAAAATTTTCGCACTTGGATATGTTATGGAGGGCCATATCACAAGTAAAGGCGAAAAGGAACAGGAGTTCTTGGGAATAAAAGAGAATAAGAGTTGTATTTTACCCCATGGGAGTGTGTGGCTTCCATGGGGTTTTACTGTTCATGACAATAAGGTTCTTACAACGTAGGTTTTATTGCAGAGTCTGTGTTTCTTCTGGCGGGATATATTCTATCAAATCAGTCAGACTGCACTCCAATACATAGCACAGGTGTTTCAGAATGTCAATATCCAGACGTTGTATCTTGTTATCCCTGTAATTTCTTAATTGTGTTCTCTGCATTTCTGTGCGAAAGGATAACTGATTGAGAGAAATGTTTTTTCTTCTAATATTTCAGCAGACCGTCAGGCGCTCCGATATGTAAAAGATATTCAGGGAGAAACCGAAGAAGATTCCGTAAAAGCAAGAGAAAAGCTGATTGAATATTGCGGGAATTTAAGTCTGCCTGTTACGGACGAACTGGATTGCATGAAATATATCAATCAAAGGTTAGAAGACTTTGACCTGCAGTACCGGACAGCGGATGACGTTGTCTGTACAACCAGAGACTTTGCTGATTTTGCTCGTAAAGAGTTACAGGAAAAGCTGTCACCACATAAGGAGATAATTTGAAAACATTATTGGATTACAGCTTATGGGCGATAGCAAAGGCAAAAGCCAGCGTAAAAGTAGGAATACTTTTCTCGCTGGCTTACTCTATATGAAAACATAATCACACATTCGTAAAATGTAATTTTCTTTGCTACAATGCAGAAAGGTAATGCAAAGTTCAAAATAGTACTTAGCGGTTGAGAACTTGCTTATCAAAACAGTCAACACACCAATCAGGAAATTCAAAATCAGAATGCGGAGGTTTAGGATTATGGAAAAGACATTATTTGAGCAAATGGGTGGGACATATACAAGAGTTGGAGATTATTTTCTCCCCGATTTAAAACTACCCGAAGAAAAAACAAAACATATCGGCGTATGGGGACAAAGGCACAAACGCTATCTGCAGGAGCATAAACGAGCGACTTATACTACTCTGCTCACAAGCGGTAAATTGAACGGATACCTTGCCGATATCGACAAGCAGGCAGAGGAAATGTTTTCTCGGCTGGTAGAGCAGACGGCAGAGCGTGAAGGTGTAACGGAGCGGTTGAAATCAGACAATCAGCTTGAATGGGGGCGGAGAATAAATAATATCCGCAACAGAGCAATTGAGATTATAAATAATGATTTGATTTATAACTAATTGAAAACAGCGGCAGAGAAAAGCAACTCTCCCTGCCGCTATCCTTTATTTTTGTTTTCCCAAAAAGTAAGGTACATTTGTGCTACTGATTCAAGTAACACAAACAATATATGTACGATAATAAAGATACAAATAGCTGTAATATATTTTAATGTTGCAATCGGTAAAAGATTCTGCATAAGAGAAACCGCTATAAGACCTACTAAATATATAATCTGAACAATAACATTGTAAGTTATGTTAGAAAGTAAAATCTGAAATAGGGATAATTGTTTCCCATTAACGGGCTTATATTGTTTCTTTTTTGATTCGGTTTCTTTTAGACATTGTATATTTTTATTGTCCGCAGATACTAAAATTGTAATAATTGCTACGGAAAACGAAATTAAAATTGCTACGATGTTTATCTGTGTATCTATAAATCCAGAAAAAGTCGATAGAACTTTTTCTGGATCGCCGATATTGAAAAATATCGCTAATAATAATGCTGTCAAAGCAATCATTATTGGAATGAGGAATTTAATAAAGACTTTTTTCCTTGAAATAAAATAATCCCTGATTGGAACAAAAATTATATTTTTCATGTCTTATTCCTCGTTTCTTCTATAAATTCTTGTGCTTTCAGAAAGAAATCAAAGCTGTTTACCTCGTTGGTTACAGTTTCAGCAGCAACTGATAAATAATGTTTCATTTTCATCAACTCAGTATCAACCTCAAATTGACCAGCAGTATTTGTTCCTTTAATAGTAATTTTTTTAATCTTTCCGTTTGCTTTATCTTGAGAGTTATCAAAATAGGCTTGTATAAGATTGTCAGGAAATCTTTTCGCACCTTTTGGACGCTTAAGGCATATTTCAACCTCATCATCAATTTCAGCTTCGGTTCTTCCGGCAAACATCAAAAAATCATCTTTGATATCTTCTTTGCTTACTACCAGTTTCAACACAGACATAGTTTTTGCTTTCTTAATTGAGGAAAGAAAATCTTCACCCGGCATAATTTCATATGATATTGAGTAATGATATTCGTCGTTAGTATCCTCATTATAGCTAATAAATTGAGTGTTCAAATAATCAACAATACAATGTAATGTTATGCCATAATGATTACTTTCATGAACCGCAAGAAAACGATACTCACCAGCGTTATAACGAATACACAAATGCGTCTTTTCTTCATCACCATCTTGCTTACGCTTACGGGTACCAAGTTCTGTCAACGTTTCCGTATCAATCTCATTACGGACGTGATTATATTTGGCGGATTTAAAAATAATATTGTAATTGCCGTTTTTCAAATCCTCATAGGAATCAAGCCATACAACCTTTTCAGAACTTATAATGTTTTTTTTCTATCGTTTAGTCCCTTTTCGGTAATGTATGGTAATAATTTTGAAAACGCATCCACTATTTGTTGTATATCGTAAGTGGAAGAATCACTACTATCCTTTTGCTTTGCAATTGTAAGATAGTAAAAGTAAATTGGAACATTTTTCTTCGGTTCTTGGCTACTCATGTTTTTCCTTTCCTTCCATATCCTTATAATACATCGGATAACAATTTCCAACTATTGCTCTTAATATCGTCAGAGTAAGTTTCTGTACAAATGCAAAGTTTGCTGCTCTGCTTGTCCTGCCGAACAATACCGCCAAACAGATTGTATTTATCAGTGTAGGATTTTAATTCTTTGAACTTCTTAGCGGTATATTTGTCAATATCCTCACTATCTCCCGATTTAGTAAATCCGCCTTTTGTTTCAATTATCCACACTTTACTGTCATTTGTTCCAACGACATAGTCTGGATAAAATGATTTTAGCTTTCCAAAGTTATCCGTATAAACGATAGAAAAGTATTCAATGCCCTTATCTCCGTTTTTGTAAAACCACTGGATATTTTTGCTGTTTTCACAATAGCGTTCAAAAAGTTTTTCAGGCAGAGAACGCTTTTCGGCAGAGGAAAGATATCCCTTGTATACATTTTTTGAAAATTCTGCCTGTGATTTTGCAGTCCCATCATATGTAAAAATCATCTCTAACGGAAAACCTATGGGTTTTTCTGTTGTTTTCGGAATTGCCAAAGTCAGTTGCAGGGATTCGTCCGCCATAGCGTCTCGAACATCCTCAACCAACAAATGCTCATTATTGATTATAAAGGCGTATAGTTCCCTTGTTTCAATTTTTAAAATTTTGGAATCACAGCGCAATCCGTTAAGAAATAATTTACGCATAATTGTATTCATACTATTGTAATCCAAGTTTACTTTATAGCCTATCTCTGCGACGCAATGATGATATTCTTTACCATGTTTATGTGTGTTTAATGCTTCATGTATCGAAATATCATTCAGTTCGGCTATATTTTCTTTTGACAAGGTGCTTACAGAACCTGATTTTGTATAGTCAATGATATCCTCAGAAAAGGAATAACCGTATGCCTCCAACAGCACTTTGTTCTTAGCGGTGTTGCCTGTGATATGATATTTCTTTTCAAAATACTTATGTATTACCTTAAGAGACAGCTTTGCATCACGAGGATACGGAACATCGGTTTTATATTCGCTGATAAGCGTAAAGGAACGGTGCTCCGGTTTTAAAAATACCTTGTATGCGTCAAGTGCTCCCTTGCCTAAACTCAACTTTACACTTTCTGTGAACTTCTCGTCCAAAGTATATAGATAACAGCTATCGAGCAAATCACTCTCATAGTGTTTGGCTTCAGGCATACGGCGAATTCGTCCGATAGTTTGAATCTCAAATACCTCGCTCATATTATCACGAAGCTTTACAAGAATTTGTGCACGAGGACAATCCCAGCCGGTAGCCACAGCCTGTTTGATGATAACTGCGATAGGCTCTGCATTTGGTCCTTCGATATACTCAAGATTTTGTTTCTTGTCCGAAAGCCATACGGCAAGTGAATTATTCTCGTAAGTAATCCCCTTGCTTTCAAAATATTCTTCAACCCTGTCAAGTAAAGCGTCAGATTTATTTGGAATCTGCACAATAATAAGGGGATTGATTTCTGCTTTCCGATTCAGATATTCGGAATGCAACTCTCGCTGCTTATCTATCGCTTTATCAAGCAAATATTTAATCTGGTCATCCACGTTTATATGCTGCTCGAAATTCTCATTGATAATAAGCAGCTTCTTAATTAAACCTTCTGCAATGACATCTTCTTCTGGAATATCAATCAAAACAGCGTCTTTATAATTTTTAGGCGTAGCGGAGCAACGAATTATTTTATCTGATTGAAACAGTTCGATAATATCATCCGCTTTAATTGTGTCGTGTTGATGAGATTCATCAACGATGATTTTAAAATTTAAACCATCATCAAGCGCATTTCGAATATGCTCGATTAAGTTAGTGCGTTCACTATCTTTAAGGGCATTATTGCCTTCCTTCGTCAGCTTTTCCCAGTTGATAAAGCAAGCGTCGTTTTCTTCAAAACCAGATGTCATAATGTCCGAAAGTAATTTTGTTTGGCTTCCGTGGATATATCGATCCATTTTTTCTTTGCTCTGTTCTTCAAGGTTGCCTTTACCGGGCGTAAGCCAAATAAATACAGTTTTGTGATTGCTTTTGAAATACTCGTCCATAAAATGAGTGAGTATAATGGTTTTTCCGCTTCCCGTACAGCTTTTGAGGATAATATCCCTATTCGGCTGTTCCATTGCGGCATTTAAATCAGCGATTGCTTTTATCTGAAAAGTCCTAAGGATAATATCCATTTTTAACCCTCCAATTCTTTATAGTAATAATCAGGAATAATATTTATTGTTATCTTCCTGTCTTTCAAAATCTGTGCCTGTTGTGCATCCATTAAAATGTCATGCCCCAAGTATAACTTTTTACATTTTTCATCAATATGTGAGATAAAATCATCAAGTTCTTCTTCAGTCAGCACGATAGCAATTTCAGCGTTACCTGTAAAGTTGATTGCATTTTCTAATTCCACCAATTCACGAATATGCTTTAAAAGCTCATCTGCGTATTCATAGTACAAGCGATCTGAAATCGGAACATAGTCAACTTTATAATATTTAAGACTTGCGGCGTACCCTTCTTTGTCAATCACGCGTTTGATACGCTCATATGTAACTTCACGACAGATATTATTCTCATTATTGGTACAAAGAATAAAGCGACGATTTCCACCATCCTCTGTGTTCCGTTTCATCACGGCGTGTCCTGTAGTTCCGCTACCTGCAAAAAAAATCAAGAACTATACTACCATCAGAAGAAGCAATATCTAAAACTCGTTCAATTAGTCGAACAGGTTTGGGATTAGTAAACGCACCTGCTTTACCAAATACATTCTTTAAATCTCTAGTACCTTCTTGAGTATCACCGACTTCTGTACGATACCAAAGTGTTTTACATACGGTTCCTTGTTGAACTTCAGATAAAAAAGTTTTAATTCGTGGGACATTGTTTCCCTTTTTCCCAAACCAAATACGATTATCATTTTTTAGTTTTATATAATTTTCTTCAGAAGTAACCCAACTTCTACTAGCAGTAGGCGTTACTATACGGCCTGATGGTGTTTCAATAGAATACATATATGCTTCGGAAGCTGTTTTAACTGTAAAATCGCTGGAAGCCCACGGCCCTCTTGGATCATTATCTGGATTAGAATATCTGCTATCCATTTCCTCTGTTCTCGTCAATAACCTTGGGTGCCATTCTTCTTTGTTTTTTGCATATACAAGAATATGATCATGGCTATCAGAAAGCCATTTCGCATCGTTTTGAGGAGAAAACTTCTTTTCCCATATTACATTTGCAACGAAGTTTTGATAACCAAAATCTCATCACACAATATGCGTAATGTTGCAACTTCATTATCATCCAAAGAAATAAAGACAGCACCATTTTTGCAAAGCAACTTATGAGCAATAGTCATTCGTTGTTTCATAAAGGATAACCACTTGGAGTGTCGGAAAGTATCATTTTTATCAACTAAAGTATCAGAATAAGTAAAACCATCTTTTAATGTATTATACGGCGGATCTATGTAGATAAGATCAATATTTCCCTTGTGCGTCTTTTCAAGCAAATGCAACGAGGCAAGATTATCTCCCTCAATGAGAAAATTCATCTGTCCGCCATTATCAATAAAAAAGTCTTTATCCTCGGTCAGTACCGGCGTATGCGTATCAAGAATCTCGTCTATTTCTTCACGGTGTTCCTCAAATACAAGACCGTATTTTTTACCGTTCACATCTTTTTCAAGCTCAGAAATGTAAGATAGGAGATTACCCGTATTTTCATCCTGCGGCGCAGCAGCAATAAAGTTACGAATCTCTTTAATTTTAGCAAGTAAATCCTCACGCTTTTGCTTTGAAATATTTGTACTCATTTCTGATTCTCCGTATTTTCATGCTCTTTTGGTACAATATTAACCATTGTATTTAGCAGAGTATTATATGCTTGCTGAGATTTAGTTTGTTCTTGCCATTGCCTTATCATTCCATCTGGAACATATGGGTTTTGAATAGTTTCCCAAGTAACTTTATCCTTATATCCAAGTGATTTTGCCATTGTTTCTAATAGCTTGTATTGTGCATTTTGAATTTTCCTAAGTTGTGTTTCATCAGGATTTTGAACACAATACTTATCGTGTAAATCTTTCCAAGCCTCACAAACTGTTTTATCATCAGCAAACACAATATCGATTATATTCATGCAGTGTACGCTGTCCTGTGTCCACCCATATATTCGGGAGGTCATAAGAATCTTAAAAATTTGCATTTTGTCTTTTCTTTTTTCAGATCCGCTCTGTAGCCACTGCCCAATCAAAACTGCGGCTATGGGAATTACAATTATTGCTATTAAATTCAAAATATCTTTACATTCCATTTTTCTTTCTCTCCTTTACATCCACTCGCCATTATTGGCAGACCATTTTTCATTAAATTCTTTGCATACAACCGCCGCTGTAAACGGTTTTATCAAGAAGGTTTTTATTGTTTTTAACACGGTACTATAATCATCCGTTTTTGTGTCAATCTTACGGACAAAGGCTTTCCATTTTTTCTGCATTGCATCATCGCTATCAAATGCCATAACTTGCTCAAACTGTTCCGCTGTAAAGGTATGTCCACGATTTTCAAATGTTTTTCGCAATGCTTCTGTCAGCGTTGCTCCGTCAAAATCAAATTTATTTGCAAGATAATAAATATCGTAATAATCTTTCATGCGGCTGGAAAATTCCATAAGACTTAGGATAGCGTCAATCTTTTCGGCTATCGTTGTTTCAAGAGAGTAGGTATTTACTGTCGGCGCGGTAAAATCATCAAGCTGCGTTGGAATCTTCCTCTTTTCCTGCTTCGGCACGATAACATCACCCACCCCGAAATCAATACTAAATGGCGTTTTCGTATTTTTGATTCGAGCCACAAGAGAAACCCCAATACCGGCGTACTTCTTTGCAACGGCAATAGGGGCAATATCTTTAATCTCAAAAGTCACAAAATCATTGCCTGTAGGCGTGGAGATGATTGTCTCTATTACAGTCTGTAGCTGTTTAGGAGTGTTGGGAACCTTCCGAAGAAGAAAATCTACATCTACCGTCACACGGCTGTCAAAATCGGTAACGGAATAAATGAACAATCCGCCTTTCAGCACAAGATTTTCCGCATATTGTGATTTTTCCAAACGGCGCAGGAATTCCTCTTGACAGAAGAGTTGCAGACAAAGCTGATAGCTTCGTCCGCTTTCTTTTGCCTTGTTTTTTAATCTTGCAAGCACAGATGCAGCAATATCAGCCATTGAGCAGTACCTCCATTACATTCATAACTTTTGTATACAGTTTCATTTCCTTTGCGTATTTTGACAAGTTTGCAAGGTTCTTTTTTTCATCAGCAGCGTAAGCATTGACAGCTTTATTGAAAATTTCATTATCAAGTTTTGTGCGGTACTTAAAGCAATCGCATATGGTTCTCTCCCGGTCATACACGGACAATGTCACACCGTTAAAACTATCCACAGATTTTCCGATTGTCAGAAAGTCTTTTTGAATATAGTATGCCTTCATCGGAAATTCTACAATATTCTTTACGACACGGGACGCTGTTCTTGGTACGGCAATCGACCATTCACGGGGAGAAAAATCATTGTATCCATAATGGAATAATGCAGACTCCACGCAAATAATCCCTTGCGGAAGAAGCTCATGTATGAACTGTTCCTCCATCGTGTCATTGCTCTGCGGAAGCTGATAAAATCCCCTTCGAATCCTCTCAATAACGCCTTCTTTACAAAAAGCTGCTACCTCGTATTTATTTATTCCTTTATCCGCAAAGTCTGAAGTTTTTGCAATACCACCGTTATTTTCAATCACATTTTGTATGATTTCTTTCTTATTCAAGCAGACACCAACTTTCCACATACAAAAAATAAATAATGCACGTATTTATTATAGCGTATAATTAGAAGAATTGCAACAACTAAGCACTAACACTTTTTTAAACTTGCGTGTCAATCGTATATGTCATATAAATTTAACTTCTGGATTTCACTAAAATTAAATATTATTCCCACTTTCCAAAAAAATTATTCAAAAACTTTTTGGAAAGTATTGACAAACACTTGTTTTCTCCAGTATAATAAAGTACTTCTCAGGAGAATCACAACCAATTACATATCTTCACAGAATATTGGGGTACGGCTTTGCACCGTACACGCCTGCGGTATGCGAAAAGTAAATACCGCCGCTGCCATTGCCACCTTGAACTGTCGGCGGAGGTCAAGCGTAAAAGACAGTTTCGACTTTGAATCTCAAAGCCGGTTACATCATTGTGAAACCAAAACCGCAAGGGATAAGTCTATCCTTTTGTATTGGTCGGTACACATTGATGTGCCGGCTTTTTTTGCTGCCCAAATGCCGGTTACAACTGAATGACCGACTGAATGGGATATGATTTTGCGATAACCTCTTTTTTCGGAGAGTGAGCGAAACAACGCCGCCTGAGATGGGGGCAGGGACAGAAAAATGATGTTCAGACAGACCGGCGGAAAACAACAGATGGTATGCGGCAGAAAGGGTGTCGCATACCGCAGCAAGCAGGGAAACTGTATTGACAGTTTCCACCAAAATCGGAAGGCTGCTCCGATTTCACTTTAGGGACACCCTAAAACCCGTTAAAGAAATCAAAGAAAGGACTGATGTCATGAACGAAGCCAAGAACAAAAATTTATTTATCCGTGTGAGCGAAAAAGAAAAAAATATCATTGAGCAGAACGCCAAAAAGTGCGGGCTTTCCATGTCAGAGTATCTCCGCCAGTGTGCTTTGGGATATATGCCGAGAGCCGTCCTGCCCGAAATATTCTTCTCTTTTAACGATAAGCTGGACGAACTCTGCGTCGCTGTCGAAGGCAAAATTACAGTGGATACGGAAGAAAAAATTATTGGACTCATTGACAGCATTACCGAAGAACTGATACTGCCAAAGCGTGAAAGGCTGGTGGTATAAATGGCGACTACCGGCTTCTGGCCTGTCAAAGACAGGCTGAAGGAAGTGATTGACTATGCGGAGAATCCCGACAAAACTATTGATAAAAGGTATGTGGACAGCGATTTATACGCCGCCCTGCGGTATGTTTCCAATGACAAAAAGACCGATGAGCGTATGTATGTCAGCGGCATCAACTGCAATGCAAAGCGGGTGTATGAGCGTATGACGGCAACGAAAAAACGCTTCGGGAAAACGGGCGGCAATGTGGCATACCACGGTTATCAGAGCTTTCAGACCAGCGAAACCACGCCCGAAGAAGCGCACAAAATCGGACTGGAAACCGCAAAACGGATGTGGGGAAACGAATATGAAATTGTTGTTACCACTCATCTTAATACAGACAATGTCCATAATCATTTTGTTGTAAATTCCGTTTCTTTAAGACGGGCAGGAAATTTGAAAACCATATCTCCGACCACCATAAACTCCGTGAAATCTCTGACGCCGTATGTCTGGAACATGGGAAAAGCATCTTGAAAGACGCAGAGTTTTACGGCGGAAGCAAAAAAGAATACTGGCGGAAACAAAACGGCGGGCTGTCACATTGGGAGATTTTGAAAGCAGATATTGACGCCGTCCTCGCCCAGTCCGCCAGCTTCAAGGCTTTTGAAATCCGTTTAAAGGATATGGGCTATGAAATCTGCCGTGATGAAAACTTCGCCCATTATTCCGTAAAAGGGACAGGCTGGCAGAGGGCAGTCCGCTTAGACCGGCTTGGAAAAGAATACACGCCCGAAGCAATCAGGGCAAAGCTGCTTGACAACCAGCGGCATATCGGCTATGTCCCATTCCACAAGCCGAAATATACGCCGCTCCTTACGCTTGAAATCGAGTACCGTAAAATACAGCGCATGGACGGCATACAGATACTTTTTGCCCTTGTGATTGAACTTTGCAGGCTGATTACGGGAAACAATACCGCCCCCGAAACTCCCCGTCCGCTCTCCCCCGCCATGCGGCAGGAAATTGTAAAATTAGATAAAACGCTGAAAGAATACAAGCTCCTATGTGAGAATAACATTGATTCCCCGCAGGAGCTTGTTTCTTTTATCAGCGAAAAGCGTGGGCAGATTTCCGATTTGGAAAAAGAAAGGCAGTCAGTTTACAACCGCAACCGCCATAAGAAAAGTGGGAAATTAAATGCACAGGCAAGGGAAATCTCCGCCAAGATAAAACCTCTGCGGGCGGAATTGTACCTTGCAAAGGCTGTCCTTGAAAAAATACCGAAGCTGGAAGAAGTAATTGAAACCGAACGGCAGGCGGAAACCGCCGTTATAACCAAAAATAAGGAAAGAAGACATGCATGATGACAAATACCAAAATTAAAACCAATACCCCGCCGAAGAAAAAGGCAGCGAATATCCAAGTAGATAAACTCCGTACTTTTGAGGGACATCCCTTTAAGGTACTGGATGATGAAGATATGGGCAACCTTATCGAAAGTATCAGACAGCAAGGCATTATCTCCCCGCTGATTGTAAGAACGATTGAAAACACAGATGAATATGAAGTGATAAGCGGACACAGGCGTTTACACGCCGCCATAAAAGCAGGGCTTTCCGAAGTGCCTGCTTTAATTTATCCCCTTGACCGAAACGAAGCGGTGATTGCGGTTGTAGACAGCAACCTGCACCGTGAAAGGCTGCTCCCAAGCGAAAAAGCCTTTGCCTACAAAATGAAAATGGATGCAATGAAAGCACAGGGCAGGAGAACGGATTTAACTTTGTCGCAGGCTGCGACAAAGTCGGATACCGCCGCCGAAATCGGAAAATCACAGAATGAGAGCCGTGACCAAGTGTTCCGCTATATCCGTCTGACTTATCTTATCCCCGAACTGCTTGACAAGGTTGACGAGGGCATTGTCGCACTCAGCCCCGCCGTGGAGCTGTCCTACCTCTCCAAAGAACAGCAGAAAATATTGCTTGACGCAATGAGCCTGAATGACTGCACACCCTCCCACGCACAGAGTATCCGCATGAAGAAACAGGCTCAGCAGAATACGCTTTCCTCGGATAGTATTTATGAAATCATGTCAGAGCAAAAGACAAACCAGACCGAGCGCATCAGCTTTAAGGTACAGGATTTAAAGAGATTTTTCCCGAAAAACTTTACGCAAAAACAGATGACGGACACAATTCTGAAGCTGCTTTATGAGTACAACAGAAAACTGGAACGCAGGCGAAGCAGCCGTGACGAAAGGTAAGGTGCGGGTATGAAAAAGTTGGAAAATTTTACGGTTAATCCGAATGTAATTTATGTGTTGCCGCCTGAGCCGATAGATGAAAATGAGAAAATCAATTTATCTCAGCAAATACTGCCCCGTAGTCCCGATACCCGCATTGAAAGCGGAAAATTAGTGCGTTTCAGCGGGGAAAACGAGTTTACATTAAAAATTGGCGGCACGACCTATGAGGTCAACACCCATTTCAGCAAGAAAGGAAAACAAAGCGTATTGAAACAGTTTAAGGAACTGATATTGTCCGAAAAACTGATTTAATATTGCACATTGGAAAAAGATAACTGGGTATAGTAAGATAACCTTGCCTTTGCTATGCCCGGTTGTCGGAAAGGAGATTATTTTTATGACAACAGCAAAATTAAACGGGCAGACAGAAGAAAAAATCACGGCGTTGTACTGTAGACTATCGGTTGACGACGATAACAAAGACGAAGAATCCAATTCCATAACGAACCAAAAGCAGATTTTACAAGATTACGCCCACAAAGAAGGCTTTGCAAATACGATGTTTTTCGTAGATGACGGCGTGTCGGGTACGACCTTCCAAAGACCGAATTTTATGCGTATGGAGCGTATGGCGGAGAACGGTGAAATCGGTACGATTATCGTCAAAGACCTCTCACGCTTCGGGCGCGAACAGGTGGAAATGGGCAGGCTTACGCAGGTGGCGTACCCGTCCCTCGGCATCCGCTTTATCGCCATACAGGAGCGTGTGGACACTTTGACCGGCGACGGCGTGGAGATGATGCCCTTCCACAATATTTTCAACGAATGGTATGCGGCGCAGACCTCTAAGAAAATCCGTGTGGTGTGGCAGTCCAAAGCGGAACACGGCGAGCGTATCGTTTCCATCGTACCCTATGGGTACAAAAAATCGGAAGATAACCCGAAACAATGGATTATTGACGAGCCAGCGGCACAAACCGTTAAAAAGATTTATGCCCTGTGCCTTGCAGGGAAAGGCCCGATGCAGATTGCAAGGCAGCTTGAGGAAGAAAAAATACTCGTTCCCATTGCCTATTTTGAATCCATCGGCAGAAAACACTCACAAAAACTCCCGAAAAATCCTTATGGATGGGAACAGGCGACCGTCGGCTATATCCTTGAAAACAGGCAGTACACCGGTTGCGCCGTTAATTTTAAAAGCACTACCGTCAGTTACAAAGTCCATAAGAGAATCCAGAACAACGAGGAGGATTACCAAATCATCCCCGATATGCAGGAAGCCATCATCCCCGAGGAACAATGGCTGAGGGTGCAGGAACTCCGCAAACACAAGCGCAGACCGACGAAAACCGGCAGGGCGAGCCTTTTTTCGGGACTGCTCTACTGCTACGACTGCAAATCGAAAATGCACTTTGTAGCCGCCAAGAGCATGAAACGGAAACAGGAGCATTTCCGCTGTTCCCAATATAAATCCGGCAGAGGGAATTGCGCCATGCACTATATCCGTGATATTGTCCTTGAAAGGCTTGTGCTGGAAGCGGTCAGCGACTTATCCGATTTTGTCCGCTGCTATGAACCGGTATTCCTGTATCTGCTAGCAAAGAAAAACAACGCCATGCGGCAGAAGGAATACCAACAGCTTCAGCAGGCGGTTGAGAACGGCACAAAGCGGATAGCGGAAATCGACAGGCTGATTGAAAAAGTATTTGAGCAGAACGCAGGCGGCATACTCTCCGATGAACGCTTTGCTAAAATGCTTCAGAACTATGAAAAGGAACAGAAAGCATTAACGCAGGAAGTGAAAGAAAACCGCCAGACCTTGCAGAACGCCGAACAGCGGGTAATGGATTTAAGGCTTGTCTTACGCACTTTGCGGGAAATGACCGACATTAAAGAACTTACCCCTACACTTGTCAATTCGCTGATTGAGCGTATCGAAGTCCACAACAGCGACAAATCCAGCGGTCACAGCCATGTGAAGGTAGATATTTATTTTACGGCGGCGGGTATGATAGATATTCCCACCGAAAAAGAAATCCTTGCCACGATGGAAGAAATACGGAATAATCCGCAGGACTTCAAATTTGTGGCGTAAGAAAATGATACGGTGTAACCCCTTTTACAGAGTTACACTGTATCCTACATAAAAACATCCTTATCTGGCGACCGCAAATACAGTCTTTCTTTAGAGAAATTGTGCCGCCTGCATCAGAGTCGTTGCTTGACTATGAGGCTGATTTGTTGGAAAAGAAAGCGGACTTTGAAGAACAGTTCCAGTCGGAATTGAAGCAGAAGTATTTAGATAAGTTAAACGGATACTTATCTGATTTTGACAAAAAATTCTGTACGACAGGACTGCTGAGAAAAGTAGACCGCAGGCAGGCCGGAAAAGACAGACTGTTAAAGGCAATGAAAAAAGCAGACACTTCATCTCTGGAAAAAATTGAGGAAACCAGCAAAAATATGGAGGAGCTATTGCCGAAACTGGGATTAGTCCAGGAGGATACAGCCGAAGCAGTCCAATATCCGGAAAAGCAGAAGGATAAAATCTTAAACCCGAAAAGCGGAATGGATATGATAAAAGGGCTTGGAAAGCTGTTCAAAAAATAAACTTGCGGACAAAAGGAGAAATCATGAAGAAGATACTGTTGATTCTTGCGGCAGTCGTCGGAATAGCGGTTCTTGTATGGCTGTTATCTTATGTGATTGGATTTTTATGGGAACTGTTTTGGGTGGCGGCAGCAATTTCTGGCATTGTATATATGGTTAAGAAATTCGGATAAAAGAATTTATATGTATGTCAATACAGAGAAATAAATATTTGGAAAGCAGGGACAACAAATGTCTGACACAATGATAAAAAAGTAGCAATTTATTGTCGTGTATCAACGCAGAAACAGGCAGAGGAAGGGTATTCTCTTGAGGAACAGCAGCGTTTAATCCGTGAATATTGCCAGCAGAAGAAT
>RAYY01000064.1 GCA_003611875.1 bacterium D16-56 | reverse complement strand
GCTTTTTATGCTGTCCTCACCGCTTCCGCTTACTCTATTCTCCCCAGCATAGCTGGGGGATTAGGGTTTTCATTTACAGTCAGTTGATCTTCTGTGATGTCCAGACGTTCTTCTCTACCGGCCATTTCATTGTAATTGTTCTCGGCTTCCACTTTTTCAAAATAAAAGTATTTCCTCCAGGCAGCCAATATCTCCTGTTCCATATCACGGTACTGGTTCGGCACTAACAGATTCAGTGTCAAATCATCCAGTACAAGCTGTTTTTCCAATTCCAAACCATCTTCTGTTTCAATAGGATTCCACTTGAAATATTCCCGGCTCACCTGTATAGACATTCCAGCGGGAGCGATTTCGATTGGGACTTCTGGCGTATTCATGGTATATAGGGGCGTACCCTCATCATCCACCGTCTGATAATTGTATGCGTCCATGACAAACGCACCTGTTTTTTCCTCCAGCAGAGACAATAGTTTCTGGCTGCGCTGTGCGATTTCCAAATATTTTGCATCGCTTTCATCTTCTCCGCTGTTATAAACCACTGTGCGGTAAAGGTGTTCTTCCCACTTAGGCTCCGCCGGTTCATTTCCAGCACAGCCTGCAAGTACCAGCAGCACAGCCAATAACGCCGCCTGTTCTAATGTTTTCTTCATTCTACATTGCTCCTTGTAGTTGAATGGCTCAATTCCCGGAATCATCTGATGGAGCAGAATAGTGATTCTGTACTGCTGCCGGAAGCTCGCCATACTGTACCTCGCTCCAATCCAGGACGCCCCGGACCGGCATGACGGTCAGACGGATAAAGGCCCCATCCCGCAGTTCTCTGGATGTTCCAAAAGTGATCTCCTTCTCGCTCCCATTTTCGTCATAGGACAGCAGCGTGTAGGAATAGGGCAGGTTGCCTTTGAAGTTGACGACACCTCCGTTAGAATCCACCTGTTCCACCTTGGTGTTGTCGATCTGGGCGTAATACTCGGCGCTGCCGGAGCCGGAGAGGAACCATGCGCAAAAGCCGACCAGACCAATGAGCAGGACAGCAACGACGCCTATTATGATTTTCAATTTTTTCTTCATGTTGTTTGACCCCCTTACCAACCTTTTTTTGTGATGACCCGTTTGGGCTTTTTTGCCGTCTTTGGAGCTGCGCCTTTTTTCGCTGTCGCAACAAAAGCGGCGGCAATCAGCAGAGCGGCCAGCAAACTGAACATACAAAGCAGCGGATTCCAATGGACGGCCGCATCATAGCTGCGGTATCCAATCAGCCCCATGCTTGCGGTCACGGGATACAAATTCGCCAAGGTCATGCTCCCCGCCGCAAACATCCCGCCGTAGCCGTAGACAAAGGCTATCACCGCTCCAATCAAGTGCCCGTTTGGAATCCGGGCGGCGATGGCGATGATTGGCAGAACCGCGATATAGAGGAACAGACAGTTGAACGTGATCTGCAACCCGGCCTGCATGACTGCCGGAAAATCTCCGCCGGGGAAGCCCAAAAGGAAGGATGCCGTCACAGTGAACACGGTGCTGACGATCCCTAGGAACAAGGAGAGCAGCCCGCAGACAGCCAGCTTGCCCGCCAGCAGAGCGGGAAAGGACAGGGGGACCGTCAGAATGTTTTTCAGCGTGTCGTCCGTCCCTTCCCGACTGATGATATATCCGGTAATCAAGGCAATGCACATGGGGAAAATTGTTGTGATGTTGTTCTTCAGGACCTGCTCCACGAAAAAGGAGAAGGTCCATACACTTCCATCCTGGGCGGTGGTGGAGAAAACCGTAAGCAGGACGGACAGCAGCATCAGGAAAACCCCTGCCCAGACCATGTGATACCGTTTCAGCTTCCAAAACTCGGTTTTCAGCAGTACCAGCATCTCAATCTCCCCCTCTCTTTTTATACAGCCGGTCAATGAGCAGAATGGACAGGACAGCCATTGCGCCCAAAATCAAGACGGTCTGCATTGTTGAGGGAATCAGGTATTCCAGTTCCCCCAAGCCGCCTTTGGCACCATGCCGAACCATATCCCCCGCGCACCAGAGGTTTGTGAGGGGAATCGGCATCAGCCAGCACAGAAACTTCGGCAGGACACCGAAGCTGCTTTCGGCGGTCAGGCTTAATACACTGTAAAAGATGCACAGCAGGACGGAGAAGATATAGGTCTTGCTGAAAAAGACCACCAGCACCACCAGCGGCAGGGTGCCAGCCGTAATGAAAATCCCCATCTCCACCGACAGCCATAGCTTGTAGCCCAGCCCGCCGACCTCGGCAATCAGGCTCCCGCAGACAATGGTGACGGCGGCTGTGGACAGGCAGAAGATCAGCCCGAACAGAAACAGAACGATAATTTTAGCGAAAATCATCTGGGTACTGGTCACCGGGATGGTCCGCAGGTTTTTGAAGGTGTCATTGTCCCGTTCCATAAAGAACAGCATAGCGGCTATGACACCGATGATACAGGGCAAAAGCAGTTCCACCCCATAGCCCAGGACAAACTGGTAAAAGTCGTCAAAAAGCTCGGCTTTCGTGTCGTACCGCTCCATCATGCGGGGCGTCAACATCATCAGTGCCAGCGGGAGCGGGAACATGAACGCAGAGAGGATTACAAAAGGAATGAACTTCTTCCGTTTTAGCTTCTGAAGCTCACAGGAAATCAGTTTAAGCAATCCCCTCACCCCCAGTCACCCGCTTGAAGTAATCCTCCAGGCTTTCCTCCACGATTGCGGCCTCCGATACCTCCAGGCCATGCTGCACAAAGGCAGAGACGATCTTTGATACGGGGACCTTGGCAGAATCCAGCCGCAGATGATGGCCGTCCTGTACGGCAAACTGATTTTCGTGGAAAACGCCGTTCAAGACCTCCGCCGCCCGTTCCGTGTCGGAGATGGTGAAGCGGATATACCGTTCGCTCTTGGCCTCCAGGTCCGAAAGGCTCTCCTCCTCCAGCAGCACACCGTGGTCGATGATGCCGATGTCGTCCGCCAGCAGGGCCACCTCGGAGAGGATGTGGCTGGAGATCAGGATGGTCTTGCCCCGTTCGTCACACAACGCCCGGATGAAGGAGCGCACCTCCGCGATGCCGATGGGGTCCAGGCCGTTGATGGGCTCGTCCAAAATCAGCAGCTCCGGGTCGTGCATCACAGCCAGGGCAATGGCCAGACGCTGTTTCATGCCCAGGGAGTATTGGGAAAAGAGCTTCTTATCCCGATACGGCAGGCCCACCAGCTCCAGGGCGCTTTTGATGGCGCTCTGATTTTTCAACCCCCGCAAAGCGGCGAAGATACGGAGATTCTCCGTTGCGGTCAGATTGGGATAAAAGCCGGGGGACTCGATCAGACTGCCGATGCGGGGCAGCAGTTTCTTCTCGTTACCCATCAAAGACTTCCCCCAGATGGTCACGTTCCCGGAAGTGGGCTGGGTCAGGCCCAGCAGCATTTTCATAGTGGTGGTCTTTCCGGCTCCGTTCCGGCCCAGCAGACCGTAGATGCGGCCCCGCTGAACATGGATGTTCAGCTCCGCTACGCTCTTTTGTGTCCCGTACTGTTTGGTCAGTTGTTTCGTTTCAATGACTATTTCGCCCATAGCGATTACCTCCTTTGCGGGGTCAGTATACAACACCATCCTTGAGCTATCATTGAGGGAACCTTGAGATAACCTTGAGATTGCGCTGACGGCATATACAATTTTTAGTTTCTGCGCTATAATGAGCTGGACGGGAGGGGCTAATATGCTGGATAGAGAAATTCTTGTCGTAGACGATGAAAAAGATTTACGAACGATGATCCGCTCCATTTTTGAGAGCGCCGGGTATACGCAGGTTACAACGGTGGCCTCCGGGGAGGATGCGTTGGCGCTGATGGCGAAAAAAATCCCCGGCATTATCATTCTGGATGTGATGATGCCGGACATGGACGGGTTTGAACTGCTCCAGGAGATTCGGGCTGTCAGTAAAGTTCCCGTTCTTATGCTCACGGCCAAGGGGGAAGCCGAGGACCGCTTTGCCGGGTTTGAACTGGGGGCGGATGATTATCTGGTCAAGCCTTTTCTGCCGAAGGAATTGCTGTTGCGGGTCCAGGCGATTTTGAAACGGGCTTATCCTGAAAAAGAGCGGATTGTTACACTGAATGCGGCTGAGGTGGATTTAGACCAGGCGGAGGTTATCAGAGAAGGCCAGCGGACGCCACTGACCGCGAAGGAGTACAGCATTTTTGAAAAGCTGGCGGAGAATGCGGGCCGGATCGTTACCATCGGCGTTCTCTGTCAAACACTGTGCGGAGAGATTTGGCAGGGCTATGAAACAACGCTGATGACCCATATCCGGCACCTGCGGGAGAAGATAGAGGAAAATCCGTCGAAGCCCGTGTCGCTCCTGACGGTGAAGGGATTGGGGTATAAGCTGGTGGTAAAGGAGCCAGAGAAATGAAACCTGTGGAACGCTTCTTTCGGAAATACTTTTTATCTATGGTGGGCATTATTGCGCTGTTCCTGCTACTCAATGTTGTTCTGTTTTTCTCTGTGCTGCTTTGGGCCTGGCAGACCTCGGAGACACCGGAAATCTCTATAAGCAAAATCTGTGACAGCATTACTCTGGATGAAACCGGACATTTGACGGCGGCTGGGGTGCTGGACGAAATTCTGGAAGAACATCACGCCTGGGCGATGATTTTGGACGATACCGGAACGGTCATTTTTCAGAGCAAACTGCCGGAGGAGCTGCCCCGGCAGTACACGGCAGCGGATGTGGCAAAATTCAGCCGGTGGTATCTGGGGGATTATCCAGTCTATGTGCGGGAGCATCCCCAAGGGCTGCTGGTAGTAGGCGGTGAAAAGGGCAGTCAGGCGAAGTATTACTTTTCTGTCAGTGAGAGCTATGCGAGAAAACTGCTTGTCGGGCTGGCTGCCGTCTTTCTGACCAATATCATTGTGGTGGTCCTGCTGATCTGGAAGAACACCCGGCACGTTGAAAAGGCGGTCACGCCCATTTTACGGGGGATCGAAACGGTTTCCTCCGGTCAGCCGGTCAGCCTCCCGGAGAAGGGAGAATTGGCGGAGATCAACCGCCAGCTTAACAAGGCGGGGGCTTTTATTGCCAAAAAGGACAGCGCCCGCGCCGACTGGATCAGCGGCGTCTCCCATGATGTGCGGACACCCCTGTCCGTGATCCTGGGCTTTGTCGGGCAGTTGGAGGAGGACCAAACACTTCCAATCTCCGCCCGTGAACAGGCGTCCCATATCCGCAGGCAGGGGGAGAAGCTGCGGAGCCTGATCTCCGATTTGAACCTCACGTCCAGGCTGGAGTATTCCATGCAGCCCCTTCGGATGGAGAAGGTCTATTTCGTGGAGCTGGCGCGGCAAGTCGTTTGTGAGTTTTTGGACGGCGGGTTAGAGGCGCGGTATCAAATTGTGTTTGATTCCAGCCAAGAGAGCGAAACAGCGTCCATCATGGGGGACGAGGCCCTGCTGAAACGTGCGCTGTACAATTTGATTCAGAACAGCGTCATTCATAATCCAAAAGGGTGCGTGATTTCTGTTTCCGTAGCGTGGAACGGAAACAATACGGTCATAACGGTATCGGACAACGGCATTGGCGTGTCCGCTGAGAAGCTGGACAAATTAAGAGCGACAACAAATCATTTGGAAAGCACAGATGAAAGATTAAAGCTAAGACACGGTTTAGGTGTTCTGTTGGTCCGTCAAATTGTTGAGGCGCATCATGGTACAGTGGAAATTCTCAGTGAGCCGCAAAGAGGCTATAAAACAGTGTTGATTTTTCCAGACAATGAAATTTAAGGGAAACGGAGAGCGCTTTGTCTGCGTTCTCCGTTTCCCGTTTTAATTGATTTTACAGTATATCAGTTCCGCAACCTGTTTTCATGGATAAAATCTCAATTTTGCCGCAGCCGCTCTATGATGCTGACTTTAGCAATTTGCCGGTACAAAAGCGCCGGTATTGCCACGGTCAGGAGGATAAGAAATGGATAGATCACCAGCATGGGCCACATGACAAATTGATAAGTGAAGAACCAAATCCCGCTGGAAATACCTTGCACGACTACCACAGAAAACAACACTCCAAGGACAACCGATGTGATGATCGTTCCCACAGCATAATACAGCCCCTCAAAGGAGAGCATACGCTTTAGCTGCTTGCCGGTCATGCCGATGCTTTGCAGCATGGCAAATTCCTTTTTGCGGGTGATAACACTCGTCAGAATGGAGTTGACAAAGTTTGCGATACCGATAATGCCGATGATGATGCTTAACGCTCCGCCGATGGTGATGATAAGGGAAGTGAGGTCGTCAAAGGAGCTGGTATAGGTCGCCTTGGATTCAAAATCCATACTTGGCTCCACACTGTCGATATAGCTGTTCAAAAACTCTGCCATTTCCGCTTCCGTTCCCGCTTTCACATCAAAGGGGAAATTGACCAGATGGGGGTTCTCGCACAGCGGCAGGAAAATTTCTGTCGGGAGATAGAACCGGGCTTCACCTGTGTTGCGGGTGGTGGCCGTGTTCTCGTTGGCCCGAACCTTTGCCATGATGATAAAGTCATAGCTATCTGTAATGGTGGTGGAAAGTTCCTCCGCTTTCAGATGGTTGATCCGTACTGTATCCCCCACGCTGATATTGGGGTTCTCTATGATCGTTCCATCGTCGTTGCACTCCACGCTCAGAAGAATATACTCTCCCGTTTTCAGCTTTTCCAGGTCAATGGTTCCCTCTATGACTTCCATGCCATTCAACAGAAAATCGTCCGCGCCATACAGTCTTACAAAAGGATTTCCGTTCAGATCTTTGTTATAGCTGAAAAAAGCATTGTGTTCCGTTGAAAACGGTTCTTCCAGCATCCAGGAGGAATAGAGCCTGCCGCCGTCCTCAAAACTGCTGTTTTGTCTGACGGCCTCAATGAAGGTATCGGACAGATCATGTTCGCCTTTTTCAACCTGGTACTGGAAAAACTCTGCGTTGGAAATTACAAAGTCCGTATCCATAAATTTTGCAATATACTTGTCAATATCAAAGCCGCTGGACAGGGTGAATACCGTGTTGAACAGCACCAAACTCAATGTCATGGACACGATCACCAGCACAGTACGCTTGCAGTTGCGGCCCAGGTTGGCCAGCGCCATAAAATGGAGCTTCGCGCCGTGGGTCGATTTTTTGTCCTTGGCCCTGCGCTTTCCAAACGCTGCCGTATCATTTTCCGTGTAGCGGATGGCCTCGATTGCGGAGACTGTACCCGCAATTTTAGCAGGCTTGCGGACGCTGACAAAGACAGTAAAAAGGGCGAAAGCGGCGGAACCGATGAAAATCAGAGGATTTATTGTTACTTTAACACCGGCGTCTGCGGTATAACTCGTTCCGTTCATCAGGAACGGAACCAAGGCCCGGCCAATCAAAAATCCAATCAGCAGGCCGATGGGAATACCAATCCAGGAAAGGCGGAGCGCCTGCCGGTTGATTAGACGCTTGATCTGCCGTTTGGTTGTCCCCAGCGTTTTCAGCTGTCCATAGGACTGAATATCCTGAATGACAGAAATCTGGAAAATGTTGTAGATAATCAAATACCCTGTTACGACAATCAACGCGACGCCAACAAGACCGGAAATCAGCATGGCGGGATTGCCCATTAACGCGCCGCTCTGATAGGCCGGACTGACACGGGCAATCACATAATTGCCGTTCTCCTTGCTGCCGCCCATCGTGTCACAGGTATAGCCGGTTTCGGAAAGAAGCTGGTGGAGCTGGGCTTCTATGTCGCCGTTCCCTCTGAACATCACATAGGCGGAGACAACGCCGGAATAATCATTGTCCACGGGATAGGTATAGGTCAAAATATCCGAATGGGCGTCCACAAAGGCTTTCGACACGACCAGCCTCCCGATGTTGCTCAAGCTGTCCGTTTCCCAAAAGCCGCAGAGGGTAAAATCGGTGGTATATAGCTTTCCCTTTACTTCATAGGTCAGAGAAACGGTTTCCCCGATCTGCGCCGGTACACCCAGGGCGTCCAGCGTCTTTGTGTCCGCGATGATCTCATGTTCCGCTTCGGGCCGGCGGCCTGTTGTGGGCGTGTAGCGGGCAAATTCCAATGCGGTGTCGTCCATATACCACAGGTCAGAGCGCCAACGCTCCAGGCCCGGATTTTGCAGCCGGTAGGACACCGCTTTTGTATAGGCGATACGGTCAATCAGGGAGCTTCCCGCTATATCGTTGTAAACTTCATCGCTGATATAATTTAAGACCGCCTGCCCATCACCACCAGCCTTGCGGATATTCTGATCGTGAACGGTGTCCATCAGGCCAGACCCAAGGGTGAAGATCGTGGTAAAGAGTATGGTTGTCAGAACGATTGCGATAATCGCAATGATGTTCCTGCTTTTGCTGGCCTTAAAATAGCGGCCCGACAGCTTTTTGATGACCGCACCATTGTTGTTGCCGAATAAAATATCATTCATTGTCTGCGCCCCCTTTACTCAAAAATCCTGCCGTCCTCAATGCGGATAATACGGTCGGCAAGCTGGGCGATCTCGTTGTTGTGGGTAATCATCACCAGCGTCTGATGGAATTTGCTGCTGGTCGCTTTCAAAAGTCCCAGCACATCGCTGCTCGTCCGGCTGTCCAGATTGCCGGTCGGTTCGTCTGCCAGAACGATGGCGGGCTTGGAAACGAGGGCGCGGGCGATAGCGACGCGCTGCTGCTGTCCGCCGGACAGGTTGTTGGGCATATTGTTCAGCTTGTCCCCCAGGGCCAGCAGGCGCACCACCTCATCCATGAATTTTTCGTCCACTGTATCGCCGTCCAGCTCCACGGGCAGGACAATGTTTTCATAGACATTCAGGACAGGGACAAGGTTGTAGTTCTGGAAGATAAAGCCGATGTTGCGCCTGCGGAAGATGGTAAGCTGCTCATCGTTCAGCTCGGACAGCTCCTTGCCCTTGATCTGAACGCTGCCGGAGGTGGGCACGTCCAGACCGCCCATCATGTTCAGCAGAGTGGACTTGCCGCTGCCGGAGGTCCCCACAATGGCGACAAATTCCCCCTGCTCAATGGAGAGGGTCACGCCGTCCAGCGCCTTTGTGATGTTCGGCTCCGTTCCGTAGTATTTTTTAAGGTCAGTTGTTTGCAAAATGCTCATGGGTTGCACCATCCTTTCTGTGATGCCGCTATCATAACAGCCAATTCTCACAGAAATGTCACAGGCCACTGATTTTTTACCCTTGAAATGTCACAATCCTGTGACATTTCAAAAACATTACTTATTCGGTTCTAACATTTCAATTTCAGGATTTACTAAAACGTTGTTAATCATTGTTTCAGGATATTTTGCAAATAACTCAGGATGTACCTTTTGTGTATTTCTCCAAACAGCGTACTCTTTGGAAAAAATTTTATGATCTGGCATGGGTAACTGTTGAAACAGTTCTTTGTCCCATAAACAAGCGGCAAGCTGATATAATCCGTGTGCAGGTACAAAAAGTGTTTTATCTGTATCAACATCAAAATCTGCCCGCATAACTCCTTTACACAAAAGTCCTAATTGCACTCCCGCTTCTTTTGGGTTTTTATCATACATTGCAAGTAAGTAAGCGATTGTCGCCCGTTCCCATTGCGGCCTCTTTCCGCATACAAATTTTTTTGCCCTCGGAACGGCATAATCTAAAACGCTATTGTCCTTGCGCCAAAGTCCGATCAGCAAATCGGTGGCAGGCCTGTATACAGGGAAAATATGGTTTACTGGTTCTGTTTTTTGGGGAACAAGCAAATCCAGTGTTTTCATATTTCCCACAGCAAGCGCTTCCAGCATTTCAAGAAAAGCCCAATAATGAGTATCTCCACACATCAAAGAACACAAACTTCTGAAACAATTTTCTTGGTAAATAAGGTTATTCAACCTGTTCCAGTCTTTGTCCATCAGCACTTTCCCAAGACATTGTGCATATGGAAAGAATCCGATGTGTGCTGAAATACACTTGAATACACACCCTGTTTCAAGATACCTCCCCATCATTAAATTGACGTGTTCATCTATTATTTGTGATATTTCTCCCCATTCGTTTTTATATTGTCCCATAATTCTATTCCTTTCCAAATATGAACCTGTCTGCGCGGTCACTTTTATAACAGCCAATTCTCACAGAAATGTCACGGGCCGCTGGTTTTTTACCCCTGAACTGTCACAAGTTTGTGACATTCCCAAAACTTTTTCATATATATGGTGGCTTCAGAGGTTTTGCCGCAGCTATTCTGCTTTTGAAAACGTGGGGCAGGAGTTATAAAATCCTGCCCCACGTTTCATCCGTTCCATGCTGTTTTCTACTTTAATCTACAAAAATCTACAAACTGGAAGCTGTCTATTCTTCCTCGTCCGGCTTGAATACCTTCAAATAGGCGGGACGGCCCTCCGCTTCCTCCCCGTAAACATACAGCGTATTGGTCTCGGTATCCAGGCAGGTGTGGCAGAAACGCCCGCCGGGGAAAGGATATGCCTCACACAGCCGCTGAAAGTCTACGCTACCCTCGGACAGAACCTTTTGTATTTCGACTGGGTCTTCAAACTCATCCGGGTAGTTCCCTTCCTCCAGATTTTGAAGCATGATGTCCAGGAGGAAGGACTGGACAGAATTAGAAAATGGAGCCCAGCTGTACATATCGTCCTGGTCGTTGTAGTACACCGCCGGGTTGGGCTGGGTCAAATCCTCCGCTTTGATGCCCGCGTACCAGCAGCCCTGATTTTCGCACCAGAACAGCAGATAGTTGCCCGTGACCTCGCCCCACTTCTCCCGGGGCAGGGCGCGTATCTTTGCCAGCTCCGGGTAGTCCTCTTCGCCCGGCTGGCTGAACGTTTCCAGGTCCTCGTCGATATGATCGTAGGAGAAGGTCAGGCGCTTCTGAAAGCGCTTGGCCTTTTTGTCCGGGATGAATATCTCATGCAGGGCGCAGTTCAGACTGGCCTTGCCGCAGGCGCGATAATAGTCCCGCAGGGCGGCAGGGAGGCGTATCCCTGCCGCCGTCTCATAGGCGGCAATCGTCTTCTCGGAAAATCCTGTTGCTTTCCCCTCTCCAAAGCCGAACAGCGGTTCCGCCCACTGAACCAGTTCGATGGGGGAAATCTGATACCGCTTCTCGCTCATCATAGTCCCTTCCTTCAAATTATTCATATTGTTGAATGACAGCGCCTCTATACAAATTCAAAATTGCCTGTGCTTCCGCTATCATAACAGCCAATTGTCACAGAAATGTCACAAGCCGCAGTTTTTTTCTTAATCATATTCCGCGCAGATATACTTGAAATCCACCGTCCTGTTTATCGCTGACAAGGCGTGTTCCTCAATATATTTTGACATGATCTCCTCTGCATATCGGAAATTCTCGCCTGGATGACCTGGAGCACAGCGCACCATTGTAATCAGCATCCTGTTATCGCCTTCGATGTTTTCAGACGGATAGTTGCCGGCACAGTCGCAGGAATCCTCGTCATGGTATTTCTGCCTTACTGCTTCCACCTGATCCGCTGTGCCAATCACGGCATGGTAATCCATGTTATCGGAGTCGCAATAATACTCGATGAAAAGCCTTGCCACAACATCCGTACATTGCCGGATCTGTTCAATAATGGCGTCCGCGTTCCGAACAGCAAAGCTCCGAATCTCCTGTCTGGCGTGCTCCTTGTTTTCATAGCGGATGTACAAGAGCGTCTCATGGCCGCCCAATATAGCGGTGACGTTCTGGAGTGCTCCATCTTTGCCATAGACGGCGCGGAGCGTCCGGATGAGGTCGTCCTCCGACACGTTATACAGCGTCATCCCACGCCAGTCCTCCCCGACAGGAATGTCATAGGTGAGCATTTGATATTGCGCGTCATAGTCAAAGGAAATTGCGTCGTCATCGTCAATGTCTCTGCTGAAACCGGCGAGGCTGTACGCGCCTGCTTTGTAAATGAGTGGAATGTTGTGTAATTCTGACATTTTGGTATTCTCCTTTTTTAATGGCCACACTTGAAAGCAAATAAGGTTTTTGATGCAAAATAACCACCCAAACTTATAGTTTCAAACTATATCGCAAAAGATTGTATTGATGGCCGTCTTTGCTGTCTGTTTTAGCTGCCGAAGAAATCAGTGAAAAGCCGAATGACTTTGCCAATCGGTTAGAAGCTGTGTTTTCATCCCTCGCTGAATAGATAAACTCTTTTGCGTCAAATTTCTCCCTGCAATATTGAATCAGACCTTGAAGAATCTGCCTACCAAATCCTTTCCCCACATAGTTCGGCCCCAAACATATTCCGGCCTCCTGATATATGAAAGGTTCGATTTTCTCTACACCCGCAAACCCAATCGCCTTACCGCTTGTTTTTTCATAAACCAAATAAGTGTCATGCTCCTTCTGAAATGCGATGGTTTTCGTGATTCTTATTTTAGCGGCTTCTTCGCTTGTGGTAATCGTCCACTCCATATATCTCGCGCTTTCCGGCTGTGACCAGACATTGTGGTACATTTCCGTCCAATCCGAAAACTTTGCTTTATCTAGAATAAGGCTTTCTGTTTCAATCATGTTCAAACTCCCCCCAATCCTGATCGGATTACAAATTATGATCCGCGAGGAAGAAATACAGAAAATGTAGAGCCGCTGCCTACTGCTGAAGTTACTTTGATATAGCCGCCCTGCATGGTGATGATCTCGCGGGCAAGGTACAATCCTATGCCAATGCCCTCAACATCGTGTACTTCTTCCTCACGATAGAAGCGTTTGAAGATCATCCCCTGTCTGTTCTCCGCGATGCCCTTGCCGCTGTCTGTAATGTCAATTTTCACATACAGCTCCCAGCTTTGGACGGACACCTGAATAGTGCCGCCCGTTGGTGTGTACTTCACAGCATTATCCAAAATGTTAAACAGGGCCTCACTTGTCCATTTCTTATCATGGGCCAGCAGTATATCGGATGGACAATCTACGTTGACATGAATGTTTTTCTTTTCAGCGTTCAACAGAATACCGCCCAGCGCCGACGCCAAGGTATTATAAATCGGCTGCGTCTTTCTGTCCAGCGAGATCACGCCGGTTTCCAGCCGTGAGGTCTTTATCATGGCCTGCATAAGAAAGTCCAGTTTTTCAAGCTGGCCGCTGGATGCCTGCAAAAATTCCTGACGCTTTTCTTCTGTCACAGGCTGTTCAAGCAAAGTGGCGTTTACCATTTGAAGATTTGCAATCGGCGTTTTCACCTGATGGGAGATGTCAGAAATCAATTCCTGCAAATCAGCCCGCTCTTTCGCTACACATTCTCGATTTTCTCGCATAACTTCATATAGGCGGACAAGCCGGTGATTGATTTTATAAAACAGGTTTTCTTCCTCATAGACCTGCGGTGGGGCCGATGCCCCGTCCAGCATATTGTCTATTGTTTCGCACAGCCTGTCCGAAAACAGCACCAGCTTTCGGCGCAGAAAGGCCACGAAAAGAGCTACACAGATGAACACCAGCAGGATAAACAAGAGGCCCAACCAAGCGATTGCCTGTTTTCCGGTAAGGAGAAAAGCCGCAGTCACGGTCACAGCGGAGAGCAAACCTAAAAATACTGCTCCCACAGCACAGGCGCGGTTGATGGAAAGTTTGCTTTCATTCACTTTTTTATCCCCCCAATCCACATATAGCCCATGCCGTAGACGGTCTTGATATATTGCAAACCGTCTATTTCGATTTTTCCCCGAATACGGCTAATTGCTACCGTCAGCGCGTGTTCATCCACAAAATTTTCATCTGCGTCCCACAGCTTTTCAAGAAGCATCTGTCGGGTCAGAACAATTTGCGGATTTCTTACCAGCACCTTTAGCAAGCGGTATTCCATCGGTGTGAAGATAACCGGCTCTCCTGCGAGAGTGGCGGTCAATTCCGAGAAATTGACGGATAGTGTGCCGTCTGTGTAGCAATCACCGCCTGTCTGCTTCTCGATGCGGCCCAGCAAGGCCGAAACCTTTTTTCGGAATACGCTGATCGGAAACGGCTTTGTCACATAATCGTCTGCTCCCAACTCAAAGCCTTTCAGCATATCGCTTTCCATATCGTTTGCGGTCAGGAAAATCACGGCGGTATCTGGACGGCGTTCTTTGATTTCCGTACAGAAGTCAAATCCGTTTCCATCAGGCAAATTGACATCCAGCACGATCAAATCATAGTCCTGCGCTTCACAGAAATTGACCGCCGCTGATTTTGACATGGCAGCGTCCACGGTGTAGCCCGCCGCCGAAAGATTGTAGCAAAGGGTATTGTTCAAAAGACGGTCATCTTCAACGACTAAAAGCCTCATGGCTTCACTTCCTTTCCCTTATTAGGGTAACATGAAAATGTTACAGAAACCTCACAACAGTTTTCGTACTGCAATACACAGTCTAATTTTACGAAGATACGGCGAATAAATCAACACCCAGGATGTAAACAATAAAGATTAGAATCTGTTCTGTATTCATTGTTTTCAAGACAGCGTGGAGGGGAAAGCGGAAAATCCGGCAATATCTGAAATTTCCGATAACGTAGGCAAGCAATGAGCCGGAATATCCTTTTGGGATATTCCGGCTCGCTTGTTGGGGTTCCCCCAAGCCCCAGACCTACCGCTTGCGCGTCCGGTCGAACACGCCTTTCGGCGTGGCTTTGCGCTCCCTGCGGTCGCTTCCTCCTGCACATCCGCGCAGGAGAGGGGCAGCGCATTTTGCGCCGTTGGCAGATTGCCTTAAACGATGGAAAACTTAGTTAAAGCGTTGCCAAAGAAAGATTAAATTTCGTCCGGCTCCCCGATGTGGCCGTTGTTTTCCTGATAGACTTTTAGGTATCTGTCCAAGAATTGCAAGTAACAGTCTTTATCCTCAGTAAGTGGCTCCAGCAGTGCGGCGATTCGGCGGCGAACTTCGTTTTCCTCCCACTCGGAGAGGGTGAGGGCGTTAGGGATATGCGTCTTATTTTCATCTGCATTGACTACATCGTTGATAACCTCGTTAAACAGCCGGTCAAGCATTTTCGCTGGCGTATCCAGAACCACCGCGCCGGCATCACCGGGGTAGTCAGCTAAAATCCAAACATAGCCGATTTTCTTTGAGTAGACTATATCAAAATAACTTTGCCCGTCAATGTACTTCTCAAACGCTTTCAAAATCGCGTCCAGCTTTTTTCTTACTTCGTCTGTGTAAACCATAGTATCACAACCTTTCTTATATTTGAAAAAGCGATCCTTTGGCAGCGAAACAAATTGAGCCATCAAATCTAATTTTAGTGTTCGATAGATTATAGACAGTTATGCAGGTACAAAGCGTGCCTATCTATCAGTTAAGAAAACGGATATTATAAAAAATGAGTGCCGTCCCGGTTGGAATGGGGCGGCACTTTTTGCGTCACCGTTCCGGTTTCTTCTGTTCTTTTTCCTGTGCCTGCTCCAGTGGCTCCAATCCTAAAATCTTATCTACATTGCGGAGGGCGGTCTGATAAGTAATCATATCCTGCCGCAACGCTTTGTACTGTTCATACTGCTCCCGTTTTTCTTCCAGCAGCGCGGCATATTCCTCTGAAAGCTGCGCCACTTTGGGAATAGGCTTGCCGTCCAATGCGTCAAAGGCTTTCTTTGCGGCTACATGCTGGGCAATCTCCGCGCCATGCTCCGCGAGAAATTCTTTCTTGTGGCGGGACTTCTTATAAGCTGCGTAGACTTCCCGCGTTTTGGAATACTGGATGATGTGCGTTTTTAACTGCGCCACGCCTGCCATCCGCGCTTCCAACTGCTTGATTTTCTGTGAAGCTGCATTGAAACCGTCCTCGGCCTTCTCCGCCCGAAGCGCTAACTCGTCATAATCAGTCAGACCATTTTCAATCAGGAAGTTCAGCGTCTTCGCCGCTTCTTTCAGGTTGAAAATTTTTGCCCAGCGTTCATAGCCTGCGCCTTTTCCGGCGACAAGTTTCGCCTGAATATCAATCAGAAGATTGACCTTTCTGCTGGTTCGTTTCAGCGCTGTTTTTCCTGCCGCAGAACGCCCGCGCTGGCTGGTGATTCTGGCGCGTAGGGCAGTCTTGGTATAGTTCTCACCCAGCCGGCCCGTCCGCGTGGGACGCTCCCATCCGGGCAGACGGAAGCCGGGATTTTTGCCGTCTATAACTTCATATCCCTCGGCCCGCATCTTTGCCAGAAATTCCTCATAATTATTGCACTCTGGCAGTAGCCGGTCAATGGTCTGCTGTAACTGTTTCTTGTGGCTGACACCGTACTGTGCCGCCGCCGTTTCCTTTTGGGACTTGGCTTTTTTCTTCGGGTTCTCAATTACCGAAAGGCCATGAGCGCGGCACAGTTCGTCATTTATGCGCCGCAGGATAAAAGCGGAATTTTTCACGTTCTGAAATTTGGCGTCACAGTTTAGGTTGGTGCTGTTAAATTCAATATGTGTATGGATATGCCGTTTGTCAATGTGCGTAGCCACCACAAACTGATGCTGCCCGCCGGTAATCTTCATCGCCAATTCGTAGCCGAGTTTATGTGCGTCCTCCGGGCTGATCTCACCGGGCTTGAATGACTGGATAATGCGATACATGATAATGTCGTGCTTTTCTGACTGACTGCGCCCGGTAAGCTGGGCGTATATTTTTTTGCTGATTTCAAATTCTTCGGCGGCGGTTTCCGGGCTGCACATATAGGAGGATACCAATTCGCCGCCGTCTGTCTTTTCTTCTTTCTGGTCGTAGTCGTGGCGTTCCGCCATCGACTGCTGCCGCGTCCGGTTTTTCATAATCTTGCGCGGCAAAATGTTAGAAATCGCCAACGGTTCCTCCTTTCATAAAAAGGCTACCCATAGCCTAAATAGTAGCACCGGTAGCCTACTTTTACAAGCCTTATTTTGTATTCTTGATAAAAAAAGGGCAGGATAAGGTTATGGATACAATTTCAGCGATTAAAACCCGCATACTCCGCTTGTGCGCGGAGCGCAACATTACCATCAACAAACTGGCTACTATGTCGGCGCTACCTCCGTCCTCCATCTCATCCAATCCCATCCTGCGCGGAGCGCGTTTACCAGCAGGAGAAGAAACCGCTGAGGGGGCAGGGGGTGTGATGGATAGATCAGTATCGCTTTTTTCAGTTTTATTTATATCAGTATTATTAGGGGCGGAAAAACCGCACTCTTGACCGCTGGTTTTCAGGGGTGCAGACTGCGGTTTTTCAGCAGTCTTGACTGCGGCACTGTCAAGCGGTCTTGACGGCTGGTTTTCCGCAGTCTGAACCGGCGCAGAGTGTTCCGGCTCCAGAATGAAGTTCTTAACGTAAATCCGGGCGGGGTGTCCCTGGCCCTGCTTTTTCCGTTCCACAAGACCGATGCCCTCCAATTCACGGAACAGCTTCGTCGCCTTGTCCTTGCCGCAGTCCAGCATGGTCATGACTTCCTCCTGGGTGAAGTAGAGGAACACGCGCCCGTTATCGTCCAGCCAGCCGTTGCGGGCAGACAGCCCCATGCGGTCAAGCAGCAGGCCGTACAAAACTTTTGCTTCCAGAGATACACCCTTGTAGCGGCGGTCGGTAAGCAGGATTTTCGGGATGCGGTAGAAGCTGTACTGGTCGGCTTCATTCCCGTAGTAGTAATTCAGATTCAAAGTTTCCGGCATTTTCAA
>RAYY01000063.1 GCA_003611875.1 bacterium D16-56 | reverse complement strand
GGATTCCGAACCGGCTGACAGCAGGTTCATAATAAATAATGTCGTTTGGAAGCATTCATGAAACAACCCTGCCCCATTTCCTAAACCCTCTTGCAAAATTCGCAGTGTTGGTTTATAATCATCTTAGAACCCGAAGGATATTGGAACGTCCGACGGTTGTACAATCGGAAACTTATAATGCGTTAAAAATCAACGGATTACAGGCTATCCCCTATTGCAGTAGAGGATAGCCTTTTCCGTTACTTGCGGTTGTTTCTGTTGTCTAAGTATGTTAATGCTGCGAAAATGACCAACAGCAGTGTAAGTATCTCAAGTGTGTTCATACCGACCTCCTTTCCGTTTCCAGAAAGGACAACCGCAGACTATCCCTACCTGCTCTAATCTGACTAAGAGAATTATAGCACGTTATGTCGAATAATGCTATAAAAGATTTGCGTTAATCACTCTGCCGCTTCCAATGCCACCTCTGCAAATTCCGCATCGCTCATGGCTTCCAGTTTCCCCAAGACCTGTCCGGCAAGCTCCACCATATCACTGTCCTGTATGTAGGGAATCACATTCTTTATATCGGCAATCATGCCCGTCCTGTCCTGCCCCTTAAACACACACATCAAATTGATTTCTTCCACTGTAAATTTATCCATAGCTTATATCTCCCTCTCTGATTTTTTCTCTGTTCCCTTTTCCGGGGCTTCCTTCTCCGACTTATCCCTCTGCCGGGTAACCGCCTTTTTCTCCGCCAGTTTCTCCTTTATGGAAATTCTGCCTGTCGGCTTCTCATTGTTCAGAACGTTATCAATCATTGTCAACGCCAATGATAAAATGTAAGAAAACGCCGAAGAAAAAATGTAGATTTATGGCGGAGAGGAGGAAAAGAAGATAGACTCCTGATAGGACAAAAATGTCTGGGAAGGGAGTCGGAAAATGAGAGGAGAAAGCTGGATGGACATACGAAGTGACAGACAGAAAGGGATGAGCTATGTGGAACCCGGAAAAAAATACCACATGGATCCACGGACAGCAAAGCGGTATGTGCAGCCACCACAGAAGCCGGAGTACACACTGACGCAGCCAAAGCCAACAAAACTGGATGCTTACAAGCAGCAGATAGACCAATGGCTGGAGGAAGCGCCTTATTCCGCAGTAAGGATACTGGAAAAACTGCAGGAACAGGGATTTGACGGAAAGTACAGCATCGTAAAAGAATATGTCCGGGGAAAGAAAATGGATCTGGATGAAAAGGCAACGGTGCGGTTTGAAACCATGCCGGGAAAACAGGGGCAGATGGACTGGGGCTTCTTCGAGGACCATCTGGTCTATGAGGATGGGAAATGGAAGAAACTGTACTGTTTCCTTATGATACTGGGGTATTCTCGGATGCGCTATATCGAGTTTGTGACGGATATGAGTACAAATACACTGATCCGGTGCCGCCAGAACGCGTTCCGGTATTTTGGAGGATACCCGGAGGAAATCCTCTACGACAACATGAAACAGGTGGTAATCAAACGTCTTTTGAAACAGGAAGACTCCACGCTGAACCGGCAGTTCGAGGACTTCGCTGGCTTTTACGGCTTTAAGCCCATCCTGTGCCAGCCCTATAGAGGGCAGACAAAAGGCAAGGTAGAACGGACAGTACAGTTTGTACGGGATAATTTTATGGTCGGAATCAAGTACGAAAACCTTCCAGATCTCAATGGACAGGCGCAAGCCTGGTGCAACAAGGTCAATGGAAAGGTTCACGCCACCACCAATGAGATCCCCTTTGAACGGCTGAAATCAGAACGGTTAAACCCTCTGCGCCGGGAGTACATCGGCAAAGACGTGGCAGTCGTAGCCCTCGAAAGTATGCTGGCCGCTTACTATGAGGGAAAGCAGATAGCCCTGCACCGGATATCGTATCAGAAAAAGGATATGGTTGTCAATCCGCAGCACTACAGAAGGCTCACCCTGAAACAGACGATGGATGCAGAAAATATACTTTTGGAACAGGACAAGGTCATTGATTTTCCTTTGAAATCTTCTGACCTGTCCAGATATGACGAGGTGCTGTATGAATGAACTGACCATGGACAGGCTGCGGGAAAACCTGGAAAGCCTCAAGATGAAAAACACCCTGGAGATTCTGGACAACTACCTGGAACGGGCGGTGGCGGAGAAGTTAAACATCGTGGATGTTTTGGATTACATTTCCGCCGAAGAAGCAAAATCCAAGCGCAGACGTGCTTATGAGAAACAGGTCCAGATGTCTGGTTTTCCCATTAAGAAAACCCTGGATGAATTTGATTTTTCCTTCCAGCCCTCTATTGATAAACGCCAGATTGATGAACTGGCGACCATGCGTTTTCTGGGAAACGGGGAAAATGTAGTCTTCCTTGGGCCGCCGGGTGTGGGCAAAACCCATCTTGCCTCAGCCCTTGGGCTTGTGGCTGCAAGACACAGGTTTTCAACCTACTACATCAACTGCCACCAGCTCATTGAGCAGTTAAAGAAAGCCCACTTTGAGAACCGGCTGCCGGACAGGCTTAAAATCCTCTCCAAGTACAGGATGCTTATCATCGACGAGATCGGATATCTTCCTATGGACATTCAGGGAGCCAACCTGTTTTTCCAGCTCATCGCAAGGCGGTATAAAAAGACATCCACGGTCTTTACCTCCAATAAGACCTTTTCCCAATGGAATGAGGTATTTGCCGATGTCACCATTGCCTCCGCCATTCTGGACCGTGTCCTGCATCATTGTACCGTGGTCAACATCAAAGGAGAGTCATACAGACTAAAAGAACGCAAGGAATTTATACGCCAGAAACAGCAGATCGTGAACACGCTATTTGAGCAGGGAAACGCTTGAAGTTGCTGCATGACCCCGCCGAGAAACTACAAAATTTGGTCGGCGCTTTCTTACAATTTCAAGTTGGCGTTGACACTCTTTTCATAATAAAATAAAGCGCTATTTTCTACAAATATTTTCATATTATATCATCCACACATAAAATCAAATACATAGTACTGTGAAATCGAAGTAAATATTTCTATCAACAGAACCTTTTATGACAACATCTCTTTCACACAAGTACTCCGATAATCACTCGGTGATATTTTATATCTTTCTTTAAATACTCGGTTAAATGTTCTCTGACTTTCAAATCCACTATCCAGACAAATGTTTGTAATAGAATCACTCGTATTTTCCAAACGCTGGCATGCATAGTTCAGCCTTGCATCGTTAAGATATTGATTAAAGTTTCTATGGAATGTTTTGGAAAAGAGTCTGGATAAAACATATTTGCTCACCCCCAGATCTTTTGCCATCTCTTCCAGCGAAAATTTCTTCTTAAAATTTGCTGATATATAGGAAACTGTCTGGTAAATAAGATCGTTGCTCCCCACATTACTCTTTTCTACCAAATTTAATTTTCCTATGCAGCGTGCCAACACAATTTGAAGATATGCCTGTGCAACAGTAATATCCGACTGTTCTGTCTCTAAAATCGCATTTATAACCCTATATACCTCCGGTTCAACCTTTTCCGCTTTGATGATCGGGTATTCAGGAGCCATGGATTGCATGATATCTGCAAATTTGGCAATCGTAAATGGCGATGCAATCAGATAAGTCGCTTTATTTACACCGGGTGTCAGTACCTGATAGTGATGAATAACATCTGGAAATACAAAGCCTATATCTCCTTTATCCATATGATATAGTTCCTGTCCGACACCAAGTTCTAATGCTCCACTTGTTACACAAACAATCTCCAATGCATTATGAAGATGTGGTTCAATATGTTTTGACTTCCTATTTATTGCTATGATCTCCTCTTTTGTGTCAACATATTTTAACTGCATGAAATACTCCCCTTTGCAACATTTGTCTATATCTTCTTTCGATTTGGCAAGCAATCCTTTTACACCTATCTTATAATCAACTTGTAAATAAGGAAAGGAGGAATTGCAAATGAGCAACCTAAAAAAATATCTGAATGACCTTTTAGTATTCTACACTGAATATTTTGAGCATCCTTACCATGTATAAATACTAAAAGGACTATTTTGTGAAAACTGAATATTTTCTTAAGGCCATTTCATAAAAATGAAGTGGTCCTTTTTATTTTCAAAATACAGTTCTATCACTTTATATTATAGAAAAAAGCACTGTCTCATCGAACAACGATCAGACAACGCTTTCTCTTGTCAATTCTAATTTATGTCTGATGCATCTGTTACTTCATCTGCAACAATTCCTTTTTCTGCTTTCAGTTTTTTATTTGCATCTTCAACATTCATTCTTGAAAGTGCAAACATAATCAATACATCAAAGATTAACGGAAGCCAAAGATACATGAACTGCATCATATCAAGTGCAGACTGTGGCTGAGTTGCATTTGTTCCGACATATCCACTGAGCTCAAGCATCCATCCAACAACAGCGGTTCCAATACCTCCACCGATTTTTACACCAAGAGAAGTACAAGAGTACATCGTTCCATCAATTCTCTTTCCCTGTGTAAGATAAGTGTATTCAGAGCAGGATGCAATAACAGCATTCATATCTCCCTGCCATGGTCCCTGACCTAAGGCTGCAAGAGCTGTAAACGCCATCATCAGCGGAACACTACCCATATATCCGGCAACAACAACAAGTGCTCTACCGATGACTGCTAAGACATAACCTCTTAAGTTCAGTTTATACATGCCTTTCCACTTACCAACTAATGTCGGTGTAAAAATCAGGGCAATGATCAGTGGAATATTTACTGCCCATGCAAATTGTCCAAACAAATTCTTATTTTTCAGTACCCATGTCATGTAATAAATGCCAGCTCCAATCATGGCACCATATAACTGCTGTAAAATATATGTTCCACAAATCATCATGTAATATTTGTTTTTGACAAGAAGCTTGAATGCCTGTACCATTCCATACTTTTCATTATCATTCTTTACTTCTCCTTCATTAAGTTCTTCCTCCGGAAGTTCCTTAACAGAAAGTGCTGAAATCGTATTTACGACCAGACCAATGATTGCATAGATAATAGCAACCGTTCTCCATGCCGCAGCATCTCCACCACATTTATCTACAAATCCAACTGTAATCGCCTGAATCAGAAGACTTGTTGAAAATGCAAAAATAAAACGGTAAGATCCCATCTGTACACGCTCTTTGCTGTTCTTTGTAATCAGTGACGTAAGTGCTGAATAAGCAATATTGTTTGCTGTATAAAACACACCATTTAACAGTGTATAAGAAATAAAGAACCATGCATATTTAGCCGATGTTCCCAAACTCACCGGTACTGCAAAGCAGCCGACCAGCGTAATGGCACAACCAATATATCCGTATAGCATCCAGGGTTTCGCTTTTCCCATTTTACTGTGTGTTTTGTCAATCATTGTTCCAAAAAATATATCCGTAAAACCATCAAATAGTTTTGATACGGCAATCAGGGTACCCACGACACCTGCAGCAAGTCCTACCGAGTCCGTCAGATAGACCATCATAAAAGATGTCAGGAACGCATAGACTACATTACCTGCAATATCACCTGATCCGTATCCAATTTTGTTATACCATTTCAAATACTTTTTTTCTTCCATCGAATTTCTTTGCTCCTCATCTTCATCGCACTTAGAATCTCAATATGGCTAACCGTATGATATCTAATTCTGTTTTTTTCTCTGATTTTGTCTGATTGCTCTGTATATCCGGACTTTACATTACAATCAGACTCTCTTTCCTTGTTTACGGGTTACATGAAACTTTATTATCCCTTTACATACGGTATCAGTGTAAACTGAAACCGGAATAATACATCATCAAATCGGTACTGCTCCAATACAACTGGACCACAACTATTAGAACCAATGCCATTTAATGCGTAGTCAACACAGAATACTACACTATCTGATTCTATTAATTCATAATTATGCGTTTTCTTCTCAAGTTCTTCCTGTGTATAATAAGAAGCATTGAATGAAAATGCCTTTTCTGCGGATGCCACAATTCCATATCGGCTGTTGTTAAGCTCTACATATTCACAATCATAATGGCTTCCATTTTCCTGTGGACGGATATAGTCCTCATGTAAATCCCCTACATCTGCCCGGTACAAACCGTGGCTCGCAGCCTGATGTTTATCACAATAACTTTCCTGTGGTCCCATTCCAAAGTATCTTACAGCTGAAAGTTTTTTATCCAGGAACATCCTCACACCAAATCTCGGAAGATCCGGGAATTCATCGTCTTTTGTTACTGCAATATCTGCATCAATCTTTCCAGCAGCTTCTATTTTCCATGTAATCGTCACATCAAGAATCTTCTGTACTGTCTCTGCCACAACGGAAGCATGGCTTGTAATCTTCACACCATGTTTTCCCTGCACAACCTCTGTCGTATAGGCTCTTGTGTAAGCCTTATCATAGTGGGCTTTCTTCCATTCAGACTTGATGTACATATCGTTATCTGTTGGAGCTCTCCAAATATTTAATTCCATCGGATGGTTCAAGTATTCCCGCCCTGCGAATTTCATCTCTGTAAAGAGTGCAGTATGTTTGTCTATGGTATAAGCAAATTCACGCCCCTTGATATGAATCTGTGTATCATTTTCATTTACCTGTAATTCAGAGTCCACTACTGTTTTTGGTATCCATTTCTCTGCAAGTTTACATTTTGTATCCTCTTTACTTACCTCAATTTCATCAAATCCAAGAATATGGTCTTCATCCAACAGTGGCAATTCTTTTTTCAGATGGTAAATAAGTTTTAAATAACATTTCCCATTCTCTGGAACATTGATCTTCAGGTTTGTTTTTCCTTCCCCGTGTGGTGCCACAGAAAACTCCGGAAGTATGCCTTTGCTGATCACAAGACCATCCTGTGTCAGCTCATAACTAATCTTCACATAATCTTTCAAGTCATCAAAATCCATGTAGTTATGAAGCACCAGTTCTCCGCTTTCTTTGTTATAGGAAATAACTCTTGCCGGGCGATAAACATTCTTGTATTCGAAAAGTCCTGTATGTACCGTTCTGTCCGGATATACTAATCCATCCATACAGAAGTTGCCATCATGAATTTCTTCGCCATGGTCGCCCCCATAAGCATATATAGTCTTTCCATTCTCAGCAGTTCCATGAGCAATCGCATGGTCACACCATTCCCAGACAAAGCCGCCGCACATTTTATCATTATCCTGAATCATCTGGAAGTAATCTTCAAAATCTCCAGGTCCGTTTCCCATGCTGTGACAGTACTCTACCAAAAGGAAGGGTTTGCTTCCATCTTTATCCAGATATTCCTGAATTTCGGAAAGCGCTGGGTACATCCGGCTGTACACATCCAGATTGCTGTAATCATATGTTTCATCATAATTACGGTATCTTGCACTCTCATATTGTGTGATACGGTCTGGATCAAAATTCTTTGTCCATTCCAGTGCTTTTTCAAAGTTGCAGCCATAAGCACTCTCATTTCCCATTGACCACATAACAATACAGAAACGGTTTTTGTCACGTTCCACCATGAGTTTTACGCGATCAACGATTGCCTCTTCCCATACCGGATCATCTGCAATCTTCTCATTCCATCGTTTGAACCGATTGTAATCAGTGTCTTCTTTTCTGTAGATCATAAATGGACCATGAGCTTCAATATCTGCTTCATCTATTACCATGAATCCATACTTGTCACACATTTCATAGAAAAATGGTGCGTTCGGATAGTGGCTGGAACGGATCGCATTAAAATTATGCTGCTTCATTAACGTAAGATCGGTTGTAATCTGTTCCGGATTGATTGTAAATCCAGTAACCGGATCAGAATCATGTCGATTGACACCACGGAATTTAATCTTCTGTCCATTTAAATAAATAACCTGGTCTTTAATCTCTATCTTTCTTAATGCAATGTGATCTACAATTACTTCATTCTCTGTTTCAAGAATCAGTTTATATAGATATGGATTTTCTGTATTCCAAAGTTCCGGACTTGCGATTTCTAATACAGCTGTTCCTTCTTCAGCAATACTTCCTAGTGCTACAACTGCTCCGTTTCTATCTTCAATCGAAATTTTTACATTTAACGGAGAGTAGAATTTCATTTCAATTTCTACTTTCGCAAGCATATCCTCAATTCTTGTTTTAATATGATAATCACTGATTGCCTGTTTTGGGCGTTTCAAAATGTACACATCCCGGAAAATACCACTCATACGGAATTTGTCCTGATCTTCCAAATAGGAACCATCACACCACTTCATTACCAACACTGCCACCGTATTCGTTCCATCCTGAAGTACATCGGTAACATCAAACTCACTGGTCATATGCGAAACCTGGCTGTATCCTATGTAAGAGCCATTGATCCATACGTAAAAGCAACTGTCTACTCCTTCAAAGTTCAAAAAAGATTTTGGCGCTTTCTCATCTCTACTGTACTCAAAAGTATGTACATAGGCTCCACACGGAATGTCCTGTGGCATATATGGTGGATCAAACGGAAATGGATACCGGATGTTTGTATACTGGTGTGTATCATATCCAGCCATCTGCCATACACTTGGAACCTGAATCTCATCAAAATTTTCTGTATCATAATTCTTCTCAAAGAAAGAATCCTTAATGTCATAGATGCTGTTAAAATACTGGAATTTCCAAGTTCCATTCAATAACTGCATACGATCTGACTCTTCTCTGTGTTCCACCAAGTTATCCATTCTTCTGGATGCCGGAATATAATAGGCTCTGGCTGGCATTGTGTTTTCGTGCAGTACGCTTAGATTTTCATAATAACGTGGTACGATCATAAATAGCTCTCCTCCAATACATATACTTTTTTGTTCTTTGTTTTCCTAAAGCAAACCTTATACTTTACTTTTTGTTTACGTTCCTTAGTTATGCTATATATAGCTTATCCTAATTCGCAAAATATGTCTATGAATTGGATTAGACAAAATATGCACTAAATGATACAATGATAAAAAGTACGAAAAGAGGTGCTGTCCTATGCATTTGAACACCGGTTATTTGAACCACTCACATATGGATTTCAAAGACAAAAGTCGTCCGCTGATTGTCGGTAGCTGTGGTACTTACCGTCTTTCCAGACATCCCAAACTTCCGTCCTACCGTCCAAGGGGTCGTCTGGATTATCAGATTATATATATCACTGCTGGTTGTGGGCATTTTCATTTTGATAATGTAAATAATGAAACGATTGTTCCAGCCGGCAACATTGTACTGTACAGACCGAAAGAACTCCAAAAATATGAATATTACGGAGAAGATAAGACAGAAGTATACTGGATTCACTTCACAGGAAGCAATGTGAAAAATATCTTACGTCAATATGGGTTTCCGGATAAAGAACGTGTCTTTCAAGTGGGTACATCTAATGAATATGAACAAATTTTCAAACGTATCATTATCGAGCTCCAACGCTGTCAAGACAATTATGAGGAAATGCTTGTCCTTTTGCTACGTCATCTTCTGATCAGTTTCCACCGGGAACTGACAAGAGAGCACATATTAAAAAATGAATATCTTGATCATGAGATGGATAATGCTGTTACCTTTTTCAGTGAAAACTACAATCAAAATATCAATATTGATGATTATGCTGCCTCACGAGGCATGAGTGTCAGCTGGTTTATCCGAAATTTCAAAAAATATACCGGTTCTACACCAATGCAATTCATTGTGGGAATCCGTATCAACAATGCTCAGATGTTACTTGAAACAACAACTTATTCCATCAATGAGATTTCTAAGATTGTCGGATATGATAACCAGCTTTATTTCAGCCGGCTTTTTCACAAGCTGAAAGGATATTCGCCAAGAGAATACAGAAAAATAAGAAATAAGTTATGAAATCTATAATGCCCGTAAAAAACCAAATGCCAAAAAAGGATGCCACCGAATCAAAGCAGATTACGTGACATCCTCTTCTTTTTATTAGTGCTATTTTATGAATTCAACCGAATAGTAATACATGTACTCATTATCGGTATCTATATGCTCCCCTGTAATATCCTGTATTGGCAACGAACTTAACCCCTTTTCTCCATAAATCAGTGCCGCTAATCCTTGCTCTGTTCCATACTCTATCTTGCATTTGTTTTCAATAGACGTTGCTGATCTTCCATAATATTCCCTGTTTGTAACTCCCTCCAAAATTGGTATTTCTGTCATATATTTTGAATATTTATCTGCTGCGATGAGCTTTGCAGTAAAATTATCAAAATCCGGTGTAATGACAATCAATCCATTTGTGGAAGATTTCACATCTTCATAGGAAAGTTCCAAAACTTTTTTATGTGAAACTCGTTGTCCAAGCTGATATTCTGACAAATAAATAGATAACGTTTTAAATGTATCCCTTGAATTGTATCGAAACATCATTGTTCCATCAATTCCTGATAACAATTCAGCAGTTTTCATTCGTATACTATCTGAATCTACTGCTTCAATATAGTTTTGTGGTTGTCGCAATTTATTACATACGATGGATCCAAAAGTAACCATAGATATTCCCACTACAATAAGAAGCACTATAATGATTCTCTTTAAGTATCGTTGTTTGCGGCCACTGTCCTTTGTTATCTGTATCAATGTATCTTCTGATTTTTTTTCAATATTATCTATTTCAATATCTTCACCAGCCAAGAACTCATTAAGACTAATACCTAATATTCCGCATAATTCTAAGTATACTGATACATCCGGCAAACAGATTCCTCTCTCCCATTTAGAAACAGACTTATCACTCATACCTAATTTTTCTGCCAGTTGCTTTTGCGTCATCCCCAATGACTTTCTCTTACCTGCAATGTATTTTCCAATTTTGATAAGATCCATCCATCTACCTCCTTTTTTATATTGATCGTACTCTTTTTTAGAGAAAAAACATACCCCTCGAAGGTAGAATATGATTTTTAAGCCTGTCTAGTTTGCCAGATAAACGAAAGAGCTTATATAGCGGATTCATATATAACCTTACAGTTTTTATTACTGTATCCTATATATTCCATACACTGCAAGCAAGAAGCATCGAAGCTCGTCTCTGTCTGTAAATTCCTTTTGCACAAATCCTTCTTCTTGGTGGAAAGACAATATTTTATCTTGTTCATTAATCCAACATATTAGCTTTTTATTTTTTCTTTCATTTATGTAACAAATTTCGCTCCATTCACAATCACCACAAATTATTTCACACTTTTTACAAGACAAAATATTATCATGAATAGCTTGTTTAAATTCAGAATACGGAAGTAGCATTCCTTCTTTCCATCCACATAATTCAAGAATCTTTTGATCATATTCTCGAACCTTATCAGCAACACTACAGCTTCCATCTTGTAATCTACTGGAACATCCCTCACAAAAAATATCTAACTGCAATGTGACACAAACAATTGAAGCGTTTTCTAATTCAGCTATTATTTTCTTTATATATTCTTTATATTTTTCATTATACTTTTTCACTGAGAAAAAGGAGATACACAATCCGTGATGTGGACGAAGTTTGTACTGGTATTCCATTTTATTCTCCTTTATGCCAAATAGGCGTTTCTTCCTCCCAATCCTTTGAGGTGGTTAAAGTGAACAATCTGCTCAACGGGTAAATGCCACTCCTCTGAAGGAAGCCGGATGAGTTTTGTCTGCATATAATTAATCTCTGTTTTCTCGCTTATTATGAATCTTCCTTGATTTTGGATCAATAAAATTGGATTTATAGATTTTTATCCCTTTTCTTTTTTGCCATTACAAATCCAAACATTAAAATCAAATTTACAAACAGTACAACTATACTACCTTCAATTTTACAGTTGCCACCCGACAAAATTGAGTTTCCACTAATTATCATGTTAAACATAAGATTACCCTTGTATTGTTTTCAACTTCTTTAATCTTACAAACAACCTTTTATCCTTCGGGCACATATTTTCAAGTTCCTCAAGACTATATCTTCTCAAATCATCTTTGCTTTTTATCCCCATTCTAAACGCATCCATGCATAAAAAGTCATCAAATCTGACTCCATGCTCCATATCATTCAGATCTTCTATACTACGCAGTTTTATCCCCTGATTCTCACAAATCGTATACAGCTCCTGCAATGTTGTTGGTCCCATATTACGAAACTTTATAAAATGTTCCTTTGGATATTCTCCCAATCCTTCCAATGACTCAAATCCATTTCTTCTGAGAATATTCCGTAACCTGCTCGACATTTCAATATCATCATAATCTGTTTTTTCAGCGTACATAAAAGCTCCCTTTTGTCATTTTATTTATCGTATAATTTATCAACCTCAGCTTCATACACCGATTCAGTATGAGTATCAAATAGCACCCACTCCACCAGATCAAAACAATCCGGATTATCCTGCAAGAACCTATTTACTGTATGTATTGCAATCTTTGCTGCCAACTCAACCGGGAAACTATATACTCCCGTTGATATAGAAGGAAATGCAATAGACCTAATTCCATTATCCATTGCCAGTTGCATAGAATTAAAATAGCAGTTAGCAAGAAGTTCCTCTTCTCTATTCCTTCCTGCATTCCATATCGGTCCTACAGTATGTATCACATAATCACATGGCAGATTATAGGCTTTTGTTATCTTTGCTTCTCCAGTCTCACATCCGTTAAGTGTCCTGCACTCCGCCAGAAATTCCGATCCTGCTGCTCTGTGAATTGCACCATCTACACCGCCTCCACCAAGAAGTGAATTGTTAGCCGCATTTACGATTGTCTGCACATCTGTTACTTTTGTTATGTCACCTTTTATCGTCTTAATCAAATACATTGTTTAATATTCCTTCTCTATCTCTTCATCTATTGCATACATTTTCTTGAATGCATCAAGGTCTGCTTGATTTTTAATCAGCATGACCTCTTCTATCTTACCTGTATGAATGTCCTTAAAGCCTGCAACCTGCTCGCCATTACATATGCTCGCTTTGATTACTGGTTTCTTATTTTCTTTATCATATGTCTTTGTAACTATCTTTTTCTTAAATAGTCCCACTCTGAGCACCTTCTTTTGACTTTGCCATCAGTATGAGTTTTTCAAAGGACTGTGCAAAGCGTACATCATCATCTTCTGTACGCTTTCTCGGTCCTTTCATATGATTCTTATGAGAGCTGCGTCTTGCCTTCTTGTTAAGATGTCGCTCCATAAGCATCTGATCTATGTTCTCATTCGTGTACCACTTGCCTGATTGGTGAATAGCATATACACCTTTCCCAAGTGCCATAGCAGCGACACCATAATCCTGCGATACTACTACATCCCCTTTATGACAAATGCTGATCAGTTTATAATGTCAACGCCGATTTAAAATTGTAAGAAAACGCCAACCAAATTTTGTAGTTTTTCAGCGGAATCAAGTTACATCTTCAGGTGTTTCCCTGCTCAAAAAGCGTATTCACGGTCTGCTGCTTCTGGCGCATAAATTCCTTGCGTTCTTTCAGCCTGTATGACTCTCCTTTGATATTGACCACGGTACAATGATGCAGAACCCGGTCCAGAATGGCGGAAGCAATGGTGACATCAGCAAATACCTCATTCCATTGGGAAAAGGTCTTATTAGAGGTAAAGACTGTGGATGTCTTCTCATACCGCCTTGCGATGAGTTGGAAAAACAGGTTAGCCCCCTGAATGTCCATAGGCAGATATCCGATCTCATCGATAATAAGCATCCTGTACTTGGACAGGATTTTAAGCTTGTCCGGCAGCCGGTTCTCAAAGTGGGCTTTCTTTAACTGCTCAATGAGCTGATGGCAGTTGATGTAGTAGGTGGAGAACCGGTGTTTTGCAGCCACAAGCCCAAGGGCTGAGGCAAGATGGGTTTTGCCCACACCCGGCGGTCCAAGGAAAACTACATTTTCCCCGTTTTCCAAGAAACGCATAGTTGCCAGTTCATCAATCTGGCGTTTATCAATAGAGGGCTGGAAGGAAAAATCAAATTCATCCAGCGTCTTCTTAATGGGGAAACCGGACATCTGGACCTGTTTCTCATAAGCGCGCCTGCGCTTGGATTTCGCTTCTTCGGCAAAAATGTGATCCAAAACATCCACGATATTTAACTTCTCCGCCACCGCCCGTTCCAGATAGTTGTCCAGAATCTCCAGGGTGTTCTTCATCTTGAGGCTTTCCAGGTTCTCCCGCAGCCTGTCCATAGTCAGTTCATTCATACAGCACCTCGTCATATCTGGATAAGTCAGAAGATTTTAAAGGAAAATCAATGACTTTGTCCTGTTCCAAAAGCATATTTTCCGCCTCCATCGTCTGTTTCAGGGTGAGCCGTCTGTAGTGCTGTGGATTGACAACCATATCCTTTTTCTGATACGATATTCGGTGCAGGGCTATCTGCTTTCCCTCATAGTAGGCAGCCAGCATACTGTCGAGGGCCACGACTGCCGCATCTTTGCCAATGTATTCCGCTGGCACGGAGTACTGATTCCCGGCATAGGAGATGAGGCAGTCTTTTTGTACCCGGCGCAGGTTGATTCTATCGATGATGTACTCCCGGCGCAGAGGGTTTAACCGTTCCGCTTTCAGCCGCTCAAAGGGGATCTCATTGGTGGTGGCGTGAACCTTTCCATTGACTTTGTTGCACCAGGCCTGCGCCTGGCCATTGAGGTCTGCAAGGCTTTCGTACTTGATTCCAATCATGAAATTATCCCGTACAAACTGCACCGTGCGTTCCACCTTGCCTTTTGTCTGCCCCCTATAAGGCCGGCACAGGATGGGTTTGAATCCGTAAAAGCCAGCGAAGTCCTCGAACTGCCGGTTCAACGTGGAATCTTCCTGTTTTAAAAGACGTTTGATGACCACCTGTTTCATGTTGTCATAGAGGATTTCTTCCGGGTATCCTCCAAAGTATCGGAACGCGTTCTGGTGGCATCGGATCAGTGTATTTGTACTCATATCCGTCACAAACTCGATGTAGCGCATCCGAGAATACCCCAGTATCATAAGGAAGCAGTACAGTTTCTTCCATTTCCCATCCTCATAGACCAGATGATCCTCGAAGAAACCCCAGTCCATCTGCCCCTGTTTCCCCGGCATGGTTTCAAACCGTACCGTTGCTTTTTCATCCAGGTCCATTTTCTTTCCCCGGACATATTCTTTTACGATACTGTACTTTCCGTCAAATCCCTGTTCCTGCAGTTTTTCCAGTATCCGTACCGCCGAATAGGGCGCTTCCTCCAGCCATTGGTCTACCTGTTGCTTGTAGGCATCCAGTTTTGTTGGCTTTGGCTGTGTCAGTGTGTATTCCGGTTTTTGCGGTGACTGCGCATACCGCTTTGCTGTCCGGGGATCCATGTGGTATTTTTTTCCGGGTTCCACATAGCTCATCCCTTTTTGTCTGTCACTTCGTATGTCCATCCAGCTTTCTCCTCTCATTTTCCGACTCCCTCCTTGGACATTTTTGCCCTATTGGGAGTCTATCGTTTTTTTCTCCTTTCCGCCATAAATCTGCATTTTTTCTTCGGCGTTTTCTTACATTTTATCATTGGCGCTGACACAAAAAGTCCAAAAGTTTTATAAACGCAAAAAGGGCAGCTACAAACCGTTGTTTACGGTCTATAACTGCCCTTACGCTGTCTGCCATATTTAGTTACCTGTACCGGATCACCGGACATTGTTTTGTCTTTTTCCCTACTTTTCTGCGTTCCAGAGCGAAAACCATATCCCCGGTACGCTCAAAATATCCTATGTCCTTCTTCCAGCTCATGCCGCATTTACAATGCTGCAAGCCGATAAACTGCTGTTTCATCTTCCTTCCGCAGTTCGGGCATACCTTTTTGCTCCTGCCCTTCTGCTTTACTTTCGGCTTGTCGGCATCCTGCTTCTTTTCCTTCTTTTCGGGAAGCCCATTCTCCGCTATCCTTGTTTCATAACGTGGCAATCGGTAAAGATACAGGCTGCATATTTCATCAAAGGAAGCCTTTTCCGCTATCCCCTTTACCCTCTGGTAAATCTGTCCCGCAATTTTTTCACAGTCCTCTCCTTCCGGCATCCTGCCATGCTCCCTGTAATAATCACAGGTCTTTTGGAACATACTGTCTGCTATTCCTGCTTTCTGTTTCTGCTTTAAGTCCTTATATGTCCTGTCCGCCCTCCGCTTCCTGTTTCCCAAACGCACCACTCCTTTATCCTGATACGGTCTATTTTAACAGAAAACGCCCCGGAATTGTAAAAAATATCTGCCGCCTTAACCGAAAGCGTCTTTGCACAGGGCTACAAAATATTTCTTTTTCTCCAGTATTTCCTCCTGCCTGTCTTTGGAAAGCGTCCGGAATATCTCGTCATAGTCAAGCTCCGCAAGCGGCGTACCAAGCACAGGCGTTAAGACTTCATGCTCATACCATATCCGCCAGAGTTCCTCAAACAGTTCCCCGCTGTCCGAAAATGCCATTGCCGAATCAAAGCCCTCTCCCTCACTGAACCATTGCAGACGGACGAAGCCGAACCTCCCGGCATCCGCCACCATTACATCGGTCAGCTCATACAGCTCCACAAACGCATCCGCCACCTTCCGGCATTTTGCCCGCTGTTCTTCCGTAATATATTTTTCCGCCATAGCGCACCTCCTAACTTACTTCTGGACAAAAAGTCCAAAAGCTATCTATCCTCTCTTAAACAGTAGATTGTGCAGAGGTCAGCGTATAACACGCCTTCCCCGCATTTTATTGTGTCAAACAAAAGGCATTGGAACAATACGTCACGCACATCTTCCAGACTGGCGATGCCCTGTTCCTTCTCCGAAAAGCCTGCTCCGGGAATATCCATATCCGCCGATGCCGCCTGCCTTGCCGAAATACAGTGCGTATAAAGTCCGAGGATATATTTATCTGACATGGGGAAAGCGAATGTTTCCTGCCCGTCATATGTCACCCTGTATTTTTCCTGTTCCGCTTCCGGCAGTTCAAAGAAGCACCGCACCGTTTCCAGATAAGTATGCCCGTCAAAATCCGGCTTTATTTTCTTTCCATACCTGCGGATTGTGGAAAAGAGGGCATTCCGGTCAATAAAGGAACGGGTACGCTTAAAAGCCGGTTTCCTGCCTTTTAAGTCCATGTAAACATTATTCCCTGTCCCTTTCCCGGCAAACCTGCCATAATCGCCTGTCCGAAGCAGATAGGACAGCACCTCCAGCAGCTTTTCCCTTGACGCAATCTCCTAATAAGGGGAACTGCTAAACTCTATCCCCACAAACCTTAACGGGCAGCTCCCCTTTGCAATCTCCCGTTCCATTACCCGGTCAATATCCCTCATGGATTCCATTTATCCATCCCCTTCCGCTTTGGGCTGGAACATCCCTTTTTCTTCCCAACCGCCGCCATACATATCATGCTGCACCAACTGCTGGTAATAGTGGTTCATGGTGTTAGGCGCATTGTAGAGGGCAGTCACCATGTACGCCCTGATGTTGGCTATCTTGGTTGTGGTTTCCCTCATGCACCCGATAACATACTCCAAATGGGAGCTGTTCAGCTTCAGGAACTTTGATTTTACAAGCTCATAAGGGTAATCTTCCCCGTTGACCTTTACCGTCTTACGCTTCACGCACACAATCTCGCAGATAACCTCATACAGTTCCTCATACAGACCTTTTTCACTCCAATCGCCATATTTCATGTGATGCTCATACTCAATATTCTCCTTAATGATTTCCATGTAGGCGCTGGTTTCATCCATCACATCAATCATACCATTGTCCGGCTTGCCCGGTTCCTGTTTTTCTGTTTCTATATCAGATTGATTGATAGGATTGGTATAACTCAGATCAGTATAATTAGTATTGTTATAATTAGGGTTCGATTCCCGAACTTCCGCAAGTTCGGTTTCCGAATCTCTTGAAGTTTGGTTTCCGAACTCCTGCAAGTTCGGTTTCCGAATCTCTTGAAGTTCGATTTCCGAACTTCTTGAAGTTTGATTATCGAACCTCTTGAAGTTCGGTTTCCGAACTTCTGCGGAACTGTCAGCATTATCAGGCTTTTCCGGTTCTCCGCCCGGTTCTTTCCCGGTATCCAGTGTCGCAAAATTCTTCACATAGATAATGTCCGGCTTGCCCAGTCCCTGTCTTTTCTTCTCAATCAGACCAATTCCCTTTTTGCTGTCAAGCTCCGCTATCACTTTAGCGCATTTCTCCCTTGCGCATCCCAAATCCTCCATTATGTTATCAAGGGTGTAATGGATATACACCCTGTTTTCTTCGTCAAGCCAGCCATTCTTGATTGACAATGCCAGCCTGTCAAG
>RAYY01000062.1 GCA_003611875.1 bacterium D16-56 | reverse complement strand
AGAACCGGGAAGAACCGCTTTACCGGCGAGGAACGGGAGCCGATAGACAAGGCGTATTATATCTGCCAGACCTATAACCGGCTGGGGAAAAACTCCTGCACCAGCCACAAAGTGGAAGCAAGGGATTTGTATAACCTTGTATTGAAGGATATTCAGGAACTTGCGGCAATGGCACTGAAAGACGTGGAATCGTTCTACCAGCGGATTTGCAGCCGGATGGAACGGCGGTATCTGGCGGATGCTTCGGAGATGGAGAAGGAACGGGAACGGCTGGATGCGAGGAACCGGGAGATTGACGATATATTTTTGAACCTGTATACCGACAAGGCAAAGGGAATCCTGTCCGAGCAGCGGTTTGTGAAGCTGACGGCGGCAATGGAGCGGGAACAGGAGGAAAACCAGAAACAGTTGAAGGAACTGGCACTCTCTTTGCGCCACTCCAATGAACAGGAAAACGATGTCCGCACATTTATCCGGGAAATCCGGCAGTACGCCACGATACAGGAACTGGACGAGGGTATCTTAAACCGCCTTATCAGCCGGATTCTGGTGGGGGAGGTGAAAAAGGTTGACGGGGAGAAATTTCAGGAAATCAAAATCATTTATAACTTTGTCGGGGAGATACCGGCGGTAACAGAATAACGGCAATGCCCTTCTCTCTTTTTGGGAGAAGGGTTTTCTTTCCGCCTGCACATGAAAAAGAAGCCGGTTCTCTATTCTCCGGCTTCCAGAATAAACTGGAAGTTGTCATTATGACATTAAGCCAGTTACAATACAACCTGCATATTGACTACACAAGTGTTTATCAAAGATTTCCTGCAAAACATTTGATATGATTTGTGTTGCTTCATCTTTATTTTGATTGTCGATAACCGCTAAAGGCAACAACAAAAGAAATATTTGTCTATCCTTTATAGTGTTCAATAATTCTTTGAATGGAATTACTTGAATATCGTAATGCCCGCCCGTGCAAGCAATTTGTTTATCATTGATGGAATATACTGTATCTCCCGGATGAAATTCGATTTTTAAGGTTTGAGTAGGAGCAAGTTCGCAAATAAGTGTTTCCGGTTCATCAACATAACCGTCTGATTCTTCTAAAACTCCATCATAATATTTTGTAAAATTGTCCCACCAACTTGTATCACACATTCCGTTTTCTACCATGAGTTCGGTTAATGACATATCTGTTTCTTCCTCCAAAGCAGTCGGGAAAGAAGTTGCCATGTAACCCACCCAAAAATTCCGATTGGAAAAACCTATCTCATGTAATGAAATCACTCTTTTATTCCTCCAGAAAATTCCGATTTTTCGCTCTGTTTATCTGCTCAATAAACTGGAATTGAATTATTTTTTCTTTTCAAATACTCCCCAAATACATACAAGAATCCCAACTATAACAACACCTAAAGATATAATAAACGGAAGTTCTACATCATACCCTTGTAACAATCCCCACAATCCAGATAGTCCATTACTATACACATCATTGACCGTTGCCAGTACCATAAGTGCTATTGAATAAATTACGCCTATTAAAGCTACCACTGCGCCACAAAAAATTTTTTTCATAATATTAAGTCCCCTATTTAGTCTTGACCTTATAAATCCCGAATTTATAAAACTCGCTGAGCTACAACCACAGTATAGTTATCCGTGTCATATGTAATCCCCGTCTCCTTAAAATTGTTTTTATGCCAAAAATGCTCTGCCTGGGGATTGCCTTTAACCCAGCCAAGCCGTACACTCGAAAGCCTGATGCTGGCCAGATAACGGCATAAATCGTCAATAATGCTGCTTCCAATTCCAGCATTTTGAGTCGATACCGCTGTCATAAAAAAGCCTATGAAAGCAGTTTTTTCATTAGGGTATGCCATAATAAAATCCATTACAGCAATCAATTCTTCACCTTTGTAGTACCCCACATAATATTTGTCGCACGTTTCTTTATTTGGAGGCAAGGCTTTCATATCATCAAGAATACTCTGTTCTGTCACAAATGGTGGACAGTATTGGTAATACAAATCATTTTTGCTGCACAGTAAATATATATCTGCGACATCCGCTTTTTCCATGCGGCGTACAGTATAATCATTAGAGAAAAGAGATATATCCATTTGTGTCACCTCTGCAAATCTTGATTGTTACTTCGTTCAGTTTATCACATTTATAGGATATCTACAAGATTCCGTGTATGAAAAAGCTAAAAGAATGAATTCTTCACTTGACAATGTGGCAAAGAATTGATGTCGCAGGACGAGATTGCGGTCATGGATGGCGGGAAATGTATCATGCAGCTTAGAGGCGTCAGACCATTCTTCTCGGATAAATTCGATATTACAAAGCATGGCAGGTACAAGGAGCTGTCCGATTATGACCAGAAAAATACCTTTGATATAGAGGACTATGTGAAGCATTTGCAGCACATGAAAGTCACTTTAAATACAGAGGTGGACGATGCCTTTGACTGTGGGGAAGTCAGCGGGCAGGAAGAAGATTCCCCAAGTACAACTGAATAGCGACTTCTGGACATCATGTCCAAAAGTGCAGAACTGAAAACTGAATATGGAACTGTAAATCAGCCACAGGACTTTCGGACAAAAAGACCGGAAGCCATGAAACGGAGTTTTGAATGTATTTGGGAAAGGACAAAAATCAAAGCACCCGGCACAGCCAATCGCCAAACTGAATGTACCGAATGCCCGCAGGGTTCTCCCAAAGGATTTCCCTGCCCTTATTTTACCACAAAGGGCAGGGAATTTGCATATCAAAGCTCTTTCTTTATCAAAAAAACAAATTTAAGGAAAGAAAGAGGTAAAATTTATGAGTTTCTTTACAACAGCAGTAACAGGTGTGAATTGTGAGTAAAGTGAAAAATGGGGAAAATAAGCAAAGTGAAAATTCGGTGTATGTAGATAGCCCTTATAGGATAAACATGGTAAAATCTTAGAAGAAACGAGGTAAAACAATATGGAAAAGCAGGTTTATATCACAGAGGAAGAACGGGCAAAGTGCCAAAAGGTGGCTGATGCGTTTGCAGAACTGTATGAGATGGAGAATATTATGGTGCTTGATGCGGGCAGGTATGGCTTTGTTGAACTGAAATATTATAAACCGCCACATGGCTTTGAGGATGCCATGACTTATACTGATAGTGTTGCATTATTTGAGGGCTTGTGGGAGGAATGGCTGAATACAAAGCTTTATTTGATGGCAAAAGGCACTCCGTTATTGGAAAAAGGCTACAAGGGTGTGTTTGAGAGTCTATCGGAAGAAAAGCAGTCGGAACTTATCATGAGAAAAGCAGATTTTGCAAAAACAGCGGAGATATATCTGTAATATTGCTCCTGTGGGAAAATGAACAGTAGTTAGCGGTAAATCAACGATTAGAAAGGCTTCGTATAATGCAAGGCTATTCATAATTGTTTTTAATTGAAAAAGATAGAATGAATGAGTGGGATTTCGCCGTAACCGGCATTGTGGAAATGTCGTATAACTGGCTATCTTATGGAGTTGTGGGTAACTCTGTTTGTAGGATGTGGGAAAGCTGTTCTTTAGCTTTTCCATGTGCTGTGAACAGAGTTATCCATGACGAAATAGCCAGATATGCACATTTCCATGATGCATATCTTAAATATTTGCTATTATCTGATTGACTGTATATAATGTTGTTTTGAAGATTTATGAAAGAATGCATAAAATGCTTGAATATGGATGATGTAAAACTTTCTCAAAATAGAATGATTTCATATTTATTCCACATTGATATGGTAAGCTGAAAACAAGGAGGTGCTTTTATGGCTACATTGCTAATTGTAGAAGATGATATAAAAACAAACGAAGCAATTTGTGAATACCTAAAATCAGCAGGGCATAAAATAATTCCTGCTTATGACGGTGCTGATGCATTGCAAATATTTGACAGTGATAATGTTGACCTTGCTGTATTAGATATTATGCTTCCAAAAGTATCAGGGCTTTCCGTCCTGAATGAGATACGGAAAAAAAGTTCGATTCCTATTCTTATGCTGACAGCTATTGAAGATGAATATACACAAGTAACGAGTTTTGATGAACAGGCTGACGATTATATTACAAAACCTTTTTCCATGATCTTATTAGGACGACGTGTTACAGCTCTTTTGCGTCGAAGCGGAAAAGGAATCATGCCAAACATAATGACATTTGGAAGTGTGACAGTAGATTTTTCCGGTTACACGGCAAAAGATAACAATGGTAAAATCGATGTTACTCCCAAAGAGATTGATTTGTTGAAATTGCTTGTAGAGCATAAAGGATTGGTGCTTACCCGTTCACAGATAGTTGACGATTTGTGGGGTGACAGCTATCCGATTATTGATAGGACAGTTGATACTTACATTAAAAATCTGCGAAAGAAACTTCAGCTTGACTGTATTGTTACCGTCAAGGGTATTGGTTATAAATATGAGGTGGAATGATGAAACAGATCAAAATATTTCCTAAAACTTTTGCTTACACATTGGGACTTATGCTTTTTATTGTCGGAATAGCCCATGTGCTGCTCTATTTTTTTACAAAACCGGAATGGCTTGTTATTTCCGTTAATCAGCATAATGATACTTCTTTTGACACAAGTTTGAATATAGCGGACTATGTTACAAAGGTTGTTATAAAAGCCTTGCCATTATCCCTAATTTGTTGTGTATTTATATCCATAATCTGTTCATTTTTGTTTTCAAGAAAGTTTACTGTTCCTATAAAACACATCAGTACCATAACAGAACAGATGGCGCAAATGAAAAAAGATGCTGTTTGTAATATCAGTTCAAAGGACGAAATCGGTATATTGGCTGAGAATATCAATTATTTATATCAAAGTCTATTATCAACTATTGAAAACCTTGAAATTGAGAAACAACGTGTAAATGAAAGTGAAAAGTCAAAAGTTGATTTCCTGCGAGCTGCGTCACATGAATTAAAAACACCTGTCACAGCACTAAATGCTACATTGGAAAATATGATACTTGGCATTGGAAAATATAATGACTATGATACCTATTTACCAGAGTGCAAAGAAATAACAGCTCACCTTGCAGAAATGATACATGATATTCTTGAAACTTCAAAAGCGGATATATCAGCAAAAAATGAAGCGGCAACATTGGTTGATTTATCAGAATTGTTATCTTCATTGTGTGAACCCTATATATTAATTGCTAAAACAAAAGGTATCACCCTTTCCATTGACTTATCGGGCAGCTTTTCGGCTGTACTGCCGCCTCGTATGTTTGAAAAGGTAATATCAAATATCATTGCGAATGCTGTTGTATATACAGAAACTGGCAAAATGATTTCTGTGTATTTTGATGAGAATAATATAATTATAGAAAATGAATGTGTTCCCATACCAATAGAATCCTTACGACATATATTCGAACCGTTTTACCGTCCTAATTTTGACCGAAACCGTTGCAAGGGTGGTAATGGTCTTGGTTTGTATATCGTAGACACTTTTTTAAAAACCATGAGTATCACTTATTCATTCCGCGCTATGGAAGAACCGCAAGGAATGAGATTTACTATCAATCTATAGAAACAATGTAATAACAGAAATGAAAGCTCTCCGATAATAGGGGAGCTTTTCAATTCCATACTTATTTCATATACGTTTCATACTGGTTCCACATTGGGAGTCTATGATAGCACTATTCCATAAATTAAATAATAGAAAACGGAGGTATTCAAATGGGAACTATGAAACGAGCGTTTTTATACGTCACAAGGAAGAGAGGGAAAAGTAGTTTGCTGTTTTTCATTCTTCTTGTTATGGCAACTTTTGTATTAACTGGACTTTCGATTGAAAGATCATCACAGACAGCACAACAAAATTTGCGTGCAGCTTTAGGCGGTGAATTTGAAATGGTGGTTGACCTTTCAGAAAGCAATCCTTATGCGGTAAGGGAGAGTGACGGAGAGGGGAATGTTGACCTGTATACGGAATATCCCATTACAAAGGAAATAATTGATACAGTTATGACCGTAAATGGGATTGAAAGCTACGATGCCGCAACCCATACACTTGTTTCTGTAAATCTTGATATTTTCTCTGGAAATGTACCTATGAAAGCAGAGTTTAACAATTTGGTATATGCCCGCACTGTCATTGATACTGAAAATAACAGCTTTTTCCAATCGGAAAAATTCAAATTAATTGAAGGAAATCATATTACAGGAAACGAGAGTAATGTTGCGGTTATCAGCAAAGATTTAGCAAATAAAAATGATTTGAAATTGGGTGATACTATTTCATTGCAGAGTGATAAATCCGTAGATGTTAAGATTATCGGCATTTATGAAATATTAAAGCCTGATTCTCCATTTGAAAATATTGTCACTTATGAAGTGGCAGAAAATCAGATTTTTATTAATCTCTATACTTTACAGAATTTATTTGGAGATACGCCAGTTGGCTTTGACAGTGTGACGTTTGATGTTTCTGATCCGGCACAGCTTGATAATATTATTTCAGAAGTGACAAAAATATCTTCTATTGATTGGAGAGCTTTTGATGTTTCAACGAATAATGACACTTATTTAGAAGCTGCTGCTCCATTACAAAAAGTTCAAACTTTAATAACAACAATGATTATTGTGATTGTGCTTGTTAGTGTAATTATTCTCTCTTTAGTGCTTACTATGTGGGGAAGAAGCCGTATCTATGAAACAGGTGTATTTCTTTCTCTTGGTATTGCAAAATCGAAAATCATTGGTCAATATCTGACAGAAGTTCTGATGATTGCGATATTTGCTTTTGGAGTTTCTTATTTAACAAGCAATATCGTTGTAAACCAATTAGCAAACGAGCTGTTACAGCAAGCTACTTCTACCAGCGAGGAACAGACAACAGATATAGTAACTCAAATAAAAGATGGGTATGACAGTGATGGTATTTCAATTACCATAAAAGATGAGTCGGTTCTTTCTGATACATCGTCACAACAGAAAAATGGAATAGATATTGATGCTTCAACAGTTGAAGCAGAAACCAATGAAACACAACTCGATGTTATGGTTAGTGCCTGCAATATGTTGGAACTCTACATAATAGGAATTGTAATTATTATTTTTTCGGTAGGAGTTTCTTCATTCGCAGTAATGCGCTTAAAACCACGAGAAATCTTATCAAAAATGAGTTAAAGGAGGATTTGGAAAAATGGCTATTTTGGAAGTAAGAGAAATATTGTATGCCTATAAAAACGTAAAACCTGTATTGTCAAATGTAAATGCAATATTTGAAACAGGTAAAATGTATGCTATTCTTGGTGCGTCCGGTTCCGGCAAAACAACTCTGTTATCACTGATTGGTGGGCTTGATGTTCCGCAAAAAGGCGAAATTCTCTTTGAAAAGGAAAATATTTCACAAAGAGGGTTAGAATATCATCGACGCAACCACGTTTCTTTGATATTCCAGAGTTACAATCTTATTGACTATATGACACCTATTGAGAATGTAGAATTAACAGCAAAGCAGGATGCGTTACCGTTATTGGAAAGGTTAGGACTTACAGCCGAAGAAGCAAAGCGCAATGTGATGAAGTTATCTGGTGGGCAGCAACAACGTGTGGCAATAGCTCGTGCATTGGCTTCTGATACTCCTGTTATTTTAGCTGATGAACCAACAGGAAACTTAGACGAAGATACAGCGGGGGATATTACAGAAATCTTGAAAGAGAGCGCACATGAACTGAATAAATGCGTGATTGTTGTAACACATTCAAACGAATTGGCAGCACAGGCAGATGTAATTTTAAAATTAAAACGTGGTAACTTGCACACAGTTTGAATATTCCGATTTATGAAGTGCTTTATAACACGATTACACTACCACATAATAGCAATAATTATTGTCCGGCAGAAGTGTTTTTATATGTCTAGGGAACGGTGGCTTTGAGAAAATCAAAGCTGCCGTTTTTGAAAGATTTAGTAAGAAGTAAAGAGGTAAATTATGTGTAAAAGAAAGTCCAAAATATTGAACCATAAAATTAGAAAAGTAAAAAATATAGAGTGCTTCTACACATTAAGGTGTACTGCAAGGAAGAAAGAAACTTCACTGCGGTACACCTTTTTTAGTGGTGCGAAATTTGACTGATTTTAGGTTTTATTGCAAATTTCCTTTTGTGGATTTGCAAAGGAGATTTGATTGGCACCATTTGGGCTTTGGAAAGGATTCTGTTTCGGTTCATTGTTTCATATACGGTTGCTTTGAGAGCATGGATTTTTGTGTCTGCCACACCTGTTTCATCAGCTCCTTTACCTGTTTTACATCGGCAGCATAGACGTTGCCTGTGGCGTTCATGCGCTTTGCTATCTGGTTCAGATTGTTTCCGATTTTTCCGAGTGCAGCATTGTATTCCCGAAGTTCGGAATAGTCAATGTCATAAACAAAACTGTACAAAATTTGGCGGCGCAGGAAAGCGGATTTGCTTTTCATGCCGGAGGCTTTTACTTTCTGTTCCAGTATGTATTGCTCGTCATCACTTAGATATATTTTCAGTTCGTTTTTGCGTTCTCTGTTTGCCATTTTTAATGTCCTTTCTGTAATGGATTGATGAAAGAATTTTACACAATCTTCTGTCCCGTTATGGGGGATATTTGTGCAGAAAAATGAGCGAAAAAATTAGAAATTCCGGCAGGACATTTTGTGGATTTTTGAGCGCAGAGGGGGCTAGGGGGAGACTTCCCCCTACAAGCATTTTTTTCAAGTTTCCGTCTTTTGGAAAATTGGGAAAAATCAGCCTGTGAGGGAACACAGGCAGTGCTTGCTATTCTTCCCTGAAAAGGTAAAAGCCTTTTCAGGCATTGCGGAAAAAATTAGAAATTTTTTCGGGCAATATCCCAACAGAGGGGATATTACTTTATTTACAATTAACATCAGAAACAGCGGGAAAGGAGGTGAAAAAAATGGCAGACCACGCATTCTGGAGGCGCAGGGAAATGGAGAGTATGTTACTGGAGGGGAAAAAACTGACAGTGGCAGAGCTTGTGGGCAGGTTTTGTGTAAACAGGAAGTCCATAATCAGGGATTTTGAAATCATAGGCGAAGCACTTCCCGTTGTTGCAAAGCAGGGGTATAACGGCGGGTATTTCCTCATGGACGGGGTAGGGAAATATCAGAACTCACTCTCCCAAGAGCAGCTGGAATGTTTGGAAAAACTTGCTGTGACCTGTGCGGCAGAGGATAAGGAAACGGTTCTGTCAATCATACATGAATTTGGACCATACTGTGAGAAACTTACATAGACACTGATTGCCATTCTTATAAAGCATATAAATGATTTTTGGAATGTTTTATGTGCTTTTAGGGCTGGCAATTCTGAACGGTTTTCAAGCAAAAAAATGAGGGGAGGTGCGGCATGGATCCAGCACACCGAAGAATGGAAATCATCAGCATATTATCCGCAAGAGGTCATGCGACAATGCGGGAGCTTGCATGGGAATTAGAAGTTAGCAGGCGGACGATAATGCATGATGTTACTGCGCTGTCTTTTGATTATCCGATTTACACAAAGTCGGGCGAGGGCGGCGGGGTTTTCATTACGGAAAACTACAAGCCTTATGTCAACACCCTCACGCAGACAGAGCTTGAAACACTGTGCGGATTATACAACAGGGCAGAAGGGAAAGAGAGGGAAATTCTTTTCCGCATTATACATAAGTACGGAGCGGACAAACTGGAATTGTAGCCGGACAGACTGGCATATTTTACCTGTGATGCGGACAGAAAACTGCATGGCAGGCTGACAACTGAATATGGACAATCCTGCAAGACGTATGAAACAGCCGAGCTATGCAGAAACACGCCATGATCGCCTTTCATAAAAAGGGCAGGAGCGGTAAATGTTTTATTGTAAACAAGGTGTGGGAACCTTGCGCCATGACACTGTTTCCTGATAATGATACTTCCGTAAAACGGTCACAAGGATGATGGTGCGATTCCAATGTGGGCTTTTCCCCCGAAAGCCACTTGCAGGATGTAAAATTTTGTAAAAAAGAGGATTTTCAGAAAATGGCGGATGAAGAAATATTTCAGGAGTTTCAGGATTTCCTTGCACAGCGGAGGAAGTCTACGATTACTTTGAATGGAAAGCAGATAAAGGCGTATGACATCAGGACAATCACCCTTGAACAGTTCCGTATGCTGATTGCCTGCGGGAATGACAGCCACAATAACCAGATACGGGTTACGAAAAGCGGCAAGGTCTATCTGTCGGAGGATATCGTCGGTTCGGAGCAGCTCGATGATGTTGCGCTCAGCTTTGAAACATTCAGTGCGCATAACGGATATGTCGGCGTAAAAGCAGCGGAGGACAACAGCCACGTTATACCGTTATACTATGCGCTGATTGGAAACTGGACAAGTGGGTGCAGCCATGCATATATAGACAGCTTTTAGATTTTGTTAAAGAGAAGATTGCGGGCATTGCCTGCTGATAATGATTTACACAGCGTTAGGGCAGTTATAAACCTATTGGATATGGGTTTATAGCTGCCCTTTTTGCGTACATGGAGGATTGTATGAATGTATTTGAAGCAGTGAGGGAGAATGGGATAACCGCAAGGCAGGCGGCGGAACATTGTGGGATAAAGATAAACCGTAACGGTATGGCAGTCTGCCCGTTCCACAAGGACAAAAACCCAAGCATGAAGATAGACAGGCGGTATTACTGTTTCGGATGCGGGGAAAAGGGGGATGCCATTGACTTTGTGGCAAAGTTTTATGGGCTTGGCAAGAAAGATGCGGCAGTACAGATTGCGGCGGCTTTCGGTATCAGTTTTGACGATAACGGGGGCAGGAAACCGCCGCCAATACGTAAGCGGAAGTTATCGCCGGAGCAGAGGTTTGAGAGGGTGGAAAAGAAGTGTTTCCGTGTGCTTTCTAATTACCTGTGCAGGTTAAGGGAATGGCAGGAACAGTATGCGCCGCATAAGGCAGAGGAAGAATGGCACCCGCTGTTCTGTGAAGCGTTGGAAAAGAAAGATTACATAGAGTACCTGCTTGATGTTTTATTATACGCTCCGCTGTCGGAGCGTGTGGAGCTGGTAACAGATTATGGAGAGGAAGTGTTGAAGATTGAAAGAAGATTGGAACAGTGTACCGAAGGAACAGCGGGCGGCACTGGAAAAAACTATGAACAGGATGGAGCAGGCGGCACAGCCGGAAACATGGTTTGACGGGAACAAGGTCAATGACGTGCTTTTCTGTGAGGATTTCCTTGCAGGACACCCTATGAAGTGCATACATGGAACATTTTTTGATGTAAACGGTGCAGTCGGTGATGCGGAGCAGATTAAGGCGGAGATATATTATAAAATTGCGCCCTATGTCACATCAAATATTGCAAAAAAGGCAACCTCGCTCCTTGATGCGTTGCGGATCAGGAGCTACTCGTCGCCGATACCGTTCCAGACAGACCGTATCCATGTGGCGAACGGGACATATTTCTTATCGGGAAACTTCTCTGCACAGAAAGATTTCTGCATGAACAGGCTTCCGGTGAAGTATGTGCCCGATGCGCCAGAACCTTCACGCTGGCTTGCATTTCTTGGGCAGCTTTTAGAGCCGGAGGACATCACCACGCTGCAGGAGTTCATGGGCTATGTGCTGCTCCCAACAACAAAGGGGCAGAAAATGATGATAGTCATAGGGAAAGGCGGAGAGGGCAAGTCACGCATCGGCAGGGTGCTTAGGGCGTTGCTCGGTGACAGCATGAACACGGGCAGCATACAGAAGGTGGAAGTTGACCGCTTTGCAAGGGCAGACCTTGAATGGAAACTGCTGATGCTTGACGATGACATGAAGCTGGAGGCACTCCCGCAGACCAACAACATCAAGTCCATAGTGACACTGGAAGATAAAACAGACTTGGAGCGCAAGGGAAAGCAGAGCGAACAGGGATATTTATGCGTTCGGTTCATCTGCTTCGGGAATGGCAACCTCGGTTCGCTGTATGACCGTTCCTATGGCTTTTTCCGCAGGCAGATAGTCCTCACCGTAAAGGAGCGTGAACCGGACAGGAAAGATGATCCGTTTCTCGGTGAAAAGCTGATTGCTGAAGCAGAGGGCATATTTCTATGGTGTCTTGAGGGATTGCACCGCCTGATTGACAACGGATACCAATTCACCATAAGCAAGAGGGCGGAGGATAACCTCACAAAAGCCATGCAGGACGGGAACAACATCATCGTATTCATGGAGTCGGAGGGTTATATAAGGCTTGAAAAAGGCACACACGCCACGTCAAAGCAGCTTTACAGTGCCTATAACCAGTGGTGCGAGGACAACCTTGAAAAACCGTTGGGGGAACGCAGCTTTTCCAACTATTTAAGGCAGAATGAAAAGCAGTACGGGCTTGACTATACCCACAATATCGCAGTCGGGGCAGGAAAAACAGCGAGGGGATTTAAGGGAATCCATGTAAAGGTGCGGACAGAGGAAGGGCATTAAGACGCAAAAGACGCAAAGACAGGCAAAATCCCAAATCCTTTTTTATATATACATATACCTGTGTTTGCAGCCCTATATCATATGTAAATATTTTTTGTTTTCTAATTCTAATTTAAAAAATAAGTGTCTTAGCGTCTAAACATAGGAAATATAAGGCTTTGGGGGCATTTTGGGAGCGTCTTATAAGCGTCCTTTTGATGCGTCTGAAAGCTGGTAAAGGAAATTTTTATCCTGCATGGCATTTGTCCCTGTGGAGAAAAGACGCATAAATATCTGATTTTGAGAAGGAAAATTCCTCTGCTCCTGCAAGGGCAGTCGCATTTTCCTTCGGAAAGCGAGGAGGAATATCATTTGAATAAAGCGAAACTGATAGTGACAAGGGTGTTTGACAGTGAGCGTACACCGCAGGATGCGCTTGTGAGGGCAATATTAAATTCAGACAAATATGAAAAAAACTTGCACGTTTCGGGCAGTGAAAGTATAATAAAAGACAGAGGGCTTATCTACGTTCAACCGGATTCGGACGAAGAAGGGAGAATAAGATGAGCAGGACAACATACAGAGGTACACCAAAGGCAGGGTTATATACCCGTTTATCGGTTGACGATGGGTACGTTGACCGTGAAAGCAATTCCATAACGAGCCAGAAACAGATGCTGACACAGTTTGCGGAATACCACGGCATAGAGATTGTCGAAACCTATGTGGATGACGGATGGAGCGGAACAAATTTTGAAAGACCTGATTTTAAGCGCATGATTGCGGACATTGAAAACGGGAAAATCAACACGGTTATTACAAAAGACCTCTCACGTCTTGGGCGTGACTACTTGCAGACAGGGTACTACACCGATATGTATTTCCCAAGCAAGAGGGTTCGCTACATAGCGATTAGCGACGGCATTGACACAAGCACTGGATATAACGAGATGGCGCCCTTCAAAAATCTGTTCAACGAATGGCTGGTGAGGGATACGAGCAAGAAAATCCGGGCGGTAAAACGCTCAAAAGGCATGAGTGGGAAACCTGTCACAAGCAAGCCCGTGTACGGCTACCTCATGGACGAGGACGAAAATTTCATCATTGACGAGGAAGCCGCCCCCGTGGTGAAGCAGATATACAGCCTTTGCCTTGCCGGGAACGGACCGACCAAGATAGCCCGTATGCTCACGGAGCAGGAAATCCCCACGCCGGGAACGCTGGAATACCGCCGGACAGGGAGAACCCGCCGCTACCACCCCGGCTATGAGTGCAAGTGGGCGGCGAACACCGTGGTACATATCCTTGAAAACCGGGAATACACGGGCTGCCTTGTGAACTTCAAGACCACCACCCAATCCTACAAGTGCAGCAAGATTATCTACAACAGCGAGGACAAACAGGCAATCTTCGAGAACCACCACGAGCAGATAATCGACAGGGACACATGGGAACGGGTGCAGGAGCTACGCAAGTAGCGCAAACGCCCCAACCGCTATGATGAAGTGGGCTTGTTCTCCGGCTTGCTCTTTTGTGCCGACTGCGGCAGCGTCATGTACCAGCAACGCTATCAGACGGACAAGCGGCGGCAGGACTGCTATATCTGCGGCAGCTACAAGAAGCGCACAGCAGACTGTACGGCGCACTTTATCCGCACCGACCTTTTAACCGCCGGAGTGACCGAGAACCTACGGAAAGTCACCAGCTACGCCGCCAGGCACGAAGCCCGGTTTATGAAGCTGTTGACCGAGCAGACCGAGGACGGGAGCAAACGCCGCAACGCCGCCAAGAAGAAAGAACTGGAAGCGGCAGAAAAACGGATTGCGGAACTCTCCGCTATCTTCAAGCGGCTGTATGAGGACAGCGTGACCGGGCGCATATCGGACGAGCGTTTCACGGAGCTTTCGGCAACTACGAAGCCGAGCAAAAGGAACTGAAAGAGAAAGCCGCCGCTTTGCAGAGCGAACTTTCTAAAACGCTGGAAGCCACGGCAAACGCTGAAAAGTTTATGAAAGTGGTACGCAAGTACACCAGCTTTGAGGAACTCACCCCTACCCTGTTACGGGAGTTTGTGGAGAAAATCGTAATCCACGAATCGGAAGCCCTTGACGGGAAACGCCGGGGGAAGCTCCGCAGACAGGAAATCGAAATCTATTATTCTTTTGTCGGCAAGGTAGAATTGCCCGACTAAAGCCCGACCCGTCCGGCAGTCAGCCGGACAGGGAACGGCAAAATTTTTTACACTTCTTTTACTTCTTTATCTCACATGAGCAAAAAGCCAGGGTGTCAAGCAGGTCATGGCTAATTAGAGGTAATCAAAAGAGGAAAGGAAAAGCACAATCCAGACGGAACCGGCGATACTGTCAAGAAATATTTGTGAGTTAGCAAGAATCCTGATATAATGGGTACAAACGCCCATCTGGGGCAGAAAGGCAGGGAGAAAAATGCACATCAGCTATAAACCGCTCTGGCACACACTAATAGAGCGCAACATGAGGAAAGAGGATTTAAGGCTTGCCGCTGGCCTGACCACAAATATGATAGCCAACATGGGAAAAGAAGGGAAACATATCAGCATGGACACACTTGCCCGCATTTGCGAAACGCTGGATTGTGGCATTATGGACGTGATTGAGCTGGCCAATGACGAGCCTTCCACCACAGGAGGGAACGACAATGGAAAAACTGAAAAAAAGAATCACAGAGAACGGCATTGATTATATTCTGGCAGGCGACTACTATATCCCGGACTTGAAGCTGCCGGAGGAGAACCGCCCCATCGGACGCTATGGGCGGCTGCACCGGGAATATCTCAAACAGGAACACCCGGCACGGTACAGTTCCCTTATCCTGACTGGGAAATTGTGGACATACCTTGCCAACCTGAACGAGCAGGCGGAGGAACGGCTGGACGTAATCATTGAGCAGATGAAAGCCGCCGAGGGAGTGACCGAGGAACTGAAAGCCCGGAATCAGCTTGAATGGGTAGGCCGGATGAACAATATCCGCAGCCGGGCGGAGGAAATCATAAACAGCGAACTGATTTATATTTGATTGGACATGGAAAGGCCAGCCGACACCCGGCTGGTCTTTCTAACCTTCCTTACGCTCCAATACCGCACGAATCATGGCAACGGCGATTTCCTGCTGGCTGGGCGACGTGCTTTCCCACAGTTCCGCCAGCTCCCGTATTTTGCTGACCTCATTATCTTCCAGCGCATCCCGCAGCAGATAATCAGGGGAGATTTTCAGTGCGTTGCAGATATTGATAAATACGGGCAGGCTGGGAACCTTTGTCCCACCCTCAATCTGCCGGAGGTAAGTTGCGTTGATATTGCACAGTTCCGAGAGCCTGTCCGCCGTGAATCCCCGGTCTTTCCTCACCATGTTGATACGTCTGCCTAATCCTTTTCCTTCCATAATGCCCACCCATTTCATAAGCTATTAGCATTTATTTTGTTCACTTTTAGACTACATCACACTTAGGGATTGCAATAGATTCTAAAGGACTATATAATATTAGCTAATAGAATATAAACTATAAAAGGGGAACAACAGAATGGAACTGAACTATTTTAGGGACAGGCTTTTTGATTTACTGAACGACAGTGAGGGAATGGGGATTGCCGACCTGAACGCAGACGAGAGGAACAGCCTGCTCGCTGTCAGGACAGAGGACGGGAATGTATTTGAAATCGTGTGCTGACAGGCAGAGGGGAAGGAGGATGGACGACCGCAAACTGACTGTTTATAATGGACGTGGGGCTTTTAAAAAATCACCGCCACAGATTCTATTACAGGGGAATTGGCTGGAACAGGCCGGATTCTCCGCAGGGGACAAAATAACCGTGAAATGCCAGCAGGGGCAGCTTATCATCACAAAAGACGGCACAAGGGTAGATTCAAAGGAATAATATTTATCACGGTTAAATGAATTTTTTGTAAAGACTATTCCCTCTGGAAAGTGATTGCGGTATAATGGAGCCATTGACAAATCGGAATTTGTAGGTAGGTTAAATTCCATTTTCACATATAAAAAAAGAAAGAGTATTGCAGAAGTTTTGATTAAGTAGAGGACGATTATGATAGTTTTAGATGTATTAAAACGTATATTTAACAATTTATTTATTTTATACATTATTATTTCGCTCGTTGTTGGGATGAAAAAAATGGTTTCGAATTCTTCTAAAGAGAGCACAGAAAGCAATGATTCAGATAATGTAAGTAATAAGAGTAATTGGAAGGATAATGTGAAATTGGTAATTGCTCTTTCAACATTGGTTTTATTTATTGCCGTAGTTATGTTTATAATGATGAATATAAAAAATATGTATTGGTTGATTATTATAGGAGTACCAGCATATCTGGAACATCTTGTAGGTACGTATCTATCGTTTGGAATTGTTAAAACAGTAGTAAAATCAAGCGACAGTGGCAAACTATCTTTCAAGGAACAGGCTGCTATTAATATATTAGCGTATACATTGTGGTTTTTGGGAATATTTAAATTTTTTGAGAAGATAATAGAGAAAACTTATATGTGTACGAATGTTTACTTGTCGGATATGTTTGTAGCATTAATCTATGTTCTGACATTTTATTTATACATATTTTTTATTTGCTCATTACTTCCAGAATTGATAATTACTGTTATAAATATTCTGAAAAAGATGTATGATAAATTGCCATGGGGTGATAAATTAAAAAGTTTTGAGGACTATTGGGTAAATAAAATAGATAAACCTATACCATTCAAATCTATTCTTATTTTACAGTGGGAGATTATTGGAAAGCAGAATCTGAGTATACGTTGGATTCGATATTTGTTGTTAGTACCTACATTTGCTTTGGACATAATTATAATGTTTATTAGTATATTGATTTCGCTAATTAGTTATTCAGTTGGATATATTTGTGTTTTAACCAAAATGATAAAGAAAACACTGAACAGTTTATCAAACTGGTTATCAGAACTTTCGGATAAAAGAATAGTTGCTATTTCATTTCGCATTGCACTTATATTGGCGTTAATATGTATTGTTGTTTTGAATCGTTATCAACCTATATTCAAAATGCAAGAAGCCAATACAGCTATTTTTGAATTTGTGGCCAGTGCGATAATTATTCCTATTGTTTTTGAATGGATTAGCTCAATTAAGAATAACCAATAATATTGTGAAAAATAAGAAAGAATAAACATCGCTAAAGATGAAGTGGCAATAATTGCAATGTAATAAATTATATTACATCAATACAAGAAACTCGGCAACTTCCAGTTTGCTGAAAATTTGTGGAGAACGAAAAATTCAGAATTTGAGGGATAAAATATGGGAGTGTTAGAAACAGTTTTTAATTCAAGAAAATTTGATTTGAATGATGATGTTCTGATGGAATTTAATAATTATTTTGATGAAAAAAGTAGGGATTATAACAGCTTCTGTTTAGATGAAGAAGATATTACTTCCCTACGAAACCTTGTAGCGCAGATTAAGGTTGCTGACTCAGATAGTGTAATATATGTATCTACTTATGGCTATGAAATCACAAATAGTAAAGGAGAAAAATCAACATACGCCGATGCTCTTTGGATTGACACAGTTCTGCCTATTTCCAAAATAGAGGCACTTATTGAAGAAAGTGGTGTTGCTGAACCAAGTGATATTTCTTTTGTTGGCTATAGTGATGAATGTGGGAACTGTAAAGTATGGCTTATAGCTCATAAAGAGAATAATCCTTGTATTATTGAGATGACTGACCATAAGAAAATAGACCATATGATAATATTATATTGGGATTGATAAGTTATTAAAATTCCAGTTTATCTATTAACTGTCTTAACTTTCCTTTATTTTCAAGGCTTTATGGTATACATAACCTTAAAATATGTATCCTTTTCCCTTGTTTTGCCCTTATCAGCAAGTTACAAGGGAAAGTTTTTGTTATTCAGTTTTCATTGCTTAATTGTAAGTAGGTAATCATCAGTATCTACAAATTCATCCCCATATTTGGTAAGATGAATTCAAATGATGGAGGTGATACCAATAAATACGAATGATCCTATAATTTCAAGA
>RAYY01000061.1 GCA_003611875.1 bacterium D16-56 | reverse complement strand
TCGTTGTTGGCTTCTTCAGCAGCAACTCGTTTATCTTATCATATCTTGCGAAGTTTGTCAACAACTTTTTTATCTTTTTTCCAAATCTTTTTTAAGATTTGTTTCCGCTTTAGCGGAAGCGCAGAAGGAGGGATTTGAACCCTCGCGCCGCTGTTAACGACCTGCACCCTTTCCAGGGGTGTCCCTTCAGCCTCTTGGGTACTTCTGCCAAGTAATAAGCCTGAACTTTTACTTCCTTATATAATAGCCTCGATAGAACCTTTGTCTATCCAGCGGAGAGGGTGGGATTCGAACCCACGCGCCCTTGCGGACAAACGGTTTTCAAGACCGCCTCGTTATGACCACTTCGATACCTCTCCTCAAATGTGCTTTTCTAATCTACCAGAAAGTGCAACATTTGTCAAGCGGTTTTTTTCATATTTTTAAATCTTTTTGTGTATCCATAAACTCTGGAAATATTTTCCATTTTATGTGACGCAACGGTTATTGATTCTATCACTTGTTTGGCATTTTGTCAATAGCTTTTTTCGACTTTTTTCGTACTTTCCAAACCATCCGCGCAACAGCTCACCTTCCTTAGCAGATACTCCCTGGACAGCTACAATAATTCCGATTCCGGATCAATGCCCCTGCACTGGAGCAGTGCCTCTGCTATCACCATATCCTCCGGTGTTGTCACCTTCAGATTCTCATAGCTTCCCTCCACCAGCTTCACCCTGCACCCCCCATAGCTCTCTACTGCCATCGCGTCGTCTGTGATGCCTGTCTGCCGTTCTTCTTCCTCCATGATCCAATCATAGGCAGTCCTTATCAAGGAATAAGAAAAAGCCTGGGGAGTCTGAATCTGCCAAAGGCAGCTGCGGTCCAGGCTCCCCGCGGCAAAGCCGTCCTGATCTCCTTTTTTAATGGTATCCTTTACCGGCATTGCCGCTACACACGCCTGATAATCCAAAGCTCCTTGAATTGCCCGAGAAATAATATCCTCTGTCACCAGAGGTCTGGCTCCGTCATGAATCAGCACATAATCACATCCCTGCAGTGCCTGCAGACCGGCATAAACCGAATGATAACGCTCCCTGCCTCCTTCTGTGACTGCCATAAGCTTATCAAATCGGCATGACCCCAGTATCTCCTGGCAAACCCGCTCCCGCTCTCCCTGCCCTACTACCAGCACCATGTGATCCACCTGACTGTGTTCAAAAGCTTCCAAAGCATACAGGATCAAAGGCTTTCCTGCCAGCATCCGATATTGCTTCTGCACCCGGCTGTGCATTCGTGTCCCTTTTCCGCCTGCCAGCACCACAGCGCCTATTTTCATCTGTCCCATAGCTTGTTTACCGCTCACCCAGCTTCAAATTGGGAATCGCATTCAGATCCCATCCATGCCGGACGCCTTTTTGATATTCATAGTAAGCTGCCGCTCCGATCATTGCTGCATTATCCGTACAAAAAACAGGAGATGGGTAATAAAAATTTAATCCATGCTCCCGGCATGACCTGGCCATTGCCTCTCGTAAAGCCGAATTAGAGGCCACGCCTCCTGCAATGGCCAGCTTGTCGTAGCCATATTCCTCAGCCGCCAACACGGCACGGCTTACCAAAGCCTCCACCACTGCATTCTGAAAAGAAGCAGCCAGATCCGGCACACAGATTTCCTGGCCGGTCATTTTTGCATGATTAATATAATTAAGCACCGCGGATTTTAAACCACTAAAGCTAAAATCATAAGGCGCTCCTTCTACCTTTGCCCTGGGAAATTCCACTGCGTGGGGATTTCCCTGTCTGGCTGCCTGATCTATCTTTGGTCCGCCCGGATATCCCAGGCCCACGGCGCGGGCCACCTTGTCAAATGCCTCTCCCGCCGCATCGTCCCGGGTCTTTCCGATGATCTCAAATTCTCCATAATCCTTTACCACCACCAGATGTGTATGTCCTCCTGACACAATCAGACACACAAACGGCGGCTCCAGTTCTGCTTGACAGATCCGATCTGGGGTAAGGGCATTCTGTCCTGGATATTTGGTAATAAAGTTGGCTGCCACATGGCCCTCAATATGGTGTACGCCAACTAACGGCTTCTTTGCACCATATGCAATTGCTTTTGCCTCTGCCACTCCGACCAAAAGAGCGCCTACCAGCCCTGGGCCATAGGTTACTCCCACTGCCGTAATCTGAGAAAGACTTATTCTTGCTTCTTCTAAAGCGCTGGTAATTACCGGATTGATCTGCTCAATATGCTTGCGGGAAGCAATTTCCGGCACCACACCGCCGAATTGTGTATGCAACGCAATCTGGGAGGCGATCACATTGGATAACACCTCCCTGCCGTTTCGAACCACTGCTGCCGCTGTCTCGTCACAGGAGCTTTCAATGGCCAAAATTAAGACATCTTCCATCATTTCCTCCATATCTGCACCGTTCCCTATTTGAAATAAACTGCAGCCGTTTCATGCCTTGGCTGCCTGGGCAGCTTATTCTTCATCAAAGGTCAGCTCTGCCGTCCACCCGTCACGCGCTGCCTTTGCCTTGGGAAAAATCTTCCGGACCTTTTCGATAAACTCCTCCGGACGGGTAAGAGACGGGCTGTAATGTGTCAGCCACAGCTCACGCGGCATAGCCTTCTGCGCAAGCTGCGCGGCCTCGTACATAGTCATGTGCTTATGCTCTCTTGCTTTTGCCTCCTTGCCGTCCTCCCCGTACATTCCTTCACAGATAAACAGGTCTGCGTCCTTTGCATATTCGGCAATCACCGGCACTGGACGGGTGTCTGTGCAATATGTCACCTTAAGTCCCTTTCTTTCTGGCCCAAGCACCATATCCGGGGTATAACAGACACCGTCTATTTCCATAGTCTCCCCTTTCTGCAGGCGGCTCCAGGCTTTCATAGGTACACCCTGTGCCCTCGCCCGTTCCACATCAAACCTTCCCGCCCGAGGAATAGAAATTGCATAACCATAACAGACCACATTGTGATTGACTTTATAGGCATCGATCAGATAGGGTCCGATCGGAAGCTGCTGACGGCTTTCCTCCAGCTCTATAAAACGCAGTGAAAAAGGGAGTTCAGGCGCAATGCAGCGAAGCGCCGTCACTACCCGCTCTAACCCCTTAGGTCCGATCAACACAAGGGGTTCTGTCCTCTCCGCATTTCCCATGGTCAGCAAAAGCCCGGGCAGACCGCTGATATGATCTGCATGGTAATGGGTAAAGCAAATAATGTCAATAGGTTTGGGACTCCACCCCTTTTCCTTCAGCGCTACCTGGGTTCCTTCCCCACAGTCAATCAGCAGGCTGCTGCCGCCGCACCGCGCCATCATGGAAGTCAGCCAGCGATAGGGCAAGGGCATCATCCCTCCGGTTCCCAGCAAACATATATCCAGCATATGTTATCCTCATTTCTATGTTCCGTACTGTCTTGTGTCGTGTGTACTTCTCATAGAATGATAACACACCCGTCAAATGAATTCAACCTGTTCCTCTACATCCGGCTCCAGCCTGAACTGCCCCAACAGATTGTCATAGCAATCTTCACACATATCCCAGTGATGAACCTCTCCGTCCTTTTCCGAGAAAAAATCCCATGCATGATGAACAGAAATAACCCCTTCCCGGAGAACGCCGTTCTTTACCACCATCTTCTTTCCGCAGCAATTGCAGATTACGGTCTCCAACTGACCGCCGCTTTTGTACTTTCTCATCTTATTCTCGCCCTTCTTTCCTTTTTTTCAGACCAGCGGCGCCCTGCTTACATTTCGTCAAAATAACGAAAAACAGGGCATCCCCTCTACCCGATACCCCTACATTATAAGACAAAATGATTCATTTTTTAAGTGGTAAATGTTGTATATGTCAGAGCTATAGCCCTCTCCTCCACATGATCAGAGCATCCTCCAAAGGATTGTGGTAATACCCTCTGCGCACGGCCTCTGCCGCAAAACCAAAGGATTCATAGAGCCTGCGGGCAGCAAAATTGCTTTCCCGAACCTCCAGGCTGATGGCATAAGCCTGGTTTTTTGTGGCATAGTTTACCATGGCTTCCATCATTTTTCGCCCGATTCCCAGCCTCCGGTATTCCGGCAGTACGGCAATCCTCTGGATCTCCCCCTCCCCTGCCAGCAAACGCAGGCAGCAATAGCCTAAAATCCGGCTTTCCTGCTCCCAGACATAATATACATCATAAAGACTATGGATTCCCGCTTCCAAAAGCTGATAAGACCAATTTTCCGAAAAGCACACCTTCTCCAGCCATGCCGTCTGCTCCAGATGGCATGGCTCCATGCGGCGGATCATCGACCCTCTCCTAAGGCAATCTGCCTGTCCTCTCCTGTTCCCACACTGTGCCCTGCGGCCAATTCCTGCATTTTCCCCTGCCGCTTCGCCTCCTCCAGCTCCCGTTCAGCCTGGGCCTTCCGCAAATAGTTGGGAACATGCTCCATGGCTGTCTGCGTTTTTCCCTCTGCAAAATAAACCGCCCCCAGAGCCGCTACGGCTGCTGCCCGCTGACGGTTCAAATGAGCAGGCGCAAACCGACAAAGGGATCCCATGTGCTTTCTTATGGCATCCTCATGCTCCCATGTCCCGTCTCCTAAAAAGATTACCTGTTCTCCTCGTTTTCGCAGTGTTTCTGTCAACGCCTCCCGGTCCATGGAACAGGCTTCCCGGACAACATCCAGCTTGTCTTTACAGTAATAAAGCCCGGTATATACCTGATTTCTGCGGGCATCCATCATGGGACACAAAAGAGAAGACGCTCCGTACAGTCCATAAGCCATGGCATCCAATGTGGGTACATGAATCAGCGGCTTATCAAGCGCCAGCCCCAGCCCCTTCGCTGTGGCAGAGCCAATCCGCAGGCCAGTAAAGGAACCTGGCCCGCCGGATACAGCAATCCCATCCAGGTCATTCAGATCAAACTCCAGCATTCTCACCATCTCATGGATCATGGGAAGCAAAGTCTGAGAATGAGTCTTTTTAAAATCCACCGTGTACTCTCCCATGGTAATCCCATCTGCCACCAATGCCACGGATGCCGTCATGGAGGCGCTCTCAATTCCCAATATTTTCATAAAATGCTTATCCTCCGATAATCAAAATCCTTCTTCAGATCCTTCTCTATCCGCACCCGGACGGCATCCTCCGGCAAAAGCTCCTCAATTTGCCGGGACCATTCAATCAGGCACACTCCCGTTCCATAAAAAAAATCCTCATATCCGATTTCTTCCATTTCCTCAGCAGTTCCAATCCGATACACATCAAAATGATACAAGGGCATTAGTCCTTGATCATATTGCTGTAAAATAGTAAAGGTAGGACTGCTGACCGGTTCTGTAATCCCCAGTCCTGCGGCAAACCCCTTTGCGAATACCGTTTTTCCCACCCCCAAATCTCCGTCCAGACAGTAGATCTGGCCTGGCTTTGCCTGCCTGCCCAGTCGTTCCCCCAGACGGTAAGTCTCTTGAGGAGCTGTGGTTTCCCATATCGTTTCTTTGTCCTTCCTGTTTTCTGTCATATAGATTGTCCTCGCCTTAAAATTGCTGCCGTTTCCCGGCAAATAATCCTTTACAAATACGTTCTAAAAGCCTTTTCTCCGTTCTCTGGGCAAATAAGCCTTTACCATCTCAAAAAACTCCTCCTGCCTCTCTCCCAACACCTTTTTCGGAAGCAGATAAGCATGAACCCGGTCCATATAAAGCACAATCATGGTAGGTTTTTTATCCATACGCCCCATCTGTTCCCAGGTAAACAATGCTTCCTGGCCGCTCTGCTCTACCAAAAGCCCCTCCTCCTTAAAAGTCAGATACATTGGTTCTGCTATGGCAGGGGTCTTTGCCTGTCTGCGCACTTTTCCATAGAGAAGCATGGGCTGCAGCACAGTAAAGATCAGCACACAGCCAAACATCAGCAGCCGGTAAGCGGCTGTCAGCATTCCCCAGCGAAATACCAGGAGAAAAAGCGCCGCCGCAGTAAAAATCAGGTTGAACATTCCTGCAGCGCCAGCATTGGCATGGTACATCGAGAACTGCCACAGCTCCTTGGCTGTCAGTCTTACCTCAAACCTCATTTCCTTTGTCATTTTATCTGTCATTCCTTTCCTGAATCGGCGAACATTATGGCATCCGTTCTTGTCAGCAGCCAAAACAAAAAGGATGCCTGGCAAACGCTGCCCTACAGCTTCATTGTCAGTGCAATTCTTTTTTTAGCTGCATCCACACTCAGAACCTTTACCTCCACAATATCGCCTACACTCACTGCCTCCATGGGATGTTTAATATATTTATCAGAGATTTGGGAAATGTGTACCAGCCCGTCCTGATGAACTCCAATATCCACAAATGCTCCAAAATCAATCACGTTGCGCACAGTACCCTTTAAAACCATCCCCGGGGTTAAATCCTTCATCTCCAGCACATCGGTGCGCAGAATCGGCTTTGGCATCTCCTCACGAGGGTCTCTGGCCGGCTTCTCCAATTCCTTTACAATATCACGTAAAGTCATGTCCCCCACCTGGAGTTCTTCTGCCATTTTTTTATAATCATGAATCTTTTTCCCCAGCGCCTTAAGACCTCCTCCTGTAATATCCTGCGGCGCAAAGCCCAGCTTGTCCAGCAGTGCCAAAGCTGCTCCATAGCTCTCCGGATGTACCGAGGTTCCGTCAAGAGGATTCTTTCCGCCGGTGATCCGCATGAATCCGGCACACTGCTCATATGCCTTCGGTCCCAGCTTGGCCACCTTTAAAAGCTGCCTCCGGTCCGTAAACGCTCCGTTTTCCTCTCGGTAGGATACAATATTCCTGGCAATCGCCTTTGTGATTCCGGAAATATACTCCAGCAGAGACGCGGAAGCCGTATTCAAGTCCACGCCTACTTTATTAACGCAATCCTCCACCACACCCTGAAGGGCCTCACTAAGATTCTTCTGATTCATATCATGCTGATATTGTCCCACGCCGATGGACTTAGGGTCAATCTTGACCAGCTCTGCAAGCGGATCCTGCAGGCGGCGCGCAATGGATGCCGCACTTCTCTGCCCCACGTCAAAATTGGGAAACTCCTCGGCAGCCAGCTTGCTTGCCGAATACACGGAAGCCCCGGCTTCATTGACAATCACATACTGCACAGGCTCTGAAAGCTCCTTCAGAAGCTCCACAATCACCATCTCCGATTCTCGAGAGGCCGTACCGTTGCCCACGGAGATCAGGGAAACATGATATTTTCGAATCAGCTTTTTCAACGTCTCCTTAGACGCTTCCACCTTGTTCTGGGGCGCGGTAGGATAGATCACGGTAGTATCCAATACCTTGCCGGTCTCGTCTACCACTGCCAGCTTACATCCTGTTCGAAAAGCCGGGTCCCAGCCCAGCACCACCCTGCCTGCAATGGGAGGCTGCATCAGAAGCTGTTCTAAGTTTTTGCCGAACACCTTTATGGCGCCGGCCTCTGCTTTTTCTGTCAGCTCATTTCGTACCTCCCGCTCAATGGCAGGAGCAATCAAACGACTGTAGCTGTCTGCTGCCGCCTCCTTTAAAATCGGAGTGGTATATGGGTTGTCGCGAAGAATCATCTGTTTTTCCAGATAGCGGAGGATCGTCTCCTCCGGAGCTTCTATCTTCACGGTCAGTACTTTTTCCTTCTCCCCCCGGTTCAGCGCCAGAACCCGGTGCCCCACACAACGTTTTACCGGTTCTGTATAATTGTAGTACATCTCATAAACCGACTCCTCTTTTTCGTCCTTGGCAGAGGAGGTGATCATTCCCTGTTCTATGGTCGCTTTGCGGATATAGGTACGAAACTGTGCATTATCAGAAATCCGTTCTGCCAAAATATCCTTTGCTCCAACCAAAGCCTCTTGGGCTGATGCCACCCCCTTTTCCTCTGACACATAATTCTCTGCCAGCTTTTCTGCAGGCTCTTTTATCTGCTGCTGAAATAGGATATCTGCCAGCGGCTCCAAGCCCTTTTCCTTGGCAATCATGGCACGGGTTCTGCGCTTAGGACGGTAAGGCCGGTAAAGATCATCCACCGCCACCTGGGTCATCGCAGCCCGGATTTGCTCCTCCAGCTGTGGAGTCAGCTTTTCCTGTTCCCGAATCGAGGAGATCACCTGCTCCTTTTTTTCTTCCAGGTTCCGCAAATATTTCAGCCGCTCATCCAGATTACGAAGTACCTCATCATCCAGTGCACCAGTAACCTCCTTACGGTATCGGGCAATAAAGGGAATCGTGTTTCCATCATCGATCAGCTTTACAGCAGCCTCTGCCTGCTGATATCCGATCTGCAATTCCTGCTGAAGCACCTTTATAATATCCATATTCTTATTTTCCTCGCCTTCCTTGGTTTCCGTCTGTACATTATAATTCATAATGGAAAGTTATGCAAGCACACATGAATTGAAAAAACCGTTCACCAAAAAGGCAGAGACAGCCCTCTTTGATATCGCTGTCTCTGCCCTTCTCTCCACGCTGTACTGGCAGCTCTGCCTTTTCTCATGCAAACTGCACCTTCAGCTTTTTTACATCTTCCTCCAGCTCATGCACCCGGTCGATCAGATAATTCACCTTTACCTCGTAGGCAAGATTCTTGTCCGCCACAGGAATTGCCTGATTCAGTTTTTTTGTAAGCTCTACAAAATTTTCCGCTACTAACTGAATATTCTTGTCTGTACCATTCTCAATATGCAGCTCCAGCCTTGTCATTCTCTGATCTAGCTTCTGCATCTCGCCCTTCATCCCCTGCATCTCGCCCTTCATGCTCTGCATCTCGCCCTTCATACTCTGCATCTCACTTAAAAGCAGATCAAGCTTCTGACTGTCTGTCATAAGAGTATCCTCCCTCCTGTTCCCATCACGCTTTTCCTATTCATGGAAATATTATAAATAACCTGCAGTCAGGCTGTCAAGCGTTTTCTCTGCAATTTTGCTCTCTCACCTCTTGTGAATCAGAACAATTCGTGGTATCATAATTAAGATTATACTTTCGGAGGAATATTCATGGAACAAAACCATATACAATCGCCTGATAAGAAATCCAACACTTTTGCCATCTTCAGTCTGTCCGTGGGCATCTTTGCTCTGTTTGCCTGTGTTTCACCGCCCATGCAGCTTTTGTTAGGGGCTGCTGCGCTGATGGCCGCATACATGTCCCGAAACGGTCGTCCTATGACAGGCCCTGCCATAGCCGGAACGATCATGGGAATCTGCGGGATTCTCTGCAGCTTTCTCTTTTTAGGCTTCTATATCTTTACCATTCGAATGCTGGACAACCCGGACTACGTAGCCATGCAGAGAGAGCTTATGCGGCAATATCAGGATCTGTTCAACGCCTTCTCCCCCAACTAAACCTTCATGCGCCCGACTGCAGACACATCTCCACCCACAAAAGTCTGGCGGGCGCATTTGGCATACCTGTATTTTCTCAGGCTCCTGACAGCAAATCGATACCCCAAACAATCAGCAGACCATTCTTAACCACAAAATTCACTGCTACAATCCCCGCCGCCACATATACCAAAAGCTTCTCATGTCCCAGATAAAGCCGGCAATCACTGCAAGCCTCTGCCATCAGAAAGGTTATGGCCTCCAAAGCCACTGCCGCCACGGCATAAAGAACCAGCGGATGATACTGAAAGCTCAGCAGCAGCTCCCCCCTCAGCAAATACTGCACTGCCCGTGTGCCGCCGCAGCCTGGACAATACAATCCGGTCATAGCATGGAACAAGCATGGCAAAGACAGCATGCTTTAATCCTCCAGCATGGCACGGATCACCTGCCGGATTCCATATTCACCCTTTTTTTGCCACTCACCATCCAGCTTGATTGCATGTTGGATAAATTCTTCCTCTGTCATCCTTTTTGTAAGAACCGCGAACTCATCCGCACCATCCAAAACCAGCGCCTGCACTTCTCCCAATTCTGTCCGTATCATCTCTGCCTTTTCTTCTGCCTCTCCGGCAATGCGGACAAAGTAACGGCATTCACTGATTTTACTGTCAGCAATCTCCTGACGCTCTGCCCCCCAGCCAATGGATACATTGTTATTCTCATTCTGCGCTGCCTCAATCAGATCCGCCACCACGGCACTGGCCGTGGGCAGCTTGCCGGCCCCGCTCCCATAATACATAGAAACACCTAGCCGGTCACTCTTCACCAAAATTCCATTGTACACTCCGCTGACTCCATAGAGTGGATTTTCCTTGCTGATCATCATGGGAGCAACCCTTGCATGAACCTTGCCGTCTACAATCCGGCTGGTTCCCAAAAGCTTCACGGACGTCCCCATTTCCCTGGCATAACGAAAATCCATTTCCGTAATCCCGGTAATTCCCTTCCCGGTGATGCCCTCTGTATTAATATCCTCATAATTCACTTCTTTCCCGGTTGCCATTGCCGTCAGAATGGCAATCTTGCGGCAGGTGTCATGGCCTTCCACATCCGCCTCCGGATTTCTCTCTGCATAGCCCAGCTCCTGAGCCTCCTTTAAAGCCTGTTCAAAGGAAGCTCCCTCCTGGTCCATTTTAGTAAGAATATAATTGGTCGTGCCATTTAAAATCCCGGTGATCTCCTGGATCCTTTCCCCTGTCAGACAACGGTATAAAGTCCGAATAATCGGAATCCCGCCGCCCACACTGGCCTCAAAGAAAAAATTCACCCCCTTATCCCTGGCAATCTGCAGAAGCTCTGTCCCATGAGCTGCCACCAGCGCCTTGTTGGATGTCACCACATGCTTGCCGGCGCTCAGGCACGCTTTCACAAACGGATATGCAGGATTCAGACCACCCATGGTCTCTACTACCAGCCTTACCTGTTCATCCTCCTCAATTATCTCAAAATCATGAACGATTCGGTCCGCCACCGGACTGTCTGGAAATTCTCTCAAATCCAATACATACTTCAGGCAGATCTCCTGACCGGCGCTGCCGGCAATCTTCTCCCGGCTCGTTTCCAAAATTTCTGCCACACCTGTTCCAATGGTGCCATATCCCATAATCGCTGCATACATCATAATCTTTTTCCTCGTTCCTCTTTTCCTTCTTTTCTACTCCCGTGCCAGAATCTTCACATAATGGATTCCCTGCTGCTCCTCCATCTCCTCCACCATCCGCGCCACATTGCCGGTATCTGCCCTTACCTCCACAGATAAAGTAAGGGTTGCCACGCCATTGACCGGAATGCTCTGATGGATGGTTAAAATATTGGCCCGATACACTGCCACAACATGCAAAAGATCAGACAAAAGCCCCTGCCGGTCGTCCATCTGCATCACAAATGTCACAGTCTTGCCCTTTGTATTGTCGTAAAAAGGCAAAATATCGTCTTTATACTTATAAAAAGAACTGCGGCTGATCCCCACCCGCTCGGCAGCTTCCTGCACTGTCATAACCTGCTCAGATTCCAAAAGCTTCTTTGCTTCTACAACCTTCAGCAGCACCTCCGGCACTGCCCTCTGTTTTACCACAAAATATTTCGTTTTTTCTTCCGTCATAACAAGTCATTTCACAGCCTTTCTTCAGACTTCGGATTTCCTGGTAACAGCAATTCATGCGCCTCCTGTTCGCATCCCATGCACATTTGTATTCACGAGGGAGATAGTAACACAAAAATGAAGATAGTGCAAGCCTTTTATTTCTCGAAAAAAGGTGGTATAATCAATGCTACACTATACATAACCAAAGGAGAAGCTATTATGAAAAAAAGAGCCTGGATTATCCTGGGCGGTCTGGCCCTTGCCTGTCTGACAGCCTGCGGCCAGAAGGGAACCCCAGCAGAATCCAAATGGACTGCCGCCAAGAAATCTGGCGATATGGCAGCCTATGTAACGGAGCACCGCAGTGAACTGGAAGAATTAAAGGCAGAAGCTCAGTCCGCAGAGTCACTGGGCCAGCAGTTTAAAGCAGTGGCCATGCTGTGTATGGCTGAATATCAAGATCAGATTGCTGCCGGCAATTCCGCACAGATAAGCGGACAGATGAATCACGACGTATTTCTGTTTGATTATCCGGACACCTCTGCCTATGCGGACAATTATTTTTCCAAGGTAAACACAGACGGAACCGCATTTTGGGAGTCCCTGAATGATGCCTACTATCCTTATGATTACTTTCTGCCCATGCTTGCCGCCACCAGCAATCTGGACGCGCAGACCTTGTCCAATCTGCTGAAGGGGATCCCCTCAGACAGCGGCTACAAATCAAAGCTGGAAGATGCCATTGACGATTGGATTAAAAATAAACCAGGAAATATTCCCTCTATCGGTGATGCCTTGATGGAAATGGGATATTTTGACAGCTGGAATTCCTATGACTGGACCGGAACCTATCTTTCCAAAAGCACGGTTCCCAACCTGGTTTCCACTGACACGGCAGAAGATGGGCTGACCTATGTGCGTTATATGCGGGATACCCTCATTCCGGGAATGGAAGCAAAGCTTGGCAGGAATACCTTCTGGAAGACCTCTGAGTTAACAGGAGAAGACTATTATTCCACTGACCTGGCTGTTACCATTGGCGACAGCCCCCGGCTCTCAGAGCCCCAGGAAGACGGCTTGCCGGAAACCATTGAGCTGGAAGGAAAAAAGGTGGCTGCATTCTACCACAATCCGACTGCCGAAGAAGATCCCAGCGCCCCTTCTTCATGGCGCGTTTTGGGCGACTTTATGATGGGACTTTCGGATTCTGAGCTTCCGACTACCTTGGCAGAGGCTGACTATTACCTTGTTTTGACCTCTGACCACCAGTTCGGCAACTACTACCAGGACCAATCCGGAAATCCCACCAAGATCCAGGCAGTGTATTCCAGCACTTCCATCGATCTTTACGATGCCGCTACCGGCGCCTTTCTGCGCCATGTGGGAAATGTGATGGAAGAACCCTCCAACACGATCTTTAAAAATTTGGGTGAAGAATCCGCCCAATATCCTGAGCTGGTGGAAGCAGATATTTTGTCCTATATTTATCACAACATCAATGAACCCGATGCCTACAGGACTCTTCTGGACAATACCAGCAGCATGGAAGAACCCCTGACTCCGGGCGGCACCGGACTCATAGGGCCATGGGAAATCACCCTTAACTCCTTTGAGGTTACAGACTCCTTTAACGACGGATTATACACCTATTCGGCTAGTAACGGCTGTCAGATTGTCCGGGCAATAATGACTGTTTCCAATCGTGGATTTGTAGAGGACAGCTTTCTTTCCGGAAATCTTCACCTGACCGCGAATGGCCTGATTGCAGGCATCATAGACGGAAGCGGTGAAAATTATTATTCTGTGACAGATGCCATGACTTATAGCAAATGCCTCAATGGCAAATCCATAGAATCCGGCGAGACAAAAGAAGGTGAGCTTCTTTTTGAAGTGCCAAACGAAGCAATCGGCGGAGGAGAACCGCTTTACATATGCTTTGATCTGGGATATCAGGAGCTTTTATTCTCTATTGAACCGTAAAAAACGACCAAAAGCCCCATCCACGCATTTCATCATGCCTGGATGCGGCTTTTACTTTGAAAGCCCCATCGCCGGAGGCGATTCTAATCAGGTATTCCAAATGCGCCCGCCAGACTTTCATAGTTGGTGGCACATCCGCCGCCGGGCGCATGGAGGTTTACTTTGAACTATTAATCTTCTGCTGCTGCCTTTCTGTCCGGACATCCTAAGCTCAACCATTTCAAATACGCGCTGATAAAAGCATCCAGCCCGCCGTCCAACACATTACTCACATTGCCGGTCTCCTCGCCGGTCCGCAGATCCTTTACCATGGTGTATGGCTGCAGCACATAGGAGCGGATTTGATTCCCCCACCCGATCTCCTTCACATCACCGCGGATATCAGACAGCTTCTCCGCATTCTCCTGCTGCTTGAGCATAAAAAGCTTGGCCTTCAGCATCTGCATGGCTTTATCCTTGTTCTGGAACTGAGAACGCTCATTCTGACATTGCACCACAATTCCCGTAGGGATATGGGTAATCCGAACAGCCGAGGAGGTTTTGTTAATATGCTGGCCGCCTGCACCGCTGGAGCGGTAGGTATCCACCCGCAGATCCTCCTGATTGATCTCCACATCCAGATCCTCCTCAATATCCGGCATCACATCACAGGATACAAACGAGGTCTGACGCTTTCCTGCCGCATTGAACGGGGAAATCCGCACCAGCCGATGTACGCCCCGCTCGGACTTTAAGTAGCCGAAGGCATTCTCTCCGTTGATCTGGATGGTGACAGACTTAATGCCAGCCTCATCCCCGTCCAGAAAATCCAAGACCTCGGTTTTGTACTGCATCTTATCTGCCCACCGGCAGTACATCCGGTAAAGCATACTGCACCAATCACAGGACTCGGTGCCGCCGGCTCCTGCATTCAGGCGAAGAATCGCATTGCATCGATCGTATTCCCCTGACAGCAAGGTACCCATGCGAAGCTTTTCCAGCTTTTCTTCAAACTCCTGAAGCATCTCCTGGATCTCGGGAATCAGGGAAGCATCATTCTCCTCATATCCCATCTCGATCATTACTTGAATATCCTCATACTCCTGCTCCAGTCCCCGGTACAGCTCCACCGTATCCTTCAGGTTCTTGGCCTCCTGCACCAGCTTGGCGGAACGCTCGGCATCATTCCAAAAATCCGGCTCCTCCATAGATTTGTCCAGCTCATCGATTCTTCTGACCTTGTTATCCAGGTCAAAGTGAATCCCTCACTTCCACTAATGGTTTTTGAAACGTAGATAACATGTACTTAAATTGATCCAGCTCTACCATCGTGTCACCCGCTTTCTTTTTATATTTTCAATATCCTCTGTCACTTTAACGAGGATTTGTCAGCTTTGTCCCTGAAAAATCTTCCGGCCGCAGCATTGCTTAAACTTTTTGCCGCTGCCGCATGGACACGGATCATTGGGATAGATCTTGCGGATCTCCCTCCGCTTGGGTGCCTGCACGGACGAGGTATCCCGGTTGGTGCCCGTCACCTTGGCAGCCGGCTCCCGCTCCACCTTCTGCTCCACGCGAATATGGAACAGGATACGCACGGTCTCCTCCATAATGGCTGCTGTCATGGCCTCAAACATTTCAAAGGCATTCATCTTATATTCCACCACAGGATCTCGCTGGCCGTATGCCTGCAGGCCGATTCCCTGGCGAAGCTGATCCATATCGTCAATATGGCTCATCCATTTGTTGTCAATAACCTTGAGAAGAATTACCCGCTCAATCTCACGGATCTGCTCTGCCTCCGGAAATTCCGCCTCCTTGGTCTCATACAGCTTGATGGCCTCCTCCTTCAGCTTCTGCTTCAACTCATCCCGCTTACCGACCGGATAGCTCTCTAAGGCAATCCTGCCCAGAGGAATAATGGGAAGCAGCAGAGAATTTAACTCGCCCAAATCCCAGTCTGACGGGTTCTGCTCCTCCGAAATGGACATATCTACGGCATTATCCACAATATCCGTAACCATCTTTAAGACCAGATCGCGCATGTTGCCGCCGTCTAAAACTTTGCGCCGCTCTGCATAGATGATCTCTCTCTGCTCGTTGTTGACCTCATCATATTTTAACAGATTCTCACGGATTCCATAGTTGTTGTTCTCAATCTTCATCTGGGCCTTCTCAATGGCATTGGAAAGCATCTTGTGCTCAATCTGCTCTCCCTCCGGCACTCCCAGAGCCGTGAACATCCCCATAAGCCGCTCTGAACCAAACAGCCGCATCAGGTCGTCTTCCAGAGAAATATAGAAACGGGACTCTCCCGGATCTCCCTGACGCCCGGAACGGCCCCGGAGCTGATTGTCAATACGCCTGGCCTCGTGGCGCTCTGTGCCGATAATACGCAGTCCTCCCAGAGCCCGCGCTTCCTCGTCCAGCTTAATATCCGTACCACGTCCGGCCATGTTGGTGGCAATGGTCACTGCGCCGTGGATCCCTGCATCTGCCACGATCTCTGCTTCCAGCTCATGATACTTGGCATTCAATACCTTATGAGGAATCCCCCGCCGGTTCAGCATCTTGCTCAGCATCTCAGAGGTCTCAATCGTAATGGTACCCACCAGTACCGGCTGCCCTTTCTCATGGGCTTCCGCCACTTCCTCCACCACAGCCTTGAACTTTTCCTTCTTGGTCTTATAAACAGCATCCTCATGGTCAATACGCGCCACTGGCTTATTGGTGGGAATGGCAATGGCATCCATGCCGTAGGTATTGCGGAACTCCTTTTCCTCTGTCAGCGCCGTCCCGGTCATGCCGGATTTCTTGCGGAACTTATTGAAAAAGTTCTGGAACGTAATCGTGGCAAGAGTCTTGCTCTCCCGGCGCACATTTACGTGCTCCTTGGCCTCAATGGCCTGATGCAGTCCGTCCGAATACCGGCGTCCCGGCATAATACGCCCTGTAAATTCATCCACAATCAGGACCTCATCATCCTTTACCACATAGTCCTTATCCCTAAACATCAGATAATTCGCCCGCAGCGCCAGAATAATATTGTGCTGGATCTCCAGATTCTCCGGGTCAGCCAGGTTTTCGATATGGAAGAAGTCTTCCACCTTCTTAACGCCGTCCTCAGTTAAATTCACCACCTTGTCCTTCTCATTGACCACAAAATCGCCGGTCTCCTCAATGTCCTCGCCCATAATGGCGTTCATCTTGGTAAATTCTCCTGAAGCCTCACCCCGAATCAGCTGATGGGCAAGAATGTCACAGACCTCATACAGTTTGGTGGACTTGCCGCTCTGTCCGGAAATAATCAACGGAGTCCGCGCCTCATCGATCAGCACGGAGTCTACCTCATCAATAATGGCATAATCCAAATCACGCAGTACCATCTGCTCCTTATAGATCGCCATATTGTCACGCAGATAATCAAATCCCAATTCATTGTTGGTCACATAGGTGATATCACAGCCATACGCAGCCTTCCGCTCCTGGGAGGTCATGGGATTTAACACCACGCCTACAGTCAGTCCTAAAAACTCATGAATCTTTCCCATCCACTCTGCGTCACGCTTGGCCAGATAATCATTGACCGTAACAATGTGGACCCCCTTGCCCATAAGGGCATTTAGATAGGCCGGAGCCGTAGATACCAGAGTCTTTCCTTCACCGGTTCTCATCTCGGCAATGCGCCCCTGATGCAGCACAATACCGCCGATAAGCTGTACCGGAAAATGCTCCATATTCAGGGTCCTTCGCGCCGCCTCCCGCACAGTGGCAAAGGCTTCCGGCAGAATATCATCCAGAGTCTCCCCTGCTGCCAGACGCTCTTTAAAAATCCTGGTATGATCCCGCAGCTCCTCATCACTCTTTTTCATCATGTCAGGGCGCATCGCCTCAATCTTCTCCACAATCGGATAGATCATCTTCAGCTCCCGTTCACTGTGAGTGCCAAATATCTTCTCTATGAGATTCATTTTTTTCTCCTAACTCACTTTCTGTCTTCTTCAGTTGCCTCGTCCCGTCAATCTTATACATTGTAGCACTAACCTTAAATTTATTCAACTTTTTCAATAGTTGTTCACAAAAAATTAATATACCACAAAATTCATTATGGTCAACTAACTATTTTGCACAAAAATTATGTTCGAAATTCCAGTTATCCACATTATCCACATTTTCCCTGTGCACAACTCCTCTTTTTTATCCACACCTGCACTTGTCCTATTTACCTCAAAAAAGACTTATACACTAAGTTATCCACATTATCCACATTCCCCAATCCCGTTTCCTGTCCCCTGCATATTCCCAGAATAAATTTGTCTATTTATCCTAAAGCCCATAAAATCAGCGTTCCAAAAGCATCCCTTTGATCCAAAAGAATTGTCGTAACAATTAGACAGGGTTGTTTCACGAAGAATAATTGAAACTAATAGATACGGCATTTTTACGAGGGATATGGAAGCTATACATATTTTCCATATTCCTCGACTTTTTTGTCTCGTAGAGGTATAATATCTATATAGTATAGGTGTGCGACACCTATACAGAAAGGAGGGATATTATGCCAGCAACAGAAAAGAAATACCCGGATTGGGTGCAGGAGCAACGGACACGGGGAACTACGGTAAAAAAGAAAGGGGATACCTATTATCTCTATAAGCGGACATCCAGACGTGTCCCTGGAAAGAAATACCCCCAGCCGGTAGATACCTATATTGGTATCATTACGCCGGAAGGGGTCATAAAAAGCGGGAAGAAAAAAATATCCCTGGGCGGGATCGAAGTGAAGGAATACGGATTTTCTCAGGCAGTATGGCAGCTTTGCCCCCAGGGGTGGAAAAAGCCCCTGGGAGATGACTGGGAGGATGTCCTTTCCATCATCCTGTGGAAGTGGTCACCGGAAACTTACCTTACAAAAGAAAGGAAACTGAGGCCGGAACAGGATTTCCACTATCAGTTTAACGCTCAGGCCTCATCCCTGAGCAGGCGGATGTATAAAGAACACGGGGCAGGGCTACAGGAGCTGCAGGTGCTCAAAAGCATTTATCTGCTGTACATTGGAAAAGAAGTGGCGGTATCCAAGATCAGCCCGGAACAGGAACGGCTGCTGGAAAAAACAGGGGTGGATCTTTCCCTGTGCTGAAAACGGATTCCGGACAAAACCCCTTGTGGAATATATGAGGGCGGTGCCGGACCCAAGATGCGGCCGGAAAACAAAACATGACCATGCGGAAGTGCTGGTATGCGTTGTGGTCGGTTTTCTTGCGGGGAGGACGACCATACGCAGGAGCCTTAGATGGTGTGAAAAGCATCTAAAAGAATTGAGGGAGTATCTTCCATTAAAGAATGGCATCGCTTCTCCGTCCACGGCATGCCGGCTCCTGTCAGGGATCGACGAGGAACTGTTTGCACTGGAATTCATGGAATGGATCGGAGAGATCATGGATACAAAAGGAATCCATCTTGCGGTTGACGGGAAGGCACTGCGGGCAGGAATGAAGAAAGTGAAGGATTTCCGGGCACCGATGATCCTGAATGCGGTGGATGCGGCAACGGGACTGGTGGTGGCACAGATGCCCATAAAGAATAAGGACTGTGAGATCAAAGCGATACCGGAACTGTTGAAACTGCTGGATATCCAGGGAAGCGTTGTCACAGCAGACGCAGTGGGAACCCAGACGCAGATCATGGAGCAGATCCTGTCCCAGGAGGGGCATTTCGTGCTGATGGTCAAAAAGAACCAGCCGCAGTCTTATGGGGAGATCGTGAAATATTTTGGGGAAATGTCAGAAGA
>RAYY01000060.1 GCA_003611875.1 bacterium D16-56 | reverse complement strand
GGATTCCGAACCGGCTGACAGCAGGTTCATAATAAATAATGTCGTTTGGAAGCATTCATGAAACAACCCTGACAATTAGATGATTTCCATTGAGTTTTCCAAACATATATGGTATACTAAAACTATCTCAAAAAAAGGAGCTGATGATTATGCGTTATACGATTACAGGAAGAAATGTCAACGTAACACCGGGAATCCGCAAAGCCGTGGAGGAAAAGATCGGAAAGCTGGACCGCTACTTTAACCCGGACACCGAAGTAATCGTCACATTGAGTGTGCAGAAGGACCGGCAGAAGATTGAAGTCACCATCCCCGTCAAGGGCAATCTTATCCGCGCCGAGGAGTCCAGCAGCGACATGTATGTGTCCATTGACCTGGTGGAAGAGGTTATTGAACGCCAGCTCAAGAAATATAAGAACAAGATCATTGACAAAAAGCAATCCGCCCAGGCTTTTTCAGACTTTTTCATCAATGAGGAGACGGAAGACGAGGAGGAGATCCAGATTGTCAAGACAAAACGTTTTGGAATCAAACCCATGGATCCAGAAGAAGCCTGTGTACAGATGGAGCTGCTGAATCATAATTTTTACGTGTTTTTAAACGCAGAAACAGAAGAAGTCAATGTGGTATACAAGAGAAAAGGACATTCCTATGGTCTGATCGAACCAGAATTCTAAAGCTCCTTTTCAAGAAAAGAAGGCAGGCTGCCCAAACCAGGGGCAGCCTGCTTTTTGCCCAGGCTTTCCGCCTCCTATTCTCTCAAGGAAAGCGTCTGAAAACAGCAGCACCTTTCGCACAGGCTATGTAGACGGCATCCGTGCTTGCAAGTTCACGCATACCGTCCAGGTTTCCCTGATCTATCTGAAGCACCAGCTGAATGCGGGCTGCCGTCTGACACTGGCCCCGGAAATTCCTGAAAGCCAAGGTCGGGTGAAGCCTTTTGCCTTCACAATACTATGATATACCGCTTAAGCTGAAAATGTGCCCGTCCAGATATCCGAACAATAGTATTTCCCAATTTTCCGCAGATCATTCTGCCTGTCGGCTGCCATTTCCTGTTTACTTTGAAAGTTCCATCGCAGGAGGCGATTCTAATCAGGTATTCCAAGTGCGCCCGCCAAACTTTCATAGTTGGTAGTGTGTCCGCTGCCGGGCGTATGAAGGTTTACTTTAAAAGTCCGCCGGCCGGACGCATGCAGAGGTTTCCTTACAAAACAATGTTTATGCCCGCACGATCTCCTTTACAAGAATCAGGCAGTCTCCCGGTCTTACGGTATCTGATGCCAGATTATTAGTTGTAACAATATTGTCCACTGTGGTGTGAAAACGTTTGGCAATATCCCACAGAGAATCTCCCTCCTGTACCAGATATCCTACGATTCCCGGCATCTGCTGCAGCTTTTTTGTATCCAAAGGCGCGGTTTCCGCTTTCTGTATCACCGTCTGACAGACCGGCTGCAGTACAAGCATATCCAGAAGGATCACGGCCTTTACCTCCACCGTGTCCCCGCCGATCATTGCTGCCGTAAGCTGTTCCATATCTGTCTCCAGATACCAGACACTGTCCGACTGAATATTGGGCACCTCTGCCTCATAATGGAACGGAAGAAGCTCGGTCACGGACTGTATGGGGCGGCTGTCATCATCCGTCAGGTAAAGAATCCGAACCTCCAGGGCTCCGTCCATTACCAGACTGTGGTCCTTCGTCTCTACCTCGTCTAACCGCACCATGCCTGTACTGTGACAGATCTGCAGCGCTCTGGGACCGCCTCCCACAGCCACCTTTTCCGCTATCTTGCATTTTCCTGCGTTTTTCGTAAGAATATGATCAAAATATGCTTCTCCTGTATCTACCTCCAGCTCCCGGTTCGTGGCGTAAAGGTCACTTAATATATCAAGCTGCCTTTCCTCATAAAGCCGGATATCCAGCTCAATCACCGCATCCACATCCAGCTCCCGCATCTCCCCGTCATAATCCGGCTTTTCCTCCACTCCCTTGTGAATCAGCCTGGCTGAGATAGCCGGAATCATTTCTTCCACAGCTCCCTGCATCTCCAGCTCGCCAGAAAACGGAATGGCCTCCTCCACCCACTGCACCATGGCGCTCTCCCCCTCGCCCTCATAGATCACAAATACCATCAGAGAGCCTTCCAAATGGATTTTTCCATCCAGGGGCCGAGTTGTCACCCCGGACAGACGCATTTCCGTCCAAAGGATCCGGTCAATGGCTGGTTTTGTACCAGACAAGGCGATCTCCTCCTTAAGGCGGTAGGTATCCTTTCGCCTCAGCGCAATCGCCGCTACATCAATGGTGCGCTTCAGGGTTTCCACCTGTGGAATATTATCCTCCTCATCCTCCACAGCCCCCAAATCCACAGCCGCCTCTGTGTCAAACAAGGCTTCCACCTTTACCTCCAGGGTAATAATCCCTTTGATGCTGAGCTTACGGGAATTAATAATATCCGTATTCAGATCCTCAAGCTGCCAGCTCACCCCCACATAGTCCTTTTCCTCCAGCCCCGGCACATTGACCGTCTCCTCAAAGGGAATCAGACCGCCCAAAGTCTGAAGTCCGCCCTCCTCCTTCCGGTACAGCACATGGAAATTCAGCTTGCCCCGAACCACCACCTTCTCGCTCTGGGTCTTCACCGGCTCCATCTGTATCTCCCCGGTATCCAAAATCACCTGGGCTATATCACTCATCGTATCCGGAACAATAAAATCATCATCCAGCGTCACCTGTGTATTTACCTGATTTTTCCAGCGATTCATATGTATATTCTGCTTCACCAGCTCCAACATAAAAAGCACCCACCTTACTTTCTATTATCCTTTTTTATAGAAAGTGTATGTGAATGCTTCCTGAAATATACCTTTTAAAGGGCACGGCCTGATTCATACTCATCCAGAAAATGATGGCGCACCCCACCCTTTACATAGCCTATGCAGGCGTCCAGATTTACATTTTCCACGCTTTTGAAAATGTTGGTCTCAATATGAGGATTCACTTGGCGAAAATGGCGGATCAAAGCCTTCATTTCCTGACGCTTGGAGGTGGGAATCTGCTCCTCCATAGCCTGCTCTCTGGCAATCTGCTCTGTAAAGCGGCAGGCACATTGAAGAAAACGAAGCTGATTGTACTCCTTCCAGGCCAGAATGTGCTCCTCCTTCACCAGATACAGAGGGCGGATCAGCTCCATTCCCTGAAAATTTGCGCTGTAAAGCTTTGGCATCATGGTATTGATCTGCGCCCCATACAGCATACTCAGGAGAATCGTCTCGATCACATCATCAAAATGATGGCCCAACGCAATCTTATTACAGCCCAGCTCTCTAGCATTGGCATAGAGATTCCCCCTGCGCATCCGGGCGCACAGATAACAGGGCGAACCGCCTGCGTCCACTACGGTATCAAAAATATCGGACCGGAAAATATGGACCGGCAATTCCATAAGCGCCGCGTTCTCCTCAATCAGCTTCCGGTTAGCCGGATGATATCCCGGATCCATCACAAGGAACTTCAGTTCAAATTCCATTTTTCCATGGCGCAGAATCTCCTGCATGCACTTTGCCAGAAGCATGGAATCCTTTCCGCCCGAGATACACACGGCAATCCTGTCTCCCTCACAGATCAGGTTGTATTCATTCAGGGCCCGGACAAAAGGGCGCCAGATTTCCTTGCGGAAGCGCTTGATAATGCTCCGCTCAATGTCATGACAGCGTTCTCCCATAGACTCTCTTTAATTCTCCTGTTCCTTTTCTCTTATCCGGCCTCTCAATTCCTGAAGCTCCTGTTCCAGCCGGTGTACGGTTTCCTCCATCTGATGATACTGTTCCATTGTCACTGCAGCCGCTATCTGCTTTTTGGGAACGGGCACCCCGCCGATCTTCACGGGCCGCGCCGGAATCCCCACTGCTGTGGTATCATTTTCCAAGGGCTTTAAAAGAACCGCGTTTGCCGCAATGGTACAGTTATCCCCCACCTCAAATGCCCCAAGAATTTTCGCTCCGGCGCCTACAGTCACATTATTTCCCAGGGTAGGGTGACGTTTCCCCTTATTAAGTCCGACCCCTCCCAAGGTCACTCCCTGGTAAATGGTACAATTATCCCCCACTACCGTGGTCTCTCCAATCACCACACCGCAGCCATGATCAATCAAAATCCCATGTCCCATCTCTGCTCCCGGGTGAATCTCTATCAAAGTGAAAAACCGCGCCACCTGAGAAATAAGACGCGCCGTAAAAAACATTTTGTGCTTATAAAACCAATGTGCAAAACGATGCCAGATCATTGCATGAACTCCCTGGTACAAAAGCAGCACCTCCAGCGCATTCCGCGCCGCCGGATCCCTTTCCTGAACCGCCTTTACATCCAGCCAGATATCCTTTAAAATCATATCGCTTATCCTCTTTTCCCTTATTCAGGCATACATGCTCTTTATCATACCATATGACAGTCTCCAATAGCAAGTGCTTCCTATTCCCGAGCCTTAAATGTAAGAAAAAGTTCACTTGTAAATCCCCCTCATTTCTGCTATGCTATTGTGGAGAAAATTCAAAGGAGCCACACATATGGAATACTATCAAAAGTCCTCTTACCGTTCCAGCAAAAAATACAAGCAAAAGTCCTCCGGCGGCTTACCGGACCTGCTTTTGTTCTATATATTGCCATTCGTCCTATTCAACAGTATTCTCTTTTACTGTGTGGCATCCTCCCCGAAGATAAGTCTGGAGGTCCAGGATACCAATGATTATCTGTCCACAGAGGCTTCCATGACAATCGAGTCCTGGTTTCCCACCAAGTCCATCTCCTTTAATATGGACGGTGAGGAATTAGAGCCTGTCAAGGGCAAGCGACGGACCTACACTGTTCCCATTACCAGGAACGGCGTTCTGGAGGTTACTGTGGTCAATCTAAACGGTATGTCCTCCACCGTCTTTCGTCATGTGAATGTCTTAGACGACATTCCCCCTTCTTTTGAGAATGCAACCTTAGACGATGGAATCCTGACCCTGCGGGTCACGGACAGTCAGTCTCTGGTCAATTCCGATGCCATTTATGCTGTTGATTCCACTGGTGCACAGCGCACCCCCCTGTCCGTAGAACGGATCGAGGACACGGTAGACAATACGACTGCCTACAGCCTGACCTTTGAGATGGATTTAAACGGTCTCCATGTGTATGTTCAGGACAAAGCCGGCAATGAGGCGCAGAAGACCTTTTCCACCCACAAGGAAGGGAATTTGGATGTGCTGGAGGTAGGACCCGAGGAGGAATCTGCGGATCCAGACACCGGTATTCCGAACACGCTGCCTGATGACGGCCAGGAGACTGAGCCTGCGGCAGACCTCCCCCAAGAGGAGGCTTCCTCCTCCGGCGGCAGTGACGTGTCGATTGTGATTGAATAAAAAGGTTATTGAATAAAGCTGTTATTAAATAAAGAAAACAAGTGTTTTATAATATCCGTCAAAAAGTTCCCGGAACCGAAATTCCGGGAACTTTTTGACTTTATGTTTCTTCCTTCTGCATGGATTCCTTTTCCTGCTTTTCTTCCACACTGCTGCTTTCTGCAGCCTCTGCCTTTTTGCTGTTCTTCTTTCGTTCCGTCCTTCCATACAGCTCTGCCATATTCCGGCATTGCTCCAGGATTTCCCTTGTCAGATCCTCCGACTTCATCCGCCATCTCCAGTTCTTTCCCAAGGTAGACGGCTCATTGATCCTGGCCCAGCTTCCTAATCCCAGATAATCCTGCACAGGGATAATGGCCAGTCCAGCCTTGCTCTGCAGTGCCAGACGGATAAAATCCCAATGGATCTCTCCCCTGGGTGTCCGCTTATTCCCCATGTAGTCCATGGCAAACTGCCGAAGCTCTGGGTCCATCACCCCATACCATCCCTGTAAAGTATCGTTGTCATGGGTTCCTGTATAAACCACACAATTTTCTGAATATTTATAGGTGAGATAATCACTGTCCCTTGTATTATCAAACGCAAATTCCAGAACCTTCATTCCCGGAAATCCTGTGTCCTCCACCAGCTTTCTCACAGACGGCGTCAGAAAGCCAAGATCCTCTGCAATAATGTCCAGCTCGACAAAGTGTTCCTTCATGGCCTGAAACAGCTCAATCCCAGGTCCTTTTTCCCAATGCCCCCGCTCGGCAGTCTTGTCCCCGGCCGGAATGGACCAATATTCGTCAAAGCCCCGGAAATGATCCACCCTTACCGTATCATAAAGCCGGAAGGAATATTCCATTCTCTGTATCCACCATTCATACCTGGTCTTTTTGTGGTAATCCCATTCATACAGCGGATTCCCCCATAACTGGCCTGTGACAGAAAAAGCATCTGGAGGACACCCGGCCACTGCTTTGGGGCAGCAGTCCTCATCAAATTGAAACAGCTCCGGATGAGCCCAGGTATCTGCTCCGTCAAAGGCCACATAAATAGGAATATCCCCCAAAATACGGATACCCTTCCGGTTGGCATACGCCTTTAAGAGCAGCCACTGACGCTCAAACTGATACTGCAGAAACTCAAAAAACATAATTTCCTCGTCCAGCCGTTCACGATACTTTTTCATGGCAACAAGATTCCGCAGACGGATATCCTCATCCCATTCCTCCCAGCTCTTTCCGGCAAAATCATTTTTCACAGCCATGTAAAAACAATACTCCCGGGTCTCCGGCGACAAGGAGCGCTCCAAAAACAGTCGAATGCCGTCCTGTCCCAACCGAACCTGATACTTTTTCCAGCGCTGAAACGCCTTCTTTAAAAGCGGAAAACGGTTCTTATACAGCTTTCCGTAGTCAACATCCCTTACATCATCCCCAAAATCCGCTTCCTCGCACTCCTGCTTTGTCAAAAGCCCTTCCTCAGTCAGCTTCTCCAGGTCAATAAAATAGGGATTCCCGGCAAATGCGCTGAAAGACTGATAGGGAGAATCCCCATATCCGGTTGGTCCCAAAGGCAGAATCTGCCAATACTGCTGTCCTGCCTCTGCCAGTTTATCCACAAACTCATACGCCTCCCTGGAAAATGCACCGATTCCATACTTTGACGGAAGGCTGGCCACCGGAAGAAGCATTCCACATTCCCTTTTCATTACTTTCCCTCTCATTTCCGTTTCCGTTTTACTGCCGGATGCAGTGAGGAAACCTATGTCCTCATTGTATCAGTTTTGTCCTGAATCCGCAATATGAAAAATGCCCTGATCCGGCTGCCGGCAAAATTCCATGCTCCTGCCGGAAACCGGATGGACAAAATTTAAACGGTATGCAGACAAAGCAATATTGTCTGCCCCTCTGCCCGTCTCAGAAAACGCAGGGTTATACTTTCTGTCTCCCCAAAGAGGAAAGCCATGAGCCGCCATCTGCACCCGAATCTGATGGTGTCTTCCTGTCAGAAGGGAGATCTCTGCCAATGTTAGCTCACCATAGGGCTCCTGCTGCAGATGTTTTAATACCCGATACTCCAGCTCTGCCCGCTTTGCCCCGGTTATCCCCATATCAACAACCAAAGACCGATTACTTTTTTCGTCTTTCAACAGATAATCCACATACTTATCCACATTTTTATCCACTTTTCCACAAAGCACTGCCAGATACCTCTTGTCCATAGACCCTTGAGAAACCTGGCTGCTTAAAGAAGCAGCCGATTTTTTATCCTTGGCATAGACCATAATACCGCTTACGGGTTTATCAAGTCTGTGGATAACTCCCACATAAGGTATCTTTTGTCCTGGGGATATATTGTGGATATGCCGCCGGATCTCGCTGACCATGTCTGCTCCAATCCCCCGGGAAGACTGGGACTCCAGCCCCGGCGGCTTCCAAACCACTAAAATCTGTTTATCTTCATATAATATTTCCAGCATTTATTCCGCCTTTTTTACTCCGAACTTCATATTATGCAGCACCTCTGACTGCACTCCCACAGAAATCAGCACCAGCAGCCCCATAATAATCGACTGCCAATGGACAGAAATTCCTGTAGGCAGATATGTGAAGATCGTATTAATAATGAAGTAAATCAAAATCCCGAAAAATGTTCCCGAAAATTTTCCTTCGCCTCCGGACAGCTTTACCCCGCCGATGGCACACATGGCAATCGCATAGGTCTCGTACACATTACCTGCGCTCAAGGTGGCGCTTCCGCTGCTGGAGGCCAAAAGCACCCCGGAAAAAGCAGCAATGAGGCCGCAGCACACAAAGGCTTTAATCTTGATCCGGTCCACATCCACCCCCATCATCCGGGCTGCCTCACAGTTGCCGCCCACCGCATAGATCCCCATGCCGAATTTCGTATTTCTGGCCACATACATGCACAAAAACGTCATGACAAACAGAATAAACACCAGAATGGAAATTCCACTCTTCATCCCCGGCACCATCCCTTTAAAAAACTGGGCATTGGCGAAGGTCAGAATGCTTCCGCTGATTGCCACAGACTTTTTCGCAATGATGGAAATGATCCCCCTCAAGGCAAACATCATGGCCAGCGAGGCGATCCAGGAGGAAATCCTCATTTTTGTCACCATATAGCCGATCGTCAGCCCGGACACCACACCTACCAGCAGTCCGCAGACAATGCCCAGAATTGGGTTGATCTGTCCTACTAGCCCCATAACCACACCGCTTAAAGCAAACACCGCGCCCACAGACAGGTCAATCTCCGCGCACAGGATCACAAAGGTCATGCCCAGTGCTAAAAATCCGCCGTTCTTCGCTGCCTTTAAAAGAATATTAAACACATTGTTGGTTGACAGAAAGTTCTTGTCCTGGAACACAATGCTGGCGATGATGACCAGGAGCAAAAATGCCACAAGCGTACTTCTGGATAAAATCATCTGACGAATATCTTTTTTTGTTTTCATGCTCCTTCACCTCCTACCTTGCCTGCTCTCTCTGGATAAATACCGCAAATACAATGATCGCCGCCTTAAACACCTGGGCATACTGATCCGGAATATTATTCATGACACAGGTCAGAGTAATCATCTGCATCATCAAAGCGCCTACCACTGTTCCCATAACCCGCGCCTTTCCGCCGCTCATGGGAGTCCCTCCGATTACTACTGCCGCAATGGCATCCAGCTCTGCAAGCTGCCCCAGAGAGCTTCCTGCTGCCACAGATACCTTTGCCGCTTGAAAGATCCCTGCAAAGGCCGCAAAAAATGCACTGATTCCATACACGATCATCAAAATCATCGAGGCATGAATGCCAGCCAGAATACTGGATCGCAGACTGTCGCCTACCGCCTCGATCTGCCGTCCCAGCACGGTCTTCTCCACCATCACCCACACAATCACAATGGATAAAACGATCGGAATAATCTGAACAGGGATAGCCCCGCCAAGCTTATAGGTTCCCCACAGGGAAAGCTGTTTTCCTACGTCTCCCAATTTATTAAAGTAAATATCCCTGCCGCCGCAGAGCACCTGAGCCGCCCCGCGCAATCCCAGCTGCAGCCCCAACGTAATTACCATGGCCTGCAGACGCAGCTTTCCTACCATAAATCCCGTAAAACATCCTACCAGCACAGACACTGCCACTGCTGCCGCAATGGAAGGCAGAAGACCTGCACCGGACATCATCTGGGCAGTCATCACCCCGGAAAGCGCCATCATGGAACCTACGGAAATATCAATGCCGCCGGTAGAAATCACCAGGGTCATGCCCATACCGCAAAGAATGGTAGGACAGATCTGGGTAATAATGTTATTTAAGTTGCTCAGCCGGAAAAAATTCGGAGTAAACAGGGAATTAAGCAGCACAAAGAATAACAGCATAGTAACAGCACTATATTTTTTTACCAACTGCATGGTATCCTGTTTCGTCTTATTCATGGACCCTTCCCTCACTTTCACTGCCTTTTGCGATTGCCTCCATAATTTTATCCTGATGAATATCCTGATCGACCAGCTCTCCTGCCACCTTCCCCTCTCTCATGACAATGATGCGGTCACAGTTCCTTTCCAGCTCTGCAATCTCTGAGGAGATCATCAAGATAGAAATCCCGCTCTTTGACAGCTCCTGAATCAAATCCTCAATCTCTGCCTTAGCTCCCACATCGATTCCCCTCGTCGGCTCGTCTAAAATGATCAATTTCGGATTCATGCACATCCATCTGGCTAACAGCACCTTCTGCTGGTTGCCGCCGCTCAGATTGCAGATCTGCTGCTCCGGTGTAGGAGTCTTGATCTTCAGCCTGTCAATATAATGGCGGACAATCTCATCCTGCTCCTTAAACTTTACAAAGCCAAAGCGGTTCAGCTTAGGCAGCAGGGCAATCGTCATATTTTCTTTTACGGAAAGATGGGGAACGATTCCCTCCACCTTCCGGTCCTCTGTGCAAAATCCCATTCCCTTTTTGATGGCATCCGAGGGCGAGTGGATATGGGCAGGCTCTCCCCACCAGAACACCTCTCCGGCATCCGGCATACTGGTTCCAAAAAGAACCTGAGCAAGCTCCGTCCGCCCAGATCCTAAAAGCCCTGCCAGGCCTACCACTTCTCCCTGGCGGATCTCCACATCCAGCCCGTTTAAACGCATCCCCTGATAAATATTCTTCATATTTACAATAGGAGCAGTGTCAGCAAAATCATAGCCCTGCTTCTTTCTCTCTAAAGTCACCGTATCCTTGCCTACCATCAGGGAGATCAGCTTAAATTGGTTCAAATCCTTAATATCATAATCGCCTACATACTCTCCGTCCTTAAACACAGTCAAACGGTCACAGATCTCAAAAATCTCATCCAGCTTGTGACTGATAAAAATCACGCTGATTCCCTGACTCTTTAACTGGCGGATGATCCGAAACAGTACCTGTACCTCCTGAGAATCCAGAGAAGACGTGGGTTCATCCATGATCACCAGCTTTGCATTGATGCTCACTGCACGGGCTATGGCCACCATCTGCTGAATCGCCGTGGGATAACGGCTTAAAGGCGCTGTCACATCCACCTCGATCCCCAAGTCCTTTAAGATCCGATCTGCCTCTGCAGTCATGGTCCTTCTGTCCACCCTGCCGAACTTATCCCTTGGCTCCCGCCCTAAAAACAGATTCTCATAAACCGTCTGAAACAGCACCAGGTTCAGCTCTTGATATATTGTAGAAATGCCCTTGTCATTTGCCTCCATAGGCGTGCGGCAGTCAATTTCCTCTCCGTCAAAACAAATGGTTCCCCCGTTTTTCTGATAAATACCGGTCAAAACCTTAATCAATGTGGACTTTCCGGCCCCGTTCTCCCCCATAAGGGCATGAACCTCTCCCTTATTTACCGTCAGCTTAACCCCTTTCAGCGCACGGACTCCGGGAAATGTCTTTTCCAGGTCTCTTATCTCCAATAAAATCTCTGCCATACGATCATTCCCTCCTTTAAAAAATGCTGCTGCAAAACCTGTTTTTGCAGCAGCTACAGTTGTAGAAGCTTTAGAATCCCAGCTCCACCACTACATTATCCTTGGTGTAAAGGGTATCCTGGTTTGTAATATTTGCCGGAAGTTCTTCCCCGTTCATGATCTTGGCAATGGTCTCTACCACAATTCCTCCAAAATAAGGAGTGCATGTGCAGGAAGCAAGCTGACGTCCGTCCTCAATCGCCTCAAAGGCTGCTCTTGTTCCGTCAATGCCCAAGGTAAGAATATCCTTACCCGGCTCTAATCCGGCTGCATTAATGGCATTCATAGCCCCCTGAACCATATCGTCTGTCACACAGAATACAGCGTCAATATTCTCCCCTCCCTGTGCCTGAATAATGTTCTCCATTACGGACTGAGCCTTGTCCATCAGCCACTCGCCGTCCTGCTCCCCTACGATCGGATACTTGGCAGAATCTAAAGCATTGACAAAACCGTCCTGACGGTCTGTGGAGGTAGAAGAATCATAACCGCCGTTGATAATTACAACATTCCCGCCGTCCGGAAGCGCGTCCATCAGGGCCTTGGCACACTGCTCGCCCTCCCATAAAAAGTCTGACATAATAGCTGTGGTGTAATGAGTTCCTGCCTCACCGGCAATGGCCCGGTCTACCAGGATAACCGGAATCTCGTTGTCCATGGCTTCCTGCAGGGCACCCTGAAGGCCATTATCCTCCAACGGAGCCACTACCAGAAAATCAACTCCTGCTGCCACCAGATCACGGATATCCGACTCCTGGGTCGCAATATCTCCGCCTGCATCCTTTACAATAAACTCTCCGCCTGCATCCTCCACAAATTTCTTAATGTCATCCGTCTCCGTGGTGCGCCAGGACGACATGCTGTCCGTCTGAGCAAATCCCACGGTCTTTCCCTCCAAAATGTTGCCCACTGCTGCCGCAGTCTCAGCGCCTCCTGCCTCATCTCCCTGTGAATCTGCTGCCGGGGTCTCCGCCTTGCTCTCCGCTGCCGGAGCCGCCGGAGCCGCCGTGGTAGCTGCTGCCTGGTCAGAACCACCGCATGCCGCTAAAGACATCACCATCATTGCTGCCGTCATGATTGCAACTGCTTTTTTCATTTGCTTTCTCCTTTTTTGAGATTCTCTACCTACTGGTTCCCATTACTTTTCGGTTACTGTATTTTGAATCATATCTTTTTTCGCAAAATACTGCAACCAGTTTTTGATGCTTTTTATTACATGATTTATTTTACAATGTTTTATCTATTTTTACAATATTTAATTTTAATTTTGTTTGATTTTCGTTATTTATCCACGAATTATCCTATCATTCATTGTTGCTTCTGTATATTTACTTTACTTTTTATGAAACTAATGTTATAATTAAAAAAACCGCAAAATAAAAATCATGAAAGAAAGGAACTCCTTCCTATGGCTGCTAAAGATAAACCAATCAAAGAAAAGCGCAACATCCGGATCATCGGAGAGAGAAATATCTGTCTCCACCTGAGTAATCTCGATCACCGGGAACGAATCATCCGAATAGGAAAATCATTATCCTCCCCTATCCGGCTGCAGATCCTGGATATGCTGAAAACCACCCCCCGCTCTCTGCAGGAGATTGCCTCGATTCTCAAAATCCCTCTTTCCTCTGCGGCACTTCACATTAAAACCTTGGAGGAAGCCCAGCTCATTGTCACAGAGACACAGCCCGGCATCCGCGGCTCCATGCGGGTCTGTATCTGCAGCATGCAGTCCTTCCATCTGGAAACCTTTGATGCGGATATTGATTCAGAGAATAAAACCATCTCTCTGGAAATGCCGATCGGAAATTACAGCAACTGCGATATCCATCCTACCTGCGGACTGGCAGATGAAAACGGAGCTATTGAGGCTTACGACACGATCCAGTCCTTTTATACCCCTGCCCGGACCCATGCACAGCTTATCTGGTTCAGCAAAGGGTATGTGGAATACCGTTTTCCCAATATTTATAACCCGCTTCTGACTTTGGGAGAGATCTCCTTTTCTATGGAAATCTGTTCCGAAGCGCCGGGATTTCTGGAAAACTGGCCGTCTGATATTACGGTCTCCATCAATGAAGTGGAAGTAGGAACATTTCATTCCCCCGGGGATTTCGGCACAAGGCGGGGAAAGCTGACTCCTCCAGTGTGGCCTAACGGAAATACACAATATGGATTTTTAAAGACCTTCTCTGTCAGAGAAAGAGGAAGCTATCTGGACGGAAAGCCGGAGAATCCCCTGATTGGGCTAAGTGACCTGGAGCTGGAACGATATCCTTATATTTCTCTGAAAATCGCTGTCAAGGAGGATGCCAGAAATATAGGAGGAATTAATATTTTCGGAGAAAAATACGGTGATTATCCTCAAGGGATCGTGATGAATCTAAGCTATTTGTAACAAATAACGGCTCAGAAAGCCCTAATTGCTGCTAAAATCAGCTGCTGTTCACAGGGGGCATCTTCTTACCCGGCTCTGCCGGACAAAAAGCATCGGGTGTCCATCCGATGTGAAAAACCGGACGAAAATAGTCTTAGCAAAATTAAAAAAATTTGGATTTTTATAAAATGTCTTGCATTTTTCCCTCTCGAGGAGTATAGTATAATAAACGTGTGTATATAGTTTTTGAAACTACATTATGTGGTTTCCGTCCGTATTGGCTTTGATTTTTCTATATCAAAGCTTTGACCGGATATTGGAAGCAGTTCCGTCAAAGGAGGGATTGAATATGACATTGAAGATTAAAGACCCAGGCAGCGCTCTTACTCATTTTATTGGGATGCTTTTGGCATTATTCGCGGCAACGCCGCTTTTGATTAAAGCGGCCCGCTCTCCGGAGCAGACACATGTGCTGGCTCTCACGATTTTTATTATCAGCATGATTCTTTTATATGCTGCCAGCACTACCTATCACACTCTTGACATTTCACCCAAGGTGAATCAGATTCTGCGCAAGGTAGATCATATGATGATTTTCATCCTGATTGCAGGCACCTACACCCCTGTATGTATGCTGGTTTTAGGAGACCGCACCGGATGGGCATTGCTGGGATTGGTATGGGGAATCGCCCTTGCAGGGATAACGATCAATGCACTGTGGATCACCTGCCCCAAATGGTTTTCTTCCCTGATCTATATTGCAATGGGCTGGGTCTGTGTGCTGGCCTTTGGGAAGATTACCGCAGCCCTGCCCAAAAGTGCATTTGGATGGCTTTTAGCCGGAGGAATCATTTATACCATCGGAGGCATTATCTACGCATTAAAGCTTCCCCTCTTTAACAGCCGGTATAAGCATTTTGGTTCCCATGAGATTTTCCACCTGTTTGTCATGGGCGGAAGTCTCTGCCATTATATTATGATGTATGCTTTTGTCGCATAAAAAGAGTCCGCTATACGGACTCTTTTTGTTAAGCTTCATTTTCAAAGATCCTTGCAAACGGCTCCAAATCTACCACTACATCCGCCGGAAACCGCACTCCTGCTGCAGCATCGGCATCCGCTGCCACAATCTCCAATTTCTTGCAGGCTAAAAGGGGCAGCAGGCTGCTGATCTTATTTTGCTGCAGGCTGCATGCCCGAAGATCCTCCAGCTCTGACACAAAGGAAATATCTTCCAAATCACAATCCTCCAGATAAAGCCGTTTTATGCCAGGATAATGCAGAATAAACGTATAATCCAGCTTCTCCCCATCTGCCGCACTTTCAGGATAACACGCCCAGAGTCCCAGCTCCTGAATCGAAGGATTATTCTGCAGAAGCTCTGTATCCAGCAAAAGCTCCACATCGCTTGTACCCTTTCTTCCAATCCAAAGCACCGTAAGACTTGGCAGATTAAAAAGCTTCTCTGCCCCCGCCATCTCACCTCCCCAGAAATTATCCAGCCAAAGCCTTTCAAGTCCCTCCAGCGCTCCTAGAGGAGACACATCCACTGGTACATTGTATTCTTTTATTGACATATGAAGCTTAAGAGCCTCCAAAGTATTCAGGGCAGCAAGCTCATAAAGACTCTCTGCCTCATTTACTGCCAGAGACAGCTCCTTTACCCCCTGCAGCCTGTGTATCTCTCCGGAAGGAATATATTCCTGATCCAGAAAAGCCACCTGCTTCAGATTAGGCAGAGACTCCAGAATCGAAAGACTGGCCTCAGCTCCTGTCTTGACAGACAGGCTTTCCAGTTGGGGAAGATCCGTCAAAAAAGTACAGTCGCCTAAAAATGCCTGGTCCACATACAGGCTCTTAAGCTGCTTTAAAGCTCCTATTTTTTCCAGCCCTGTATAAGATTCTCCGCATCGCAGACGGAGGCTTTTCAGATTGCTGCACTGTTCAATACTGCTTACATCCACAGACTGAGCAGACAGGTTGGACTCCACCTCCAGCTCCTCCAGATTCTTATACTGTCCGATTCCCTCCAGATTCGTTCCCATGATGCCAATATGCAGCACCCGAATGTTCTCCGGATCCAGCACCTTGGAAATGGTATCCAGACGGTCATCTGTATCTACATAGGATATTCGGGCTTCCGGGGAAAATTTCAGCAGCGAAAGCCAGACTGCATCCGTGGTATCAATCCTTGTCAGCCCGTTAAACATAGTATAATCCCCAGGCCAGCTTACCCTTTTGGTCCGATATGTCCATTTCTTTACGGTTTCCTGAAATTCCTCCTCGCTGCTGCAGTCTTCGTAGTTGACAAAGCTGTAAGAAATCACATTAAAGCTCTCTGCACCTTCCCTCTCATAAGCGCAGCGAAGATATCGCACCGAATCCAGTTCCTCCTGAGAGATATCCTTGTACTCCTTTTCAAAAATATCCTTGCAGAAAATCACCAGCAGCTCCCCATTGGCATCCACCGGAATATTTTCATCCGATCTGGAAAATACCGATTTCTTTGCCGCCACATTAAAAGCAAAAATAATCAAGGCCAGCAAGGACGCCACAATTAAAAAGATAATCAGAACCTTTTTTGTGCTGCTGACCGCCTCATACATCTCATCGCTTCCACTGTAATCCACCTGCACATTTATGATGGTTCCCTTGGCCTCGTCGATCAGATATTTCTGTCCGCAGTAAGGACAGCTTGCATGGGTTCTGTCCGTAAGCTGAAGAGACGCTCCGCAGTTGGTACATTCCAGCCGCAGCAGCTCTGCTTTTTCATTTTGATTCGAGGTTCGGATTACATATGGTTTTTGACTTTGATCTTTCATGCTCCCTCCATTTTGTACCTGATTCACAGCAGATCATGCTCGTTGCCCTTTTCTTCCTTTTATCCATGCTCCGCAGCAGATCATGTCCGTTGAGTATAACCTGGTATGACGATTTCAGACACGTTCCAGGGTAATCCTTCCTTTATACCTTTGCTGCCACTCCTCCCACTGTTCCCGGGAAATATACCATCCTGCCTTGCCTTCTACATAAAAATGCTTCAGGGACGGGAGGGAAAGGAGCTTCTCCATAATCGGCACAGCATTTTCCTCATCCATATCCACATAGCACAAAGCCAGCTCCTCCAGGTCATCAAAACCGTCAAAAAGCTCCCCGCTATCCAGCACTGCCTTTTCCAGCAAAAGCCGCTTAACCCCTCTCAGATTTTCCATAAAGGCAAAATCCGCCAGTTCCCCGGCATCCAGAATCGCCACCTCTTCTAAGGTTTCTGGATTCACCCGGTCAAAAAACTCCGGCGTCCCATATTTAGAAAGACCATCCACACAATAGATACAGCGCAGCACATTCTCCTTGGGCAAAGTATAGTTCTCCCATGCCCAGGTATACAGCTCCAGCCGAGTCAGGCCAGTAAAGTACTGCACATCCGTAGGCGAAAAATCATTCCGATTCCCCTTGATTGTAATCGTTTTTAAGGTTCTTTCATATTGGTCTCTGTCTTGATATTCATAGTAATCTTCATAGCTGTATGTAAAGCAATAGCCTTTATCCCACTGGATCCTAAGATACTTCATCCTCCCTAAATCCTCCAGGCTGATCTCTGCTGCCGGCTTTTCATAAGCCTCCATCAAAAAGTCCCGGACAATCACGGAAAAACGGCTTGCCGACAGAACCATCCGACCTGTGTAATACTGGTATCCCAGTACAGCCGCTGTCGTCACCGCAAGAACGACCGCCGCACAAATCAGAATCATTTTTCCGGCAGACAGCCGAACCGATACCTTATGCTTTCGATCCGCGGAAATATAATACTCCATGCCGCAGGAAGGGCAGCGATACAGGTAAGGACTTTTACGCTCTAACCGGCCTCCGCAGGACTCACAGACCGACGGCGCTTTGCCAGGATTCTGTATGGGTCTTATTGCTTTTTGATCGTTCATTTCCTGTTCTCCTTTGTCTTCCCGCTGTTTTCATTCCCGCAACGGTTGTTTTTAACCGGACAGGTATTATTTTATCACGTCTCTTGGGACTTGACAAGATTTGGAACGCTGTCTGAAAGAACATCAGATTGGTCAGAAACCGCCAGAAAGGACAAAACAATATCATGCTCAATGACCTGTAAGCGGTTTGATTTCCTCATCCAGCATTTTCCTGAACTCCGCCGTCGTCCGGCGCGGCAATATTCTGGATCAGGTTAATGATATACTCATAATCTATTTTGTGCTGCTGTACGCCATCAGCTCATAGTCGGAATCTATCTGCACAGATTCAGCGCTGTCCGCTTCTTTATCCGGCTTACCCTCCTTGATTTCTTCCAGCACATTGAAATAATGGCCCTGTTTTCCGGAGCCCGTTGTATGCCATATAAAACCTGATTTACCAATCTTAGAGGCTTCCCTCATTGCTTCAATAGCATGAATCTGATACGGACGCAGCAGAATCAATTTCTAACAGGTTCCAGTTCGGATTTCGTTTCCGTAGACTTTGTTTATTTTTTCAGCCAGCAGCTAAAGGTTGACAGTGAGATTTGATGCTCCTGACACCACTCTTTCCGTGATAATCCACCTGAGTAAAAATCCTGGATACGTTTTATCCAGAGTTCTGCTTTGGAAAGTTCATTTTCAGCCATATACAATACCTCCATAAATTTGGAACTATTGCAGCGAAATTAAAAATGGATTTACAGATACAGATTATTTCCTACTTACCCTTTGCCGTCATAAACCGTTATCCCCCCTTGCCTCCCACCAGAAAAAACCGGGAACCAAAAGCTCTGTTCCCGGTTTTTCTGAAAGCATATAGGAAAGTATCCCTATCCAGCGGGCTATAGTTACTCAGGATCCTTTGCAAACAACACAATCCTATCCACGCTTCCCATATCATCCATCCATATCATACAGTTGTCAGACTCCTTCACATCCTCCAGCCTTACCAGATTCCTGGTAAGAAACGGCAGAATCTGACAGTCTCCCGGCACATGATAGGAAGTGCCGTCCGCCGCAGTCAGACTCCAGCTGCCGTCTGCTCCCTGCTGCATGGACTTTACCTGCACATAATCCGGTGCCTGCTTATCCTGCGGCACATGGCAGATCACCATCTCTGCCGTAGTCATGGGCGGCAGGCTCATAGTCATAGCCGGACCAATATAGGCATAAATAAACTCTCCTGCCTTAATGTCGCCAAGCTGTGCCGGAAACCCATTCTCTGCATCCAGAACACGGGAATACTCGCTGTCAACATTCAGCACGATCTCCCCTTCATAAGAAACCCCTGACTGATTATCTATGCGGATTACTCCGTCCTCCGCAGCCAGCACCGGCCCCCATATGCGGATCATATCCAGGTCCTGGCCTCTCTCGCTTTCTACGCCAGGGCCAGCCATGGAATCCTGCCGCGCTCCGCCTGCCAAAATAGTAGGAGACTGTGCCTGTGCCAGCCCTACACTTCCCAACACCAACAAACCTGTACAGCACAAAGCTGCCGCTATTTTCTTATTTCTCTTAGTCATCTTATTATCCTCTCCTGTCTTAAAGCATGTCTGAACATTACTTTCTGACACGCTCTGGAAATTGTTAAGCAATAAGGAACCGTCTCAAAATTGCGCTGGATCCTTCTTTGAGTATGTTTGTCAGTTTCTATCTCCAACACATGGTCAGTATAACAGACAATTCTTCCCAATGCTATTGATAAATGAAGTCTTTTCTCTTACAAATTTATTACCTGCCGCCAGTTTCGGCTGCGGCTGCCAATTTCCGACGAGCCACAGCCTGTTTTCTTAGTAAACCTTCATGCGCCCCTCGGCGGACACTCCACCAATTATGAAAGTCTGGCTGGCGCATTTTCGCAGGACATACCGATTTCTAAGCCAGCTCCTCCACCATCTTCTGAATCTCCTCCAGACATCCTCCGCAGACCGTCCCGGCCCCAGTTACCTCCTGAACCTGCTCCACGGTTGAGGCTCCGCCCTCAATGGCATCTTGGATCTCCCCTGCAGTCACTCCCATACAGTTGCACACAATTTCATCGCGATCCATAACAAAACCTCCTGTAATCTTTCATTTTCCTTTCCATTATGCACAGAAACTCCCCGTTTCATCCTCCTGCCACCCTTGTAATCCGAAATCCTTCTCCGTGAACCTCATGAGAATCCATAATAATCATAAATGCCTTAGGCTCCACCTCCCGAATCCGTTTCTGTACCTGGTAAATGTCTTTATTGCTGCCTGCCACCATCACCACATCCTTCTTGTCATACTGATATCCACCTGCTGCCTTTAGAATCGTAGATCCCCGCATACAGCACCGGTCCACCTCCTCCGTAACCATTTTCCCATACTCCGTAACAATCAATGCCACCATCCCGGCATTCATGCCCAAAATCACCTTATCCACCACTACGGCAAACAGAAGATTAATAATCATCCCGTAAACAATTCCATCCAGATCTTTAAAAATCATTCCTCCTGCCAGAATCACCCCCACATCAGACAAAAAGGCAATGGTTCCCAGATTCCAATACGGCCTCACGGCCTTCACCGCCATAACGATAAAATCCGAACCGCCCGTAGAAGATCCCCGCACATAGATCATGGCATAGCCCAAGGCTCCCACGGCTCCCGTAATCAGCGCTGCAATCATCCGGTCTCCCTGATAAACCGGCAGAAGCGGGGCTAAGTAATCTAACATCAAAGAAGAAATCACCATACATCGAAACGATTTTACCAGAAACTGTTTCCCGATCAGCCTTCCGCACAGAATTGCCACCGGGATATTTAAAAGAATCGTAGAAAGCCCCATGGGAACTCTAAAAAGCCGATACAAAATCATGGCAATCCCGGAAAATCCCGTCATGGGAAACTCCGCATAAAGCGCCACATTATAGGTTGTAACTGCCAAAATCAGGCTTCCCAAAACCTCACATCCGAAATCTGCTGCCAGACTGCGCCAAGCGTCCCCGGACAGCTTCGCTATTCCCCCGGTTTCTCCTGTTTTTTTCTGCTCCTTTTTCAAGATGCCTATTTCCTTTGTCCCGGACATTTCCTGCTCCTCCTTCCCTGTGCTTGCTTTTTAAACATATTGGCAGTATAAACATTCCATAATAAAAAAGCCCGACGAATTATGAATTATAATTCGCCGAAGCGCTTTCTGTTATCCATCTTAGCAGAGAAAAAATATCTTGTCAAGCGATTCTGCGGCAGCAACCAGGGTTGTTTCATGAATGCTTCCAAACGACATTATTTATTATGAACCTGCTGTCAGCCGGTTCGGAATCC
>RAYY01000005.1 GCA_003611875.1 bacterium D16-56 | reverse complement strand
AGGCGCGCAAGTATCAAAGGCCCCTTGGGGGGCCTCTGGCAAACCCCCACTTGAAGTGGGGGTTGGTGACTTAGCTGTCCGGAATCTGTGCAAAGGAGAGTTCCTGTTGTTGTGATACCGCAGAAAGAGTTCCGCCAGCCATTGTTTCGCTGTTTGTGATTTCGGACGGCTCTGCCATTGTTCGACGCTTTGTCTCCAATGCGCAAGCCGGATCTCATGTGTATGTTTATCCATTACACAGACCTCCTGGAAAAACCAAGTAGTTTTTTGGGTTTCTTCAAGTATGACACAGGATTACAGAAAATACCAGGAGGATGGTTTTACGTTTACTTATATAGAAGGGGATTTTTTGATGAAATATTTTAAGAGATATAATATCCATCATAAAAAATACTTTCAGCGTATGAAAAATGGAAAGGCTATCACAAAGGAAGTTCTTGTATTTATCCTCATTTTGTACTAAACTGATATATGTAGTATATTGTTTAGGAGGAAACTATCTATGGCATGGCATGATAAAGCAGTATTTTATCACATTTATCCGTTGGGGCTGACAGGTGCGCCGAAACAGAATTCTTATGAGAAACCAGTCCACCGTTTGAATACACTGATTCCGTGGATTTCTCATATAAAAGCGATTGGGTGCAATGCCCTTTATATTGGACCGCTCTTTGAATCGGTAGGACACGGATATGAGACTACAGATTACAAAAAGCTGGACAGCCGCTTAGGAGACAACGAGGATCTGAAAAATTTTGTATCAGAATGTCACAGACAGGGGATCCGGGTGATTTTAGACGGGGTGTTTAATCATACGGGACGGGATTTTTTTGCTTTTCAGGATTTGAAAAAGAACAGAGAAAATTCTCCCTATAAGGATTGGTACTGCAATGTGAATTTCTGGGGAAACAATGAATATAATGATGGCTTTTCCTATCAAAACTGGGGCGGATACGATCTTTTGATTAAGCTGAATCAGCACAATCCGGCGGTTCGGGACTATATCTGCGATGTGATCCGTTTCTGGGTAAAGGAGTTTGACATTGACGGGATCCGTCTGGACGCGGCGGATGTAATGGAGTTTGACTATATGCGGGCGTTCCGGCAGGTGGCAGAGGAGGTAAAACCGGAATTCTGGCTTATGGGTGAGGTGATTCACGGAGATTATACCCGCTGGGTCAATGAAAACACTCTTCATTCCGTGACTAACTATCATTTGCATAAGGCTCTCTATTCTGGCCACAATGACCACAACTTTTTTGAGATTGCCCATACGGTAAAGAGGCTTTATGGAATGGGAGGTAACCGGCCGGACGGCCTAAAGCTTTACAATTTTGTGGATAACCATGATGTGGAGCGGATCTATACAAAGCTTACAAACAAGGCTCATTTTGTGCCGGTTCATATTCTGCTGTATACGCTTCCGGGGATTCCTTCCGTTTATTATGGTTCGGAATTTGGGATTGAAGGAAAAAAGGAGCGTTATTCCGATGACTCCCTGCGACCAGCCCTTCAGCTGTCAGATTATGCCGATGCGGTGAAAACCAATCCACATACACGCCTGATTGCTGCTCTGGGAGGAATCCGCCAGGCCCATGAAGCGCTGTCCTATGGAGATTATCAGGAGCTGCTTTTGAAAAACCGGCAGTATGCGTTTTCCAGAAGCAGCGGCGGAGAGATGGTTGTGGTTACCGTGAATAATGACGACAGTGATTTTGTCATGAATGTGCCGGCAGGAGCAGGCTTTGCCTATGTGGGGGCATTGTCCGGACAGCGGGTGGATGTAAACGACGGCAGAATCTCGGTTAATGTAAAAGCCAATTCAGGAGAAATATGGGTGCCTCTATTGGAAGGGGAAGGACCGGAAGATGATGATGTAAAGGCCCAAGAGAATGTTTTGGAGGCTGTTTCAGAAAAGAGACCGGAGAATCAGGAGAAGGAGTCCGGACAAGCCATAGAGTTCGTAATGCATGTGGACGAGTCCGGGAGGGCTGAGAAGCGAAAGGAAGCAGCGGAGTCGGAGAAAGCAGCGGAGTCGGAGAAGGCTGTGGAACCAGAGAACAGGATAGAGCCGAATAAAGCTGCAGAATCGAAAAAAGATGTGAAGCTGCCGGAATTAAATAAGACAAAGACTACAGAACCGGAGAATATGACAGAGTCAAAAGACCAGATCGGAAAAGAAAGCAAAAAAACGGCAGGAAAACCGGGTCAGGCAGACAAACCGGGCGAGACAGCTAACTCGGACAAAGAAACCGAAGCCTTTGAGCGGGGAAGAATTGCGGGTCTGCAGGAGGCAATTCTTGCTATTATGGAGAAAAACGGTCCGATCACAGATCAGATGCGGCGGGATGTGACGGAAAACGTATATCACGATTCCCTTATTAACTGGGTGAAAAGCTTTCATTAAACAATTTAAAAATCATACAGATTTTTGAAGGTTATGATGGCACTATGGTTGGGAGCAGCTATGATTATCATACTGCTCCCTGTTTTAAACCAATATTTTAAAGGAGGACTGTCATACGGCTGCCAGTCCGGTGTGTTCGGCCAGATTAAATATCCAGCGCGGCGTGATAGCCCCAGTAGACGGCATTGGTGATGGTGGAAACCTTGGCAGCATCGCCAATGACCCGGACAAAGGGAGCGGAACCGCTTAACGCCTCCACTACATCGGTGCAGGAACGCTGTCCCAGGGCGCAGATTACGCTCCGGCCGGGAACCAGTACCTCCTTGCCCTCCCTGTCCTCGCAGATGATGCCTTCCTCTGTGACACGAAGACCCTTATAGCCGGTGTGGACCGTGACATATTTTTCGATCTCCTTCAGAAGCAGAGGGCGGTGGCGAACATTGGCATCGGGAGCCAGCATATCCCTCATCTCTACCAGATGGACTTTTTTGCCCTCCTGGCCAAGATGGATGGCACATTCGCAGCCGGCCAGGCCACCTCCTAATATCACCACATCGTTCCCCACTTTAGCCTTTTCCTTATAGTAATTGTTGACGATCACCACATTTTCTTCGTCCAGCCCGGGAATAGGGGGCACCAGAGGACGGGAGCCGGCGGCGATAATGACGGCATCCGGGGCCATGCTGTCCACATATGCCCGGTCAACCAGGGTGTTCAGGCGGATCTCCACTCCGGAATCCCGGCAAAGCTTGGCATAGGTTCCGGCCAGCTGATACATTTCGTATTTAAAGGGCAGGGCCTGCTCACTTCTGAGGATACCGCCTAATTCCTCCTCCTTCTCGCACAGCACTACCTTATGGCCGCGCCGGGCGGCAGTGTAGGCGGCGTACAGCCCGCCGGGGCCGCCGCCTGCCACCAGGACCGTCTTTGTCGCCGCAGCAGGAGTAATCTCACTTCCCTCACATTCCCGGCCAATTAGGGGATTGACGGTGCAGCGGCGGGTGGAGGTGGCAGCCCGCTCTGCCATGCAGGTGAAGCAGCGAAGGCAGCGGACAATGTTCTCGTCCTGATTGGCCATGACCTTGTTGGGAAGGAATGGGTCCGCCAGCAGGGCACGGGCCATGTAGATAATGTCCGCCTTTCCGGAGGCAATGATTTCCTCCATTTGGGCAGGGTCATTTAGTCCTCCGATGGTGGCCACAGGCACCTTCACATGCTTTTTGATCTCTGCTGCCAGATATACATTCCTTCCATGATCCGTGAACATGGAAGGGTGGGTGATGCCAAAGGTCCGCTGATAGGTGCCGGCTGTGACGTGGAGCAGGTCAATGTAAGGCTCTAACTGTCGGGCGATGCGGATTCCTTCCGTCAGGTCATAGCCTTCCTCCACAAATTCCGCGCCGCTCAGGCGGAACTCGATGGGAAAGGAGGGACCTACGGCCTTCCGGACGGCTTTCAGCACACCTATGGCAAAGCGGCAGCGGTTTTCCAGGGAACCGCCGTACTGGTCGGTGCGTTTGTTGAACATGGGAGAGAGAAACTGGTTGATGAGCCAGCCGTGGCCGCCGTGGATCATGAGCAGTTCAAAGCCTGCCCGCTTGGCCAGTGACGCCACATGTCCGTAGGCGGCAGTGATTTCATCGATCATCTCTGTTGTCAGCTGGCCTGCCTCCACGCCGTCAGGGCGCGTACAGGCAGAGGGCCCCCACTGGGTCATGCTGTGCTGCTTGTTCTTGTCAGTCATGTAGGTGCCGGAATACATACCAGAATGAGACAGCTCAATACTGGGAATGGCTCCGTGACGGCGGATTGCGTCAGCAGTGTAGGCGGCACAGGCAAGGGAATTGAGGATAGACTCGTCCAGGTGGTAGGCGTGGGAGCCGTCAGTGGAGGGGTGAACCATCAGCTCAGATACCGTGACCGCACCTGCGCCGCCCTTGGCCCGCAGCTCGTAGAATGCGGTGGACTTCGGGCCGATACAGCCATCGTTGGTGATGTCGGTACCGCCCATGGGAGCGGAGAACATGCGGTTGCGGAAGGTGGTGCCGCCCAGGGTAATGGGCTTGCACAGGTTGGGATATTTATATTGCATAAATTTTTACCTCCTTGTATGGATGCAAGCGCAGGTCATTGCTAATATGCTCTGGCCTGCGCTGTGATGAAAGGCTTTTCTCTGCCAAGCAGATTTTTATATGACCGGCTCGCCCATATACAGCAGCGTTCCATCGGCACGTCTGGAAAATTTAGCCATAAATTCATCATAGGAAATCCAGCTTTCCCGGGGATAGTTGGCGTGAGACATCTCCTTTACCGTGCCTACGATCAGGAGAGGCACCCCCTTGGCGTTTTGATAGACATAGTAGCAGATCTCGCCGCAGACATACCGGCGGGGCGCCTTATCCAGCTGATAAATCCGCATCAGATTTTCCAGGAAGGCGGCAATGTCCGGCGCAGCGTGATACTCCAATTGGCCTTTTTCCCGATCCACGCACAGCCAGTCATTTTCCCCGAACAGGAACAGATACGGGACGACCGGATCGATCCTTTCCGGCGGCGGACAGTCCAGATCCGGATTCCGTATGGCGGACCAGGGAGCTACAGCGGCGAACACCCAAGGAGCGCGGATGGCCAGCTCGGAGGTCATCATGCCGCCGCTGGCCATACACATTGGGACGGCGGGAGTAGCCATGGGAGTCATGAAGGAGCTGAGGCAGGCGGCCTGGACCAGGATGATAATACCCACGGGGTTGGCGCCCATGGCCTTGCAGGCCAGGATGGCGATGGGGATGAAGATAATCATGACTGTGCGGTTCATCATTACCTGGGTCAGCAGGAAGGGCACGATGAAGAACACGAAGCCAATGATATAGGGATTGTTGATGCGGTTGGCAAAGCCGGCCAGGATACCTCCGATGACCTCTCCGGCGCCGGTTTCGGTAAGGGCGCCGCCCATGGACAGGGCACCTACAAACAGGAATGCCATAGGCCAGTTGATGGCAGCAATGGCTTCCCGCTCTGTCAGTACGCCGAAGAGAACCATGGACAGTGCGCCGGTCAGGCAGATGACCCAGGTTTCAAGCTTAAGCTGAGGCTGGAGAATCAGGGCTATGGTGGTAAGGATAAAGACGAAATAGCCGGCCCGCTCCTTAAAGGGAGACAGAGGCTCCTTGTTATCCTTACGGCTTTCAATGCCGGTAGCCTTAACCACCGGTGCATTAGGTGCAAACCGGGTGGCAAAGAAGATACAATAAATCATCACTGCAATCAGCATAGGCAGGCGGGCCTTCATCGGGTCGGTGAGCGCCACAACAAAATCAGTGTATCCGTTTGCCTCCAGATAGCCGTTGAGCTCGGCTGCCTGAGTAGCCCCGCTGCCTAAGGGCAGGGCAGAGATGGTGGCAATGCTGACGATGGATAGGGGAAAGAGGGTCTTGGAGGGGCTGATATTCAGTTCCTCACAGCTGGCGATCATCATGGGAGCCATAATGCCGAATACGATGACAGAGCTTTGGATGAACTGGGCCAGCAGGGCAGTGACGAGGACATAGCCCAGCATTACCATCATCAGAGATCCCTTTGCAATGCCGTTCACACTGGCAGCGCATTTTTTCACGAACTGGGTGCGGGTGAAGCCGGCAGCCACCACAAACATGGCCACAATCATAATTCCGTTGGTATTGCCGAAGTAGCCTAAAGCAGTTTTGGGATCCAGGCAGCCGGTAAGGATAAAGGCCACCATACTGAGCATGGCCGTCAGAGCCATGGGCAGTTTGCCCCACACATAGCTGATCATAGTCAGCACGCAGATGATCAGACAGATCGTTAACGGAGTCATATCTTGTTTCTCCTTTCTTTATCCAGGCAGTCGCCGTTGTATTTATACAAAGCGGCAGACGTGATCCACCGCAACATCCGAGAACCCATATGCCTCGGCTTTGGTCAGCTTACCGCTGCAAATATCGCCGATCACGGTCAGCATCTCTCTGCCGCACTCCTGATAGGTCTTTTCCCCGGTGATGATGGCGCTTAAATCCACATCCATGTTATCCTCCATCCACTGATAGGTGTGGGCATTGGCAGTGACCTTTAAAACAGGTACAATGGCGTTCCCGGTGGGAGTTCCGCGGCCTGTGGTGAATATGATGGCATTGCACCCGCCGGCCACCATGGATGTGACGGAAGAAATGTCATAGCCTGCGGTGTCCATGACGATGGCTCCGGATTTGGTGGGGCGCTCTGCCTGTGGGAGCACCTCAACGATGGGACGGGTGCCGCCTTTGCGAATACAGCCCAGGCTCTTTTCGTCCAGTGTGGACAGCCCTCCTGTCTTGTTGCCTGGTGTGGGCTGGCCGGCCCGGCAATCCTGGCCTGCGGCTTTTAAATGCTCCTCGTAGTCCTTGCAGATCTGGATGATCTGGTTATGTATCTCGGGGGTTGCGGCCCTCTTGGCCACCACATGCTCCCCGCCGATCCATTCGATGGATTCGCTCATCATAGTGGAAGCTCCCAGATCCACCAAAAGATCGCTGAGCTCTCCAACAGCAGGATTGCTGGCAATGCCGGAGGTGGCGTCAGAGCCGCCGCACTCAATCCCCAGCAGAAGCTCGGAAATATCGCACAGCTCCTTGGGCTGCATAGCGGCCTCTGCCGCCATATCCCGGGCCGCCCGAACAGCCTTCTCGATGGTTTTCAGTGTGCCGCCCTCGTCCTGGATACCGAAGGAGACCACCGGCTTGCTGGTCATTTTCTGGATTTTTTCTTTGAGCTTCTGGTGTGGGACAGTTTCACAGCCCAGGCCGATGATGACCACTCCGTAGACATTGGGATTGCAGGCAAACCCGGTCAGTATCTTCTGTGACATTTCCGTGTTAGCTGCCACATCGGAGCAGCCGGTATTGAATACAATGCTGACTGCGCCCCGTACCTGGCCGGCTGCGATCCGGCAGCTTTCGCTTCCGCAGGCGCAGGTGGGAAGGATCACCACATGGTTGCGGATGCCTGCCCGGCCTTCTTTGCGTTTATATCCCCAAAATTGCATTATATTTTTCCTCCTCTTTCATGAATAAATTCGCTGTCATAGTCCCGCGGCACACTGAAAATATTTTCATGGCTGACCCAATGCCCTTTTCCAATGGGTGTGCTGGTCTGTCCGATCATCTCTCCGTATTTGCGCACCTGAGCGCCCCGGGGCAGATCCTCCAGGGCTGCCTTGTGGCAGTAAGGAATGTCCTCCTCTGCGGTCAGCGTACATACCTCCGTGCCTTTTTGATAGACGATCCGGCTCCCTTTGGACACGGCGGCCACACAGGTCACTACATTGTCCTGCTCATCCATCAACAGTGCATTGATGTTCATATTTGTTCTCCTTTCCTAATTTTTTTATAGGATTACATGATTTTTTTATGGTATCTTTACAATAACACAAAAATAGTATATAATCAATTTTATGATTTTTATACTTCTATAAAGGGAATTTATATATGGAACAGAACATGCAATACATCTATCAGGTCTATCAGGACGGCAGTTTCACCAAGGCAGCGGAAAAGCTCTATTTGACTCAGCCGGCCCTAAGTATTGCGATCCGTCAGGAGGAGAAGCGGATGGGAATGGCGCTGTTTGACCGCAGCCGGCGTCCTCTGGGACTGACTCCGGCAGGAGAGGCCTACATTCGGGCCGTTGAGAGGATGAAATATCTGGAGGACGATCTGGGGCGGGAGCTGGAGGATCTTCATGACCTGCGTACAGGACGCCTGCATATCGGCGGAACCCATTATCTTAACTGCTTTCTTCTGGTGGAGGTATTGGCAGGGTTTTCCCGGCGTTATCCGGGCATCCGGATGGAGGTGTCCGAGGACAGCTCCGCCAGACTGGCAAAGCGTCTGGAACGGCGGGAGCTGGATCTCACATTCAGCTGTGCGCCGGAGCAGATAGAACGCTTCAAACATCAGCCGGCTTTTTTTGATAATATCCTGCTGGCGGTTCCCCGACAGATGCCTCTGGCCGGGAGACTGGCAGAAAGCGCATTGTCTGCAGAGGATGTGCAGGCTGGAAGACACCTTTTAACAGACTGCCCCAGGGTTCCCCTGAAAGAATTTCAGGATCTGGAGTTTATCCTGCTCCAAAAGGGAAACAACCTCTATGACCGCAGTCTTTGTATGTTTGATGAAGCCGGATTTACGCCCAAGGTCAAAATGGCCCTGTCCCAGCTGGTCACAGCATATCGGTTTGCGGATAACGGATTAGGCGCGGCATTTGTCAGCGACCGCATCGTTTATTCCATCCCTTCCAAACGGCTGTTATTTTTTTCCATTGCTTCTCAACAGGTGAACCGGCTTTTTTATACCCTGCTGCCACAGAAAAACTATACGGCCCATGCGGTAAAGGCATTTATCCGTTATTTGTTGGAGTGGTTTGGAACGAATGAGAATTTTCCGGCTCTGCAGCAGCTCGCAAATGGAAGAACGGATCTGCCGCAGAATCCAGAGAACATCGAAATAGAGATATGAGAGGCTGTTTAGGACAGGAGCAGTATAACGAGTCGAAGGAAGAAGAAAGAGCAGAAGAAGATTATAGGGTCTTTTCTAAACCTCCAGTTGAACTGGGGGTCAGTGAATTATCAGGACGATCTGCCGGCAGAATCTTTGTAAGGGGAAAAGTCATTACCAATAAAATGAAAGAGATTCTCCCGAATCTGCCGTCCGGCCTCCTGCAGTGTGATATGCTGTATAACAGCTACGATTTCCAAAATACTGTTAAGAGCTGAGACTACACCTTCTCCTTTCTCAAATGCCTTTGATTGTTTCATTGGATTTTTGCTGCAGATTTTCATCCCTTCTTCATAAGCCCATGTCACTGCACTGAGTCCGTCGGTTTCTATCAGGAGGCGCTTTGCAGGGACTTTTTCGGCAACCTGTCTCACGGCGCGGTTCCACCACACATCAGGACCTATGGAAAAATAGCAGTTCTGTGCAAGGTAGTCTTCCAGGTGAGAATCGCAGGAATACCAGTGGACCAGGTAGCGGTTGGGATATTTTCGGATTATCCTAGCGATCTGCTTTTCCTGTCCTTTGGTGTGGAGAATTACCGGTTTATTTTGTCTGCAGGCCAGCTTAAGCTGCTGACGAAATCTCTCCTCCTGGATTTTTAAGTCTACGCTGCACCAGACATTGTCCATTCCGATCTCTCCGATGACGGGACAAAGCTCCATCCATTTTTCCATATCCTGCAGCTGATATTGGTCTGCATACCAGGGATGGATGCCGCATGTGGGAATAAGGTACCTGTTTTGCAGCAGACCCTTTCCTTTCTGAAAATGCTGATCTTTGCTTTGGATTATTAGCTCTTTGGCCTCCTCAGGAGAGACGGCACACAGCAGGCTGATGATGCCGGCCTTTTGCCTCTCACTGCGTTCTTCCTTGGTCCCTATATGTCCGTGGGCATCCGTAAGTATCCACGGTTCTTCCATTGTCCCTCACCTCCCCGGCCCCGGCCATGATTTGTTCATAAATATTTCTGCGCAAGTCTCCCTGTTCATAGAGCCACTGTCGGTCCCGTTTCTTTTCCTTTACCACAATGTCTTCCGTAATCCGTGCCGGCGGCTGGGTGAGAATCAGGATGCGGTCCGAAAGATAGATGGCCTCGTCCATATCATGGGTTACAAGCACCACTGTCCGGTTCATTTTCTTGTGTATGCCAAGAAGCCAATCCTGCATTTCACCCCTTGTAATTACATCCAGAGCGCCGAAGGGCTCGTCTAAAAGCAGAATATCCGCCTTACATAAGGCTGTCCGCAAAAATGCCGCCCGCTGCCGCATTCCTCCTGACAACTGGGAGGGATAGCTGTCCTCATAGCCTGCCAGACCAAATTCCGGGAAACTCCGCTTTGCCTCCTGGCGCATGGCCTCCAGAGAACCGTGGATCTGCCCGTAAAGGCATACATTATCTAAGATGGTCTTCCACGGAAACAGCAAATCGTTCTGAGGCATGTAGGCAAAATGCTGTGACAGGCCTTCTACCGGTTTATCATCTACCAGAATTTTTCCTTTATCGGATGGCAGAATCCCTGTGAGAAGCTTCAGGATTGTAGATTTTCCACTTCCTGACGGCCCTAAAAGACTTACAAATTCCCCTTCCTTCACGGAAAAGCCAATAGAATCCAGCACATTTCTGTTTTCATAGGAAAATGTCAGTTCTTCCACTTTCAGCTTCATGATTTCCTCCCTTGTGTACATAATAGCTTTTCGGAATCTCTAAGGGCGCCCGCACCTTTGGCGGCACATATCCTTGGGGTACAAGTATGGTTTTTCAGGGTAAAAATTCATTGGTATAGCAATCATCCGCCTCAATGGCCTGGTCAATCACTCCATATTCCACCATAAAATCTGTGTAATTATCCCACACTGCTTTTTGCATCTCTCCCCATCGGGAAGCATCCTCCGAATACTTGCCGCTTAAATATTTCTGAGACATGGTAAGCATCTCCAGGGAGTAATCCGGCGCATAGGTGTGAAGAATCTCTGCACTTTCCTCGGGATGAGCTATGGCATATTCATATCCCTTTGTGGTAGCCGCTAAAAATCTGCGGACCATCTGGGGATTGGCGGTTAAGGTGTCGGTATTGGCAATGATTACAGGCGTATAGTAGTCAAGCCGTTGGTCTAAATCCCTTACCGGCATGTATTCAATGGGGAAATCGTTCAGTTCACATTTTACATTATCCCATGCTTCAAAAAACCACATGATATCTGCCTTGTCTTTCAGAGCCTCAAATCCGGAACCGTCGGAGATTACCATATTCAGCTTGGAGAAATCGCCTCCGTCCTGGGTCATGACGGCATTAAGAACCGCATCTTCTCCAGGCCCGCCCCAGCCGGCATAGGTCTTTCCCTCAAAATCTTTGGGGGAATGGATGTCTTTATCTGCATAAACAGCAAAACCGGAGGTGTTGTGCTGGATAATGGCAGCTATGGCTTTTATGGGAAGGGGCTCATCGGAAGTAAGAGCTATGGTCACATCTTCCTGATAGCTGATGCCGAAATCCCCTTTTCCAACTGCGATTAAAGTGGCCGTAGCTCCTTGGGTCGGCTCAATGATGGAAACATTCAGCCCTTCTTCTTCATAATATCCTTTTTCAAGGGCCACATACATTCCCGTATGGTTGGTGTTGGCCACATAATCCAGAATCACGGTCACATCCTCTAATTCTGCAGAAGTGTCTGCGGATTCTGTTTCCTGTACCTGTGCCTGTGCCTGTTCCTGTTTCTCTGTGTCCCCTGCCTCCTGGACAGAGCATCCTGCCATACATGCCGTCACAGCTATGGACGCTGCCATAAAGCCTGCTGTCACCATTGTTCTGGTCGTTCTTTTTTTCATCATAACCAAATCCTCCTTGTTATCGTTTTCTCATATAAGGCAATGCCTTGTATTGACACAGACGGATGATTCCGTTCATGCACAAGCTTAAAAAAATGATTACCGCCACACAGGCAAATACCCGGTCCAGCATATAACTGTTTTTTACCCGGAGAAGGTAGTAGCCAAGCCCTTTCTGGGCTCCGATCCACTCGCCTACCACAGCGCCGCTTATACTGTAAGTAGCCGCCACCTTCAGACCGGAAATAAGCGCCGGTATGGCGGCAGGAATCTTCACCAGCCCGTAAGACTTCCATCGGCCGGCGCCGTAGGACCGCACCAGATTCACATATTCTTCCTCTACCTGGGCCAGACCGTCGCAAAAGCTGACTGCCACAGGAAAAAAGCACATGAGCACCACTGTCAGGATCTTGGGGGCAATGCCGAATCCCATATAAATGATGAGGACCGGCGCCATGACAATCATGGGAACCGTCTGGGTTATCACTAAAATAGGATAAAGTCCCTGGCGCATCAACGGAAAACAATCCATCACGATCCCCAGAAACACAGCCAGCACCAGGGAAATTCCCATGCCCATCAAAGCCTCTGCCACTGTGACTGCTCCGTGGCTTATTAACACAGACGCCTCCTCTGCCAGGGCTTTTATGACCTGGGTGGGTGACGGCAGGACATACATAGGAATGTGAAAAACACGGACTGCTCCTTCCCACAGAAGTAAAAGTATGAAAATCAGTGAAACAGGGATAAGCTTTTGGTTGTATCTTTTCATGGAATCGGCTCCTTTGTCTCGTATGGCTTTTTATATCCGTGGGCCAAATGATTGGCCGGCATGCTTTCACGATTTCAGCACAGTTCCCGAATCATTTGGCAAATAGTATGATCATGAGTATAAATAACAGAATAAAAAAGGGCCCTGTCTTGCATGATTTGGGCCCGGATAAATAAAAAATGACTGCACGGATAACAGCAGTCATAAATAATTCCTTATGATTCCCTACGTTGGCATTATCCAAATCAGGTTGTGGGTCGAAATTCTTAATTTCCTCTCAGCCTGTCCTACAAGCTCCCCTATTGTTTAGTTTGATTTTGTTATCACCCGTCAGGGTGTTTTCCTAAGTATAGCACAGGTGTTATGGAAAGTCTATAGAATTTTTTATAAAAAGAGGAGAATAATACTTTGGTTTTCAAAGTATTATTGATTCTGCCTGGATTCTGTGCTATAGTTAGGATAAACACAGTCATGGAAGCCGGCAGGACAGGCTGGCTTTGGCGGCTATGGAATATGTGAAGAACAGAGGTGTTAGGATGATTACGGCACAGAATACAAAGACGATTTACGATCTGGTACAAAATGCAGGAAGGAATCATGGAAATCACGTTTTTCTTCGTTATGAGGAGAATGACGTGATTTTTGACGTTACGTATGAGGAATTTGCGGCGCAGTGCAGTGCAGTGGGCGCATGGGCGGCAGGCCGGGATGAAAGGTACGGACATAAGGTGAAGGTAGGGCTTTTGGGAAGCAGCAGCCACCACTATCTGGCAGTGCTTTTGGGGGTAATGGGAAACGGCAGCACCGGCATTCCCCTGGACATTCAGATGAATGTGGAGACCTTTGCCGATTGCCTAAACCGGTCTGATGTGGATATTTTGTTTTATGACTGGGATCACCATCTCTTGGTGGAGGGAGTGAAGGAGAAATGTCCCAATGTAAAGGAATATATCTCTTTGCAGCATGGAAGGCATGTTCCCTGCTCGGATAATCTTTTAAAGGAATATGCAGGGCAGGCTGTGACGCCGCAGGTATCTCCTGAGGATCTGGCGATGATTCTTTTTACCTCGGGCACAACCGGGAGGGGAAAGGGTGTGATGCTTTCCAACAGGAACCTGATTGACAATACGTTCTGTACCACGGATACGGATCACCCGGAGCGGGAGGTGTACTTAAATGTGCTGCCCATCCATCACGTGTTTTGCATTAACGGGGATGTACTGATTGTTATCCGCTATGGGGGAACTCTGTGCCTGAACCGGGATATGGCAAAGCTGGCTGCCCACATTCAGCTGTTCCAGCCGTCGGCGATCCGTATGGTGCCCATGATTGCCAAGACCCTTTATAACCGGATTGCCATTATGTCCCGGCAGACCGGGCAGCCGGTAGGAAAGGTGCGCTCTCAGGTATTGGGAAAGCAGCTTCACAAGATCATCAGCGGCGGCGGCTATTTAGCGCCGGATCTGGCGGAAAATTACAGAAGCTTAGGCATTTCCATTGCCCAGGGTTATGGAATGTCGGAGTGTTCTCCCAAGATTTCTTCTCCGGACTGGAACCGGCCTGACAAGGTGGCATCCGTAGGGCGGATCGTAGACGGATGCCAGGTGCGGATCGTGGAGGGGGAGATCCAGGTCAAGAGCCCGTCGGTGATGATGGGCTATTACAAGGAACCAGATAAGACGGCTGAGGTTATGACAGCGGACGGATGGCTGTGTACCGGAGATTTAGGCTATGTAGATGAAGAAGGATTCCTTTACCTGACCGGAAGAAAGAAGAATTTGATCATTTTAAGCAATGGGGAAAATGTGGCTCCGGAGCAGATCGAGAATCTGTTTGAGGACGACCGGGTTATCGAAGACATCCTGGTATTTGGTGAGGATGACCGGGTTACGGCAGAGGTGTATCCCAACTTTAAATACATAGAGGTGGCAGGGATCACAGACATTCACAGCGTGGTCAGTGAGATCATTAAAATGCACAATGAGACCTTGCCTACCTATAAGCGTATTATGAATTTCCGGATTCGGGAGGTTCCCTTTGCCAAGACCTCCTCAAAAAAGATTATCCGCAGCCAGTATTTCACCCAGAAGAAGAAAGAGCAGGAGGAGCTGAAAAATGTCCGGCAGCCGGAAAATGAGCTGCAGGCCCAGATTTATGACTGTATTTCTGCGGTTTTGGGACATAGGCGTTTTGGCATTGACACGGATCTGTATACAGTAGGCTTGGATTCCCTAGGCAGCGTAATGCTTCTCTCAGACCTGTATGAACTGGCAGGGGTTTCTATGACGTTAAGGGATTTGACGGATCATGGGACCGTTCTGGAGCTGGAAGCATTTATAAAGGAAGAACGGAATCGAGAGCCGGTGGATTTTACGGTTCGGGATGTGTATCCCCTGACCAACCTGCAGCTTTATTTTGCCTATGTGATGCGGGGAAACACCACGGCTAATCTGCCGTTTTTGTTTAAGCTGGATGAGAGTGTAGACTTAGAAAGGCTGAAAAAAGCGGCGGAGGATGTGTTTGACATTCATCCCGGGCTGAAAGCCGTAGTGCAGCTTTATGAGGGGGCGTTTCACAACCTGCGCCACGATGAGCGGCGGGTGGAGATTCCCATTGTGGATCTGAGTGAGGAACAGTGGGAGGAACACAAAAAGGGGCTGCTAAAGCCATATCTGTATACGGAAAATGAGCCGCTGTACCATGTGGGAATCTACCGGACAGAAGCCTCCCGGTATCTGTATTTTGACATTGCACATATTATGGGAGATGGGATCACCATGAATGTGCTTTTGGAGGATATCAATGCTCTTTATGCCGGAGAACCGGTGGAAAAGGAAAAATACACCTTTTTTGAGTATATTTTGGATGAAAAGGACCGGGACGCCAGAGGGCTTCGGACGGAAAATGAGGCATATTTCAGAAAGCTGATGGAAGGGTTTAGGATTCGCAAGAGTATTTTGAACCGGAAGGATTCCTATGACCTGGCATCCGGGGAAAATGCCGTTTTAAAAGGGCGGTTTGAGAGCCTGAACCGAAAGAAGCTGACTGGCTTTGGACGCAGATTCAGCGTGTCGGAGAATGTTATATTTTTGACGGCATACAATTACTGTATCAGCATTTTCAGCAATGAAAAGGATACGGTCAGCACCAGCATTCACAGCGGAAGAACAGACAGCCGCTGGGCGCGTCTGGCAGGCCCCCTGTTTCTGACCTATTATTTCCGGTATACCAATGTGGCTCATGAGACGGTGCCCCAGCTCCTTCAAAGATCCGGTCAGCAGATTATGGATACGATGAGATGTTATATTTCCAATCTTCACGCAGATGAGATGTTTTTCCAGTATCAGGGAGACATTTTGAACATCAGTCAGGTAGGCAATGCGCCGGCAGAGCGGCTGAGGCTCCAGTTGGATTCCCTGCCGTTCCATCTGCAGGTAATGTCGGATGACAATGGCTATTTTTATGAGCTGCGCTACTGGACGAACCGGTTTGACCGGATGCAGCTTAAGATTTTCCTGGTTTGTCTGGAGACGATTGTGGAGGCCATGCAGGAGGAGCCGTCTGTGCGGCGTTTAAGAAAGCATCTGCCGGAGACCGTGTTCCCCAAGCATTACCGGATTACAGCAGGGGCTTTGAACCGGGAGGCAGGCTGCGAGCTGATTGACTGTGTGAGCCGGGATACCAGGGTAAAGGCTTATGTGTTTCATGATGAGTGCAGGAAACAGCCTTTTGGGGCATGGGGAAATCTGTACATTATGGATCATCCTACGGTGGGGTGGGTGGATAAGATCACCAATCCTTATGGGCCGGGAGAGCTGTATCAGACCGGGCGCATTGCCAGGATTCTTCCGGACGGCGGGATTGACTTTCTGGAGAATGGCGGCAGGACCATTATGCAGGAAGGGATTATGGGACGGAATTTCCTGGATTTGGAGAGATTGGAGAGAATTTTGCGGGAATACCATGGGGTTAAGGACGCCCAGGCTTATGTAAGGTATGGAGAAGGGAATAAGCTGATTCTCCGGGCAGATGTGGTCTGGGAAGGAAAGGAGACGGACAAGGAGGAAATGATGGCTTATCTGAAGGAGCGGTGTGAGAAGGCGCTGGTTCCGGGGGAGATCAGGATACGGATATAAAAGAGAACTTTTTTGCCGTACAAATACCTTCCATTTTTCGGGAATTTATGATATACTTTTTAGCGGTGTTTACCATTCATTGCCTCTGCCGCGGGGCAGAAGGATTCTGAATTTCCCGAGACAGGTGACAGCCATTTGATTAATCGAAATACTCCCCCAATGGAAACTGGATAAGATCTCCATAATGGGGGCTTCTTTTATGTATAACTTATGGCGCGAAGCGCCCTCTGCACGGAAAGAGCAGGTATTAAGGAATGTCCTTTGGGCATAAATATTAAAATGAATTTGGAGTGAAAGATATGGAACATTTTGCATACGGTGAAGACGACAAGCAAAAGATCAAGCATATTGGACGTAAGGTTGGGAACCTGGTTGCAGGAATGCTGGGCGTGAGCATTACCCTGGTATTGATACTGTGTGTGCTGATGTTTTATCGGCTGACCATGTCTATGATGCAAAAAGAGTGTGTAAGCGGTACAAATGTGCTGGCGAACGAGCTGGCCTCTTATTCCGGACCAGATGACAAAACTGCACTTTTAGATGCGCTGAAACAGGAAATGGAGTGTGAGTTCACTATTTTTCACGGAGATGAACGGGCTTATACCACGATTCAGCAAAATGGAACGAGAGCGGTGGGAACCCGCCTTTCCGCCGAGATTGCTGATATAGTGCTGAAGCAGGGCAGGAGCTATGTGGGGCGGGCTACGATTTTAGGAGAGGAGCATTTATGCTCTTATGCCCCTACCTATGATGCCGACGGCCAGATTGACGGTCTGATTTTCGCCGGAATCTCCATGTCGTCTGCTACCAGACAGATTAAACTGACGGTGGTGCTGACCTGTCTGATTGGCGTGGTGCTGATTATTTTAGGTATCATGATTGTAGGGATCTACCTGAAAAAGACGGTTTCTGCTCCTCTGTTTCGGTTAACCATCTTGGCTGAGACTCTGGAGCAGGGCGATCTGGGGCTGAATCAGCATCAGACAATGATGGTAGGCATTCATTCTGACGATGAGATCGGAATTTTGTCAAAATGTTTTGACCGTACCATTCGCCGTTTGAGAGATTACATCGGCGAGATCTCTAATATGCTGGAGGCGATTGCAGAAGGTAATCTGACAGCACAGATCACGCAGGAGTATGTGGGGGATTTTGCTTCTATCCGTACATCCTTAAACGATATTCTTCAAAAGCTTAACAATACAATGGGGCAGATCGTGACCGGTGCGGAACAAGTTTCCGGCGGAGCGGAGCAGATGTCTACTGCTTCCCAGGCGCTTAGCCAGGGCTCTGTTCAGCAGACCAGTGCAGTGGAGGAGCTGGAAGAAACCATCCGCTCTGTGACGGACAGTGTGAAGCAAACGGCAGTGAATGCCAGGATGGCCCGGGAGCAGGTTGGAGGGATGGGCAGTCAGCTTACTGAGGGCAACCAAAAGATGCAGGAAATGATTACTGCAATGGAAGAAATTTCCTGCAGCTCCAAAGAAATTGAAAAGATTATTAAGACCATTGAGGATATCGCTTTCCAGACCAATATTCTTGCCTTGAATGCTGCTGTAGAGGCAGCTCGTGCAGGTACGGCAGGCAAGGGATTTGCCGTGGTAGCCGATGAAGTCCGCAACCTGGCAGCCAAGAGTGCGGAGGCGTCTCAGTCTACTTCCGCTCTGATCGGGCGTTCGATTGCTGCAGTGAATCAGGGAACACAAATCGCAGGCGCCACTGCGGAACGACTGGAAAGTGTAGTGAAAGGCGCTCACGGAGTCGTGGAAATGATCACGGGAATTGCTGACGATGCACAGACCCAGGCAGAGGCAGTAGAACAGATCCAGAATCAGATCAGCCAGATTTCCAGCGTGGTACAGACCAATTCCTCTACCGCTGAGGAGAGCTCAGCCACCAGCCAGGAGCTTAGCGCCCAGGCCAATGTGCTGAAACAGCTTGTGGAAACCTTCCAGCTTCGCAAAATGTAGGGGCGGCTGTTCCATATAGGATCGGGTAACAAGTTTGACAGAAATGTTTCATGAAAAAGGAAAAGTCCTTGCGGTCTTTTCCTTTTTGTGGTATACTGTCAAAGCAAAGGCAGATCTGCTCTGTCAGGCCGTATATGACAAGGTACATGGCAAGCTGCAGACAGATATTGCGTTATAAAGCTGGTTCGAAAACCTCCCAGTATAAAAAACTAGGCTAAGGACACACGCTGTGACTGCAGAGTGCTGTTTTTGTATGGTCATTGGAGGAGTTTCGTTTGGATACCAGCAAAACAGCGCTTTTTTTCTGTGCTTATTTTGCAGTGGAAGTGGAGAGATGATGGAAAGAAAAAAGGTGATTATTGACTGCGATCCGGGGATTGACGACAGTCTGGCATTGATGCTGGCCCTTTCCATGGAGGAGCTTTTGGTGGCCGGAATTACGATTGTGTGCGGAAACGGCCCGGTGGACATGGGATTTTCCAATGGGAAGAAGATTTTAAAGAAGATGGGACGGCTGGATATTCCGATTTTTAAGGGAGAGGAAAAGCCCATGAAGAAAGAATATGTCAGCGCATTGGATACCCATGGGGCGGATGGGCTGGGAGAGAGCTTTCTGCCGGAGGTGCCAGGGTACGAGCAGCCTGTAAATGCCGTGGAATATATGGCAGGAGAGCTTTTAAAGGGCGGATGCTCTGTGATCGCATTGGGACCTATGACAAATCTGGCACGGCTTATTGAGAGGGCTCCGGAGGCATTTGCCCGGATCGAGGAGCTGGTTTCCATGGGAGGGAATTACCGCAGTCATGGAAATTGTTCTCCGGTGGCAGAGTATAATTATTGGGCAGATCCGCATGGGGCGGCATTGGTCTATCAGACAGCAGCCCGCATAGGCAAAAGGATCCATATGGTAGGGCTGGATGTGACCAGAAAGATTGTATTGACGCCGGATCTTTTGGAATATCTTAAGCGGCTGAACCGGGATTTGGGAGAATTTGTTCAGGCGATTACGAAGTTTTATTTTGATTTTCATTGGGAATGGGAGCATCTGATCGGCTGTGTGATCAATGACCCGCTGGCAGTGGCCTACTTTGTTGACCGGACACTGTGTGAGGGCTTTGAAGCCTATACGGAGATTGAGACAGAAGGGATTTCCATTGGCCAAAGCGTGGTGGATGCGCAGAATTTTTACCGCAGAAAAGCCAATGGAGTGATTTTGACCAGGACAGATCCGGAGCGGTTTTTCAAGATGTTTTTTGGAAGGCTTTTAAAGGTGGAGGAACAGGACCTGGATTTGCTTAAAAAGCTGATCCGGTAATCAGAAGTCAGAGATCCAATGATGCTTTGACCATCGGGCATGTGACGGGAATCAGCACATGGGGATGCATTTTATATTTGATAAAAGGGAGGATGACGGCAAAATGAATTGTCAAAGGAAAACAGGGATTTCCGTATACCGTCTTTGCCTGATCGGCATGGCGGTGGTGATGAATGCGGCAGGGGCACAGCTTGCCCTGACACTTCGGCTGCCTGTTTATTTGGACAGCATTGGCACGGTTATGGCAGGGGCCATGCTGGGGCCGGTTTACGGAATGATGCCCAGCCTGCTCAGCGGGCTCGTTTTAGGAATGACGATTGATATTTATTCTTTGTATTTTGCACCGGCAGGAATGCTTGTGGGTCTGATGTCCGGTCTGGTCTGGAAAATGCATCTGGCAGAAAAAAGGAGGATGTGGCTGGCTGCCATGCTTGTGGCTGTGCCGGGGACCTTTGTCAGCTCTGCGATCTGTGCGGTGGTATTCGGCGGGATCACATCTTCCGGCTCCATGATTCTGGTGCAGCTTCTGGCAAGGACGCCTCTTGGCATGACGGCAAGCATTTTTCTGGTACAGATGGTTACGGATTATGCGGACCGTCTTATCAGCATATTTTTTGTGGCAGTTCTGCTGCGGACCTTGCCATATGATTTGAAATGCAAATGGAAAGGAGAAACGGGAGGTGGGCATTCCGGAGAGGCGCTATAGCAGGATCACCCAAAAGCATCCCAGGGAGATCTGTCTTCTGCGTTCCTTTCCCTGTGTATGGGGGAAATGCTCTTTTTGCGATTACATTGAAGACAACGGCAGGGATGAGGCGGCTATGGTATCCTTAAACCGGCAGGTTTTAAGGCAGGTAACAGGGGACTATGGAAGGCTGGAAGTGATCAATTCCGGAAGCTGTTTTGAGCTTCCGGGGCAGACCTTTGAGGATATTATAAAGGTCATTGAGGAGAAACAGATTCAGGAAGTATTTTTTGAGTCTCATTGGATATACCGCAAACAGACAGCCGGCCTGCGCCGAAGGCTGAAGGTTCCGGCAGTGCTCAAGATCGGGGTTGAGACCTTTGATTATGATTTTCGACAAAAGGTATTAAATAAAAATGCAGATTTTACGGATCCGAAGCAGGTGGCGGAGTATTTTGATTCGCCCTGTATTATGGTAGGTATCAAGGGGCAGACCAAAGAGATGATCGAGTATGATATTTCCTGTCTGAAAAAGTATTTCCGTATGGGAACAATTAATGTATATAATGATAATACTACATCGATCCGGCGGGATCCGGAGCTGGTACGGTGGTTCATGAAGGAGTATTCCTGGCTCTTTTCCGACCCGGCGGTGGAGGTTTTATACGAAGTCACCGATTTTGGAGTAGGATAAGGCTTTGGCGGTACAACCGGTGCCTCGCCGGCTTCTATGGAATGGTCATTGTTTTTCCATTCTGTGAAAACTATGGCAATCATAGAATTTTGCTATTTGACATTACCTGAAAAGCTGCTTATGATTATCTTAAACACCTATGAAGACCAGAAGAACGGGAACACAGGATAAAATGGAGAAGGCAGGAGAGCTTTGGTATGGGAAGATGCAGAAGGTTAGGCACAATATTCTTTATTATGGCAAAAATCGGGCTGTTTACCTTTGGCGGCGGGTGGAGTATTATTGCCCAGATGCAGAATGAGTTCGTGGATAAGAGGCATTGGATGACAGAGGAGCAGGTTGTGGATTATATGTCTTTGGCCAAATCATTTCCCGGCGTGATGATTATCAATATGTCCGTGTTCTGCGGCTACGCAATGGCCGGAGTGTCCGGCGCAGCGGCTGCAGCAGTGGGACTGTCAGCCCCTGCGCTGGTGTCCATTGCGCTGGTGACTTATTTTTATTCCTCTCTGCGGGACAATGTATGGATGGAGAAAATTTTATGCGGTGTGCGGAGCGTGGTGGTGCCGATTATTATCAGCGCCTGCCTGAAGCTGAGGAAGACGGCGATCCAGGGGCGGTCTGCTTATATGATTCTGGCAGTGACGTTTGTGATTTGTGTGCTGAGCGAGATCAATAAGCTGCTGGTGGTTGGAGCTGCTCTCATAGCAGGATTGCTAATATGGAGAGGGGAGATTCCGGATGATCTATCTTAGGCTGTTTTTATCCTTCATGAAAATCGGTTTTTGCAGCTTTGGAGGCATGACCATGGTTCCGGTAATCAATGATGAGGTGCTGAGATATGGATGGATGACAGCGGCAGAGGTGATGGATATCGTAGCCGTGGCCGAGATGACGCCAGGGTCTTTGGGAATTAACTGTGCGACCTTTGTGGGACTGCGCACCGCCGGATTGTCCGGCGCCCTGTGTGCCAGCCTGGGTGTCATGATGCCTTCTTTGACCTTGTCCATGGCAGCGGCACATTTTATCTTCCGCTTGAAAGGAAATAAATTTTTAGAAAGTGCGCTGCGGGGGGTACGTCCGGCCAGTATGGGGATGCTGGCGGCTGCTGCCGTGACTCTGGGGCTCCATACTTATTTTCCGGAAGGCGCCATTTCCTGGAACATGATTTTGATTGCAGGAATCAGCAGCTTTCTTTTGATCAGAAAAAAGCTCTCCATTCCTAAAACGATTCTGACTGCCGCTGTGCTGGGGCTTATTTTTGGATGATTTTTCAAAAAAGGTCCAAATGCCGTGTAAGGACAGCCCTCGGCCCTTTGCCTGAGAGAATAAAAAAGAAGGTTGCTGCAAAACGCAATCCTGCATCAAGATAAAGCTGACAAAGCAGATATTCGCAGTATAGGAATATCGTATCTTGCAGGAAGCTGCTGTTTTGCGGCAGCTTTTTTTTCGTTTTTTTATAATTGCTTTCTTTCATCAAATCAGAATAGATTCCATAGGTTTTTTATTATGTATGGTATAAGTGCACAATTATAAGGTAAAAAATCGAGATAAAAATGTAAAAAATATACAAAATACACTTGCTATTTTATTGAGAAGTGATTATAATAAGACTCATGAAGCCTGTTTGAAGGAATGTAGGACAGGAAAAACAAGAAAAAGGAGAATGAGAGTATGAAGAAAAGGTTGTTGGCATTGACGATGGTATCGGCACTGGCGGCTGCGGCGCTGGCAGGCTGCGGAGGTTCTGATTCCGGTTCAAAGACAGCGGACAATGGAGAGTGGAAGTGGGAGCGGAAGGTTGAGATCATCTGTCCCTGGGGTACAGGCGGCGGCGCGGATACCACGGTAAGAACCTTTGCAACTGCACTTGAGAAGGAGCTGGGTGTTTCGGTGGTGGTGAATAATAAGTCTGGTGCAGGCGGTGTTACAGGGGTGGAATTTGCATGCAGTCAGCCGGCGGATGGTTATACCTATCTGATGTGTACTCCGTCCCCCATGCTGGCCCAGATTTCCGGGGCTACGGATTATGACGTATATGGCAAGATCAATCCTCTTTGCCAGATGGTGCATGACTGCAATATTTTCGTTACCGGCGCATCCTCACCCTACAATAATTATCAGGAGCTGACCGATTACATAGCAGCCAATCCAGGCAAGGTGAAATGCGGCGTTATGACCATTACTGGTCTGGATGCAGCTTGTGTTGAGGCTGGTTTCGGCGGCACGGTGGAGCCGGTTGCCTATACGGAAGGGTCTCAGCTCAATGCAGACGTAATCGGCGGACATGTAGATTTGGCCTGCGTGGGACCGGCTGAGGTTTCTGCCATGATCGCTTCCGGCGACATGAAGGTGATTCTTTCCTGCACAGAGGAAAGACTGAGCCTGGCCGGCATGGAGAATGTGGAGTGTGCAAAGGAAGTAGGACTGGATTGTTTCTTTGGACCGTCCCGCGGCATTTTCTATACCGAGGGAACTCCGGAGGGCGCAATTAAGGCATTTGAGGCAGCGGCAGAGAAGGCTATTGCCAGCGATGAGTTCCAGAATTGGGCAAAACAGGAAGGTTTAGACCAGAGACAGGGATGGATGAACACAGCAGATTTTAAGGCAGCCTGGGATGCAGATTATAAGGATCTGACAGAGCTTTTCGGCAAATAAAGAACAAGTGAACCAAAGGTAGAAAGGTGGTAGGGATAACTTGGATATAATCTTTTCCGTTATTTTAGCTGTATTTTGTATCTACTGCTTTTTCCTGGTAGGAGCAGAGTCTCCTGCGGCGACTCCCACAGAGCTGGGAGCCGCCTTCTGGCCGAGGATTATTCTGGTAATGATGATCATCTTGCTGGCAGTTAATATTGTCAACAATTTAAGGGCACAGAAGGAAAATAAGAGCAGCATTATGGGAGAGCTGAATCTGGGAGAATTTTTAAAAAGCAGGCTGCTGGTGGGGATCATCCTGGTGGCAGTGATGGCGCTTTTGATGTCCGCAATCGGATTTATGCCGGATTGTCTGTTGTTTTTGATTGCTTATGGCTTCCTTTTGGGGGAGAGGAGAATCCCGCTTTTGGTGATTCGTTCTTTGGCAATCACTGTGGTTCTCTATGTGATTTTTCAGGGAGCGCTGGATATCATGCTGGCCAGAGGCGTAGGCCCGTTTCGGGAATTTGCGCTGTTCTTTGAAATGCTGCTGCCATTTTAGAAAAGGAGGTGTAACGTATGTTTAGTACATTATTTACTGGTTTAAAAATCGTTCTTACACCTTCTACCTTTCTGCTGATTACCGCGGGAACCATATTAGGTGTGATTTTCGGCGCCATGCCGGGCGTCAGTGCGTCCATGGCAGTGGCTTTGGCATTGCCTTTTGCTTATGCTATGAATCCGGTGATTGCCATTGCGTTTTTGGTGGCAGTGTACTGTGCGTCCATTACCGGAGGCGGAATCACGGCGATTCTATTTAGAATACCGGGAACACCGTCTAGTGCGCCTACAACTTTTGACGGTTATCCCATGGCACAGAGAGGCGAGGCAGGGAAGGCGTTGGGCTTTTCTCTGGTGGCTTCCGCAGTAGGCGGCCTGATTGCAGCCTTTGCCATGGCTCTGATCTCACCGCAGCTTTCTGCAGTGGCGCTGAAATTCGGCCCGTCAGAATTGTTTGCAGTGTCCTTTTTGGGACTTTCTGTATTGTCCTGCTTAGACAGCGGCAATATTGTCAAGACTTTGATATCCGGACTTTTGGGGCTTTTTCTGGCCTGTGTAGGTATGGATCCTATGCTGGGAATCGCCCGTTTCACCTGGGGCAATTCCACACTGCTTTCCGGTATTGAGATGATCCCGGTGATGATCGGTCTGTTTGCAGTGACCGAGGTTTTAAAGCAGACGGTAAAGCAGAAGAAAATAGACGGAGCCAATGAGTCTGACAATACTGACAAGATGAAAACAGTCCTGCCCAGCTTTGCTGAACTGTGGGAGACAAAGATCCCTATGCTGCGTGCATCTGTTTTGGGTACGGTTGTGGGTATCCTGCCGGGAGCAGGAGCTACCATTGCATCCTTTTTATCCTATGCCATTGAGAAAAAGGTATCTAAGCATCCGGAGAAGCTGGGAACCGGTATACCGGACGGAATCGTAGTATCCGAGGCCGCCAACAATGCAGCCACCGGCGGATCCATGGTGCCCCTGCTGTCTTTGGGTATTCCAGGGGGTAACGCGGCTGCAATCATGATGACCGCTCTGGTGATCAAAGGTGTGCAGATTGGCCCTATGCTGATCAAAACCCAGCCGGAATACCTGGCCAGTGTGTTTGGTTCCATGCTTTTGACCAATATTGTTATGGTTATTGTGGCCATGGGTGTGGCTAAGGTATTTGCGAAGATTCTGGCTGTACCCTATAGTGTTCTGGGGCCGGTGATTGTCATGCTGGCTGCTATCGGAGCTTATGCGCTGAACAATAATACCGGTGATGTGGTATTAATGGCCGGAGCAGGCATTATCGGCTATATGTTCGTCAAGCTGGGGTATAACTCAGCAGCCTTGGTTTTAGGTCTGGTTCTGGGACAGATGTGTGAATCAAATTTCCGCCGTGCCTATACCCTGACCAATGGAAGCCTGGTGCAGATCTTTACAAAGCCGATTACGGCAGTGATTATGACAGCCTGTGTGATCATGCTGGTTTATCCGTTTGTAAAGCCGTTTATTTCGAAGAAAAAAGAAGCATAGCAAGAGAAAAAACGATATAGGATTGGAGCTGCCGCAAAACGGTGTATTTTTGCAATATATGAATTCTATGTCCCTAGAGCGTGTCTGAAAATTCATTTCCGCCATATGCACACCCCACTTTGCGGGAGATTTGGCTTTCATTTGGTCAACGCAGCCCACTGCGTCTCTCTCATTCGGGCCAAATCCCCCACAAATTGTGACGCACATCTGATGGAAAGCAATTTTCAGACAAGCTCTAGTGCTCCATCCGGCCAGAAATTGCACTGCCAGTGCCGGATATTTTGTCAGTCTGCAAGGCGGAGGAGGGAGGCGATGCGGTGGCATCGTTGACTAACGACAACGCAGCAGATGGCAAAATAGGCGGTACTGAAAGTGCAGTTACTGGCCGGATGGAGTACTAGTACAATGTTTCTTTGATAACCATATACTTTTTTCTTCCATTTTTTAATAAAATATGCAATAATATCTTAATAGGAATTGGTTCAAATTGGAGGGAATATTATGCGTGGTTTTCAAGCTGCTTCTTTTACTTTGTCTGATAAGGCAGAAACAATATTAAAAAATTTCAGCACCAGCTATTCCCTGCCATCATGTATTGTGACCCGATCCAAAATTATATTGATGGCCGCGGAGGAGAAAAACAATACCCAGATCGCAGAAGCGCTTGGAACCACCTATTCGACTGTCAGCATATGGCGGAATCGTTTTTATAACAACATAGACCTTATTGCCCAGACGGAGGAGTATGACGGACCGGATGGTGATAAAAAGCTGTCTGATGTCATAAAGTCTGTGCTTTCAGATAAACAAAGACCCGGAAAAGAGCCTGTATTCACCCCGGAACAAATCATGCTCATCAATGAACTGGCGTGTAAAAACCCAAAAGACTTTGGCTATGAGCTGAGCTGCTGGAATCTTGCATCCCTTGCGAAAGAAGCTGTCAGGCAGGGTATCGTGGGATCCATTTCTGTCGCAAGTGTACAGAGGTTCCTTAAATTTGCGGGTATCGCACCATGGAAAAACCGTTACTGGCTCAACTCCCCGGAAAAGCACGATAACCCGGAATCCTTTAAAAAAAATTGAAACAATCTGCGGCATCTATCTTCAAGCTTCGGAACTTGCTGAATGCGGTACGGAAGTATATTCCACGGATGAAATGACCGGGATCCAGGCATTGGAGCGCAAATACCCGGACAAGCCGGTACGCCCGGGCAGCCCGGCGCTGCATGAGTTTGAATACATCCGTCATGGCACTATAAGTCTGATCACATTCCTGCGTGTTGCAGATGGCAGGATCCAGTCACCGTATCTGAACAGCACACGAAACGAGGAAGATTTTTGCAATGCCGTGGGGCAGCTCATAGCAGAGGATGCAGATAAAAGCTATATCATTATCTGTGATGGACTAAATACCCATAAATCCGAAGGACTTGTAAAGTTGGTTGCACAGAAATGTTCCATTACGGTTGATCTTGGTATTAAGGGAAAGAAAGGCATACTGGAGAGCATGAAAAGCAGGGAAACTTTCCTTATGGATGAAAGCCACAGGATTCGTTTTGTATATACGCCCAAGCACAGTTCCTGGGTGAACCAGATAGAAATCTGGTTTGGTATCATCAATCGGAAGCTTTTGAAAAAAGGCAGCTATAAATCCGTAGAGGAAATGGCTCAAAGCATCCTTAATTTTATTAAACAATACAATTTAACAGCCAAAGCATTTAACTGGAAATATGTTGGTTAAAAACAGCCTTGATAGTATATGAGCATCAAAAAAATGCTGTACTAGGACATTCATTCTATATTGTGAAATCCCTGGATTTTGCGGCAGCCTTTTTTGTTAAAGGCATCCAAATCAGCAGACATTTCATGACTTTGGATTAAAGTGTGTCAGAAATGTTTGTGTGGAAGAAATGTCCTGACCAAAGCCTGCATTGTCAAAGAAACGGGTTTTCCACTTCAGAGAGAATACTGATAAAGTCACGCATGTATTTGGTCAGATAAAGTTCTTTGCGGTGGCAGATGTAGCAGTGCCGCTTGCTGTCAATATCCTGAAGCGGATAAATGTGAGCCTGGGAACGAAAGTTTTCGTCCTTTTCAATATAGTTGAGAGGACAGATCATGACCGCATTGCAGGCAATGGTGACTTTTTTCTCGATCTCAATACTGGCAGTCTCCAAAAGCAGCTTAGGGGAAATGTTGTGGGCGGCAAACAGACTGTCCTGGATGGCCCGAACGCTGTGTCCGGGTTTGTTGGAGATGAAATTCTCGTTTTTGGCCTCTAGGATGGAGATGGGAGTGCCGTTGGGAATCCGGCGGGCCAAGTCAGTATTTCTGCTGGTGAGAAGCACCAGTTCTTCATTCTCTACCAAGGTATAATGCAGCTCCTCATAGCGGGGAACCGTAGTCATACAGGTAATATCCACCTTTCCCTCCAGCAAAAGCTTTTCGGTTTCCGTAGATCCAGATTCGATCAGTTCAATGTCCACATGAGGATATTTTGCAAAAAATTTGGGAAGCACATAGGGAAGAACCTGCATTCCCCGCTGGATGGGAATCCCTAAGCGGAATTTGCCGTGATCTTCATGGGTGATTTCTTCGATTTCTTTTTTCAGGTTTTCATTGATGGCCAGAACCTGCCTGGCGGCCTCCATATAGCGTTGTCCGGCATAGGTGAGGGTGATGGGATCCGTGTTGCGGTTGAAAATGGGAGTTCCCAGATTATTTTCCACCAGCTTGATCATCTGGCTTAAGGAAGGCTGGGATATGTAGAGCTTTTTGGCGGCGTTGGTGATATTGCCTTCCTGCAGTACGGTCAGCATATATTGTGCATGTTTGATATTCATGTGAGATCCTCCCGGAAGGTTTACGTTCAGTGTAAAGCATAAAAAATGGTTCTGAATATGTTTTTTATATGATACCATAAGATAAGCGGAATAGCAAAGGATTGGCAGAAGGAAAACCGTAAAAAAATCGAAAAAACTACTGGACTAATTCGACGTTTTGTGAGAAAATGTTATCAGGTATGATGTGATTAATTTAACGATTCCTTTGTCTGTGGTCACGATATCAGGAGGAGGGGCCTTGGGCACACGGATCGTTAAGCCGCGTACTTCAGGAAATTACATAGTTGAAAGGAGTTTTAACATGATTTATTCACATGAAGTAGAGAAGATGTGCACAGTTGCACAGGGCGTTCATCATGGCGCCGCTCCCATTCCGGAAGAAGCAAAATGGGTAAAATCCAAACAGGTTTCCGATATTTCCGGTTTGACCCATGGCATCGGCTGGTGTGCTCCGCAGCAGGGCGCATGTAAGCTGACTCTTAATGTCAAGGAAGGGATCATTCAGGAGGCTCTGGTAGAGACGATCGGCTGTTCTGGCATGACCCACTCCGCAGCTATGGCATCTGAGATTCTTCCTGGCTTGACTGTGCTTGAGGCACTGAATACTGACCTGGTATGTGATGCGATCAATACTGCTATGAGAGAGCTGTTTTTACAGATTGCTTACGGCAGAACCCAGAGCGCTTTCTCAGAGGAAGGTCTGCCCATCGGCGCTGGTCTGGAAGATCTGGGCAAGGGGCTTCGTTCTCAGGTTGGCACCATGTACGGAACTCTGAAGAAAGGTCCTCGTTACCTGGAGATGGCAGAAGGATATGTTACCGGCATCGCACTGGATGCAGACGACCAGATTATTGGCTATCAGTTTGTAAGTCTTGGCAAGATGACTGACTTTATCAAGAAGGGCGATGATCCCAACACCGCATGGGAGAAAGCCAAAGGTCAGTACGGCCGCGTAGCAGATGCAGTGAAGATTATCGATCCCAGACAGGAATAAAGAAAAATTTGCGCGAAACGCGGACTTGTTTTGCTGCGCAAGGAATGCAGAGAGCAGAGTTTGCGTTTTCCCGGGAAGTCTAATACAGGTAATTGAAGGAGGAATTAAAAGTCATGGCATTATTTGAATCCTATGAGAGACGTATCAAACAAATTGATGCAGTGCTGAACAGCTATGGAATTGCTTCCATCGAAGAAGCAGAGAAGATTACCAAGGACGCAGGTCTTGACGTATATAAGATGGTGGAAGGCATTCAGCCGATCTGTTTTGAGAATGCCAAGTGGGCATACACCGTAGGCGCAGCCATTGCCATCAAGAAGGGCTGTAAGAGAGCGGCCGATGCGGCGGCAGCCATCGGTGAGGGACTGCAGGCATTCTGTATTCCCGGCTCTGTGGCTGACCAGCGCAAGGTTGGTCTGGGTCATGGAAATCTGGGCAAGATGCTTCTGGAAGAAGAAACCGACTGCTTCGCATTCCTGGCAGGTCATGAGTCTTTTGCAGCGGCAGAGGGCGCAATCGGTATTGCTGAAAAGGCTAACCGCGTCCGTCAGAAACCTCTGCGCGTTATCTTAAATGGTCTTGGAAAGGATGCTGCTCAGGTTATTGCCAGAATCAACGGCTTTACTTTTGTTGAGACAGAGATGGATTATTATACGGGAGAGGTGAAGGAGGTTTACAGAAAGGCATACTCCGACGGCCCCCGTGCAAAGGTAAACTGCTACGGTGCTAACGACGTGACCGAAGGCGTTGCTATCATGTGGAAAGAGGGCGTGGATGTGTCCATTACCGGTAACTCCACCAATCCTACCAGATTCCAGCATCCGGTTGCAGGCACCTACAAGAAAGAGTGTATGGAGAAGGGGAAAAAGTACTTCTCTGTTGCTTCCGGCGGCGGCACCGGCCGTACCCTGCATCCGGACAACATGGCAGCAGGCCCGGCTTCCTATGGTATGACCGATACCATGGGCCGTATGCATTCTGACGCTCAGTTTGCAGGTTCTTCTTCCGTGCCGGCTCACGTTGAGATGATGGGTCTGATCGGCGCAGGCAACAATCCGATGGTGGGCATGACGGTTTCGGTAGCAGTGGCGATTGAGGAAGCAGCCGAGGCTGGGAAATTTTAGTGAAATGGCCTAAAATGGCGTAATTTCGAGGGTTAATCAAGTCGTGATTCGGTTTGATTAGCCCTCTTTTTTTGTGGGAAAGGCTCACGTAAGACCCAGGCAAGACCCAGACCGTAAGACACACAAGACACACTTTCCTGTCATGGGGAGCCGAGGCGTGGCAGACAGTGCCTGAGCATTATCAGATGCTCAGTTATGCTTCTGTGCCAGTTATGAGTGGATTCTGTGTATAGCAAATGTAATTTTTTTTTCTATTGGAGGTGTTGCTTATGAAAAGGGCAAATGGGACAGGCATGATATTCAAGATTAAAGGAGGCAGTCGGCGCAAACCCTGGCGAGTCAGAATTACGGTTGGCTGGGAGTTTAACGAGTTGACAGGCAAGTCAAAGCAAATCATAAAAACCCTTGGATATTATGCCACCAGACGTGAGGCAGAAATGGCATTAAACGAGTATCTGGAGGAACCATACAATATCAGCGATAAAGATATTACTTTTTCGGAGTTGTATGAAAAGTGGTCAGACAGCTATTTTCCCACTTTGTCAGGGGTATCCTCAGAGCGCACGATTACCAGTGCATACCGTTATATGCATCCGATTTATAATATGAAAGTCCGTGATATTCGTGTACGGCATTTGGAGGGTTGCCTGCAAGATGGGTATGTAATCCCCGATAGAGGGAAGGAAAAGGGCAAGAAGCGGTATGCCAGCGCATGTACGAAGGGACGTATGAAGTCGGTATTCAATTTGATGTTTGACTACGCTCTGAAGTACGACATTATAAAGACAAATTATGCCAGAAACTTTGACCTTGGCAAAGAAGCAGCGGAGCAAAAGCGCAGGGATCAAAAGCCAATTTCCATATTTACCAATGACGAACTGGGGCTTTTATGGGAGAACTTAGGCAAGATAAAATTTGTGGATATGATTCTTGTGGGTATCTACTCAGGCTGGAGGCCGCAGGAGTTGTCTATTTTGAAGCTTGAAGATATTGACTTGGAGAACAATACGTTTTTCGGAGGTCTTAAGACGGAGGCAGGAAAGAACCGATACGTTCCCATCCATCCGCTGATTCGGGAGTTGGTGGTAAGGAGGTATGAAGAGGCAGTGGAGGCGAACAGCAAGTTTTTGTTTAATGACCCCGAAGGCCAGAGGGGTACTACTCTGACCTATGACAAATACCGCAACAGGTTTAATAAAGTGATGACTCGCCTGGGTATGACGCATAGACCCCATGAAACCCGTCACACGTTTTCTACACTGGCAAAGGCTTATGATATGAGGGACAATGTCCGCAGGTTGATTATTGGCCATAGCATTGTGGATTTTACTGACCGTGTGTATACTCATCCTTTGTTGGAGGAGCTGCAGAGTGAGATGGGTAAGATTGGGAAATGGTATCCTTATGGGGTTACACCGGAGCCAGTTGTGGATGATAAAGGTGAAGATGAGTAGGAGTTTGCTATAAGAAGGAGGGGAGCGATCAATATGACTTTTATATCTCGCCTTTCAAGCTCTGGCAGTTGACTAGGTATGTGTATCAGGGGGACGAGATTGAGTTCCAGAAGATGGAGGAACGTAAGAAGGCCAAAAAGAAAGTCTGAATCTTGACACTGTGCCTTGGCAATTGTAGGATGGTATTAGTTTGATTGTGGCTAGTCAGGCTGAGATTCGGTCTGGCTGGCCATTAGTTTTATCAGGGAGGTGGTTGTTTGGAGGATATACTGAAAAAGGACGGATTATCATTTGAATTGCTGGAGGCGTTATCTTATCGGTCTGAGTTGGGTATCCGGCTTAAAAAAATCTGCACTATTTTGATAAACAAGAACTCTTTGACGAGTTGGAAAGAATAAATGAGTGGTATGATACATGTGATCAGCTTCAGGGTATTTCCGTAGATTATCGGATAAAAAGCATTCAGTCAGCGATGTTGAAATATGAGAGGTGCTATCCGGATCATCAGGCGGCAAAAGTATTCAGTGATTTGCTTGGATTCCGTACTCTCTGTGATAATTATGAGGATGTCCTGCAGATGTCTGGGCATGATAAAATTCGGGTGGCAGATATGTCTGGTGGAAAATCGAAGGATGATGGGTATCGGGGAGTCCATGTATATTTCCAGTTAAGCAGTTATCATTATCCTATAGAGATCCAATACAATACCTACTATGACCGTCAACTTAATAACTGGCTGCATAAATATGTCTATAAGAGGAAATATAAAGCTCAGATTGGATATGGCTTGCGTCAGGCATATGAAAGTGGTAATATAAAAAACGAAAGTGAGTTTAAGGAGGTGCTGAGAAATGTGTTATTTAGTAGCGAAGAAGTTTAATGATGTGGGTTGTTTAGCTTTGCAGACATCACATGGTCAGCATCTGGCAGATTTTAAGAAGAAGCTGATAAAAGCCGTGGGATATGACACGATTCAGTTGATAACCATCAGCCGCCCGTCTGCCTATGGGGAGTATGAGCCTTACCATTTCCTTGAAACAGAGCAGGAGTTCGAGGAGGCAGTAAAAAATTTGTAATTGACATTTAGTTCCAGTTATTGCGGGTATATTAATAATAGAAAATATTTGTTTTCTATCTGATTTTAAGTGCTTGATTCGTTGAGCGAGTTTTAAAAGAAGCATTACAGAACAGGCGGCGGGTTTGCTGTGGGAACACGGCGGATCTGCCGCTTCTTCCGTTCTATTTTCTAGTTGCCTTTACGAAATATGTATGCTAAAATAAACCTTGAGAATCAAGGACGATAGAGGTGTACCACCACGGAGAGGTGTGAACTCCCCGTGGCAAGGATGGTAATCACGGTACCACACAATACTGACAAGTCAGCGATACACACATGTAATTATAAAGCACTGAAAGAGGGATGACAGTTTCCATCGTTCCATTCCATTTTTCTTTAGGTAGTCAATCCTGTGTGCTACATAATTCTCAATGCTTCCAATATTTGCATTCCCATATCTTCTGTCAAAGAATACTCAACATGGAGTGGGCAGCCCTCAAATGATTTCTTTTTCACAAAACCGTAGTTAATCAGCTCTTTCAAATGTTCTAATAACATTATTTGTGTAATTCCGTCTATATCCTTTTCCGTCTTTGCAAGGAAAGTAGCCCCGAAACGTAGACACCATAATATAATCGGTTTCCATTTCCCTTTTATCATATCATGCACAAGCTCTGGTGGGCAGGTATATCCTGTACGCATATTTCATGGGAAAAACCTCCTTGCTTTGCTACTGCACGATTTTGCAATTCGACAGCAGATTCTTGAACCATATGCACATAAAGCGAGTTATTTCTATATTTCTATATGAAGATCATTTTGACAATTTATAGGGGATGAGCCCATTTATATGGAAAAAATTTCAAAAGGCTGGTAAATAAAGGCGATAGGAGACAATTCTGAGGGGTAGAGCTTTTAGAACTGGCTCCCAAGATTCTACACAATTTGTACCTGTTCAATGATAAGATGTATATTTTCTTCAATGGGTTTTGTTCCGTCAATTTTTATAATAGGACAGTTTAAAGACTGTACCCATTTTTCTACGGTATTCTCGGCTCTGGATTTGACTAAATCAAAGAAGCGTTCTTCCTGTTCATATAAATCTCCGCCTGGTAACATTCGATTACCGAATTTCTGAAAGGAACGGTTTTTAACTCGTTCTATCCGAATATTTTTAGGAACATTAATCAATACAGCATACTGAAAAAAAGGATAAATGGTTTCTCCATAATCGCCTTTTACAGATGCAAAAATAAAGTTTTCATGTGCTTTAATCTCATTAAAAAGAAGCTTTTCAACATCCTCATGAGTGCGTGGAGCTGCATAGAGATAAATGGGGTCTGTCTTGGGAAAATACAAGTCTTCATTATCTATAAAATAAAAATCTAATCTCTCTGCAAGAGCTTTTCCCAGTGTACTCTTTCCAGAACCATTTAAGCCGCACATAATAATTCCTGTTCCCATAAGCCGCTCCTTGAAATATCAATTTGTACATCTAATATACTTCATTCTCATGCTTGATGCAATAGTTATCTTTTATGAGCTCCTTATAGTTATCGTTAGTTTTGTTTCATAAATTTCTAAAATTTCCAAAATAATTCTTTGATTAAATTTATATATTGTGAACAGAATGCTTATAGATAAATACGGATATAGGAAACTGGTAGGAAGTAATATATCGATGCAAAAGAAATGATTTGTGTTTGATGATATGGGATGTATGGTTTTGCAACTAAAGTGTTTAGGTGGGATGTTTTCTATAAAAAATCTATAAATACCAGGAAGAATACTTGTCAAACAAAAGAATCTGTGCTATGCTTATACCACTTATCGCAGATATTCATTCTGCAATCATTCAGGATGGCAGTGAGAGGCTGTCTGTCAGGCACTTTTTAAGAAGTGTATTTGGCTTTTCGCCGAAGAATACCTATATTTTTTAGGGAGATGATTGGCTTTGTGGGAGAAGGGGGTGGTTTTATGGTCTGAGAATGGATCGTTATACTGTAATGATTTTGGGTTATAGAAGGATGTATTTTTTACAGCAGTGAATTTTAATCGATATAGCATAGGAAAGGGTGAAAGAAAAACGTTTTACATACCATTTTATACCTGATAAAGCATGCAGTATTCGCCAAGTACGATGTGCTGTGAAGCGTGTACAGCGTGAAGGAAAATATGACAGGAAAAATTCAAAGTCCGAGTCCGGATTTAAAGTGCTCTGAATCTTTTAGCAACAAACAGGTTGTGATTCGAGGTTTTCTAAAAAAATCAGCAGTGTGAAAAATGAAGCCCATGGGGCAGAAAGGATGAAATGAAGAAACGATTTGTTAAAGAGGTGGCAGTGCTGGGGATACTGGCTGTATTAGGACGAAACGTGCCGGCCTATGCAGGGTGGCAGCAGAAGGAGGATGTTTGGAAATACGAACAGGGCGGAAGCTGGGTGATGAATAGCTGGGTGAAAGAGAATAATATCTGGTACTATCTGGAGCAGGACGGAAAAATGGCAGTGGGATGGAAGCAGATCGACGGATTGTGGTATTTCTTTCAGCCGATATCAGGAGGAACCGGCGGCCAGATGATGACGGGCTGGCAGTGGATTGACGGGCGGTGCTATTATCTGGCAGAGTCAGAAGATATTGGCCCAGAAGGGGCTATGTATGCAGGCAGACAGACTCCGGACGGATATTGGGTAGAGGAAAGCGGAGCCTGGGTGGATGAAAATGGAGAAGTAGTTGAGGCTTTTGGAAAGGGAATCTTGACAGAACAAAGTCTGAAAAAGGCAGAGAGCGGCAGAGGCGGAAGCAGCAGAGGAGGCGGAAGCAGCGGCAGAGGCGGAAGCAACGGTAGAGGCGGAAGCAGCAGAGGAGGCGGAAGTAATAGTGGAGGTGGAAACAGAGGAGGCGGAAGCGGCAGCAGAGGCAGAAACAGTAGCGGAGACGAAAGCAGCAGCGGTGATAGATTCAGCAGTGAGAATGATGAGAAGGATATGAAGCGGCCAGACAGCAGTCAGAAAAAAGAAGATTCTAATGAAAGTCTGGTAATCGCAACCAGTTCCAATGCCAGGATGGTAAAGTGGTATGTCCGCTTTGTAGATGAGGATACTCATCAGATTTTGCTGGCAGAGACACGGCACGGAAAGATTCAAGATGGAGAAGAACTTACAATCAATTTTCAGGGAAGGATTGTGGACTCAGAGAACCAGATATGGGAATCTGTTTCAACCTCGCCTTTGAACATGGAGATCTACGGTCCGGGAAGTTGGAATTATGATGTGGAATACCGTTTGACAGGAAAGCTTCCAGAGCCTTCAGACCCTGAGGAAAAGGATAGGGAACGTCTTAGAAAATGGCTGGATAAGGCAAAGGAGCAGGAGTCAAAGCTGACAGGAGAAGATATTAAAGCGATTCCGGACAGTCGGTTTTTGGTATCTGGTCAAAGGGAAAATGACGGACGGGTTTTGACGGCAGCAGGTCAAATTCCGGATTTTTCGGAATTTGCGTTCTATGTAATCGGAATTAATACTGAGCCAAACGGAATGGTGCTTCAAGATTTTTATGGGGAAGAAATAGAACATTCGGAATGGATGGAGGACCAGTTTATTCTGGACGGATCCGTCTATACCATTATCCGATTTTCAGTAAAAAGAAAGAAAAGCCAGGAGAACTGCAGCCATCAGTGGGAAATCGTCAGCCAACAGGAAGCAGGATGTATGACAAAGGGCAGGCTTAATTTTCAATGTAAGCGATGCAGGCAGCAGCGAGAAATAATGTTGGCACCCAAGGGACACAGGGATGAGGATTTGGACGGAAATTGTGAGGATTGTCAGGAAAGCATGGAAAAAGATCGACCGGAAACGATACACTGGGATATAGGAGATATGTTGTCCGGAGAGATAGACGGAGAGACATATTCTTTTCGGTGCATTGACCAGAATTATTCCGATCAGGCAGGAAACCACCGCCAGGGAGCCTTGTTTTTGTGCGATTCGGTGATACCGGCAAATATTGGGTCTGGTTATTCCTATGAGCTTTTGGAGGATGGTTCCTGTGGATATGTCTTTTCCCCCGGCCCTGTTGTGAATTTTGGAGATTCCAATGATTATAAGTATTCCAATGTCCGGAGCTGGCTTCAGGAATCAGAGGAGAATTTTCCGTATGCAGAGGATATTGAGCTTGGGGTTTCGATGGCATATGCAGGAAGCACAGGGCATGGAATGTATAGCCAGCTTCAAAGGTCTGATCTGAGAGGCAGTCATATTGGAAATCAGAAGCTTACAGGGCGATTATTTATTCTGTCCGTAGATGAGGCGCTGAAATACAGCAAATGGCTTTGGCGCTTTGACGGTTCAGAAAAGGAAAATCCACAAAGCCAGATCGGAATGTTTTCCGGTGGATATTGGCTTAGGAGTCCTATGGGCACAGCATGGGATCATGACACGGATTTTGTTTATGCTGTGGATCTGGTAAATGGCGTTATCCGACCAGTAGGAATATTGCCGGAGAGAGATACAGAGGATGAGGAACTGCAAGTAACATGCACAATCGGAGTAAGGCCGGCATTTGTAATGCCGCAGGAAAAATGAAAAAGGAACGCTTGTAAAATGGTGTTGCCTAAAAGGGAGGAGAGCCTATGAGACGATATAAAAAGGGTTTTGCCGGATTTCTGGCAGCAGCAGTATTATTGCAGGGAAGTGTACCGGTGATGGCACAGATGCCAGAGGCATCAGGCGGTTTGGCAGTGAGGGATTTATCAGGGACGGCCTATAAGACTACAGGGCAAAATGTGCTTTGGATGCCGGATTTGCTGTCATTTTCGGCAATAGGTGAGGGGAAAAGAATAGCAGAAACGGCAAACTCTGTTCATGATGAGGAGCTGGAAGAAGCAGAGGAGCAGGATTTGGCAACGCCGTCTGACGCAGAAGATGATAAAGAAAAGAACAGGGAAGATGAGGATGAAAAAGAGGTTGAAGTAGAACAAGAAAATGCGGGCAGAGAAAAACAAACAGAGGATAAGGGAAACACGGATCAGAAGCTGCAGGAGCAGAGCCAGAACACACAGGGGCTGAGTCAGGACACACAAGGACAAAGTCAGAACACACAGGAACAGAGTCAGGAAAATGAACAAAATCAGAATTTAGAAAATGGTTTGACAACTGCAACTTGGTCAAATGCCGACAGGAACCTAACTGCATCCATGCCGAATGTGGGAACAGACGCTTTTACGCAGTGGTTTTTTTCCAACACAGAGGAGGAAGCTTTGTGGGAATGGATGTTTGCTGTATTAGAAGGAGAGAAAACGGAAACATATGAGGAGTTTCTTCTTTGGTATGAGGCCCATGAAGATGAAATTGTACAAGCTTACCACAAGCTTTCCGGCATAGGGCTTATGTCTTCTAGTGTAGGAGATTTGTGGGAAAATTGGAATGCAAATATGGATTTCCCCGGAGACGGGACAAGGAATGCGCCGTATCAGATTGACAGTCTTTCCCGCCTGATGGGACTGTCAGAGGCAGTAGCGGCAGGACAGGATTTTTCAGGACAGTATTTTGAATTAACGAGGGATATTGATATAGGCGGTCTTACGGTAAACTCCGGAAGCTGGAATCCAATTGGCTGGTATCAGAATTACACGGAGCTGGGAGGGAAGGTCAGCCATCCTTTCCGAGGTCATTTTGACGGAGGCGGCAACACCATTTCAGGGCTGAAGATTGTTCGGCCATCTTTGGCGCTTACCAATATCGGGCTTTTTGGGGTGATTGACGGCGGAACTGTGAAAAATCTGACCATAGAGGCAGAAGATATTGTGGGAGAGGATAATACGGCAGTATTGGCAGGCGCTGTTTTGGGGGATGCCGTGATCTATGGGGTAACAGTCTCCGGTTATGTTAATTCCAAGGGAAATGCAGGAGGAATCGCCGGGGAGGTGACTGGATCCGAAAGACGGGTAACGATCGAAAACTGCAGTTCGGAAAGCATTGTACTTAATTCGGAAGGGAGAGACTCCTATGTAGGCGGAATTGCAGGGAATGTACAGAATGCATGGCTGGTGGATAATCGGGTCACTACCCAGGACGGGGATTCCAATCGGATTCGGGGAAAGGGCTATGTAGGAGGAATCGCCGGAAGAACCAGCCAGGCAGACCTGTATAATTCCTATGTAAGCGGCACCATAGGGGGCAATGGAAGCCGGGCAGCAGGCGGGATGATCGGAAAGTATCAGGGAGGCAATCTGGTGCTGGCGCGGATGGCAGGCCGTATTTCTGCCACTAATAACGGATCGGCATCCAGGGAAGGAACCTTTATAGGTACCAGGGAATCCAGGGACCGGTTTACCTATGGAACAGAGAAAGACAATCATTTCAGCTATCTTTTTACCAATGATGCGGCAAAAGCAAAGAATGTGTCTGGAAGCACCATTGACGGAGACAACAGCTTTACAAAGGAAGCTCATATTGGTTATTGGACTGACAATGAAAAAAAGTACAAGATTGTCGCAGGGAGAACCGAGACGGACAGCGGGGAGCGTTACTTTTATGAAGAATTGGAGGATGCAGTCCGGTATATTGTGACACAGAAGCTGAATCGGCAATTTACGTCGGCTGATTATGCTCAGGGGATTTCCTTTCAGATAGATCATTTTGCACCTGGATATATGGGAGAGCCGGTACGGGGATATTTGGTGTCCATTCCCAGGATCGATGCAAAAAATAACAATGGTACCTTCGATACGGATGTAGCAAAGCTGACAGCCATTTCCGCTACCAGCAATTCCTATTACCGGACGATCCACAAGGACCACGCGGCGGCAATTGTGCCGGGTTCGGTGGTAACTGTGGCGACTGCGCCGAAAAATACAGGGGACAGCCGCTACCAGATGGTTGCAGATGCCAATGTTCCAGGAGGTGTTAAGGCTCCGGTTTTTGTGGATGAGAATGGCAGATGGACAAGGATGGATTATGTTAATGGCGGTTCTTATAGCTTTATTATGCCGGAATGTGATACCGAGCTCAATGTAGAATATATTAAGGTCACTACCAGGCTGAATGTGGATCCGGCTGAGACATCCATTCATGTGACCCAGACCCGCAGCGGGGACAGAAAGAATCCCAAAATTGTAACAGAGGTGACAAACCAGGAGGGAACATTGATTGCCCGTTATATTGACACGGCCCAGGATACCTCTGTACAGGTGCAGCCGGTTGCCATTCATGGGGAGCACAATGAGGCTGGATGGACAGCAGACCGGACCATGCGTTGGTCTGTGGATGACACCAATCTGTTGGTGAATCTTTCCGATGCAGGGTATACAGTAAAGGATGCGGTAATTATGCCAAATCTGGATTCTGCTTTTATTCAGGGAATTATCAATCGGGAAGCACAGGCACAGGCAGACGGACAATATCAGGAAAAAATCAACAATACTATTTACACGCAAAATGCAGTCGTAACGGCATCTACGAACCCGGAGACATCTGTGGATAATCGGGCTGTTTATGCCAATTGCCGGGTAAAGGTAACGTTTCAGATCCTTGATAATACCACGGTGCGAGTGGAAGATATGAATTTGAACAAAGAGGAAGTCCGGTTTACGGTTACTCGCAGGCTGACAGGAGACAGGAGAAATCCTCAGGAAACGATTATTTGTTCAGAACCGGTAATTCTGACAGCGGCTTTAAGACCAATCCGGCCGTTTTTTAAAAATGTATCCTGGAAAGCAAAGGAGGACAGGAAGCTGATTTCTCTTACTCCATTAGGAGACAATACACAGGACTGCCGGGTAGAGGTAAATTATGACGCTGAGGGAAAGAAAAATCCTGCCTGGATTCAGAATATAATCCTGGAAGATAACGAGAGAAAAAAGAAGGATCCTTATGCAAAGCTTGACGGGAAAGGCACCTGCACAGAACAGATTACGGCAGTCAGCGAAGATCAGACCTATGGGCATGTGACGGCTTCCTGTGCGGTAAGGATTGATTTTGTGACTGTGGACGAGACGGTGATTCATCCGGAAAACATTTCCTTAAATCAGCAAACGCTGACGTATCCTTTGTCCTATGATTATGTGACAGGCATTTATTCTGAGATAAAAAGCAGGAATGGTTTTGGCGAAAAAGAGATTCTTCAGGCAGAGGTCCTGCCAGAGCTGGCCCAGCAGGAACCGTATGCTCCTTATAACCGGAAGGTGGAATGGATTTCATCAGACCCAGATGCCGTGATTGTGGAAAATGGAAAGATCATCCTTCTTGATCATGCTGGGTGGATTAAAGAAGCATTGAAGGCGTATCCCTATAAGGCCAAAAAGACGGTTATGATTACGGCAAAGACGAAAGACAACGGACTGACTGCACAGTGTGAGATTAATTTGGAATTTCAGGCCAATGCTGTACATGTCAGCTACACAGGAGGCGGAAGCTCCGGAGGCGGCTCCGGCGGTGGTTCCGGCGGAAAAAGCAGTTCATCAGGTTCGTCCGGTAAGAGCAGTATTGTGGGAGCGAATACAGGAAGTGAGGCAGCAGGACCGGGAGCAGCAGGATCGGAGGTGGTGACATTAGGCATTGAGGGAGTGCCCAAGTCGGCGGTACCTGAGAAAGGACTTCCGGATTATGTGGTATCGGGAGAGTGGATGAAGGAAGAAACAGGCGGATGGAGATTCTCTGACGGAAGCAGAGCATATGCTGATGAATGGGCGGCAGTAGAGAATCCGTATGCTGATGAGACGGCAGGACAAAGTCCTTTTGACTGGTTCCGGTTTGGCCAGGACGGACTTTTGCTGTCAGGATGGTACAAGGATTCGGACGGAAGATTTTATTATCTGAATCCTCAATCAGATGGTACCATGGGACGGATGTTTACCGGATGGAATTGGATTAAGGGCACTGGAGGAAATATATATTGCTACTATTTTAATGAAAATTCGGATGGAACAAGGGGAGCTCTTGTATGCTCTGGAATGACTCCGGACGGGTACTGTGTGGATGCTTCCGGGAGATGGATAAAGGACGGAAGTCCTCAGATAAGGTAGGGCTGTGAAAAACGCGTGACAGGGGGATGGGAAAGGCTGTATTCATCCATGCCGCAGAAAGTGTTGCGAAGATAAGGAAAACGGGAGGCAAAAGGCAATGAGAGGAAAAGGGACACAGCGCAGGTATGCCGGGATCATGGCACTTGTTTTGTTGGGGATGGCTTTTTTGCCATACATTTATTGGCCGAAAAAGGTCTATGGGGAAGTATCCTTCGGCGGCGGGGAGATCTGCTACAGTGAGGAGCTGGTGGCTTTGTGGGATGAGCTGGCTGCCAAGGAGGATATGGAACGGACGGATTTTATCGGACACATGACCCGGACTTATCCTGTGCCAGGGATCGTGATCTATAAGCAGCAGACAAGCGTCAGTCCCGGAGGAAAGTGGGCAGATTATGAATACCGAAATATGTATTGTATTTCCCATAGCCGGGAGCTGGCAGAAAATCCGAATACAACCATGGAGACGACTGCCATATGGTATATGAAAAAAGAGCCCTATACTCTTGGCAACCTGCCGGATTCCATTATAAGCGGCACAGCAGATGAGTATCAAAGACGCTTTAATTTTCTTCTGATGGCTTATGGAGCGAACCATGAGGCATACCAGGGGACGGTTAATTCAGATCCTGTGATTCATACGGCAAATTACTATCTTTGTCAGAGCTTCTGTACCTTGTCAGAGGAAGCCAGATTTACCGGGGACCGTGCCCATGACTGGGGAATGTATCGCCAGCATGCTGCTCAGATTGCAAACCGATACAATCCTTCCGGTCTGGGAAGTACCCAGGTATATTCGGAGATGATGAGGGACATGGAGTCAACCTTTAACGCTGTGTGGAATACGGCAAAGGTGGCGGCTGATTGCGTGGAATCTTCGGATTCAGGATATGTGTTTCATCCGGTGATTACCCTGGAGGAAGACGGAATGTATCATGCCAGATATTTGCTGACGCCGGACACAAAGGAATTTTTTGAATCTGCGGCTATTATTCCTCATGGAGACTGGAGCTGTGAAGTTACAGAAAATGAAATTGATTTTAAATCCCAGACAGGCCAGCTTACGGAGGACGGCTATGCAGCAGAGATTGATCTGGGGAATGTGAATGGGATTATCAGAAAAACCATTGGAAATGAAAGTGTCAGGGAGCTTCATATGCCGGTTAAGCTGGGGAATCAATGGAGTCTGACCTTTGCCCAAGGAAACCTAATTGCTAATTTAACCGACGGGCTGAGAATTGTGGTGGGAAATCCTGCCTCAGACAGACCCACATCTTCTACTGTGCCTTACCCGTCAGCACCTACCGTGACTCGATATAAACATACAGAAAAATGGCAGGCAGATTATGTGGTGAATTTAAGAAAGCTGGATTCCGAGACTGGAAAGCCTTTGGAGGGAGCATGGTTTGATATTCTGGAGGCATTTGACGACAGTCAGCTTGAAGGGAGTATATTGGAGGATGATAACTGGGACAATGACGGAGGAAGTCAGTTTCTTCGGTGGAACGGATGGGACAGCCCTTACGGGGAAAACGGGGACAGGGATCCCTGTGAGAAGGATCAGGAGGTTACGGACAGTGACGGATGGCTGGTGGAGGCAGATTCTTTTGGAGCAGGAGAGCTGCAGCCGTCCGGTGTCCGGGCCCATCGGGATACAAAGTATTATTCTTATACAAAAGGATACTGCGGCGGTCATCCAGAACCAGAATCGGGAGACGATGAGGAGGAGGACGACGAAGCCATGGAAGAATATGAGAGGCAGATTGAGATCTGTGAGAGTCTGGAAGCGGCAGGAGGATTTTACCATTCCCTGGACGGAGGAGCAAAGGATCTTTTGAAAGAAGACCGGGATCGTCATTATGAGGAATTTGTGTCTCTGACTTATGATTACTCGGCCAGGGAGCTGGCAGCGCGGAACGGATATATTCTTCATAATCAGGATCCGATTCATGAGCCTTTTGAAAATATTTTTGACGGAATCCATCAGGACACGGTGCCGGTCGAGACTGTGACCGTATATTCCAGTCAATATTACGCACTGGAAGGGGGAGACTGGGAAGATGGAGAGGAGGCAGACCGGCGGGATGAGGAAATTTCGGAGGAAGCCCTATTTTTAAAGAGTATGACAAGGGAGATTGTGGATGCGAAGGCGCAAGAAAGGAAAACTGGAGACGGAAAGGATAGAGATGAGGAGAGGGTAGAGGGTGGAGTTGAGGATGGGGGTATTGCAGACAGGAATATTGTTAACGGGAAAATTGCAGAAGAAGAGTCTGCGGACAGGGATTCGATGAAGGAAGACTGGATGCAGTCTGTGGCTACAGGGAGTAATGCGGTTTTTATCAAAACAGAAGTACTTCCGGGAGAGGAGGTGGATCTGGAAAATGTGTGGATTTTGGACGAGGATGAAATGTATGAAGATGCCAGTCCTTCTAATGCCAGTGTTTTTGATTCAGGGCTTTTAGAGAGGATTCGGCTTCTTCCGGGAATGGTCCGGTCAGCAGAGCATAGGGAAGGTGATACAAATACGGGGAGGAAGCAGGATCATCAAGATGGAAAAAGACTGCAGGGCAGACGAATGCGGCAGGATGAGGAGGGAGATGGTGCCGGTTCTGTTCGAAGCTCTGTGGTGATGGAGGAATCTCAGATAGCGCCTTTGACTTTTGCAGATCCCGATTATTCAGGCAATGGAGGAGCAGACTGGATCTTTGAAGTATATGATCACCGGACAGAGGCAGAGGTTCATATCAATAAGCGGGACCTGCTTTTAAAGCAGGGAGAGAATGAGGAGTATGATTCTTATGGGGACACGCAGGGGGACGGAAGCCTGGAGGGAGCAGTCTATGGCTTGTATGCAGCAGAGGATCTTTTTCATCCGGACGGAAAGACAGGGGTGGTTTTTGAGAAGGGAAATTTAGTGGCAGTGGCAGCTACGGATAAAAATGGGGACGCTTCCTTTATGGCAATAACAGAAGCGCCAGGAACCATTTATGATTATGATTTAGGGATGACGGTTCATACAGGCTTTACAGGACCGCAGAATGCCCACATTCAAAAGATCCGCAGGCATACCAGCAATCCTGATAAAAGAGACGGAGAACAATGGTATTATCCCATACAGGACAATCAGTCAGACAATGGAAATTGCTGGATTGGACGGCCTTTGCTTTTGGGGGGCTATTATGTTCAGGAGCTGACACGTTCCGAAGGATATGAGCTGTCTGTATATGGAGTGGATGCTCAGATTTCCAACCGTAACAGCTGGCTGGCAGGAGGCAGTACAGAGACAAAGGGAAGGGTTCAGGTAAAAAAGGCAGGAGGAAATATCCGTCTGATGGAGGATACGCAGAAAGAGGAAATGGTGACAGAGATCACGCTTTCCGGCAGCGGCGCTGACTATGGCTATGATATTTTTCTTAAAAACATAGCTTTGGAGACAAAGCCTTCCTTCTGGCTGACTCTTGTGGGGAAAAAGGAGGTTTATCGGGAATGGGAGGAACCGGAGATTTATTATGAATCTGTGGAGGCAGTCCGGGACACATTGGTGATGATCAACGGGAAAAGTGTGGAAGCGCAGCCAGGAGAGAGTAAGGTACTGCCGAACGGAGAGCATGTGACGATCCGACATACAAAGGAAGCAGCAGTATCTCCTAAAGATCAGATTCTCACAGGCCCAAAAGGAGCGATCCGAACCTTTGATACACAGTATATCCCAGAGCTGACCGGAATCTTGGGAGGGGATGAAGAAAGCTTTATCGATGCCTGCAATCAGGCAATGACAGAGATTGGTCTGAAGGAGCCAGGAGAAGCTTCTCCGTATTTTCTGGTAGAATTGGGAGAGAGCGGTGATTGGGCACAGAGGCTGTATGATTTTTTTGCCAGAGAGGACGGCCCTGCCTTTAATGGGGCAAAGCTTGAGAAGATGATCCAGCAGAACGGAAAAACCTATGGCGTACTGCGGTATTCCTTTTTGGCAGATAACCAGGAGCTTCCGGTAGTATTCAGCGCTTCGGATCAGACTTTTTATATAAAGTATCCTGCAGATTTTTCGAACGGTGCAAAAGGATATGTATATCGTGGTTATCCTCTGTCCCAGCTATCCCAGGAAGATTATGAGATGGGAATTTATCTGTATCGATGGATCCGGGTGCCGAATGTAAAGCCGGAAAGACAGATTGATCTTTATGAGGATTTATCCCAGATTCCTTATGTGAGCGCTCAGGAGTTTCGGTCTTATTGGGTGTATGGAGAGGGGGAGCTTTTGCGGGCAGAGGATGGAAGTGTCTATCAGAAGGAGTGTACCCGTTACATAGAAAAATCAGGTTATCAGGTGGCAGAAGCAACTTCTTATGAGGAAATGGAGGCGGTCTATGATCCGGTGACCTGCACATGGAAGCTTCACGGTACGCCAGAGCAGATTTCACAGGATGGAGATCTGATGATTACCATTCGTTATGAGAATCGGTTTGGAGGCGGGGGAGGGAGTGTTTTTGTGACTGCTGCACCGTCTATGAATCTTACAGGAACCTATGTGAAGCCTGTGATTCTGGCCTATCCTGGACAATATTCTGTATATGAGGACGCCGGAACAAGGCAGGTTCCCATAACAGTATCAGAACGTGCCATTATCCAGAAGATTCAGGTGAAAAAGGATATTGAGAAAACCTCTTATTATAATACCAATTCTTATGGAACAATTCATGAAGACTGGTTTACCAAACTTTTCGCCGGTTATGGTCAGGACGAGCCAGCAGAAGCCTCGTCCGGGAAGATGGATCAGTTTCGGTTTAAAGTATATCTGCGCTCTAACCTTACCAGACTTTACCGTTGGGAGGATGGGCAGGTGATCTGGCAGGACCGGCTGGGGGCAGACATGGACCAAAGTAAGGTGTTGACAGAAAATCACCGTTTTCCGGGAAAGGTGAGGAAGATCTATACAAAGGTACTGCACCAGACAGACCCGCTTTATCAAGATTCCAGGGATAGTATTGTGGCTAATGAACGGCTTTATGAATACACAGACGGACGGATCCATGAGGAGCCGGAAAAGGGGTATACGGCCATTTTGGAAACCATAGAGCGGACTGTGGAAGACAAAGAGGGCGTCAGAATCGTTAAAGGATACAATTATGACAAGTTTTTCGATGCCATAGAAACGGCAAATCATGATAAATGGGATGACAAAGCGCCGTCTTACACCAGTTGGAAGCCTATTGGAAATCAGGGAAACCGAGGAAAGGAAACCATAGAAAATGCAAGAGTCTCTGATCAGGTGCGCCAATTTGCCATTGACTGGTATCTGCAGGACGAGGTGAAAAAGCTGACAGTGCCGGTAAAAGAAAGTACGGCAGAAGGCTCAAGAGAAAGTCTGGAAGAAAGCCAGGCAGCGGGGGGAAGTATCGGTTACCCGGATGAGATTTATGACCGAGCTCTTTGGGAGGCCATAAAAAAGGCAGAGAATTATTTAAAGCCGTTTTTCGCCTATGATCTGGATGAAATCTATGCTGTGCAGTGGGATGAGGAGGAGGAAGGCGGCAGTGACAAGGATGGGTCCACCCTGTCGGCAGACAGTCTTTGTGCAGAGGGAGACGGATATTATGGAATATCGGCATATCTTCCCTATGGAACTTATGTGGTGGCAGAGCAGCAGCCGAAATATTCCGGTTCGGAATACAGTACGAATTTAAAGGATTTTAAGAATAAGCATTACCAGATCGATCAACCGAAAGAGGTGTCATTGCCTGCAGTATATGACGGTTATGTGGACAGTGGGGCATCCTTGGAAGCCCCCAATGGATATTACTGCTATGATGCTTCAATGTTACAGTCAGAGATGGAGAGGAAATACCGGATTCGTTTTAACCAGGAAAGCCATGTGATTTTGGCTCATAATCATCATGGAGATTTTGAAATCTACAAGTATGGTATGGATGTGAGACAAATTAGCAACGATGTGCCGGAATCAGTGGGAAATCAGGATTACTTTGCACTGACGCAGGATCCTTATAAGCCATACAAAAATTACTATAACCGGGCAGATAACCGGACAGCCGGAGAGGTAAGCTATTATCTGAGCGAGGGCCAGTCCGGACAAAAAGGAATTGCCCCTCATTACCGCTACAGCTCTCTTTCAGAGCATCGGGGAACAGCAGACAATGTGCTGCATTCAGGAGGAATTTCCACAGAGGACAATGCAGCCGGAATGTGGTATCAGGACCAGGTGCCTGTAATGCACGGAATGCAGACTGCTTATGACGGGCTGTATGCACCTATGCTGGTTCCCTGGAGTATTATGGCATCAGTAGAAGGACAGTCTGGTACTAAGGATGAAAAAACGGGAGAAAGTGATTATGCTGGCTTGGGAATTGTAAAATTCCGCAACCGATTCTTTACTGGGAAACTGCGTTTGGAGAAGCTGGACAGTGAGACTCATGAGAATATTTTACATGACAGTGCTATATTCGGAATTTATGCGGCAGAAAGGGAGGATTCGGAGGATGGAAACGGGCGGGTGCTTTTCTATGAGAAGGATACGACGATTGTAGGAACAAGAAAATTTTTAGAATCCATGGGAGCGGACCTGATCTGTCCGGTGGCCCGAAGAATGTCGATCCTGGATCGGATTCTGGGGAAAGCGCCTGGCCCGGGGGAGCTTTATACTGGTATTGTCCCGGCAGGAACGCCAATCTGCAGGGAAGATGAGAAAATTATAACAGCCAAGGGACAGGGGCAGCAGACGGCGGCATTTTCTTCTTATTCCACAGTTCTGGACGGAAAAATGAAAGCAGAGGAAGAAGAAATGCCACGGATAACATGGCAGCTTCAGACGGTTGGATATCTGGAAACACCCCAGCCTTTGGGGGCGGGGGTTTATGTGATCTGTGAGGAAAAGGCTCCTTCCGGATATGTAAGAAGCAAACCAGTGGCTGTGGAGGTATATTCGGATAAGGTTACTTACTATCAGGAGGGGGAAAGAGACAGCCGGGTTTTGGCGGCTGTTTATGAGACCATGCCAGATCAGCTGACAGAAAACCAGAATAAGCCCCAGGACACTGTAAATTTAGCGAGGATCTATGTGGAAAATATCCCTATAAAGCTAAAAGTAGAAAAGCTGAAGGAATCCAGCAGAGCCACAGCCAACACCACTTTGGATAAGACGGTCACTTATCAGGTCAGCGGCAGAATAGATGGGAGCCTTGCAGAGATCGGCAATCATTCTGACTATGTTTATGCCTATGAAAACGGACATTATCTTGGATATGGATGGAAGAAGGGCACACTGGAGTATTTAGTATCCAGGAAGGCAGCAGGAGAGCAGGTGGAATTGGTATATGAAGGAGAAATATTTGCAGGCTATGGATATGTGACCCGGACATTGGGGACAGCAGATGATGAAAATCCTTATGTCGCAGGAGCACAGATGGTGTTGTTTGATGCCATTGTTCTGAATACATCCGGGGATACCGAGGATCATGCCTATGAAGGGCTGGTGATTGAGCGCAATTCTGCCAACAATATTACCAGAATGTACATAAAACAGGGATATGCAGGGGAGAAGACCGAGTTTGTAAAGGAGAAGGACGAGAATGGGCAGGAATATGAGGGAGAATTTCAGATAGGGACAGATCCTTATGGCAGGCCGGTGACAAAAACAGGGAATCTTTGGACAGCAGTAAATCTGAATCGGCCGGACACGGATATTTTGTACTATGATTTAGACAGCCTGGAGGTAGTGACAGAAAAAAATGTAGACGGGCGCAGAAGGCTCTTTGGATATGACCGGGATCACAAAATGGTTCCCATCAGCCAGATAGAGTCGGATAAGGAAAATTTTGACCGGACAGATACAGAGATTTCCCTGTTTGCATTTAAAGGCGGGATTCCTTATCTGGAGCTGGCGGGAGGTGATTTTACTAAAATTCGGTATTCTGCCCTGGATAAGATTTTGACAGTGGGAGAAGGAACTTTGGTCTATCATTTAGACCGGGACGGAAACAGAGACAGTCTGGTGGACCCTTATACCGGCATGGCTTATGTAAAAATGCCCAAAGGGGATTTGGACAAGGTAATGGTGTGGCCGGTTCGTGTCCATCGAGATGAGTACGGAAATGTGACTGCACGAGATAAGATCACAACCTGCCGCGCAGCAGTGATCGGGGAAAATCAGGATGGATATGAGGAAAGGGAAGTTCTTGAGGTGACGAACCATTCGGGACAGGAAATACCAGAAAAGCAGCGTCCCTCTTATGAGCACAGTGAGTCCGGCTCCATTTCAGGAACCTGGAAATCCCAGGGCAGCGGGGAAAGTCATAAGGAGCTTACGATTTATACGAACCGCTGGAAGCAGAATCTTAACGGGGAGGTACTGACGGATGAGAACAACGGCAGATTTTCAGGGGAATTAAATCCTGTCCTTGACAGCTGCGGACTTCCTGTGTATTACCAGAAAAGCCAGGAAACCTATGACAAGGGGACAGAGCTTTATGATCGAAACGGAGATTTTGTCAGGTATCAGGATTCAGATAATTTAGAGGAATACAACAGCAATGCCTACCATATCCATTCTCATGAGCAGCTTTATGACGGTGATGAGACGAAGGAGAGACAGAATCAGAAAAAGCTGTATCATCGTTATGGAGAAGGATATATTTTGGAAAATGTCTGGCTTACCTCCGATAAAACGCCGAATGATCCCTTTCATTGCGTTGAGACAGCCGGACAAGCAGATATTTTAAAGCGGGTGCCTGCCGGAACTTATATTATGGAGGAGTTAAAAAGTCCGGCAGGGTATTTAAAGGGTATGCCCACAGGGGTGGTGATCCATGAAGATGCACAAATGCAGCATACCTCTATGGTAGATAAGACTACAAAGCTGGAAATTTCCAAAACTGACAGTCCTGTCAGCCATGAGATCCGAATTTGGCAGAAAAGGTCGGACGGTACAGAGACAGAGCTGGGAAAAACAACAGAGAGGGGCGGAAGCTATACGCATCATCTTGTTCCGGGAGCAGAGCTTGCCCTGTTTGAGGCAAGGAAGGTATACAGCCCGGATAAGCCGGGAGGATATTATCTGGAAAAGACTACAGGCGAGCCTTTGGTATACGAGTCCACGGACAGCCGGACCGGCTCTGTAGAAAAGCTGACCGCACACTGGGTTACAGGAGATACCCCGATTTATGTGGAGGGAATCCCGGCAGGAGCTTATATTTTAGAGGAGCTTGTGACGCCGCCGGGATTTGTGGCCGGGGAGCCGCTGGAGGTGGAGATAAAAAGTATCCCGCAGGTACAGGTCGTCATAATGGGCAATGACCATACCAAGGTGGAGATAGAGAAATTTACCGTGGAAGAAGATGAAAGAATCCAGCTTGCCGGTGCAGGGTTTACCTTATATGAAGCAGCCCTGGATGCGGACGGAAAAGTGATTTTTTATGACGGAATGCCGGAATATGATTCCGGACATCCGGCAGATTCCTGGCAAACCGTTTCCCTGGAGGAGTACACCAGCCTGATTCCGGCATTTGAGGCCATGTATCGAGAATATGGAGCCCGAGAAGGAACCATAGTGAGGTGGAATCAGGGAGATAAGGACCATGAGGTAAAATGTGTATCCGCCTATTCCCCGGACAGTCCAAATGGCAGCTTAGACCGGCTTCATCCTGTGGAAGCAGAATTGATTTTGGAAATGGAGGACGGAAGGAAAATCCGTGTACTTGTGTGGGAAGGGGATTCCTTTGAGTATCAGTTTGATTACCGAAGGCTTTCCGAAATAAACGAATATGCATGTTCATATGTTACCCTTGACGGCGTCAGACGGATCGATTATCTTCCTGTGGGAAAGGCGTATGTGCTGGTGGAGACAAAGGCGCCGGAGGGATTTTCTAAGGCAGAGAATCGACTGATCCTGGTATCGAATACAGAGGACATTCAGCGATATGCCGTTGAAAATACAGAAGGCAGGCTGTATCTATCCAAAACCGCAGAGGACAAAAAGGGAGAGCTGGCAGGAGCCTGTCTGGAGCTGTATCGGGCAGAGAAGGACGGACTGCTGAGGATGGATGAGGAGCATCTGGAGGCAGCGTGGATTACGGGCAGTGACGGGGTATATACAGATTTGGACTATATCAATGACCGTATTTTGCCGGGATATGGTGTGGGAGATTTAAAACCTCATGAGATCAGAAGGCTGGAGGATGGGATTTACTGGCTGACAGAGCGGAAAAGTCCGGGTTATTACACCACGTTTGAGCCAATGCAGATCGAATATCATCAGGAAGGGGAGATCCGGCTTGTCCGGGCGGAGAATCGACTGGCAGAGGGAAGACTGGAGATTCGAAAAACAGATCTTGACGGAAAGAGCCTGACAGGAGCCGTGTTTGAGCTGGCGGCGTACAGACAGAGAGACCTGCGCAGCCCGGTGTTTACAAAAAGGGTCAGCGGGCATCAGGAGATCATTCAGATCAGTGGTCTGCCGGTGGGAGAGCCGGAGGAAGACGGAAGGATTGCACCCTATTTTTACAGGCTCAAGGAGGTCGCCCCGCCAGACGGCTATGAGGTGAATACTCAGATTTTTACCTGGAGCTTTGAACCAGATCATATGGGACAGTCCTATACGGCTCATGAGGAAGCAAAAAAGCAGATTTTGATAGCAGATAAACGAACCCGGGTTTCCATCGGCAAAAGGGATTTTGAAATTTTGGGAGAATATGGGACAGGCTTTCTGCCAGGGGCTGAATTTGCCCTATATGAAATTGCTGGGAGAAATCAAGACGGCAGTCTTTATTATGAGGAAACGCAGCCTTATGACACCTGGATCACCGAGAAGGAAAGAGCTCATGAGATTCAGGGGCTTGTTGCCGGAAGAAGCTATTTGCTGAAGGAGCTGAAGGCGCCAAAAGGATATCATCTTATGGATCCGGTTTTGTTTATGATGTCCATGGATGGGAGGAGGATTATTAAAATCAGCAGCCAGGTAAATACGGTGGCGATTCACAGCGCAAGGGATTATGAGGATGAAATCCAACAGGAGGATCCGAACGGGGATTCTATCTTTGGAGTGACGCTGAAGGGACGTTATCCGATCCGTGTAGAATATGAAATGGAGGATTCCTCTGGCAGTCAGGCAGCACATTGGATTGGAACCAGGGACGGCCATACTCTGTATAAAAAAGATGGATTTAAGGAAGGGGAAATTTATACGATTACAGAGTATACCTGCTACAACGATGGAACCAGGTCCACAACCGGAAAAAGGACAGAGGCTTTGCTTTTTGATGAGAAAGACACTTGTTATATACCAGGAAGGGAGGCTGCGAGAACATCTTTAACCTTGAGCCATGAGGATGGAACCAGGATTGATTCGTTTCTTGTTAATGAGGTGATTCAGGAAAAGACAATCCCGAATAACCGATTGCCGGAAAATCCTCAGATGATTGTGAAAAATCGTGACGGGCAGGCAGGGACCGCATTGGATCCCAGTCAGGCTATTATGGGAACCATTGCTTTTATCAATGAGACCCAGAGCAAAACGGATATGGAAATTGTGGTGAATTTGGATTCATCCATGGAAATCTTAGATTCAGGAGGAGGAACGATCCGCGGAAATCAAATTTTTTATCAGGAAAAGGATGTTGAGCCTTTGGAACGGCGGACCGTTTCTTATGTGGCAGCAGCAGAAAAGGGAGGATTATCGGTTCACGGAACCGGGGTAATACGGTATCAGGGCCATTCTGCCGCAGCGGCAAAGACCATACCCCTTCTGCAGAGCAAAAAGCTTGTAATTTATAATGAACTGACCGGATCCGGAAAGGGGCTTTTCGGGGAGGAGGAGAGCATATTTGAGATTCGCCTTTTTCAAGAAAACGGAGAAGAATTAAAGGGACGGTATGAGTATGAAGGAAGCAGAAGCGGAACTATACAAAGCGGCGGCTCCATTGCTCTTGCAGGAAACGAGTTTGTGGTGATAGATCCTGGATTTTATGAAAATGTGCGTTATCTAATTACGCGAAGGGAGGATGGAAATCGGATAAAAGAGCAGAAGATATCAGGCAGGATAGAGGAGTCCGGAGCCTGTGCAGCTTTTACCAGGCAGGTGTGGGACAGCTCTCTGCGGGAGGTGTTCCGAAGGGGAGAAAGCTATCTGCTGACCGAGCAGACCACGTATTCGGATCAGACGGTCTGGGAAAGCGGAAGATTTTTATTTCATTTAGATGAGCAGGCAAAGATCAGCAGCATTGCGGCATCAGATAAAAAGACAGAGGTTTCTTTTTCAAAATTGGATATTACAGGCAGGGAGGAGCTGCCGGGCTGTCATATGAGTTTAAAGGATTGCCAAGGACAGGAGCTTGCTTCCTGGATTTCTGCAAAAGAACCTTACCGGATCAAAGGAGTATTAACGCCAGGAGAGGTTTATTATCTGGAGGAAATACGCCCAAGGGACGGCTATGCATTTGCAGAGAGAATCTCCTTTTCGGTGTCAGAGGATGGGATTACACAACAGGTGGTCATGAAGGATCAGGATACAAAGCTCCGGATCCATAAGGTGGCAGAGCAGGAGGAGAAAACGTATATTCCGGGGGCAGTCCTGCAGATATTAAACGAGGACAGGACGCCGGCAAGAGCAGTCAGCAGCTATGGGGATTTTCAGGAAGGAGATCCTTTGATCTTCCGGTCTGGAGAAGCCCCGAGGGAGCTTTGCAGGCAGCTGTGTGCAGGATACGGGTACCTGCTGCATGAGGTAAAGCCTCCTTCCGGTTATGCTTTTGCAGAGGATGTTGCTTTTACGGTCAGTAAGGATGGCAGCCTGGATGAGATATGGATGACAGACAGGCAGACCCATGTGACGGTCAGCAAGACTGATATTACCGGAGAGACAGAGATCCCCGGCAATCAACTGCGGATCAAAACAACAGAAGGGGCAGAACTTGTCTCCTGGGTATCAGGGACAAAGCCCTATGAGCTTGTGGGGGTTCTGGATGCAGGGGAGACCTATATTTTGGAAGAAATTCGGCCTGCGGACGGTTATGCCTGGGCAGAGGAAATCCGATTTACGGTCAGTCTGGATGGGACGATTGACCATGTGGCCATGAGAAACGAAAGGACCCAGGCAGAAATATTGAAGCTGGACGCAGAAACAAAGGAACCTGTCCCAGGGGCGGTTCTGCAGATTCGGGATAAGGAAGGGAGGGTGATAGAGGAATGGGTTTCCGACACAAAAAGCCATCAAATCACGGGCAGTCTGGCAGCAGGCAAGGTGTATGAGCTCTGGGAAAAGGAGGCTCCGAAGGGATACCAGCTTGCCGGAAAACTGGAATTTACCATGCCGAAAAAAGCAGAAATTCTAAAGCTGCTTTATGAGAACAGAAAGAGGAAGGAAAGGAGGACTCCTGAGAAGCCAAAAGCACCAGATAATCCTGGGATTCCGGAAGCACCACAGGAACCGGGAAGGATTACGGCTTTTTATGAAAGCCAGACTCCAAAGGAGGTAAAAGAATTTTTTGATAATGAAATTCCCAGGTCGTTCCGCCTGGCCCGGACAGGGGACGAAGGTTTATCCGAATGGTATCGCATTGGTGTTATCCTATCCTTTTTCGGTATGTGTACCGCTTTTTTTGCAATTTTCATGACAAAACGCAGAAGTTTCGATATAATAGACAAGATTAGAAGGAAAAAAGAAAAAAGTGCAGAGAAAGAAAAAACAAGATGAAAAAAGTGGTAATTGGCATATTGGCACATGTGGATGCGGGAAAGACCACATTGTCGGAACGGATTTTATACCTGACCGGAAGGATTCGGAAGATGGGACGGGTAGATACAAAGGATACCTATCTGGATACTTATGAAATGGAAAAGGCCAGAGGAATCACGATTTTTTCTAAGCAGGCAGTGTTTCCTCTGGAGGATTTTTCCGTGTCCTTGCTGGATACGCCGGGACATGTAGATTTCTGTGCGGAGATGGAGCGGACTTTGCAGGTGCTGGATTATGGAATTCTGGTGGTCAGCGGGGCAGACGGAGTCCAGGGGCATACAGATACCTTGTGGCGTCTGCTCAAGCGCTATCAGATACCATGTTTTTTATTTATTAATAAGATGGATCAGAATGGTACAAACAAAGCGGCATTACTGACAGAGCTGCAGCAGCGTTTGGATGGAAGCTGTCTGGATTTTAGTTCGGATAAGGAGGAGCTGTGGGAAAATCTTGCCATGTGCGATGAACAGCTTTTGGAATCCTTTCTGGAGACAGGAGGGATTGAGAGGGAGGAGATTCAGAGGCTGATTCAGGAGAGAAAGGTGTTTCCCTGTTATTTTGGCTCTGCTCTTAAGGGCGACGGCGTAGAGGAGCTGCTGGCCGGGCTGAGACAGCTTCTCAGAGCAGCAGAGGCAAAAGAGACTTTTGGAGCCAAGGTATATAAAATCTCCAGGGACAATCAGGGCAATCGCCTGACCCATATGCGGATTACCGGCGGCTGCCTGAAGGTAAAGGAGCTTTTGCCGGGAAAAGAGGCGGAAAAGATCAACCAGATTCGAATCTATTCCGGAGAGCGGTATGAGACTGTAAATGAAGCAGGACCAGGAACGGTCTGTGCAGTTACAGGCCCCATGACCACTTATCCGGGACAGGGAATCGGCACGGAGGAAGAATCCGGGCTGCCGGTATTAGAGCCGGTGATGAATTATCAGATTTTACTGCCGGAGGGCTGTGATGCTGCCGGGATGATCCGAAAGCTTGGTCAGCTGGAGGAGGAGGAACCCTTGCTTCACATTGTATGGAATGAAGCCCTGCAGGAAATTCATGCTCAGGTTATGGGGGAAATTCAGATTGATATTTTAAAAAGCCAGATTAAAGAACGGTTTGGCGCTGAGGTAGAATTTGGTGTGGGAAGCCTGGTGTATAAGGAGACCATTTTGCGGGCTGTGGAGGGGGTGGGACATTTTGAACCTCTGCGTCATTATGCGGAGGTGCATCTTCTCTTGGAGCCGGCAGAGCCGGGAAGCGGGCTGCAGATCACAAGCTGCTGCAGTGAGGATGTGCTGGACCGGAACTGGCAGCGCTTGATTCTGACTCATCTGGAGGAAAAGGCTCATAAAGGAGTGCTGATTGGGGCGGATATTACCGATATGAAGATCACACTCCTTTCCGGGCGTGCCCATGTAAAGCACACAGAGGGCGGGGATTTCAGACAGGCCACTTACCGGGCCGTGCGTCAGGGGCTGCGGGAGGCAGGATGCCGGCTTTTGGAACCCTGGTTTGCATTTCGTCTTGAGCTTCCGGCAGAGTCCGTGGGCCGGGCTATGTCGGATTTAGAACGGATGCAGGCAAGCTTTGAGCCGCCTTGGATGGAGCATGATACAGCGGTGCTGAAGGGACAGGCTCCTGCCGCAGGGCTGCAGGGCTACCAGCAGGAGGTGATCCGCTATACAAGAGGACGGGGAAGGCTTCATTGCACTCTCAAGGGATATGAGCCATGCCATAATGAACAGCAGGTGGTGGAGGCTGCCGGCTATGATCCGGAAGCAGATCTGGACAATCCTACCGGATCCGTATTCTGCACTCATGGAGCCGGCTTTGTGGTGCCGTGGGATCAGGTGAAGGATTATATGCATCTGGACAGAACTTATGAAGAAGAAAAGGAGAATGAAGATCAAAACAAGGACGAAAAAGATGCAGGGAGCATGAAAAGGATTGGGGCCAATACACCTAGAGAGTCGGCCTTTGGAGCAGAGGAAAAAGAGCTGGAAGCGATTTTTATCCGGACCTATGGAGAACAAAAGAAAAGACAAAGGAGTATGGATGGCCCGCGCCAGGTGACATATGAAAAAAGTCAGGAATGGGGGCAGGATGAAAGAAAAAATTCGGATTTTGTTCATGGGGGGAAAGGGACTCCGGGTAAAGAGGAGTATCTTTTGGTAGACGGCTATAACATTATTTATGCATGGGAAGGGCTGCGGGCCTTAGCCGGAGAGACGATTGACGGAGCCAGATATCAGCTTCTGGATATTTTGTGCAACTATCAGGCGTTCCGCCGGTGTGTGCTGATTGTGGTGTTTGATGCCTATAAGGTGGCCGGAAATACAGGAAGCGCCGCTGATTATCACAATATTCATGTGGTATACACCAAAGAAGCGGAAACGGCAGACCAGTATATTGAACGGTTTGCCTATCAGATGGGAAAGAACGCTCATGTGGCAGTGGCGACCTCAGACGGTTTAGAGCAGATGATCATAAGAGGAGCAGGGTGTTTGTTAATGTCTGCCAAGGATTTATGGGAGGATGTAAAGCGGACGGAGCAGCTGATTCGGGAGGAGCAGAAAAGATTAGACACAGGAGGAAGGGTTTCCATGCTTCAGGGATTTTATGAAGATGTGTCAGAGCAATTAAAAAATAATGAATAACAGAGAAACTTTCTGGAAGAACCTTGAAAAAGTGGCAAAAATAAAGTACAATGTACACGAAAAACCGTGTACGGGAAAGGACCGGCAGAACCGGTCGTTAAATAAAAGGAGATTTCACATGAGCAAGAAACCAGTAGTATTGATGATCCTTGACGGATATGGCTTGAATGATAACTGTGAGGCCAATGCGGTCTGCGAGGGCAGGACCCCGGTGATGGACCAGCTTATGAGCCAGTGTCCGTTTGTAAAAGGGCAGGCAAGCGGTATGGCAGTCGGACTTCCGGAGGGACAGATGGGCAACTCGGAGGTAGGCCATCTGAACATGGGCGCCGGGCGTATTGTGTACCAGGAGCTGACCCGCATTACCAAGTCCATTCAGGACGGGGATTTCTTTGAAAATAAGGCATTTATGGCTGCTGTGGACAACTGCAAAAAGAATGATTCTGCCCTGCATCTTTACGGGCTGGTATCAGATGGCGGCGTACACAGCCATAATACCCATATTTACGGACTCTTGGAGCTGGCAAAACGAAACGGATTGGAAAAGGTGTATGTACATTGCTTCTTAGACGGAAGAGACACCCCGCCTGCATCAGGGAGAGATTATGTAGCTGCTTTGGAAGAAAAGATGAAGGAGTTAGGGGTAGGCAAGGTGGCTACTGTGGCGGGACGTTATTATGCCATGGATCGGGACAAGAACTGGGATCGTGTGAAGGTGGCTTATGACGCTTTGACAAAGAGCGAGGGAGTAAAGAGCAGCAGTGCCACAGGAGCGATCCAGGCTTCTTATGATGAGGGAAAGACCGATGAGTTTATGATGCCTACCGTGATTACGGAGAACGGGGTTCCAGTGGCAGCGATTCAAGACCAGGATTCCATTATTTTCTATAATTTCCGGCCGGACCGGGCAAGGGAGCTTACCCATGTGTTCTGTGATGATGTATTTGAAGGATTTGACCGGGGCGAGAGGGTAAAGACTACCTATGTGTGCTTTACGGATTATGATGAGACCATAGGGAATAAGCTGGTTGCTTTTGCAAAGGAAAGCATTACCAATACCTTTGGAGAATTTCTTGCAGCCCGTCATTTGAAGCAGGCCCGGATTGCGGAGACGGAAAAATATGCCCATGTGACCTTTTTCTTTAACGGCGGTATTGAGGAGCCTAATGAGGGGGAGGATCGGTTTTTGATCCCGTCGCCGAAGGAGGTGGCTACCTATGACTTAAAGCCGGAGATGAGCGCTCCAGGTGTGTGCGATAAGCTGGTAGAGGCCATCAAGTCCAAGGAATATGATGTGATTATCATTAATTTTGCCAATCCGGATATGGTGGGCCATACCGGCGTGGAGCCGGCAGCCATCAAGGCGATTGAGGCTGTGGATCAATGTGTGGGAAGGGCAGTAGACGCCATTAAGGAGACGGACGGCGTGATGTTCATCTGTGCAGATCACGGAAATGCAGAGCAGCTGATTGATTATGAGACAGGAGAGCCTTTTACCGCCCATACAACCAATCCGGTACCCTTTATTCTGGTAAATGCAGATCCGGAATATAAGCTGAGAGAAGGCGGATGCCTGGCAGATATTGCCCCGACCCTGATTGAGCTGATGGGGCTTGAGCAGCCAAAGGAGATGACAGGTAAATCTTTGCTGGTGCGGGCCTGATTTGGCTGAAGGGAGTATTCTGCAGACAGTTTTCAGAAGGCTTTTCAGAAAGAGACAGTGTATTCAGGAAGGAAGCGAGAAGCTTCCTTCCTTACAAGCTTTTGCTTTTGGCTTTTGCTGCCGTATGGTTGTTGCGGCAGGCTATTCTTTGGTCTTTTTGTCGTTTTTCTTATCCTTTCCTTTCTTGATGCCGGCTAAGTCTGCCAGGGTGAGGGCAGTGGTGTGAATGTCCAGGCTTCCGGTTTTCAGGGAAGAATTGTCCTTTAAATACTCACACAAGCCTTTGGGTGTATAGATGGAGGCCGGGGTGGACTTTAACGTAGCCCGTGGATTGGTAAACACCGTTACAACATTCAGATCCGCGTGGATGCCTGCTTGTTCCATGGCAGATTGTATCAGCTTTTTTTGCTGCTGGCATGATTTTAAAGGATTGTCAAAGGTTTTGTCCTCTCCGTTAATATGCTGGCGCCATGGGGCTGACATTCCGGCAGGCGCCTTTAAGTCACCGGGAGTAATCGTGCCGCCAAAGCCAAGGCAGTAGACGCCGGTGATTCCGCCGGGGGCCACGATTAGGGCTGTTAGGCGTGCTGTCTGTCCATTGTGGCTGACTGTGCCGGGGGCTACTAAGCGCATTCCGTTCTTGGTGGTAAAGCGCAGCATCTGAGCGATAAAGGAAGTCAGCTCTCCTTTGGTTCCATTGTGGATACGAGGCTCCCGCCTGGTATTTTTCAGGTCCTGCTCCTCTGGTTTTTTACGTCTTCGGATCCCAAAAAACATTTGGGTCAGGTCCCTGTCTGTACGTGACTGAAGAATGGGGATAAGGATCAACAGCAAAAACACCATGATCATTACAAGGGTTACTTCTTTTCCGGGAATTTCTGTCATAGGTTTTACTCCTTTTTGTAAGGTTTTTCATATACACGTTAGTCCTGATACATTTTTTCATAGATCTCGTCCGTCAGAAGATCCACATAGGACTGGTCGTGGAGATCGTAACTGGTGATCAGAATGTCCTGGATCAGACTGAAACGTTTTAGGCTCAGCTCCTCTGGCAGCAGCTCTCCAAATTCAGAAAGAAGCTGTTCGTCAAGCCGGGCTCCGGTGTAGGAGCTTAAAAACCAGTCGGTAATTCTGCGGCTTTTTTCTTCCTCCTCATGAATCTGTCCTCGGACGGTTTTGGCGCTTTGAAAGGTTTTCAGGGAGACGATCAGGGATCCGGCTCCAAAAACCGTGAGAGCCAGCTTGCTTACCATACCCAGATGAAGAGGAAGGATATTCAGCCAGCACAAAGCGGCAAAGACCAAAAGGGCTCCGCCTGTCAAAAGGAAAGCCCAGCCGGAGGATTTCATGTCGTCATATTGCTGTGATTTTTTAATGTACAGGGAGGCGGGAGGTGATTTGCGGGAGGTTTTGGCCTCCAGCGGCGTCTGAAATTCTTCCGGGGCCTGGGAATCCTCCAGGATTCCGGATTGTTCCAGAGGCTGATGGCTTTCTGCCGTGGCATACTCGGTCATGGCGTCGTATTGGGATTTCAGGCGTGCCAAGGCTTCCTCTTTTGTTTTCTTTTTCAAGGCATCGCAGACCTCTTTTGATTCTGCCAGCGGTCCGCCGCAATCGCTGCAGATCGTAATTCCGTCTATAAATTCCATGTCACATTTTGGGCAATAAGGCATAACAAGCCCCTCCTTTTTCTTGGTAAGGAACCGTTCATCAATAACTTGTGATTCGCGCACAGGATCTTTCTTTGGGAGCGCTGCTCAAAATCAGGCGCATAGTGGGCTATGTAACAGATTTTGAGCTGTGCCTTCGAAAAAAACAAGCAATGCTGCAAGGTATTTGTGGACAATTCCTGAGTATTCAGAGAATCCATACTCCTAATGTCTCATTATAATGCACGTCTGGATATCCGTCCAGCAATTTTGGAAAATATTGCTTCCCTTTCCAGCTAAAATAAGATAGAATAGGAGAGGTGCAGCTTTAGAAAGATAAAAGGGGGCATTATGAATACATCATTACTGTTAAAACGGTTTTTGCCTTATTACAAGAGATATTGGAAAACCATGGTCTTTGATCTGTTTTGTGCGGCCCTGACTACTGTGTGTGAGCTGGTGTTTCCTATGCTTCTTCGGTATATTACCAATGCGGGAATGAAGGATTTGGCGTCCATCACAGTGGGGATGATCGTTAGGATCGGAGGACTCTACTTTATACTGCGGATTGTGGATGGCCTGGCAGCCTTTTACATGGCTTATACGGGACATGTCATGGGAGCGCGTATTGAAACTGACATGCGGCAGGATGCCTTTGAGCATTTGCAGAAGCTGTCAGACAGTTACTTTAACAACACAAAGGTAGGGCAGATCATGTCGCGGATCACCAGCGACTTGTTTGATGTGACAGAGTTTGCCCATCATTGCCCAGAGGAATTTTTCATCGCGTTTTTAAAGGCTGTGATTTCTTTTGCAGTGCTTTCCGGAATCAATCTGGTATTGACGGCAGTAATCTTTGTGCTGATTCCGGTTATGGTTTTGTCCTGTACCTATTTTAATCTGAAGGTGAAGAAAGCCTTTCGCAGACAGAGGCAGCAGATTGGGGAATTAAATGCACGGATCGAGGACAACCTTCTGGGGAACCGGGTGGTCCGGGCCTTTGCCAATCAAAATATTGAAATTGAGAAATTTCACCAGGACAATCAGGCATTCCTTCAGATTAAACGGGAAAGCTATCTGTATATGGCAGCCTTTCAGGATACGATTCGAATGTTTGACGGCCTGATGTATGTGGTCGTCATTGTGGCAGGCGGTATTTTTATGGTAAAGGGCCTGATTGAACCGGGGGATCTGGTGGCTTATACATTATATGTAACCACACTTTTGGCCACGATCCGGCGGATTATTGAGTTTGCAGAGCAGTTTCAGCGGGGAATGACAGGAATTGAGCGGTTTGTGGAGATCATGGATTCTACGGTGGAGATTTTAGATGAACCGGGAGCAAGGCCCTTGACAGAGATCAAGGGGGCGATTTCCTTTGAAAATGTAAGCTTTGAGTATCCGGACGACCATAATTCGGTATTGGAGCAGATCAATCTTTCCATCCGTCCCGGAGAAAGGATTGCCCTTGTAGGGCCATCCGGCGGCGGAAAGACCACGTTATGCAACCTGATACCCCGGTTTTATGATACCACCAGAGGAGAGATTCGGATAGACGGTCAGGAGCTAAAGGGCATTACCCTGCAGAGTCTTAGAATGAATATTGGGATCGTGCAGCAGGATGTATATCTGTTTTCCGGCACGGTATACGACAATATTTCTTATGGAAAGCCAGAAGCCTCTCGTGAGCAGGTGATTCAGGCAGCAAAGCTTGCCGGGGCTCATGAATTTATATCCGCCTTAAAGGATGGGTATGACACTTATGTAGGAGAGCGGGGGGTGAAGCTTTCCGGAGGTCAGAAGCAGCGTATCAGCATTGCGCGGGTGTTTTTGAAAAATCCGGCGATTTTGATTCTGGATGAAGCGACCTCAGCCTTGGACAATGAGAGTGAACATCTGATTTCCAAGTCCTTGGACCGTCTGGCTGAAGGAAGGACTACCGTGACCATTGCCCACCGCCTTACCACCGTCCAGAATGCGGACAGGATTCTGGTGCTGTCAGAGGGGAAGATTGCAGAGGAGGGCAGCCATGAGGAGCTTTTGAAAAGAAAAGGGATCTACTACCAGCTATATCAGTCAGTCCAGGACGATTGACAGGATGCAGGAAATGGTTTCCGGCAGAGGATAACGCGGCAGAAGATGCAGGGCAAACCGGTTAAGCAGCTTTCGCAGTGATTTTAAGTAAGCTATGGAGGGAGCAGATATATGAGAACAGCAGTTGTGACGGACAGCAACAGCGGGATTACCCAGAGTCAGGCAAAAGAAATGGGGATTTTTGTGATACCGATGCCATTTATGATCAATGGAGAAACCTATGAAGAGGACATTAATCTGACCCAGGGAGAATTTTATGAGCGCTTGAAGGAAGATGCGGAGATTTCTACCTCTCAGCCGTCTCCGGAGACGGTGATGACGTTGTGGGATCAGATTTTAAAGGAATACGATGAGATTATTCATATTCCCATGTCCAGCAGCTTAAGCAGTTCCTGCCAGACTGCTCTTATGCTGTCTGAGGACTATGACGGCAGGGTGCAGGTGGCAGACAACCGGCGGATTTCCATTACCCAAAGGCAGGCTGCAAAGGATGCCTTTGAGATGGCGTCCCTTGGTATGGAGGCGAAGGAAATCTGTCGGGAACTGGAAAGAACCAGTGGAGAGACCAGTATTTACATTACCATTGACACCTTAAAATATCTGAAAAGGGGCGGGCGGGTCACTCCGGCTGCCGCCGCCTTAGGAACCCTTCTGCGGCTGAAGCCTGTACTGCAGATACAGGGAGGAAAGCTGGATGCTTTTTCTAAGGCCCGGACCATGAAGCAGGCAAAGTCAACCATGACAGCAGCCATTGCGCAGGACTTAAACAAGCGGTTTGATGACCCGGAGGCAAGGCATAGCTGGATCGCAGTGGCTCACACCTGCAATGAGGAGGCGGCGAAGGAATTTGCCGATGAGCTTCGGGAAATGTATCCGAATACAGGGCATATTGTGATTAATCCGCTTTCCTTAAGTGTGGCCTGTCATATCGGACCAGGCGCTTTGGCAGTGGCAGTGACCAAATGCCTGGATGAGGATCTTAAAAAGAAATAGGGGAAACAATGGAAAATGGAATGAAAAGATGGCAGATGTTCCGTCTTCCGGGATTTTTAGTCAGTCTGAAGGTGCCGGTGGCAATTCTTTTAGTACTATTTGGCGTGATTCCCATGACTCTGTGTACCCAGATGCTGATCGGCTCTCTCCGCCAGAGCCAGACCGATTCCAGAATGGTGGAGGTTCAGAATCAGTGCCAGATATTAAGCAGTAAAATGACCCGGGCCGGGTATTTGCGGGGAGATCTAAGGGACGGAACCATGGACAGTGAGATTCAGGCGCTGGCAGACGTCTACAATGGCAGGATCGTAGTGGTGAATAAGGATTTCAGGATTGTCCAGGACACTTTCCATATTGCAGAACGGCGTTTTCTGGTGGCGGAAGAGGTGATTCTCTGCTTTCAGGGAGAAAGCAGCAGCAAATATAATAAAGAAAAGCATTATTTTGCCCAGACAGTGCCGATCTATGACAATACTCCGGTGAAAGGGATTGAAGGGGTGCTGGTCATTACGGCGTCTACAGAGGAAATCCTGTCCTTGATGGATTCTGTGTATGACAAGGCTCTGTTTCTTCAGCTTTTGGTAACATTGACTCTGATGCTGGCAGCCGCTGCAGCGGCGACGGTTCTGCTGCGGCCGTTTAAGGAGCTGCAGCGGAAGCTGAATCAGGTGGCGGCCGGGGCATTGGATACAGAGATCAGGACAGAAGGGTATCGGGAGACCCGGGATATTTCCCAGGCAGTGGAAAGCACGATTACCAAATTAAAGGAGGTAGACCAATCCCGCCAGGAATTTGTGTCCAATGTGTCTCATGAGCTGAAGACGCCCATTACGTCGATCCGGGTTTTGGCAGATTCCCTGATGGGCATGGAGGATGCTCCGGTGGAGCTGTATCGGGAATTTATGGAGGATATATCGGATGAGATTGACCGGGAGGGGAAGATTATTGATGATCTTCTGGCTCTGGTAAAGATTGATAAATCCGAGGCAGAGCTGAACCTTTCCCAGGTGGATATTGTAGTTTTGGTCAAGCAGATCTTAAAAAGGCTTCGTCCGATTGCCAACAAACGAAATGTAGAGCTGATTTTGGAAAGCATCCGGGAGGTAACGGCGGATATTGATGAGACCAAATTGTCTCTTGCCATCAGCAACCTGGTGGAAAATGCCATAAAATATAATTCGGCAGGAGGATGGGTGCGGGTGACAGTGGATGCGGACCATAAATTTTTCTTTGTAAAGGTAGCGGATTCTGGTATTGGGATTCCGGAGGAGGAGCAGGACCGGATCTTTGAGAGGTTTTACCGGGTGGATAAGGCCCGCTCACGGGTAACGGGAGGCAGCGGGCTGGGACTTGCCATTACCCGCCGGGTGATTTTGATGCATAAGGGGGCCATTAAGCTGACCAGCAGGGACGGGGAGGGAAGCGTGTTTACCTTAAGGATTCCCTTAAATTATATTGCATGAGAGACAAGCCGGCAGGCGGAGGATACAATATGAAAGGGTTAAAGATATGGCTGGCATGTCTGGCAATGCTGATGCTGGCAGGGTGTACAGGGAGAGAACATCCTTTAGAGGACGGGGAAGCGGCATATCAGGTTTATTATCTGAATCCGGCTATGACCCGGTTAGCGCCCCAGGAGTACAGAACCAGGACCACGGATCCGGATTTGCTGATTCAGGAGCTGATGGATCGGTTTATGAAGGTGCCCACAGACCTGGATTCCCAGGCAGCGCTGTCAGAAAAGGTTACTTACCAAGGATATAAGCAGGAGGACATGGTTCTTTACTTATATTTTGACAATAACTATGCTAATATGTCTCCGGACAGGGAGATTCTGTGCCGGGCGGCCCTGGTACGGACCCTGAACCAGGTTCCGGGAATCGATTATATTTCCATCTATTCCGGAGATCAGCTTTTGATGGATGTAAGCGGGATGCCGGTGGGTATGCTTTCGGCATCTGATTTTACAGACAGCATCAGTGATGTGAATGCTTTTGAGAGGGCAGAGCTGACCTTATATTTTACAGACAGTGCAGGGGAACAGCTATTTGCAGAAAAACGAGAAGTAGTCCATAACATTAACACTTCCGTGGAAAAGGTGATTTTGGAGGAACTTTTAAGCGGACCGGAGCAGCCAGGACTGGAGCCGACGCTGGACCCGGGAATCAAGCTTTTGAATATATCGACAAACGAAAACGTATGCTATCTGAATTTTGATACGGCTTTTTTAAATAATCCCCGGGAAATCAAGGATTACATCCCGATCTATTCCATTGTAAATTCCCTGTCGGAGCTTTCTTCCGTAAACCGGGTTCAAATCAGCATCAATGGCTCTCAGGATGTGAAATTCCGTGACTCCATTGAGCTGAAGACCATGTTTGAGAGGAATTTGGATTATATTGGGGAGGAGCTGGGGCAGGAGAACATAGAAACGGAGGAATCAAAATAAAGCGGCCATTGTTGATCTTGACAGCAGGATTCGTACTTGGAGAGGTGATGGGCCTGTTGGAGATTGAGACAAGGATCATGGTCTTGTTTATCATAACTATATTGGCACTGGTTTTCTTTTGGAGTCAAAAGAAAGCAGATTTTGGCAGGAGAGGCTTGGCAGTCAGGCTGGGCTTGGGTGTGATTTTTCTTGCTCTTGGTTTCTGGCGAGGACGTCAGGCTTTGGATTGGTCAGAAAAGGAACAAAAGCTGGGCCTTGACAACAGAACCGTAAGCCTTGAGGGAACCGTGGCAGATACGAAGGAAAGCGAGGGTTATTATGTGTCAGTCCTGGAAGGCTGCCGGGTGGCTGAGGACGGACAGGAAAGCGGGTATCAGGAAATAAAACGGATTCAGGTTTATCTGAATCCGGAGAATGAGATGCCCAGACCAGGGGATACGATACAGGTACAAGGAAAGGCGGGCCTGATTCAGGAGGCAAGAAATCCGGGAGAATTTGATTATCGGCTGTATTATCAGGCCCAGGGGATTCATTACCGGGTGTTTGCTCTTTCTTGGGAAAGAACGAAACAATCCAAAGCACATTTTGGCATCCTTTTATCCAGATGTGTGGCCGGTGCAGGGAGGATTCTGGATCAGATTGCGGCGCCAAAGGATGCCGGTATTTTCCGGGCAGTCATTCTGGGGGATAAAACAGGTCTGGATGAAGATATCCGGAATTTGTATCAGAAAAACGGGATTGCCCATCTGCTTGCCATCAGCGGCCTTCATCTGTCGTTGATCGGCGGAGCCATCTATCGGGCGCTGCGGCGTCTGGGAGCCGGATACGGGAAAGCAGGGCTGGCAGCCGGAGGACTGCTGGCTTTTTATGCAGCTGCAACAGGGGCTTCGCCTTCTGTAGTAAGGGCATGGCTTATGGCTTTGTGCGGATACCTGGCCTCTTATATGGGGAGAAGCTATGATCTTTTGTCTGCTCTTGGGCTGGCAGGGATATGGATTCTGTGGGACAGCCCCTACAGGCTTTATCAGGCAGGGGTGCAGCTTTCCTTTGGGGCGGTGGCAGGGATTGGCATGGTATCCGAATACTTGTCTTATGGCTTGGCGGCAGAGCAGGAAGACAGAGGCAGTTTCTTTGAACAGGAGAACAGAGGCAGGGCTTGGAGAGAAAAGGCAGGCAGTATCCTGGCCATAAGCTTAGGAATGCAGTTTGCAACCCTGCCGGTTGTTTTGTACCACTTTTTTCAGATTCCGGTATATGGTATTTTTCTGAATCTTCTGACAGTGCCTCTTATGGGGATTGTGGTGGCTTCCGGCTGCGGAGGAGTTTTGCTGGGAAGCATTTCTTTGCCGGCAGGCCGTTTTGCAGTAGGGTGCGGTCATGTGATTTTAAATCTTTATGAATTTCTCTGCCGGATTTGGGAGTCTATTCCCGGAAGTATTTTGATAACCGGGCGGCCCGCCGGCTGGCAGATTGGGCTGTATTATGGGATTTTGGCGGCTGCGGCAGGAATATGGAAACGTGGGAACCGGCGCTTTCATATTTTTCTTTTGGTGATAGCTCCGGTTTTTCTGATGCGTGTACCCCTTTTGGGCATGGAGATCAGCTTTCTGGATGTGGGGCAGGGAGACGGGATCTGCATCCGCACAGAAAGAGGAGCCATTTTGGTGGACGGAGGCAGTACAGACCAGAAACAGCTTGGAAAAAACAGGCTTGAGCCTTTTTTGAAAAGCCAGGGAGTATCCGAAGTGGATTATGCCATTGTCAGCCATGGGGATCAGGACCATATAAGCGGCTTGATGTATTTGATGGAAGAAAGCGATATTACAATAAAAAATCTGGTTCTTCCCGGCAGGGGAAAGGGACAGGAGGTCTATGACAGATTGAGCCGGGCTGCCTTGGCGCAGGGTGGAACCATTCACTGGATGGAGCGGGGAGACCGGCTTAAATGGGGGAGGCTTGAGATTTTTTGTCTGTATCCGGCAGCAGAGCTTTCCCCCGGGGCAGGTGTCTGCAAAAAGGAGGAAGACCGCAATGAACATTCTCTGGTGCTTCGGGTAAGCTACGGAAATTTCGGTATGCTTTTGACAGGCGATATGAGCGGGGAAGGGGAGCGCCGTCTTCTGGAGCTTGAGAGGGCGGATGGGCAAGGGGCAAAAATGGAAAAAAACGGCATAGGGCAGGCACAGGTGCTGAAGGTAGCCCACCATGGATCTGCCTATTCGACTACAAGGGAATGGCTGGATGAGGTTTCTCCTGCATGGGCTGTGATCTCGTATGGGGAAGGGAACCGATATGGGCATCCGGGACCGGAAGTGCTGAGACTTTTAGAGGAAAGGAATGTGCAAACGTTTCATACGGGAAAATCCGGGGCGGTGCGTCTTTGGACTAATGGAGAGCGAATATGGTGGAGCCAATGGATTCTGTAGCTTGGGAATGAAAAATCAAGATTTTCGTTTGCAAATGCTATAAAATGTGATAGAATAAAAAGAACAGTTCTGGTATGGGAACTGCTGCAGAATAAATTTGAGCTGCAGAATGTTTTGCAAAGCAGGCAGATTGCTGGAAAGGAGATTTTATGGATTATCAAAATGTCAATCAGTATTATGGAGCGGATGCGGCCAGGGAGTATGAGCCCTTGGGAAAGTACACGGCAAAGACTTTTGGCTGGATGTTTTTAGGGCTTTTGGCTACATTTCTCATTGCCATGACCGGGTATGTGACCGGATTGGTGGTGTATGTGTTCGCCATTCCCTATGCAGTGCTGGTATTGGGGATTGCAGAGCTGGCAGTAGTGATTTTTATGTCGGCTCAGATCAACAAGGTTTCCGTAGGCACGGCCAGGGCACTGTTTATCACCTATGCGGTGCTTAACGGAGTGGTATTTTCTGCTTACTTTTTAATTTATGCGTTTCCAAGCCTGGTGTTTGTGTTTGGGGCTACAGCTTTGTTCTTTGGAATCATGGCTTTGATCGGATATTTCACACAGGCAGATTTAAGCAATCTGAGGAACTTCCTTCTTGGCGCGTTGATTTTTTTGGCCGTGTTCTGGATTGCAGCCATGTTTATTAACCTGGAAAGGTTTGAGATGATAGCATGCACCATAGGCATTTTTGTTTTCCTGGTGTTTACCGCTTATGATACCCAGAAGATCAAGGCTTATCATCAGGCATATTCCCAGGACCCTGAAATGGCAAAGAAAGCGTCTATTTTTGCCGCCCTTCAGCTATATCTGGATTTTATCAATCTGTTTATTTATCTGCTGCGGGTTCTTGGAAAGCGTAAATAATGCAGGTATTGAATCAGGATATTAAGGAACATACCTTTAAGCCGGTGTATTTGCTGTTTGGAGAGGAGGTTTTTTTAAAAAACACCTATAAAAAGCGTCTGCGGGAAGCAATCATCGGTGAGGACACCATGAATTTTGCCCGTTTTGAGGGAAAAGGGCTGGATGTGGATGAGCTGATCCGTCTGGCGGATACTATGCCGTTTTTTGCAGAGCGCAGGCTGATTCTGGTGGAGGACAGCGGATTTTTTAAAAATGCTTCCGAGGCTTTGGTCAAATATCTTCCGGATATGCCGGATACGACCTGTTTGGTTTTTGCGGAGTCAGAGGTGGATAAGCGCAGTAAGCTCTACAAGAAGGTTAAGAGCCTGGGCCATGCCGCTGAGATGGGGAGACAGGACGCCGCACAGCTTGGAAGGTGGGCTGGGGGAATCCTGGCAAAGGAAGGAAGGAAGATCACTAACCGGACCATGGAGTTATTTCTCAGCATGGTAGGCGACGACATGGAGAATATCCGGATGGAGCTTGAGAAGCTGATCAGCTACACCATGGACCGGGATGTCATTACAGATGAGGATGTAAAGGCTGTGTGTACGGTTCGGGTCAGCAGCCGGATTTTTGAGATGGTGGCGGCGATTGCTGGAAGGCAGACACATAAGGCGATGGATTTATATGAGGATCTGCTGACATTAAAGGAACCGCCCATGCGCATTTTGTTTTTGATTGCCCGGCAGTTTAACCAGATTCTGCAGGTAAAGGAATTGATGGAAAAGGGCATGGACCGTGGAACCATTGCTTCAAAGCTGAAGCTTCAGCCATTTGTGGCAGGAAAGACCATGCCGCAGGCAAGGCAGTTTTCCAGGGAACAGCTCTTTTCTTATGTAAATTCCTGTATTGAGGCAGAAGAAGCGGTGAAGACAGGAAGGCTTTCGGACCGATTGGCAGTGGAGCTTCTGATTACCAGGAGATTATGAAAAAAGGAGTCTGGAAGATAACATAAACAAAAAAACGCGGAATAAGGAACCGCGTTTTTTGTTTATGCCCTGTGGGCGCTTTTGCCGCAGGCTTTCGGTTTGTGCTGTTTTTGCGGCAAACCTCCATGCGCCCGGCTGGGGCCGCATTACCAATCCTGAAAGCTTGGCGGGCGCATTCAGTATTCCTGATTTTATGCTGCCTGATCGGCGGCGGGATTTTCGCGGCAAACCTCCATGTGCCTGGCTGGGGCCGCACCGCCAATCATAAAAGTCTGAGGGCGCATTCGGTATCCCTAATTTTTAATCGTCTCCGGCGATGGGGCTTTCGCAGCAAATTCAGAAGGAACCGGAAGGGGCATCTTCTTCCTGATCTTCAGAAACTCGGGGGATTTTTTGTGGCTCGGTTTTTGGGGAAGATAGAGAAGGATCGGATGGTACGGCATCCTGGGATACATCGACTCCCAGCTCGGAAGCGAGGGTGCTGTCCATACGAAATTCAACAATATCTTCCACGGCACAATTCAAAATCGTGCAAAGGACATCAAGGGTATGAGTGGACACACAGGCATTTTCTTTGAGACGCCCGATTTGTCCTGCGCTGATTTTGTAGTATTTTATCAGACGGTATTGACTGATATCTTTGGCTTTCATGGTTTTCCACAGTCGATCATATACTATCATTGGCTTCACCTCTGTTATTATTAAAACAGTATTATCCGATAATGTATATTATCCATAATCGGATAATATATCCGGAGCAGATGAGGATGTATAATAAAAGAGCAGGGAAAACCAAGGTTTTACATTTTTGCAGGGTACGGCATTTTTGAAACAGAATGCTGTAAACCTGGCTGAGAGTGGGGAAAGGATCATGAATAAATGGAATAGGGATTGGAGTACGTTTGACTGGCGGACAGTACAGGAGGGTTTAAATGATAATGACTCTGAGCTTGGTCTGACGAAGGCAGAATATCTGGAGTATGTTGGATGGATTCGAGAGCATGACACAGAGGTGTACAGTCAGTTGGTGCTTTATGTTGTTTTGCGGCAGAAAGGTTTTCCCAAGGAGGATGCCAGGTATTGGTCAGCACATGCTGAGGAGTTGAGGAAAATTATGGATTATGTAAATGAAGGAATGCCTGCCGGCAAGGTATTGCAAAAGCTGCTGCAGGTGCTTCGTGAAGATGTTGTTTTGGAAAGAGAGGGTTTTACGGAAACTTGATTTATTGTGGACAGAAAGAACCTTGTTTATTATAATATATGGTGGATGGTCCATGCTGATTAAGCTGCAGATAAGAAAGGGGGAAAATATAAATTCATAAGTCAAGGATAGAATAAAAAGAAAGATAGAATAAGCAGATGAAAAACGATATTATCTGAATCCTGAAGACGACGGCAGCACGGGAAAAGTGATGACCGGACGGACATTTTGCAGATGAAAACGGGGTGAAGGTACGGTGGATTTTTTGTCAGAAATTGATGAAATACCCTGAAAAATCTCGAAAACCACCAGAAAGTTCCTCACCGAAAAATTCCGGTTGTGTTTTTGCGGAAAGATGGTATAATAGGAACACTTAGCGAGGTTTTTCACGAGCTTAGTGGGAACATATACCTGTCCGTTTAGCAAGCCAGAGCCGGGGGCGGCCGGTGCGGTTCGCGGACCGGTATCATTTGGAACGATTAGCGAGCCGGATCCAAAGGTGAAGGGCAAGGTTCGCGGTAAATTGCAGCAATATGAGAACAGGAAGCAAATTGGAATGGAGGGGGTTTTATGAAGGGACGCATCAATAATAAGCTGGGCGAGATTCGAATCGGCTCTGAGGTCATTGCGCTCTATGCGGGTATGACGGCAGTAGAATGTTTCGGGATCGTCGGCATGGCGGCAGTCAGCATGAAGGATGGTTTGGTAAAGCTTTTGAAGCGGGAAAGCATTACCAAAGGAATCAATGTAAGGATTGAGGAGAACCGTATCAGCCTGGATTTTCATGTGATTGTGGCTTACGGGGTCAGCATCTGCGCGGTAGCTGACAATCTGATTGCCAATGTGAAATATAAAGTGGAAGCATTTACGGGGATGGATGTGGATAAAATCAGCATTTTTGTAGAGGGTGTACGAGTGATAGATTAAGGAGGAGCTACTGGTGAATATACGAGAAATCGACGCCTCGCTGATGAAACGGGCGTTTCTGGCAGGCGCTCAGGGATTGGAAGCGAAAAAGGAGTGGATTAACGAACTGAATGTATTTCCGGTTCCGGACGGAGATACAGGAACCAATATGACCATGACGATCATGGCGGCGGCCAGGGAGGTAGCTGCTCTTGAAAATCCTACCATGGAGACGCTTTCCAGAGCGATTTCCTCCGGATCCCTGCGGGGGGCCAGGGGTAATTCCGGCGTTATTTTGTCCCAGCTTTTCCGGGGGTTTACTAAGGAAATCAAGACAAAGGATGTGGTGACGGTATCCGTTCTTGCAGATGCCTTTGTGCGCGGCACAGAGACAGCCTACAAGGCAGTAATGAAGCCTAAGGAGGGCACCATTTTGACCGTGGCCAAGGGTATGGCAGAGAAGGCGGTGGAGATGGCATCCAAGACAGAAAATGTGGAGGAATTTGCCAGAGAGGTGATCCAATACGGAGACCTGGTGCTGAATCAGACGCCGGAAATGCTGCCTGTGTTAAAGCAGGCCGGTGTGGTGGATTCCGGCGGACAGGGTCTTATGCAGGTGATGAAGGGCGCTCTGGACGGGCTTTTGGGGATCGGAGTGTCAGGAGCCGACACGGATGCTGTCTTTGGAAAGGCGGAAAGCGGCAGTGCGGCGTCTCAGAGCGGTTTTGGGCCGGATGTGGCTGACCTGGATACATCCGATATCCGTTATGGATATTGTACAGAATTTATCATCAATGTAGAAAAGCGGTACGATGAGAAGCTTGAGCAGGAGTTTAAGTCTTATTTGGAATCGATTGGGGATTCCCTGGTAGTTGTTTCGGATGAGGATGTGGTCAAGGTTCATGTCCATACCAATGATCCGGGACTTGCCATACAGCGGGCTTTGACTTATGGCTCTCTTTCCCGAATGAAGATCGACAATATGCGGGAGGAGCATCAGGAGCGGCTGATTCAGAATGCGGAGAAGCTGGCTAAGGATCAGAAGAAAGCAGACCAGGCCAAAGGGCAGGCAGCTGCTTTTCAGGAGGCGCAGGCAGAGGATGAGGCAGGAGCAGCAGACAGAGAACCCAGAAAGCCTTATGGATTTATTGCCGTTTCCGTGGGAGAAGGGATGGGTGAGATTTTCCGGGGAATCGGCGCAGATTATCTGATTGAAGGCGGTCAGACCATGAATCCCAGTACGGAGGATATGCTCAATGCCATTGATCAGGTCTGTGCAGATCAGGTGTTTATTCTGCCTAACAATAAAAATATTATTTTGGCGGCAGAGCAGGCCAAATATCTGGTAGAGGATAAGGAGATTATTGTAGTGCCGTCAAAGACGGTTCCTCAGGGGATTACGGCGCTGATCAATTTTATTCCGGAGCTTTCTGCCGAAGAAAATCTGAAAACGATGATGGAAGAAATGGAACACATCAAAACCGGACAGATTACCTATGCAGTGCGCAGCACCCAGATTGACGGCATGGAGATTCATCAGGGGGATATTATGGGGCTGGGAGACCAGGGGATGCTGGCAGTGGGAAGCAGTATTGAAAAGACTGCCATTGATACCTTGAAGGCCATGGTGGATGAGGAGTCAGAGCTGATCAGCATTTATTATGGAAGTGATGTGAAGGCAGAGGAGGCTCAGCGGGTTTTCGCAAAAGCCCAGAAGACATGTCCGGGGTGTGAGGTGGAGCTTCACAACGGAGGCCAGCCCATCTACTATTATCTCATGTCTGTAGAGTGAGGGAAAAGAGCTGACCGGACGGAGGCTTAGTTGAAAAGAATGGACGCACCGGTAATTGAGAGCTGTGCAGAGACAGCTTTACCAGACAGGATGGTAGGCTTATCTGCACAGCTTTTAAGAGCCGGTGCGGTTTTGTTTGTGTGAGCAGGGAACCATTTCAGGAAAGGGTTGGGAGGAGCCATGAATCAGGAACCGATAACAAGCCTAAAGGGAATCGGAGAGAAGACAGGGGCATTATTTAAGCGGCTGGGGATTGAGACAGTGGAGGATCTGCTACATGATTATCCTCGGGCTTATGATGTTTATGAGCCGGCCATACCGGTGGGGCAGGTACAGGAGGGAAGGATCTGTACCGTCTGCGGGCAGCTTCTTCGGACGGCTACGGTCCGGCGATTTCAGAATGTTCAGGTCATCGTGACAGTGGTAAAGGATTTAACAGGAAGCCTTTCTCTTACCTGGTTCAATATGCCGTATCTGCGGTCTGCTCTGCAGATGGGAAGAGTGCTGCTTTTTCGGGGAAGGGTGGTAAAAAAGGGGAGCCGCCTGTCCATGGAGCAGCCAGAGATATTTACCCAGGAAGCCTATGAAAAGGTGATGCATTCCATGCAGCCTGTGTACAGTCAGACAAAGGGACTGGGCAATAAGGCGATCGTCAAGGCTGTGACTCAGGCTCTTTCCCAGAGGCAGATGGAGCGGGAGTATCTGCCGGAAGGGCTTCGCAAAAAGTATGAGCTGGCAGAGTATAATTATGCCGTGGAGCATATCCATTTTCCGTCGGATCAGCAGGAGCTGCTTGCTGCCAGAAAAAGGCTGGTGTTTGATGAGTTTTTGTTTTTTCTACTGGCAGTTAGACGGCTTAAGGACAAGCGTCAGGATGCAGGGAGCATTTACAAAATGAAGCCGGTGGAGGAGGTAAAGCGTGTCAAGCAGGAGCTTCCTTTTAAGCTGACCCAGGCCCAGGAAAAGGTGCTTGGGGAGATTGAACGGGATATGGACAGCGGCCTGGTGATGAATCGTTTGATACAGGGAGATGTGGGTTCCGGCAAGACGATTATTGCGGTGCTTGCTTTGCTGCAGGCAGCGTGCCATGGATATCAGGGGGCACTGATGGCGCCTACGGAGGTATTGGCAAAACAGCATTTTGAGTCTATGGAGGAGCTGTTTGCCGCCCATAAGGTCCAGGCCAGGGCAGTGCTTGTGACAGGCTCTATGACGGCAAAGGAGAAGCGGCTGGCCTATGAAAGGATTGCCGGGCATCAGGTGGATATTATTGTGGGGACTCATGCTTTGATTCAGGAAAAGGTAATTTATGACAAGCTGGCACTGGTGATTACGGATGAACAGCACCGATTTGGGGTGGGGCAGCGGGAGGCACTGGGGCGAAAGGGAACAGAGCAGAAGGGACAGGAGGCGTCTGCGTCGTGGCAGCGGGGGGGACAGCCCCATGTGCTGGTGATGAGCGCCACGCCGATTCCGCGGACGCTGGCAATCATTTTATATGGGGATCTGGACATTTCGATTCTGGATGAAATGCCTGCCGACCGGCTGCCGATTAAAAACTGTGTGGTGGATACCGGATATCGGGACCGGGCATACCGCTTCATAGAAAGAGAGGTGGCGGCGGGAAGACAGGCTTATGTGATCTGCCCTATGGTGGAAGAAAGTGAGATGCTGGATGCAGAAAATGTGCTGGATTATACAAAACTGCTTCAGAAAAAGCTGATGCTGGGAATTGTGGTGGAGTATCTTCACGGGAAGATGAAGGGAAGGGAAAAAAACCAGATCATGGAGCGGTTCGCGTCCGGGGAAATTCAGGTTCTGGTGTCCACTACCGTGGTGGAGGTAGGAGTCAATGTTCCCAATGCCACGGTGATGATGATCGAGAATGCAGAGCGGTTTGGGCTGGCACAGCTTCATCAGCTTCGGGGGCGGGTAGGACGGGGAAAGCACCAGTCCTACTGTATTATGGTAGACTGCTCCGGGGAGGAGGATACCAGGAAGCGTCTGGATATTTTAAATCGGTCCAATGACGGGTTTTATATCGCGTCAGAGGATTTAAAGCTGCGGGGGCCTGGAGACATTTTTGGCCTGCGGCAAAGCGGGGAGATGGAGTTTAAGCTGGCGGATATTTTTACGGATGCGGATATTTTAAAAACCGTGTCAGAGGAGGTTAAGGAAATGACCAGGCAGGATCCGATGCTGAAGGGGGAGGAGTATGGGGCATTGAGGGAACGAATGGAGCAGTATCTGGGTGCAGGGATGGAGCAGGTGAATCTGTAAGCTGCTGTTTCCATTTTAGCTAATCACTGCGCTGATCAGCAGGGAGGATGCATGTAATGGCAGCGAACCCGGGCCGCCTATCGCTGGAGGCGGTTTGGGGAACCAGTGAACAGGAACCTTGAAAAAGCTATTGCTATTTAAAGAATGCAATAGTATAATCGTAAAGATAAAATAGATTTTGATTTGCTATAAAATAGAAGACGGAGAGATGGATATGGCGCTGAAAAAGAAGCCGGTGACTGGCATGAGGGACATTCTGCCTGTGGAAATGCAGGTGCGGGAATATGTGACGAACCAGATTCGGAACACCTACCAGGGATTTGGGTTTACCCAGATTGAGACACCCTGTGTGGAGCATATTGAGAATCTGACCAGCAAGCAGGGCGGGGACAATGAAAAGCTGATTTTCAAGATTCTGAAGAGAGGGGAGAAGCTGAATCTGGAGACGGCGCAGAGCGAAGGAGATCTGGTGGACGGAGGGCTGCGTTATGATCTGACCCTTCCTCTTGCACGGTATTTTTCCAACAACGGAGCACAGCTTTCCATGCCGTTTAAGGCGCTGCAGATGGGAAGCGTGTGGCGCGCAGACCATCCCCAGAAGGGCAGGTTCCGCCAGTTTACCCAGTGTGATATTGATATTCTGGGGGACGAGAGCTCCATGGCAGAGATTGAGCTGATTCTGGCCACGGCTGCAGCCTTGGGCAGGATCTGCCCCAATAATGGCTTTACCGTGCGGATCAATGATCGGGAGATCTTAAAAGGTATGGCTTTGTACTGCGGTTTTCAGGAGGAGTCCATGGATCAGGTGTTTATTATTCTGGATAAGATGGACAAGATCGGCATGGACGGGGTGAAGGCAGAGCTTCTACAGGCAGGATACGGACAGGAGAGTGTAGAAAAATATGCATCGCTGCTGGATCAGACGGGCCATGACAGCGTGGGGGTCAGAGCCTTGGGGCAGGTGTTGGAGGCAGTGATGCCGAAGAATGTGGCAGATAACCTGGCTTATATTATGGAGACCGTGACCGATGTGGCAGAGACGGAATTTGCCTTGTATTTTGACCCTACGCTGGTACGGGGCATGTCCTATTATACGGGAACCATTTTTGAGGTGTCCATGGAAGGCTTTGGCGGCTCTGTGGCAGGAGGCGGCCGATATGACAAGATGATCGGGAAATTTACAGGAAAGGATACGCCTGCCTGCGGCTTTTCCATTGGATTTGAGCGGATCATTACCATTTTGATGGACCAGGGCGGATGTGCCTTGGGAGACAGGCAAAAAAAGGCTTATCTGGTGGAAAAAGGAATGGATTCGGCGCGGCTTGGGGATATTATGAGACAGGCCATGGAGGAACGAAGAAACGGTATGCAGGTGCTGGTCTCCCAGATGAATAAGAATAAGAAGTTCCAGAAGGAGCAGCTGGGGAAAGAAGGATATACGGAATTTGTGAATTTTTATCGGGAAGGGCTGAAATAAGGGATCCCTTGAGCCAGACAGAAGACCCGGTACACCAAAAAGATAACAGGTAAGAAAGAGGAGAAAATTATGTCAGAGTCAATGCAGGGGCTGAAGCGGTCTCACAGATGTACAGAGGTAAGCGCCGCCCAGATCGGAGCCAATGTGACAGTCATGGGATGGGTGCAGAAGAGCAGGAATAAAGGTGGGATCATATTTGTAGATTTGCGGGACCGGTCCGGAATCCTGCAGATTATTTTTGAGGAGAGCGATTGCGGGGCAGAGAGCTTTGCCAAGGCAGAGAAGCTGCGAAGTGAGTTTGTTATTGCCGTTACCGGCAGAGTGGAGGCCCGTTCAGGCAGTGAGAATAAGGATGTGGTTAACAAAAATCTTGCCACAGGCGCCATTGAGGTGCGGGCAAAAAGCCTGCGGATCCTGTCAGAATCCGAGACACCGCCATTTCCTATAGAAGAAAAATCCAAGACCAAGGAGGAGCTGCGGTTAAAATACCGTTATCTGGATCTAAGGAGACCCGATATCCAGAGGAATCTGATGCTGCGAAGCCAGATTGCCATTCTGACCAGACAGTTTTTGGCTGAGGAGGGATTTTTGGAGATCGAGACCCCTACCTTGATCAAGAGTACGCCAGAGGGGGCCCGGGATTATCTGGTACCCAGCCGGGTTCATCCGGGAAGCTTTTATGCTCTGCCCCAGTCGCCTCAGATCTTTAAACAGCTTTTGATGTGTTCTGGATATGACCGGTATTTTCAGTTGGCAAGATGTTATCGGGATGAGGATCTGCGGGCAGACCGGCAGCCTGAATTTACCCAGATCGATATGGAGCTGTCCTTTGTGGATGTGGATGATGTGCTGGATGTAAACGAGCGCCTGCTTGCCAGGCTGTTTCGTGAGCTTTTGGGGGTGGAGATTCCCCAGCCGATTCCCAGGATGACCTGGCAGGAGGCCATGGACCGGTTTGGCTCCGATAAGCCTGACCTGCGGTTTGGCATGGAGCTGAGAGATGTGTCCGACGTGGTGAGGGACTGTGAATTTGCCGTATTTAAGGGGGCACTGGAAAATAAAGGAACCGTCCGGGGAATCAATGCCAAGGGACAGGGAACCATGGCCAGGAAAAAGATTGATGCCCTGGTGGAGTTTGCAAAGGGCTATGGGGCAAAAGGGCTTGCCTATGTGGCCATTCAGCCGGACAATACCCGCAAGTCGTCTTTTGCCAAATTTATGACAGAGGAGCAGATGGACCGTCTGGTGACAGCTATGGAAGGAGAGGCAGGGGATCTTCTTTTGTTTGCCGCAGATCAGAACAAGGTGGTCTGGGATGTACTGGGCAATCTTCGCCTGGAGCTGGCCAGGCAGCAGGAACTTTTGAAAAAGGATGATTACCGGTTTTTGTGGGTGACAGAGTTCCCGCTTTTGGAATACTCAAAGGAGCAGGAGCGATTTGTGGCCATGCATCATCCTTTTACCATGCCCATGGAAGAAGACTGGCATCTCATTGACAAGGATCCTGGTGCAGTTCGGGCAAAGGCTTATGATATTGTGCTTAACGGCACAGAGCTGGGAGGCGGTTCTGTCCGAATCCATCAGAACGATATTCAAAGCAAGATGTTTGAGGTGCTGGGCTTTACGCCAAAACAGGCCCAGGAGCAGTTTGGATTCCTTCTGACTGCTTTTCAGTACGGAGTTCCGCCTCATGCAGGGCTTGCTTATGGGTTTGACCGTTTGGCTATGCTGATGAGCGGCTGCGACAATATCCGGGAGGTAATCGCATTCCCCAAGGTAAAGGATGCTTCCTGCCTGATGTGCGAGGCGCCGGCTGCAGTGGATGAAAAGCAGCTTGAGGAGCTGGGGATTAAGGTCAGTGAAGGAAGCCAGGGACAGGGGAGAGAATAGGAAAACAGCTTCTTCATCCATTCAAGGAGAAAACCTGGAGGGAGCTTCAATCGACTTGGATGACACAGCAAATACGTCAGGAAAGAGGAAAGCATGGCAGATCATCAGACCAATTTGGATAAAGGTGATAACAAAAGAACAGATTATGATACTACCGACTATACACGCATTTCAAGAAAGTCACGAAAGAGAAAGCGGAATGCCAAACGGCAGTTTATTATCTGGACAGGCGGGATTGTAGTGCTGGTGGTGTTTGTGGCAGTCTTGTCCCGCATTGCAGATTCCAGACAGGATATTCCGGCAGAGAGGAAGGTAGAGGAATCGGGTGTGGAGGAGACAGTACCAGAGACCGAGACCATGCTTACCATAGAGTCCACCCTGTCTCCGGAGGAGCAGGAGCGGCAGCGGATCCTTCAGGAAAAGCAGGCTGTGGTGGATTCCTATGCCAATCTGGGGCTGGTTCAGGTGGCGGGGTATTTAAATGTCCGGGAAACGCCTGGGTCCAATGGAAAGATTATCGGAAAGCTGCAGCAGAACAGTGCCTGTGAGATTTTAGAAACAGAGGGGGAATGGTGCCATATTACATCCGGCGGCATTGAAGGGTATATTCATAACCGGTATGTAATCAGTGGTTCTGAGGCAAATCAGACAGCCATGGAGCATGTGGAGTGGATGGCAGAGGTGACTACGGAGAAGCTGAACATCCGCTCAGAGCCGAATATGGAGGATGCGGCCAATGTGGTGGCGCAGGCTTTAAATCATGAGCGGTATCCGGTATTGGAGGAGCTGGACGGCTGGATTCGGATTGAGGAAGGCTACATATCCTCTGATTTTGTGACAGTAAAGTATGCCTTGAACGAGGCACGAAAGCTGGATTTAAGGGCAATGGCCTTAAATCAATATGATCACCTGGTGATTTCCAAGGTGGATAATTATCTGAATATCCGCAAAAACCCCAGTACGGAGGATGATACGAATATTATCGGTAAGTTCCCCGGTAAGGCGGCAGGGGAGATTCTGGAGACAGAGGATGGCTGGTATAAGATAAAATCTGGTTCCATTACCGGTTATATCACGGCGGATCCTCAGTATGTGGCAGTGGGGCAGGAGGCCAGGGACCTGGCGCTGGAGTCAGCTACCCTGATGGCCATTGTGAATACAGACAGACTGAATGTGCGTTCGGAGCCAAGCACCGGCTCTAAGATTTGGACTCAGATCTCTAAGGAGGACCGCTATACTGTGCTGGATCAGCTGGACGGCTGGGTACAGATCGAGCTGGATACCGGCGACAGTGAGGGAGGGGACGAAGCTTCGGACAAGGCATTTATTGCAACCAGGGACAATAATGTGGAGGTGCGCTATGCCCTGACAGAGGCCATTAAGTTCTCACCAGTGGAGGAGAGGGCCAATCAGCAGGCGGCCTTGCGGAGCAAGGTTGTCAACTATGCTCTTCAGTTTGTAGGAAACCGCTATGTGTGGGGCGGCACCAATCCCAATACCGGCGCCGACTGCTCTGGCTTTGTACAGTATGTGCTGAGAAATGCGGCAGGAGTCAGCCTGCCTCGTACCTCCAGAGAGCAGGCAAAGGCAGGAAGGGCTGTCACGGCCAGCGAGATGCTGCCAGGCGACCTGATCTTCTATACCAACAGCAGCGGTGTGGTAAACCATGTGTCCATGTATATCGGAAATGGACAGATCGTCCACGCGGCAAGCCGGCGGAGCGGAATCAAGATCTCTACCTGGAATTACAGAAAGCCGAAGACGATACGAAGGTTTTTGAACTAAAGAGGGGGATGGGCAAGGGTGTTTTCCATATTATACACAGGTTTTCATATGATTCTCACCCCTTCCGTTTTTTTACTGATTACGGCGGGAACCGTATTGGGGGTGATTTTCGGGGCAATGCCGGGGGTCAGCGCTTCCATGGCTGTGGCGCTGGCGCTTCCCTTTGCCTATGGGATGGCCCCTGAGACTGCGGTGGGATTTTTGGCAGCCGTGTATTCGGCTTCTATTACAGGAGGAGGCATTACGGCGATTCTTTACCGGGTTCCCGGCACGCCTTCCAGTGCTCCCACGATTCTGGACGGCTATCCCATGGCCCAGAGGGAGGGCGCAGGAAAGGCTCTGGGATTTTCCCTGATTGCCTCGTCGGCAGGAGGGATGATCGGGGCTCTTGCCATGGTGCTGATTTGCCTGCAGCTTTCTGCAGTGGCAAGACGGCTTGGATATGCAGAGCTGTTTGCCATAGGTGTACTGGGCCTGTGCCTGCTGCCCTGCCTGGACAGGGGAAATATTGTAAAGACCATGATCTCGGTTCTTCTGGGGCTTTTGCTGGCCTGTATGGGCATGGATCCTTTCCTGAAGACACCTCGGTTTGCCTGGAGCGAATCCGTATTTTTTTCAGAAATCGAGATGATTCCGGTTATGATCGGCTTGTTTGTGGCAGCAGAGGTGCTGAAGCAGACGGAAAAACAGAGGAAAAGCGGCAAAGCAGGAAAGAGCATGGAGAAAAGAACAAAAACCGTCTTTCCGGGAGCAGAGGAGCTTTGGGAGACCAGGCTTACCATGCTGCGGTCTTCGCTTGTGGGACTGGCGGTGGGAATCCTGCCTGGGGCAGGAGCCACCATTGCCTCCTTTTTGTCCTATGCCATAGAAAAGAGGATGTCAAGGCATCCTGAGCAGATGGGAACAGGGCTTCCGGCAGGAATCGTAGCCTCTGAGGCAGCCAACAATGCGGCCACAGCCGGCTCCATGGTTCCGCTGCTATCCTTTGGCATCCCCGGAGGCAATGCGGCAGCCATTATGATGACCATATTACTTGTAAAGGGGGTTCAGGTGGGCCCCACCCTCCTTGAGGTGCGGCCGGAGTATCTTTCAAGTGTTTTTTCTGCCATGTTTTTGACGAATATTGTTATGGTTATTGTAGCTGCAGTGATGGTGAGAGGCTTTGAGAAGCTTTTTCAGATGCCTTACAGCGTGTTGGGACCCGTGATTTTGGTGCTGGCGGCAGCAGGCGCCTATGGGCTGAATCAAAGCATGCGGGATGTGCTTTTGATGGCAGGGGCCGGGATTTTCGGCTATCTGTTTATCCGGCTGGGGTACAATTCTGCTGCCCTGGTGCTGGGGCTGGTGTTAGGGCAGGAAAGCGAGAAGAATCTTCGCCTAGCTTATGTGCTGAACGGACAAAGCCTGGCCAGCGTTTTTTCAAAGCCGGTGACAGCCGTGATTTTGGCAGGAAGCGCAGGGATGCTGGCCTATTCCTTTTGGAAGGGGGCTGCGGCAAAGAAAGCAAAGGAAGATGTATTGACAAAATAATAACAAACAGAGGCTGGTGCACAATAAGAAGTGCTTCAGCCTCTGTCTGCTTTTGACATATTTTAGGATTTACAGGTTAGATTTCTGAAATTTTTTCAATGATCATGAGAGCGAAGGCTCTTTTTTTTTCGTCCAGCAGGGTCCAGGAATTGAGAAGCTGCCTTTGCTCTGCTGTCAGGTCAGGGTATTCTCCTGGTTCCGAGAAAAACTGTGCCACAGAGATACTGAGAGCATCACAAATCCTTTGGATTGTCTCAAGTGATAGGGAAGATTGCTGACGAGCCATTTTAGAAAAAGCAGATTGAGAAATTCCCGTAATTTGGGAAAGGCGGTATTTACTTATATTGTGCTGTCTGCATAGATCATCAATACGTTGTGTAACATTCATCTGGGATTTATTTCCTCCGTTTCCGCACCTTATCGTGCTTTCAAGAAATTTAAGAACCTGACGGTGATAGCTTTATTGTAGTTGGAAATGGTATAGGATATTAGTTGTCAAAAAAGAAAGTGATATACTTTCCTTTTTAAATGCTTAATTAATAAAAAGTAGTTTACTTTCTTATAGTTAAGTGATATAATTTCAAACGAATGTCGAAAAAAGAAGATATAGGGGCGGAAGTTTGAATGAAGAAAAAAATGGTATTGGCGGATTGTGACGAGCGGTATTTAAAAGAGCTTTCCTACTATTTTATGGAAAATGTCCCTCAGTTGGAATTAATCACATTTACAAGGCGAGAGCGGATGTGCCGGTATTTCCAGGATGGGAACCGGGCGGATATTGTGATGGTGGATGAAGCATTGGCTGATTTAGAGTTAAAGGATCTGACATCTGGGATGACTAGGATCGTAATGGCCAGAAGCATGATTTCCGTGGACGGCTTTGAGACGGTAAAGAAATATCAGCGGATGGAAAGCCTGTCGGATGCCGTTTTGTTAAAATATGCAGAAAATGAGGGTACGCTGGAGACGGTGAAGGGAAGCAGTGAAACCAGGATCACCGTATTCTTCAGTCCGGCCGGGGGTACAGGGAAAACGACCCTGTCTTTGGCTTTAGCGGCAGCGGGAGCCAGGGCAGGCTTGAATATCCTGTATTTAAATCTGGAGGAGATCGACTCTGTGGGAGAATGGCTGGGAAAGACCAGAGGCAATCTTTCGGATGTGTTCCTTGCCTTAAAGACCAAGGGGATGAATGCCGGGCTTAAGCTGAAGGGAAGCACAGAGGCAGAAGCCAATGCAGGCTTTCACTATGTATCCGGGGTGGAGAGCATTTCAGAGTATGAGGAAATTAATGCTGAGGATATGAGACGGCTGCTGAAGACGATTCAGGAATTGTCTATTTATGATTTGGTTGTGGTTGATCCGCCCTGCGGCTTTACAGGACAGACCAAGGCAGTCTTAAGGGAGGCAGATACGATTTTTGTGCCGGTGGTACCAGAGGAAGGAAATATAGAAAAGCTTCAGCGTTTGATAAGAGAATCCAGACTGCATGACACCTATGATTTCCTGTTTCAGAAAATGTATCTGATTATGAACAGGGTTCATCCAGGAGGAAGCACAACAGACATATTGCCGGAGGAGATCCGCAGCAGGCTTCCTTATTGCACCAGTGTTATGGCAGATGGAATTTTGGCAGGGAAGGGGAATATTCTGCGTTTTGGTGACAGGCTTTTGCAGGTCATGAACCCGATGCTTCAGATCGGAATGGGAAATCGATAATTGCCGGAAAAGGGTGGGAGGAAACCGATGATTGCAGATATGCAGGAATATATCAGGCAGATTCGTGAAATGGTATCAAACCGACTGGATTTGACCCGGAATGTGGAGGACGACGAGATTCGGGAGGTGATTGCAGACATTGTCCTGGAGGAATCAAAAAGGCAATATCTGTCCCTGACGGAAAAGCGGCAGGTGATGGAAGGGGTCTTTAATTCCATGAGAGGACTGGATGTGCTTCAGCCTTTAGTGGACGACCCTTCTGTTACGGAGATCATGATCAATGGCCCGCACCACATTTTTGTGGAACAGGCAGGGCGTCTTTACCGGAAGAACGTAAGCTTTGAGACAAATGAAAAGCTGGAAAATGTGATTTTGAACATTGTGTCCAAGGTAAACAGAACCGTCAATGAGGCGAATCCGATTGTGGATGCCCGGCTTTTGGATGGGTCCCGTGTAAATGTAGTGCTTCCGCCGATTGCTCTGGACGGCCCTACTGTCACCATCCGTAAATTTCCGGAGGATCCGATGACCGTGGAAAAGCTGATTGATTATGGATCCATCACACCAGAGGTAGCAGAGCTTTTGGAACGGATGGTAAAGGCAAAATATAATATTTTTATCAGCGGAGGAACCGGATCCGGAAAGACCACATTTTTAAACGCCATTTCCAATTTTATTCCAAAGGACGAGCGGGTGATCACCATTGAGGACTCGGCAGAGCTGCAGATCAAGGGGGTAGAGAACCTGGTACGTCTGGAGACAAGAAACGCCAACATGGAGGGAAAGGGGGAGGTGACGATCCGTGATCTGATCCGGTCTTCTCTGCGTATGAGGCCAGAGCGTATTGTGGTGGGCGAGGTCCGCGGCGCGGAGGCTTTAGATATGCTTCAAGCCATGAACACAGGCCACGACGGCTCTCTCTCCACAGGCCATGCCAATTCCACAAAGGATATGCTGAGCCGTCTGGAAACCATGGTGGTATCCGGAAACAATATTCCCATTGAGGCGATCCGACAGCAGATAGCCTCAGCCGTGGATATTATCATTCAGCTTTCCAGGCTTCGGGATAAATCACGCAGAACTATTGAAATCACAGAGATGGTAGGGTATGAAAATGGGGTGTTTCAGATGAATCCTCTTTATCGGTTTGTGGAACGGGGGGAAGATAAGAACAAGAGGGTACTTGGCGAACTGGTTCGGACGGAGCATGCCATGGTGCATACCGAGAAATTCCGCAATGCAGGATTGCCGGATCAGGTGTAGAAAAAAGAGACACAGGGAAGAACAATCGGAAAGCCGTGAAAGAATCGGGAGGCAGAAGGAACCAATGTTTGGAAAAAAGAAAGAGAATCCGGAGATAAACGGCCGGGAAGACGGTTTGCAGGATTATGATATTTATGTAATGGGAAGACAGGAAAGGATTTTGAATCTTTTACTGGCGGCTGCAGTGCTTTTTGCAGTGGGATATGTGTTTTATCACAGCAAGATCCTATCCTCTGTCCTTATGCTGTTTGCGTTTAAATGGCCGGGGATCCGTACCAAACAGATTATCGAGAAGCGAAAAAACCAACTGACCCTGCAGTTTAAGGACATGCTTTATTCCCTGGCCTCAGCCCTGGCTGTAGGAAAATCTGTAGAGTCCGGGATTCAGGATGCCTTGCTGGATCTGAAGGTGATTTACCCGGATCCCGAGACCGATATTTTGGTGGAGCTGGAATATATCCTGCGTGGAATCGGGATGAACAATACGATTGAGGAAATGTTCAGCCAGTTTGCAGAGAGGGCCCATCTGGAGGATATTGATAATTTTGTAGATATTTTTGTGACCTGCAAACGGACTGGTGGTGATCTGATGGAGGTGATGCGCTCCACCTCCAACACGATCGGAGAAAAGATTGAGGTCAAGCAGGAAATCGAGATGACCATATCCGGAAAGAAATATGAATTTCAATTTATGATGGTTCTTCCGGTTATTTTGGTGTTGTTTTTGACAGTTACCTCCGGTGATTATATGGAGCCGGTTTTCACGGAGATCGTAGGACGTTTGGCTATGACGGCTGCTATTGTCATATTTGGAGCCGCTTATTTTGTCGGAAGTAAAATTATGAACATCCGTGTCTGAAGATGATTGGAAAAAGGAGGATGGGGAATGGGAATGGCAATGGCAGGGATGATCGTTTCCATAATAATCTGCGTTGTTTTTCTGCTTATTTTTCTGGTGTTTTACCTGAAATCAAAGGGGGTGTATGATGAATATGTGGAATATCTGGATAAGGAAGAATATGGGCTGAAGGATTTTATTCCCATTGGTCTGGCCATGAATGAGCTGGAGATTTTCGGAAAAATCATGCCATTGTCCCTGCATTCTGCATTGGCCAGGCACAATAATCAGGTTTATCAGAAAATATTGGAGATTCGTGGGCCGAAGGAAGCAGAATTTTACCATTTTATCCATAATGGCTACCGTATGGCAGTGGGTCTGATTGCCGCAGTGGGAGTTTCCGTGATCGGGGCAATTCAGTCAGCCCAGGGAAGCACAGACGGTCTGATATTTACCGGGGGAGCCGTGGCGGCGTTTTTTGCGGTTCCTTTTCTGGTGGACAGCAGCTTAAAGGGGACGATTGAGAAACGGCGTCTTTCCATCCAAATGGAATTTCCGGAGTTTGTCAATAAGCTGACGCTGCTGGTCAATGCCGGAATGACTATCTCAAAGGCATGGGAAAAGATCATCAATGAAAACAAGCGGGAGCACATTTTGTACGATGAAATGCGGTATGCCATGGCTGAGATTAAGGCAGGAAGGCCGGAGGGTATTGCCTATGAGGAATTTGCCAGACGGTGCCATGTGAAAGAGGTGACAAAGTTTGTATCCGTGATTGTTATGAACCTGAAGCGGGGTGGTTCTGAGGTGGTTCCGGTTTTGCGGGAGCAGGGGCGGGAGTGCTGGGAGATGAGGAAGAATGCGGCCAAGGCCATCGGTGAGCAGGCCAGCACCAAGATTCTCATTCCCATGATGATCATGTTTCTGGGGATCGTTCTGATTGTGGCTGCCCCGGCAGTGATGAGCATGACCTCCGGCATGTAGGAACCGATCAAGCAGGTGGGTAAAACTATCGGTTTTCCGATAATTTTATAAATAAAAGAAAAAGAAACATCGGAGAAAGGGAGGTGGAACGTGATGGAACTGTTAAAACGGTTTTATGAGGAAGAAGACGGTATGGGAACCGTAGAGCTGGTCATGATTATTGCGGCATTGATGTGCATTGCATTGTTGTTTAGAAAGCAGATTTTTGCATTTGCACAAGGCATCATGAATACAGTGTTTAAAACTGATTTGGTAGGAGCGCCAAGCGATGGGGGCTGATTGCTTCAGCATTTGCCGAAAAGAATGAAAATCGGCGCTGTGTGCCGGACCGGAAGATATTGCAAAAGCAGGAATTTGGCCGGGCACACAGCGCAGAAAAGGCTTTGGGGAGGACCGGATGAGACAGGATATAAACAGACCGGAAGGTTATGGCTCCGGAAAGGGGGGAAGGCAGGATGGATATCTTACCATTGAACTCACCATTATTTTTCCGGCGATTTTCTTTTCCCTGATTTTGATTTTATTTATGGGGATGGTTTTGTATCAGGAGGTGAGCCTGCAGAGCTTGTCCGTACAGGCTTCTGAGAGGGGATCTGTGGTGTATAGCTCCCGGGTGTCGGATATGACCACAGGGATTAAGACACTGGAGGATTTTAAAATACGGGATCCCTATCGAAATGTCCCCTTTTTTGACGGTGGAAAACAAGGAGAGTATAAAGCTCTTGTAGATAGATATGTGGCAGAAAGAATTGGAAAGAATGATATTTTAAGCGCAAAAAATCAGAACGGAGGGTCCTACACAGAGGTGAAGGATTATCTGATCGCCAAAAGGGTAAAGGTGAACATTCACAGCACCTACAGCACTCCGGTGGACGCGATTGCCAGGATGTTTGGGAAGAAGGGACCCTTTGAGGTGAACACAACGGCAGTATCAGCCGTAACAGATGCCCCTGATTTTGTGAGGAATGTAGATATTGTGGTGGATGTGGCCAGCCAGACAAAGCTCTTTGCCTCTGCGCAGGACGGATATCAGAAAATTAAGCAAGCCATTGAAAAGGTGACGGATCTGCTGAAGTAGAGAGTGGGGGAACGATGAAAATTTTCAGAAACAGAAGGATAAAGGGAGCGGTCTCCATATTTCTGGTTATTATAACCATTCCTACCATGCTGCTTTCCGCCGTGCTGATAGACGGAAGCCGGATGGCAAGCGCCAGGGCCATGGCCCAGGAGGCCACGGACCTGGCGGCGTCCAGTGTACTGGCAGGCTATAACCAGATCTTAAAGGACCAGTTTGGCCTGTTTGCTTTGGATGAGAGCGATGGGGACAAGGTGAAGAGTATTTTTCAGGAAAGCCTGAATGCTACGCTGCTGGCCTATGGAATGTCCGGCAACAGTGAGTATTCCGAGCGGCTCTGGGATATTATGAAGACGACCCTTACGGGTCAGAAATCCTATATGGGGGAATCCTTTTTAAATCTCTATGATTTTAAGGTAGACGACTGTACGGTGGAGCCGCTGTACAGCCTAGCCAACCAAAGCGTTCTGGAAAGCCAGATGGTGGAGTATTCCAAATTCCGCGGGCTGTATGTGATGGCAGACCGGATGGATATTTTCCGCAACCTGGGAAATCTAAAAGAGGAAGCTAAGAAAAATGAAGAAACCTCCGAGGTGATGGAAGGCAAGATGGACGCAGACGAGAAAAATGCTGCTGCTGATCAGGAGCTGAAGGCGCTGCGGGATGAAATCGAGACTTTAAATGAAAAGCTTCGGACGGTGAAAACAGCTCAGGAACAATATTTTGTCTCTCTGAGGGCCAACATGGTAAAAATCCGTGTTGAGAATACGGATACCGAGGAAACCCTGTCTTCCTCAGAACGGACTGCAGCCAATGCCTATGAGAGAAACCGCAGGGATCTGAAAACAGCGGCAGGGGAAGCATGCCGTCAGGCAGGAGACGTACTGAAACAGGCTCAAAAAGCAAAGGATGAGGTGGAAAAGGCGATTGGGCGGCTGGAGGATTTTCAGTCACAGAATCAGGGCAAGGCATCAGACAATGAATCCGTGCAGGAGCTGATAAAGGATGCACAAGAAAATATTGATTTTTATAACCGTGATTACCTTCCGGAGATTCAAAATCTGCTCCAGGATCCGGTTCTGGAGCAGATGAAACAGGATTCTGATATCCAGTCAAATTTAGAGCAGGTTATGGAGGACATTGACGAGGCGATCACCAAATATATAGAGGTGATTGAAGAAATGCGGGAGAGCCAGGGGGACGACGAGGACGATGATGAGGAGGACGATGAAATCACGGAATATTACTATTATTTTGTGGGCGGGGCGGGCAGCACGACAGACGAAGACCAGGCATTGGAGAGAAGGGGAGCCTCAAAAGGCTATAAACCGGCAGTAAATCAGTATCTGGATTATTTTGTAAACAAACAATGGGATCCCGAGAAAGTGAATCCTTCTCGTAAATATAAAGGAATTTCCAGTGATTCAATCGATGAAAGCATTGCCGAGGACCTGTCAGGAAAAACCGGGGATTCTGAGGAGGAATCCGAGGAGGCTTCAGGGCGGCGCAAGGTGGAGGATGCCGTGTATAACAAAAGACCGTCTGCTGCCTTTTCTTCCGATCCGAAAAAAGAAAACAATACCAATTTTTTTAACAAGGAAAGCGATCTGACTGCCTCAAAAAATATCTTGAACCAGGGAAAGCACAGTATGATTTTGGATGCGGCAGAGACCGTGCGGGACGATGTATTGTGTCTGACCTATATGTTCGGAACCTTTAAGACCAGACTGACCGGAGTGGAGAAATTTTCTTCTGAGGGAATGCCGGATGGGGAGAAGAACAGCTTTTATATGCCGAAATGGCGGTATGCCCACCCGGACGGAGAGCTGGATATGCGGCTGGATCCGAAGAAGGACAGGGATACGGTTCTGCGGAGTGAGGTCGAATACCTGGTTTATGGAAATCAGAGCGATATGGCCAATGAAGCGGCAGTTTACGCTACCATTTTTGCGGAACGTCTGGCCAACAACCTGATCGTCATGTACATGCACGAGGACATTAAGGCTGCGTGTCATGCGGCTGCGGCGGCAGCCAGTGTGGCCACCGCAGGAGTGGTTCCGGAGACGGTGTTTTTCTGGATTTTCCTGACTGCATGGGCCACAGCAGAGACCATTCTTGAGATGAATTATCTGATATCCGACGGATACAGGGTACCGCTGCTGAAGACCAAGAATAATCTTCTTTTGACGGTTTCACCTAAGAATACGGGCGATAGGCTGATTGATCATTATGGAGAGACCGGAGTTTTCGTATCTTATGAGGATTATCTGCTGATCCTTCTGCTGATAAAGGGGAGGGAAAAACGGATCATGCGGTCAGCGGATCTGATCGAGATGAATATGATCAAGGCAGGAGAGACGGATTTTACCATGGCAAAGGCTTATACCTATCTTCATGCAGATACCAAGCTGTCGATCCGTTACCTGTTCGGCAGTGTGATGCCTTTTGGCCAGGCTTATGAGCAGAAAGGCTATACAGGGCGGATGCATTTTACGAATACCATTTATCAGGGATATTAAGGGCAGGGACACATGAGAAGAAAAAAAGGCCAAAAAGGGGTGCTGAGTATAGAGGCCAGCATTTCCTATTCTATCTTTCTGATGATTATTGTGACCATTCTCTATATTATGAGGATCGTCTATGTATATGGGCTGATTCAGCATGCAGTCAGCCAGACAGCAAAAGAACTATCCATGTATTCCTATCTGTATCAGGTCTCGGGACTGAATGATATCAATCAGCAGATTCAGGAGGGAACGGCCAAAAGAACCAAGCAGTTTAACGGGGATATTGAGGAGCTGGTCCGGTTTTATCAGGAATTTAGTTCCGGGAATATTACAGAAAAATACAACGGAACCACAGATCCAAAGGAAATCATCAAAAATATCGGGGCAACGCTTTTAGGACAGGCAGGAAAGGAAGCAAACCAGCAGCTTATAGAGCTGGTGGTCCGGCCTTTGATGGAAAGCTATATCGGAGCAGATGCCCAGGGAAACGGGGCAGACGCAAGGCTTGAGGCGCTGCGGGTCGTGGGCGGCCTGAAGGGACTGAATCTGAACAGCTCCAGCTTTTTTGAGGATGGCTCCACCATAGATCTGGTGGTCTGTTATACCATTGATCCTGTGATGCCGGTAGATATTCTGCCCTCCATGAATCTGGCGAACCGTGCCTGTATTCGGGGAATGAGTGGTTCTTCTGCCTTTGACGGAGGCAGCAGCAGCCAGAAGGCGGAGGAGATGAGTGTATGGGAGATGGCGCCGGTAAAGCGAGGAAATGCGATTCAGGAGCAAGAAGGGGTGAGAAATCTTCCCAATCATTTTCCGGCATATTCTGCTTATGATTCGGCAAGCGGAAAGGCCACTGCAGAGTGTTCCATAGATCTGCGGGATGCCAGCTATCAGAATGTATCCGGAATCAAGGCCGCCATAAGCCGGGAATGCAAGAAAATGGAAAATTTTCAGGACACTACCTATGACGGGGTAACGCTGAAAAGGGATGATATTAAAAGCAGGGAGCTGGTGATCTACATTCCTTCCTCAAAAGGCGGACGAGAGATTGACCGGGCAAGCTATGACCAGGCAGTAAAAGAGATTCGGGAAAAATATCCGGATATCCAGATCACCACAAAGGAAATCGATTGACAAGGATGCGTGGAGAATGACAATATGGGAAATTCTGACCTTGGCGGCAGTATCAATATTGGGAGGAATGAAGGCCGCATGGATTGTCTCTCTGTGGAAGGACAGAGAGCGTTCCTGCTGTCAGGTATGGTGTGAAAAGCAGACGGCAGTGTTATCCTTTGTCTGCCTGCTGCTGTATGGCTTGGTATGGCTTGGCTCCGGAAAAGCCCTGACCATGTTGCGGTCGGCAGATCTTTTCTATACCTACGGGATATTGGCTATGATAGACGGAAAAAGAAGGATCGTGCCGGATGAGATTCTGCTGTGTTATTTTGCAGGGCAGATGCTTATGGGTGCCCTGGGGACGCCTCTGGAAATTCTGGGAAAAACCCTTTTGTCCGGAATGCTGTTTGCAGGGGTATTATTTGCTTTTGTGTGGATCATGGGGAGAAAGATGGGATGGGGAGACGTAAAGCTTTTGGGGGCAACCGCCATGACGGCAGGCTGGGGATATACGCTGCAGCTTTTGTTTTTTGCAATGGGCTTATCCCTGGTCTACGGCATCGGCCTGCTGCTGGTATGGAGGAAGGATGTGAGGACAGAGTTTCCTTTTGTACCGTTTCTGGCTGCAGGCATGGCGATTCAGATGGTTTCACAGGGCTTCACAGCATAGGGAACCGTTCATAACGGATCCGGAATAAGGTTTGCCAAGTGATTGGGAGCTGTCCTGTTATTTGGCTTACAGGTATTGGTAAATGGAGGTTAGGGATATGAATGAACAACTAAAGATCTCATATGAAACATTGGGAGTTTCCAGCTACATGACAGTGCAGTGTCCGTCGGGTATGGAGGTAATCCATTATCAGCTGGAGACCTTAATGTCAAATGATATTGCCAATCTTTTGGCAGCATCCAGACAGCTTATGGACGGAGAGACCGTGATATACTATAATATCACCTCTCAGATTCCTCTCAGCCAGGTTTTAGAAAAAAGAAAACTGAAAAGAAAGGAATTGCTGAATCTGATAGAGGGGGTGATTCTGGCTGTCCGAGACGCATCTGCTTACCGGCTTCCGGCAGAGGGCATTGTGATGGAACCAGAGTATATTTATGTAGATCCGGGAACCTGCAAGCCTACCTTCCCTTATCTGCCTGTTGAGCAGTCAAAGGAATGGGGGGTAAAGGAGCTGATCTCGGATCTGATTATGCATGATAAGCTGGAAATGTCCGGCGATAACCTGGTGCAGGTTTTGCTGAAGGAATTAAATGATCCTTCCTTTTCGATGGAGCGGCTGGAAAATTGTCTGAAGCCGTATCAGGGAAAAAGGACAGATTCGAAAAAAGGGTATGGGGGTGATCGGAATCTCTCCTTTGCTCCTTATGGATATGGGCAAATAGGGGATTCTCAATCTGGAATGCCGATGCAGGGCTATGGAGGGAATGTGCAGCCCGGAGCGCCGATGCAGGGCTGCGGAGGGAATGTGCAGCCCGGAATGCCGGTGCCAGGCTATGGAGGGAATGTACAGCCCGGAGCGCCGATGCAGGGCTGCGGAGGCAATGTGCAGCCTGGAATGCCGGCACAGGCCTATCATGGGAATGTGCAGCCTGGCTTTGGGGAAGCTGACAGCAGTCTGGCAGAACCGCCGCAGGAGGAGGAAAGCATACCTTCAAAGAAGGCTTCAAAGAAAAAGCCGAAGAAAGCGCCTGCAGTGCCAAAGGATAAGCCGGATAAGCCAAATAAGCCAAAAGCAAAGACCGGGCAGAAGCCTGAGAAAAAGAAAACAAAGGATAAAAATAACGAAAATCAAAAGGAGTTTGATCCGGAAAAAGCCAAGAAAATGTTTCTTCTGCCCCAGGCATTGGTGATGCTGGCTGTGGCAGGCGGAATTTCCTTCGGATTGTTTGTGGACGAGTTTGGCCAGATTATGGTCAACAATGTTCTTGCACTGGTGATTTTGGTTGCATTGGCCGAGATTATTTTATACCGGGAGATTTATGTAAATCGAAAAGGGGCAAAGCCTGGCAGAGAGAAGAAGCAGACAGGTGAAAAAGGCGGGGATTCCGGCCAGCCGCAGCCGGCTTCTCCGTATGGATCCCATCCGGCAGAACCCTATGGCCAGCCGCAGCCCATACCGCCTTATGGCCAGCCGCCGGCATCCATGCCATACGGTCAGCCATCGGCTGTGCCGTTGACGCCGCCGCAGATGCCTCATGGACAGTCTCAGCAGCCAATGCAGCCCTATGGCCAGCCCTATATGGGGCAGCTGGTGCCTGGGGGATGGGAGGCAGCGCCGCCTTCCGGCCAGGATTATTTTCAGGAGGCAGATTCGGATACAGAAGTAACCCAACTATGGGACGGCGCCTCAGAGGAGGCAATGGCAGCCTATCTGGAATATTACGAAAACGGCAGGCTGGTTAAAATTCCGTTGGGCAGTCCGGAGGGTGTGATCATCGGACGGCTGGCCAGCCAGGTTGATTTTGCGGTAAAAAATGCAACTGTAGGAAAGGTCCATGCCAGGTTTGTTTTCCGGAACAATCACCATTATGTCATTGACATTAATTCCAAAAACGGAACGTATATCAATGGAAGTAAAACGCGGATCGAGAGCAATACCCCTTATCTGCTCCATGACAAGGACAGAATTATGCTGGCGGAATGTGAATTTGTGATTCGCTGCGGGGAAGATTAGGCAGGAGCGGGTATGTTTACGTATACTTATGGAGCGGCCAGTGACAAGGGAGATATCAGAAAGGAAAATCAGGACAGCATTCTCTTGTTAACCGGCAGCATCGAGGGCACGGAGGCAGTCCTGTCCGTGATAGCGGACGGGATGGGGGGCCTTTCTTATGGGGCGCAGACAAGCCAGTTTATTATCGGACAGTTCCAGCGCTGGTGGAATGAGGAATTTCCGGAGATTGTGCAGGAGCACATGGATCGAAGGGAGGATATCCAGGAGCTGTTAGAACAGGAAATATGGGAGATCAATCAGGCGATTCTTGCCTTTAATCATCAGATGCACTGCAAGTCCGGCTCCACCCTGTCCTTGATGCTGCTGTATAAAAATCAATATTTTATTGAAAATATCGGAGACAGCCGGGTGTATCTTATGCGGGGGCGAAGATTGTATCAGCTTACAGAGGATCATTCGCTGGTGGCCCGAATGATGCGGCATTATCAATTATCCGAGGAGGAAGCAAAGCATTCTGTTATGAGAAATAAGCTGACGATGTGCATGGGAATGTTTTCCGTGCCGGAAAGCAATTATTACACAGGAGAATTAGAGGAAGGGGACTGCTTTCTGCTCTGCAGCGACGGTCTTTATAACCCTCTCAAGCGGTCTCAGATCGAGAGGATTCTGGGAGAGGATGAATTTAGCGCTGCAGAAAAGGCCGAATATCTGCGCCGCATGATAGAGCCAGGAGGAGCTTCGGATAATGTATCAGCCATCGTGATTCAGGTATGCACATAAGGCATGGTTCCTAAGCATTGTTCCCTGTCAAATGACAGAAGACTGTCCTGAAACAGAGAAAATCTGCGGGCAGATGCTTTCGCTTTCTGGCATCAAAAAAGCAGGGGGAGAAAAGGATGGGGAGAAAATTACTGGTCTTATATCTGACAGCCGTGCTGGCCGCCGCATGCGGAGCGGCAACCGATCTGACCCGACATAAAATTTATAATAAGCTTACCATTTCGGTTATGTGGGCAGGAATTTTCATGAATCTGTTTTTTTTCGGCATAGGAGGGCTGAAAAACAGTCTTTTGGGGCTGGGCTTGGGGAGCCTTTGTATCCTGCTTTGGATACTGGGAATGCTGAAGGCAGGGGATGTAAAGCTATATATGGCTGTGGGGGCAGCAGCAGGATGGAAATTCTGCGGATACACGGTAGTTTTTTCGATACTGATAGGAGGGGTTTGCGCCGCAGGACAAATGGTGTGGAAAAAAAGCGGCCGGGCCTCTCTTAGAAGGGTGGGAATATACCTGACTAATTTGTTGTATACGAGACAATTTCACTGTTACAGGCCCGAAAGCCAGGATGCATATTTTAGTTTTGGAAGCTGTATTTTTGCCGGTACGCTGGCTGCTGTCTGGCTGCTGTGCTTTTAGAGAAAGAGAGAAGCCGTATGGATTGCGGCTCTTTTTTATTTTGCTTTAAAAGTCCGCAGCCGGGCGCATGGAGGCTTTATAGGATTTTTCTTATCTTAGACATAACAATATATGTATTTGCCGGATGGAGCGGAGGGTGATACAATGAAAACAGTAGAGATGACCTTATGGTTCAGGTATTGAAACTGCTGTAAAGGAACAACGGATAATGGATGTAAGGAGGAGGTCGGATATGGAGATCAAGAAAGCGGCTATGGCCGGGACTTTAGAGTCCAGTGATGCCCAGGTGACGGTGGAGCCGGGAAACGGCGGGATTGAGCTTTCCATTGAGAGCAGTGTGATTCATCAGTTTGGAAAACAGATCCGGGCAGTTATTTTAGAGACCTTGGGGCGGTTAAAGGTAGAAAACGCCAGGGTGACAGTGGTGGACAAGGGGGCTCTGGACTGTACCCTGAAGGCCCGTGTGGAGTGTGCAGTATACCGTTCCAACGATATGACAGAAAATCTGCCCTGGGGAGGTGTGATTCGATGAGCCATCCTAAGAAAAAAAGACTGAGACGTTCCATGATGTTTTTAAATTGCCAGAAGCCGGGGCTGATCAAGGACCCTTATATCTATAAGCCGGATTCCATTATGCTGGATTTGGAGGATGCAGTGGCAGAGAACCAGAAGGATGCGGCCAGGTATTCCTTGTACCATGCTTTGCAGGAGATTGATTACCGGGGAGTGGAGCGGGTGGTGCGGATCAACGGTCTGGATACTCCTCATTGGAAGGAGGATATCCGGGTCTGTGTGGCAGGCGGCGCCGATACCATCCGCATTGCCAAGACGGAGAGCGCGAAGGATGTGCAGATCGTGGAGGAGCATGTATTGGCTGCAGAGAAGGAGTTTGGCCGTCCGGAAGGCTCCACGCTTCTGATGGCAGCTTTGGAGTCCTGCAGGGGAGTACTCCACGCCTTAGAGATCTGTGAGTCCTCGGACCGGCTGATCGGCATTGCGTTAAGCGGCGGTGATTATACGAAGGATCTGCAGACCGTGATCACGGGAACCGGTGTGGAATTGCAGGGGGCCAGACAGCAGATGATTATTGCTGCAAGGGCTGCCGGGGTTCAGTGCTGGGATACGGTGTTCACCAACCTAGATGCCATGGATGTGTTTGAGGAGGAGGTTCGGATGATCAAGATGATGGGCTTTGACGGCAAATCTCTCGTGAATCCCAGACAGATTGACGTAGTACATAAAATATTCACACCCAGTCAGAAGGAAATCCTCTTTGCGGAGAAGGTGGTACGGGAGATTGAGGAGAAAAAGGCTTTGGGCATTGGTGTGTTTACGGTAGACGGCAAGATGATTGACATTGCATTTTATGACGGAGCAAAGAGGACCATCGCGTTGGCGAAGGCATCAGGCGTATATGAGGGGGATCTGTAAGATGATAAATGCTGTAGGTAGAGAAATCCCGGAAGATGTGTTGAAGATTACAGGAAAAGAGGCATTTAAGGGCGCTTATGCCTTTGATAACTATGAATATACAAAGGCAGCTCCCAAGGTCCGCACCATGATGGATCCAAAGCGAAGCAAAATGGTGGAGAATATCCATGAAGCCCTGGTGAAATGCGAGATAAAAGACAACATGACCATTTCCTTCCACCATCATTTCCGGGAGGGAGATTATGTGGTGAACATGGTTATGGAGGAGATCCATAACATGGGAATCAAGGGACTGACCATCTGCGCCAGTTCCTTAGGCAAGGCCAATGACCCCATCGTGCCTTATATTGATGACGGCACCATTGTGGGAATCCAGTCCTCTGGAGTGAGAGGGAAGATCGGAGAGGCGATCTCCACCGGGAGGCTGCGGGATCTGGCTGTCATGCGCTCCCACGGGGGCCGGGTACGGGCCATTGAGTCCGGGGAGGTGCATATTGACATTGCCTTTATCGGAGCTCCCACCTGTGATGAGTACGGAAACATGCGGGCTAACGGCGGAAAAAGTGATTGTGGGGTTCTGTCCTATGCTATGGTGGATGCCCAGTATGCAGATAAAGTGGTGGCAATCACGGATTGTCTTGTGCCCTTTCCCAATATTCCGGCCAGCATTTCCATGACACAGGTAGACTATGTGTGTGTGGTGGAGGAGATCGGAAATCCTGCCAAGATTGCCACAGGGGCAGCCAAGCCTACCACAGATGTGAGAAAGATCATGATGGCAGATTACTGTACTCAGTTTGTGATCAACACACCCTATTTTAAGGAAGGCTTTTCCTACCAGACCGGTGTGGGCGGGGCCTCCATTGCCTCTACCATCTCTTTAGGGAAGATTATGGAGGAAAGGGGCATCCACATGGGTCTGGGTCTTGGGGGGATTACCACACCCATGTGTAATCTGCTGGCCAAGGGGCTGATCAACAAGCTTGTGGACACGCAGGATTTTGATATGGGGGCGATCGAGTCCATCAAATCCAACCCCAATCATATTGAGATCTCTGCTTCCGAGTATGCAGATCCCTTTAACAAGGGCGCTTATGTGAATAAGCTGGATTTTGTGATTCTGGCTTCCCTGGAGGTGGATGTGGACTTTAACTGCAATGTGGTTGTGGGATCAGACGGGATGATCACCGGCGCCCAGGGGGGACATCCGGATACCGCGGCAGGAGCCAAATGCACCATTGTGATTGCGCCTCTTTTGCAGGGACGGATCCCGGCTATCTGTACCAGTGTGACTACCGTGACTACGCCGGGAGAGACGGTGGATGTGGTGATCACGGACTACGGGATCGCCATTAACCCCAGAAGGCAGGACCTGATCCGGTGTATGAAGGGTGTGAAGCTTCCCTTCTGTACCATTGAGGAGCTGCGGGATAAGGCGTATGCCATTGTGGGAGAGCCGGATCCGGTACAGTTTAAGGACCGGGTGGTAGGGATCATCGAGAGCCGGGACGGGACGATATTGGATGTGGTGAGAGAGATTAAGGAGTATGAGTTTCAGGATTGAGCCGGATGAAACCAATCAAACAAAACGCGCCTTTGGCGCGTTTTGCTGTTTGATTTAAAGGGTCCTTCCGATGCTTTTCTGGTATGCTTTCTGATAATTTTCATTGGCTTCCCGGATAAATGCTTCGTCATTTTCTTTTTCCGGCGGAATATAGGCGCGGCCCATTTCCCTCTGACGAAGGTTAAAGCGGTTCATCTCATTTTCAAGCAGCTTTGCATTCTCCCTCATCTCACTGCTGGCTGAAGCAGCTTCGTGATTTACGGACAGATTGGCGGTGATGGATTCATTGATCAGCTCAACCTGCTGATGAATGCGGGAAATGGCATCATCCTGTTTCATGGAGGAGCTGGAAATATGGGAAACCGTCTCAATAATCTTGTCAAGGTCTTCCACAATATGTCCGAAGGTCTTAAAGGCTTCTGAGCTGGTCCGGCTTCCGTCCTTTGTTGCGTTCATGGTTGCTTCGATCAGGACCTTACTTTCGTTGGCAGCATCTGCGCTCTTAAGTGCAAGCACTCGCACCTCGTCAGCAACAACGGCAAACCCCTTTCCGGCCTCTCCGGCGCGGGCAGCCTCCACGGCAGCGTTGAGGGCAAGAATATTGGTCTGGAAGGCAATGTCGTCAATCAGCTTGATCACATTGGCAATCTTCAAAGAGGACTGGTTGATCTCATCGACAGACTTGACCAGCAGCTCCATCTTGGCGTTGCTCTCCTGCATATCCTGGCGCATGGACTGAGAGAGCTGGGTGGCATGCGCTACTTCTCTGGAATTTTGCTCTACAAGGGTTCTGGTTTCTTCTGTGGAAACGTTCAGCTCATTTACGGCAGCAGCCTGCTTGGAGGCAGTATCAGCCAAAAGCTGGCTTGCATTGGCAATGTGCTGAGAGGTGTTGGCAACCGATATGGCGATCTTAATGATCTTGGCAAACATAAAGTCATTTGACTGCACCAGATGGTATAGATGCTTGCCCAGTGTGTCCTCCTTTGAACGGATATTGACAAACACAGTCATATCTCCCTGGGCCAGACGTTTTACAACCTGTACATTCTCCTGGACGCTTTCCACCATTCTCTGGAACGAACGGATCATGGAGCCGATCTCATTGTCCTCATTGCCGTTTAAAATACTGGTGTCAAAATCGATCTGATCCGCACCATGGGAAAGTCTTTCTGACCACTCGGCTACTGCGGTGATCGGACCGGAAATCTGCTTTGCAGAGCGGTTCCCATAGAAGACTGCAACAAAAAATCCTACAAGGGCGCTTATAATATTTAAAAGGATCATGATCAAAATCAGACGATCCAGCCTGGCAGAGGTATCGTTTGCAAGATTCTGATATTGGCTTGAAATGTCTCCTAGCCCGGCGATAACCTGCTGGGCCAGGGGCTTGATCTGCTCCGTAAACTGTGCGGCGGCAGCTTCCTTATCTGTCTTGGCAAGCTCAAGAACAGAGGATGCCTGCCTATGCATCTGTTCATGGGGAGTCCGAATGGAATTTAAGGTATTGCGGATAATGGGATCGGAAAGATCTGCGTCATGGATGCCAGCCATCCATTTCCCCAGAAGACAAGTGTTGGGATCCAGGCTTCCGCTGAAGGAGGTTCCATTCTGAAGGCTTTCATTGTACATTTCCATCCACTCATAGTGTTTGGCAAGAGCAGACTGGGTGTCAGCCTGGTTGTTCCGGTTGTTGGATACAACATGATAGTCTTTGTTTACCTGCATTAATGAGATGAGAGAAATTATCACCAGCAGGCACATGACCCATATGACACGGCTGTATCCGGATAAGATCTGTTTGCGGATAGATTTGACTTTTTTTTCCTTCATTTTAAATACTCCCCTTTATGCATACTTGAACGTTTATAGTTGGAGCGGTTCTTTTTAGATAACACGAAAAAAATAGTAATCGTTCTTAATTTTATTTTAGCAAAATTTTACAAATAGTCAAGTGTAAAAATGATAGATGTTCATTTGTTTTTAAACCTCTTTTTCAAAAAGACATTTCTCCTGGCTTTGCATTACTAAATCTTCAAAGGAATCATCAAATACGGTTTTCGTTTTTTGCGGGATCAAGGATTTTGGATGGTGATTCTTCCCTGCCCCCGGGGGTTGGAGTATTCATTTCCCACGGTTCCTCCAAGAAAATCCTGGATATAAACAGTAATTGTATCCACATCTGCCATGACCTCATCTCTCAAGAGCGGGCAGGAGGGGCATTGCAGAAGTGTGTGTGTTTATATAATTAAGAAAGAGGACATTAGCTGTACATCAGTTTACAACTTTTAAAATTTCCTAAAACCTAATAAAATATAGTCTTCTACAACCTTTATCAATGCAGAATAATTTTTACTAGTTTCGAGAAATTTCCCGAAACTGCACAAAATTATATCCGTTTGGATTTGCTGACCAATTTCGAACAGGGTTTCCTGGGCACTGCCGGACTGATATCTGGAAAAGGTTTCATCACTGTAAGGACCGTAGGTGCAGTCTGCTGTGCCCATCTTCTCCGTGAATTAACGGGGATTGATGAAAATTATCCTGATCAGAAGTGGGCGTCTGCCTTTTTATCCATAACTTCAATGTCCCGTTTGATAACAACCAGTCGGAGTTTGGACGCTTAAATTATACCGCAAAGAGACGGGGTTTGTATTTAATTTTTTAAAAATTAAAAAGTTGTAAACTGGTGATAGGTGATTGATTTTGTGCAAAATTATAAAACAATTAGTACAATTCGCCTGTCCATGACCTTTTATTTCCAGCATCATGACAATGCCCCGTGAACAGTAACATTTGCCAAGTTAAATTTGCCAAGTTTATGCGGGAATCTCTTGAAAAATCTGGAAACCTGTTGTATATTATTACAAGGAAGTAAAGGCGCTCTGATTTATTTTGGGCGCCCTTTTTTGTAGCGGAGATGGAGGTACTGTGGATGAAGGATATGATAGAGCATATGGAAAGCATAAACCGGCTGATGGCCAGGTATGGGGTGAAATTTGGGATCTATAAGAACGGGGAGTTTCATGAACAGTTGTTCCCGTTTGACCCGCTTCCCAGGGTAATTACCCACAAGGAGTTTGCATATCTGGAAAAAGGGCTTTCCCAGCGGGTGGATGCGCTGAATTGCTTTCTTTCGGATGTGTATGGGGACAAGAAGATTATAAAGGACGGAGTGATTCCGGAGGATTTTATTTTTTCATCCAAAGGGTATCTGCCTCAGTGTGAGGGGATGAGGCCGCCGAAGGGGATTTACAGCCATATTTCCGGAATTGACTTAGTGCAGGCAAAGGGTGGAACCTGGTATATTTTAGAGGATAATTTAAGGATTCCTTCCGGCGCTTCTTATCCCATGATTGCCAGGGAGCTGACCAGGCAGGCGTCTCCCCGTACTTTTATGAGGAATCATGTGTCGGATAACCGCAATTATGCAGGGATGCTTAAAGAGGTTATGGAAAATGTCAGTACAGGCGGCATCCATGTGGTGCTGACCCCAGGGCGGTACAACGCAGCATTTTTTGAGCATTCCTACTTAGCAGAGCGGTCAGGGGCTGTCCTGGCTATGCCGCAGGATCTGTATGTGGAGGGCAATCGGCTCTATTACCGTCAATACCAAGGAAAACAGCAGCAGGTAGGAGCTGTTTACAGGAGAATTTCCGATGAATATCTGGATCCGCTGTGCTTTGAGCCGGAATCCCTGATCGGGGTGCCGGGGCTCATGGATGTGTACCGGAGCGGCAATGTAGCCTTAATCAATGCTCCCGGCAATGGGGTGGCAGACGACAAGGGAATCTATTACTTTGTGCCCCATATGGTAAAATATTATCTGGGAGAGGAAGCCATCTTAAAAAATGCGCCTACATATCTGGCTTTTTATGAGCAGGATCGGAAATATATCTTGGATAAGCTTTCACAACTGGTGGTAAAGGATGTGTCAGAGGCAGGAGGCTATGGAGTGGTCTTTGGCAGGGATCTGACAAAGGATGAGCTGGAGAAAATGAGGCATACCATAGAGAAAGAGCCGCGCCGGTTTATTGCCCAGGAGGTTATTGATTTTATTGATTTGGATATTGTGGAGGGGGACGGTGGAGTTCCCAGAAAAGCGGATCTGCGGGCTTTTGTTTTAAGCGGAAGGACTACCCGTGTATGGCCCAGCGGCCTGACCCGGTTTTCCAGGAACCCGGATTCATTTGTTGTAAATTCATCACAGGGAGGAGGATTTAAAGATACATGGGTATTATCTCAATAGAAAAGGCAGATCATCTTTTTTGGCTGGGGCGTTATACAGAACGGGTGTTTACTACCTTGAGAATGTTTTTTAAATATTTTGATGAAATGCTGGATATGGATAACCGGGCTTATGAAGGATTTTGTGAGAAGCTGTCCATTCCGGTTATTTATCAGGACATGGATGATTTTATTGATAAATATCTCTTTTCTGCCGAGGATCCGAATTCCGTTTACAGCAATATGCTGCGGGCCTTGGACAATGGGGTTGTTCTGCGGGATGAGCTGAGCAGTGATGCCCTGTCCTACATCCAGATGACCCTGGACTGTATGGAGCAGGTGAAGGCTCACGGCAATGCCCTGGCTTATGATCTGCAGCCGGTGAAGGATTATCTCTTTGCGTTCTGGGGATGTCTGGATGACAATATGGAGGATGAGGAGGGGCGCAATATCATTAAGTGCGGCAAATACTTAGAGCGGCTGGATCTGTATATGCGTCTTGATTTTCCTTACATTTATGTGGAAAAGGAGTTTTCCAAATTCAGGAACCGACTGAACAAGGTGCGGATTGGATACCGTGTTTCGGAGGCAGAACGGCTGGCTGGGATTATCAGGCAGAAGGAAAGCTGGGAGGCAGGGCGCAAGGATGCTTTACATGCTTTGTGGAATATTTTTTGAGGTGACAGGCTTTGAAGAAATTAAATTTCCGATATGAAATGCAGCTTGCTTTTGATCAGATGGTGTGGGATCATCATTTTCTGATTCGATGCCGTCCTATGGAAAACGGGCGGCAGCACGGGGAATGCCTGCAGGTGACAATCGAGCCGGCGGATACCATCAATGAGGTTCAGGACGGATTTGGAAACAGCGGATATGCTGTGTCAGTACGGGATCAGCATGACAGGCTCTATGTAAAGGCAGAGGGAACGGTGTATGTGGATCTGTCCGGGGAAACAGAGCCGTTTCATCCCATGTATGGTTTTCCCTCTGCCTATACCATGCCAGATAAAGGAATCCGGCGGTTTCTGCAGGATACCATGAAGGAGCTTGGGGCTGTATGGGAAAGCGGGAGGAAGGCAGGAAGCCTGGCAATAGATGAATACAAAGAACTGGAATATATGATGGACCGTCTGTACAGGCGGTTTGTTTACGTACCTGGCGCAACCACTGTAAAAACCACGGCAGCAGAAGCGCTGGCTTTGGGGCAGGGAGTTTGCCAGGACTATGCCCATATTTTTATCAGCCTGTGCAGGCTGGCAGGAGTGCCGGCCCGGTATGCGGCAGGGATGATGCTGGGGGAAGGAGCCAGCCATGCCTGGGTGGAGGTATGGGTAAATGGAATGTGGGTAGGGATGGATCCTACCAATAACCGTTTGACAGACGAGACTTACATTAAGCTGACCCATGGGCGGGATTTTGGAGACGGAGCCATTGACCGGGGAAGATTTCTGGGATTTGCCGGTCAGACTCAGAGCATATTGGTAAAGGTAAAGGAGCTTTTATGATAAAAGAGGTAGTTTCGGTGGGGCTGGCAGTGGATGAGCGCCTCCGTGTCAAGAAAAATGTTCTGAAGCCCCAGAACATGACAGGAAAGGAAAAAAGAATCTGTATTGTGACCGGAACCCACGGCGACGAGCTGGAGGGGCAGTATGTGTGCTATGAGGTCAACCGGATTATCCGGGAAAATCCGGATTGCTTAAAGGGGATTGTGGAGATTTATCCGGCCTTAAATCCTTTGGGGGTGGATTCGATTTCCCGCGGCGTTCCCATGTTTGATCTGGACATGAACCGGATTTTTCCCGGCGATGAGAACGGGGCCGTGGCAGAGCATGTGGCTGCACGGATCATCAAGGACATTGCAGGGGCAGATCTGTGTGTTGACATTCATGCCAGCAATATTTTTCTGCGGGAAATCCCCCAGGCCAGGATCAATGTGAATACAGCAGAAAAGCTGTTACCCTTTGCCCGGCGGCTGAATCTGGATTTTGTGTGGGTTCACGCGGCGGCTACCGTGCTGGAATCCACGCTTGCCCACAGCTTAAACAGCATCGGCGTACCTACCGTGGTGGTGGAGATGGGCGTGGGAATGCGGATCACGGAGGAGTTCTGCCATCAGCTTACGGACGGGATTTTCTGTGTGATGAAGGATATGGGAGCCTGGACCGGGCCGGTTATTACCCCCAAGGAGCCGATCATTTCCCAGGACGGAGAGGTGGGGTTTGTCAATGCGGAGGCTCCGGGGATTTTTGTGCCCTGTGTGGAGCATTGGAGGAATGTGGCTCAGGGAGAACGGATCGGAAGAATTCTAAATTCTCTGGACGGCCAGATGCTGCAGGATGTCCGTGCACCGATTCACGGCATGGTGTTTACCCTGCGGGAGTATCCGGTGGTGTCCTGCGGTTCCTTGATAGCCCGTGTGCTGGGAGGTGATTTTCAATGAAAAAAGAGTGCATTTACACATTAAAAAACCAGTATCGGGATGATTTAAATATCTATGGATACCGGTTCGGCAAAGGGGAAAAGGCGGCGTGCATTGTAGGAGCCATCCGGGGAAATGAGGTGCAGCAGCTCTATATCTGCTCTCAGCTTGTAAAAGCCTTAAAACGGCTGGAGGAAAAGGGAGCCATTGTGGGGAGGAATGAGATTCTGATCATCCCGTCCGTAAATCACAGCTCCATGAATATCAGCAAGCGTTTTTGGGCCACAGACAATACGGATATTAACCGGATGTTTCCGGGATATGATGCAGGGGAGACGACCCAGAGGATTGCAGCAGGGCTTTTTGAAGCGATTCAGGGCTATAGCTACGGAATCCAGTTTCCCAGCTTTTATCTTTCCGGGGATTTTGTGCCCCATGTAAGGATGATGGAAACAGGGTTCCAGAATCCCAGTCTGGCCAATCTGTTCGGGATGCCCTATGTGGTCATCCGGAAGCCAAAGCCCATTGACACCACGACCCTGAATTATAACTGGCAGATCTGGAATACCAATGCTTTTTCCCTGTATACCAGCGCCACAGATTATATTGACGAGACTTCTGCCAGGCAGGCGGCGGCATCTGTGCTGCGTTTTCTGACCAGAATGGGGATTTTGCGCTACACCAGCCACAGCGGATACTTAGCCAGCGTGATTCGGGAGGAGGATCTGACCAATGTGAGGACAGAGCTCTCCGGGATTTACAGACGGCTTGCAGGCCCTGGGGAGGAAGTGTACCGGGGACAGACTCTGGCGCTGGTGATGGATCCCTTGGAGGGTGAGGTGCTGGGCAAAATTCTGGCGCCTACAGACGGCATTCTCTTTTTTGCCCACAGGGTACCCTTGGTGATGGAAGGAACGGTGGTGTTTAAGATCATCAGGCGGCTCCATGAGTAGGAAGGGGATGTGGCTGATATGGGCTTTTCCGGCATTTCAGATGCAGGGAGAAGTTCACATATACCTTTATAATCCCGTGTATTTTCCCTCTCAACGGTAGTAAAACCTTGATTTATAAAAGGCTTTCTTCCTGTTACGCTGTGAGATGGTCTATTAGAAACATCTGCAACAAAGCTGCTATCAGCCATTATCTTAAAACAGGACTAATAAAAAGGAACGAATGGGAAGCATTCTGAAATTTTAAACAGAATAAAACCAACCAAAAATAAAACCAACCAAAAACATCTTTGGTTGGTTTAAATCTTTCTGCTACTAAAAAATATATAAAACCAGAAACCTCTAAAATGGAGATAGTGGGATTCGAACCCATGACCTCTTGAATGCCATTCAAGCGCTCTCCCAACTGAGCTATACCCCCATGTCAATCACAAGATGCATTATAGCATAAGATTTTGGTTTTGTGAACCATGAATTTGAATTTCTTATATTTTGACAAATAGAGATATATATTTACATAGTAATTGTGCAAAATATACATAATAAGGCTTTTCGTGATTTTATGATTTATATTTTAGAATCTGCTTCTTGTATTTGTGAAGCAAATGCCATATAATGTAGCATAGAATTTTCTGTTTTTAACCGATTCTATATTAACCTGTTAGATATAGAAGGTTAACATTAAAAATCTTAAAAAAATAAGGAGAAACTGGATTATGGAAAAAATCACAAGCTTTACCATTAATCATTTAAAGCTTCTTCCCGGAGTCTATGTATCCCGCAAAGATAAGGCCAAATCAGAGGTGGTCACCACATTTGATATCCGGATGACACGGCCTAATTTTGAGCCGGTCATGAATACGGCGGAGGTACACACCTTAGAGCATTTGGGAGCCACCTATCTGCGGAACCGGGAGGATTATTCTGACAAGGTGCTGTATTTTGGCCCTATGGGATGCAGGACAGGCTTCTACCTTCTGCTGGCAGGGGATTACCAGTCTAAGGATATTGTGCCCCTGATGGTGGACATGTTTACCTTTATCCGTGATTTTGAGGGGGATGTGCCGGGGGCAGCGGCCAGGGACTGCGGCAATTATCTGGACATGAATCTGCCTATGGCCAAATATCTGGCAAAACGTTTTTTGGATGAGACGCTGCTTGTTATGGATGAGACGCGGCTGAATTATCCCCAGGACTGAGGATTTCCTCTGAGCAGGGGAATTGATGCCGGAGCGTAACGGTTCGGCAGGTTTGAAGCTCTAAGGGAGTCTGGGATAATGCAAGGAGGAAGATGAAATGCACGATGATATTTATCAGATGTACTTAGAGGAGGTGAAACGGATTCCTGCCTGCAGCCAGAAGGAGGAGGCGGCGCTTCTTCTGCGAGTGAAGGAAGGAGATCAGGGAGCGCGTAAAAGGCTGTTGGAGGGAATGCTTCATTTTGTTGTTGAGCTGGCAGGCGGGTATCGGAAACGGGGACTTGCAGCAGGCGATCTGGTCCAGGAGGCCAATATGGCTTTGCTTTTGGCGTTGGATGATTATCAGGAAGGAGACTTCCGAGAACAGGTAAGAGTATTGGCGGCAGAGCGGCTGGAGGCGGCCATTGAGGCGCAGCGGAGGGAAAAGCAGGCAGAGGAGGAGGTTGCGGCGCGGGTCAATGTGTTAAAGGATATTTCTAAGATGATGGCTGAGGAGCTGGGGCGAGAGGCCACCTTGGAGGAGCTGGCAGGGAAGATGAAGATGACAACCGAGGAGATCAAGGATATTATGAAGATCACACTGGATGCCATGAGCGTCAGCCCAGAGGCAGGTTTTTAATCTCTTTGATATTTTTTTGAGGGAGGCGGATGGAGATTGGGTTTATCTTATAAGTTTGGATTTATCGGAGCAGGCAATATGGGATTTGCCATGATGCAGGGGCTGGCCAGAGCATTTCAGCCGGAGCAGATCTGTTTTTATGAGAGAGATTTAAATAGGGCAAAGAAGGCTGCAGAGGCAACGGGGGCAGCGACGGCAGACAGCGGGCTTGCCTGTGCGTCTTCCTCTGAGTATGTGATTCTGGCGGTAAAGCCTCAGCAGCTCAGGGCGGCGGCAGAGGAGATTCGGGAGGGGATTTCCCGCCGGCAGATTTTGATTTCCATTGCCCCGGGGATTTCGATTGAGGATTTAAAGGGGATCTTCGGAGAGGAGAAGCGGGTGGTTCGTGCCATGCCCAACACACCGGCGCTGGTAGGAGAGGGCATGAGCGGAGTCTGCTATGATGAGAGACTGTTTTCCCAGGAGGAGCAGGAGACGATCCGGCGTTTCTTTGAGTCTTTTGGAAGGATGGCGCTGGTGGAGGAACGGCTGATCCATGCGGTGGTGTGTGTCAGCGGCAGTTCCCCTGCTTATGTGTATCTGTTTTTGGAGGCTTTGGCGGACAGCGGGGTGAAATATGGACTTCCCAGGGACTTGGCCTATGAGATGGCAGCTCAGGCTGTGCTGGGGAGCGCAAGGATGCTGATGGAGACCGGGGAGCATCCGGGGCGATTAAAGGATCAGGTGTGCTCGCCGGGAGGAACTACCATTGCGGCGGTGGAGGCATTGGAGGAGCATGGGCTTCGGAACGCGGTGATGAAGGGGTGCGATGCCTGCTTTGAAAAATGTGGAAATATTCGATGAAAGAAAAAAGGAGCAGATTATGGAACAGACAGAGCGTAAAGACGGGATGAAGAAGCCGGTGATTGAACCAGTGACCCGCCTGGATCGTCAATTAAAGTATACAGGAACTATTTTGAAGATTTATGAGGATACGGTGATTGCCAATGGACATGAGGCTCATTGGGATTTTATTCACCATGACGGGGCGGCGGCTGTGATACCGGTGACGGATGAGGGAAAGATTCTTATGGTGCGTCAGTTCCGCAATGCCTTGAACCGGGAGACTCTGGAGATTCCGGCGGGAAAACGGGATGATCCAAATGAGCCTACGATCCAGTGTGCATATCGGGAGCTGGAGGAGGAGACAGGATATCGCTGTGAAAAGCTGGAATATCTTATGAGTATGAATACCACGGTTGCGTTTTGTGACGAGTTTATTGATATTTATGTGGCCAGGAATCTGATTCCTTCTCATCAGCATCTGGATGAGGATGAGGTGATTTATGTGGAGGAGTGGACTGTGGAGGAGCTGGAGGAGCAGATATACTCCGGAAAGATGACAGATGCCAAGACCACGGCAGCGATTCTTGCTTATGCACGGAAATATCTGCGATAAGGGATAGGGCAGATTCCTTAGGAACCGTTCCTTATAAGAGCGGTTGCAGGGTAATCGTTTAAGGGGGATCCGGACTGTTGTGTTACAAGTTCCTGCGAACAAGTCATAGGATCGCCTGCTGCCGCGTAAACTGGAAAAAACGGCGGCAAAGCGGTGACAGGCGTGAAAAGAAAAAATCAGGGAATGTATCTGCTGCTGTGGGTTGGGATCGGCATGACAATGGCCACCATAGCGGCTAACCGGATGTTTGCCTCTGGTCTGGTGGATTATCAGCTTTTGTACCAGTACCTGCAGCAGGGATGGCAGAATACGGCAAACGGCGACTGGAAATGTGTATGCAGGATTTTGATGATCCGGGTGGCTCAGACCGCGGTAATTGAGCTTTTGTGCCGGAGCCGTCTTCACCGGCTGACGGTTCCCCTGCTTTTAATATGGGCAGGCTGCGGGGCAGGGCTTTCTCTGGTTCTTATGACATGGCGGCAGGGCTTTTTGGGCTTGTTTGTGTTTTTGGTGTCTATCTTTCCTCACCAGATCTTTTATGGGGCAGCGTGGGGAATCCTTCTGATCAAATGTCTGTCTGGGTATGAGGCCCGCAGGCATCGGTTCTGGGGAGCCGTCACAGCACTTCTGCTGTTTGGCATATTGCTGGAGGTCCATGTAAATGCCAGGCTGCTTTCTCTGTTTTCCTTTTGCGGATAGGGGGATTTTGCAGACAGAAAAATTGTATTTGATTTTTTGTGGAAATGAGGATATAATAGGAACACTTGACCTTTTTTCAGGCAAAACACATTCAGATCATAATTTGGCAAGGGGGACAGGGTATGCTGGAGGAGATTCAGGCATTTATCGAATATTTAGAAAAGGTTAAAAGAGCGTCAAAGAACACGGTGCTTTCCTATCGGCGGGATTTGCTTCAGCTTGCCGATTATCTTGAGAACCAGAGAATCTGCGACCCGGCCAAGGTAACTCAGACCTGCCTTACCTCCTATGTCCTTTATCTGGAAGGAAAAGGGAAGGCGGCGGCCACGATTTCCCGGGTCATAGCCTCTGTCAAAGCATTTTTTTACTATGAGGTGTGTGAGGGAAAGGTAAGGAAGGATCCTTCTGACTCCTTAAAGCCTCCAAAGGTGGAGAAGAAGGCTCCGGTTGTTCTGACTGTGGAGGAGGTGGACCGTTTCTTAAACCAGCCGGACGGAATGTCGCCCAAGGAGATTCGGGATAAGGCCATGCTGGAGCTTTTGTATGCCACAGGGATCCGGGTGTCAGAGCTGGTGGGCCTTCAGATCGAGGATGTAAATGAACAGATTGGTTTCATTACCTGCAGGGACGGACAGAAGGAAAGGACGGTTCCATTTGGGAAGACAGCAGGCCGTGCCCTTCATCACTATCTGGGGAATGCCCGTCAGGAGCTGTTAAAGGGAAAGGATTCTCCGTGGCTTTTTACCAACTGCAGCGGTAAGCCCATGTCTCGTCAGGGCTTCTGGAAGATTGTAAAGCTTTATGGAAAAAAGGCGGGAATTGTATCAGATATTACACCTCACAGCCTTCGCCATTCCTTTGCTGTGCATTTGATAAACGGCGGGGCGGATCTTCAGGTGGTCAGTTCCATGTTAGGCCATGCGGAGCTGGCTACCACGCAGGTGTATATAGAATGTATGAAAAACGAAGCGCTGCGCACGGCATATTCCGGGGCGCATCCAAGGGAATAATACATGGGAAAATCATTATACATAGCCGAAAAGCCCAGTGTGGCCCAGCAGTTTGCGGCAGCCTTGAAGATTACAGGGAGAAGGGCAGACGGCTATATTGAATCGGAAACAGCGATTGTTACCTGGTGTGTAGGACATCTGGTCACAATGAGCTATCCGGAGGCATATGATCCGGTATATAAGCGGTGGAGCCTGCAGACCCTTCCCTTTCTGCCAAAGGAATTTAAGTATCAGGTGATTGAAAATGTGTCAAAGCAGTTTCAGACCGTAAAGGCTCTCCTAAACCGTCAGGATGTGGCAGTGATCTATATCTGTACGGATTCAGGGAGAGAGGGGGAATATATCTATCGCCTGGTGGCCCAGATGTCAGGAGTTACCGGGAAAATACATAAGCGTGTCTGGATCGATTCCCAGACCGAGGAGGAGATCCTGCGGGGGATTCAGAACGCAAAGGATTGGAAGGCTTATGACAACTTAGCAGCATCTGCTTATCTTCGGGCAAGGGAAGATTATCTGATGGGGATTAATTTTTCCCGTCTTCTCACCTTGAAATATGGGCCGTATATTTCCCGATATATGAAGACCGAGCGCACGGTGCTGTCGGTTGGGCGGGTGATGACCTGTGTTCTCGGCATGGTAGTGCGCCGGGAACGGGAGATCCGGGATTTTGTCAAGACGCCCTTTTATCGGGTGATTGGGAATTTTCAGTCCGGCGGCATGAATTTTGACGGAGAATGGCGCAGCGTGGAGGGTTCCCGCTATTTTCAGTCTCCTTATCTATACAAGGAAAACGGCTTTAAAGAGAAAAAGCATGCAGAAGAGCTGATTAAAGCCTTACAGAAAAAGGAACCGTTGACTGCGGTTCTCATCAAGCTGGAGAAAAAAAAGGAGACCAAGAATCCGCCCCTTCTTTACAATCTGGCAGAGCTGCAGAATGACTGCTCTAGGTTTTTCAAAATCAGCCCGGATGAAACTCTCAGGATAGTACAGGAGCTGTATGAAAAAAAGCTTGTCACCTATCCCCGGACGGATGCCAGGGTATTGTCTGCAGCCGTGGCAAAGGAAATTGATAAAAATATTAACGGACTGAGAAATTATGCTCCGGTTCAGACCTATGCTGCGGAGATTTTGACGCAGGCTGCGCATAAAAATATCGGGAAGACCCGGTATGTGAACGATAAGCAGATTACGGACCACTATGCCATTATCCCTACCGGCCAGGGATTTCACGCCATGAAGGGGCTGCCGCCTTTGGCTGTGAAGATTTATGAGAGGATTGCAAGGCGTTTTTTAAGTATTTTTTATCCGGCTGCAGTGTATCAGCGCTATATGCTGGAGCTGGAGGCAGATAAGGAGCATTTTTTTGCCAGCTTCCGGGTACTCAAGGAACAGGGGTATTTCAAGGTGGCGGATGTGCCTCAGTCAGGAAAGCGGACGGCAGATCCTTTGGCAAAGGGGCAGCAGGATTCTGGCAATGGGGATTTAAAGAAGGATAGCCCAGACAGGGAGGAGTCGGAGCTGAACCGGAAAAATCAGGAGAATCCGGCATTTATTGCCATGCTGGACACCTTAAAGAAGGGAAATGTGCTTCCGGTTGCAGGGCTTGCCATCAAGGAAGGAGAGACCTCGCCGCCTAAGCGCTATTCTTCCGGATCCATGATTCTGGCCATGGAAAATGCAGGACAGCTTATTGAGGATGAGGAGCTGCGGGCTCAGATCAAGGGAAGCGGAATCGGAACCAGCGCAACACGGGCGGAGATTCTAAAGAAGCTGGTGAATATTCAGTATCTGGCGCTTAACGGCAAGACCCAGATCATTACGCCCACGCTTCTCGGGGAGCTGATTTTTGATGTGGTAAATGCTTCCATCCGCCAGCTTTTGAATCCGGAGCTGACTGCAAGCTGGGAAAAGGGACTGACCTATGTGGCGGAAGGGACCATCACATCGGAAGAATATATGCAGAAGCTGGAGCATTTTGTGGCAGGGCGCACTTATGGAGTGCTGAAGCTGCATAATCAAGGCCAGCTTCAGGAATGTTTTGAAAAAACGGGGAAGAATTATAAGAGGAAAGCATAAGGCAGCCGGCGCTGCGGCCTGTACTTACAGCAGATGGTTATGCTGACGGGCCGGGAGGCTGCAGGGCATGGCAGAGATTCAGGAAAGGAAGGTTTTCATCTATGAAGAAACTTGATATGAGAATTGTGGAGCTGTACAGCTTAGAGCATACCATGGCAAGGGAGCTTTTGGAAAAGTATGAATATCCGTGGGAGGCGCTGCCTTACATTGGAGAATTTATCAGGGAGCTGGGGGAGAAGCTGCCGAAAAAGGAGTATGACAGCCCCAGGGATGGGATGTGGATACACAAGACGGCCAAAATTGCTCCTACGGCGGGAATTATAGGCCCGGTGATTATTGGCCCGACAGCAGAGATCCGGCACTGTGCCTATATCCGGGGCAAGGTGATAATCGGGGCCGGCGCTGTGGTAGGCAATTCTACGGAGCTTAAAAATGTAATATTGTTTGATGAGGTACAGGTGCCTCATTATAATTATGTGGGGGATTCGATTCTGGGATATAAGGCTCATATGGGAGCCGGCTCTATTACCTCCAATGTGAAATCGGATAAGCAGCTGGTAAAGGTTCACGGGGAGGATGGGGATATTGAGACCGGAATGAAGAAGTTCGGAGCCATGATTGGGGACAGCGTGGAGGTAGGGTGCGGTTCTGTGCTGAATCCTGGCACGGTGGTTGGGAGAAATTCCAATATTTATCCATTATCCAGTGTGCGCGGGTGCGTGGACAAAGAGTCGATCTATAAGAGAGAAGGGGAAGTGGCAAAGAAGATGTAGAATTTCCGGAAGGGAATTGTTTTAAGGAAAAAACCGGCAGGGATACATGGCGAAGTGTATCCCGCCGGTTTTTTTGGTTTTTATTTTCCCTTATAGTATGGCGGCAGAGGTTGGAAATGAATTTTCAAAAATGCTCTGGTCAGCGGGTGCCGAAGATGCGGTCGCCGGCATCTCCAAGACCGGGGCAGATGTAGGCGTTTTCGTTGAGACAGCGGTCCAGGTGGCCGATATAAAGCTGAATGTCAGGGTGAGCCTGCTGCAGCCGTTTTACCCCTTCGGGAGCAGCGATGATGGACATAAATTTAATGTGGCGTCCGCCGTGCTGCTTGATAAAATCCACGGCAGCTACGGCAGAGCCTCCAGTGGCAAGCATGGGGTCTGTGACTACAATGGTCCGCAGTTCAATGGGGGTAGGCAGCTTGCAGTAGTATTCGTGGGGCTCATGGGTTTCTTCATCCCGGTATAGTCCGATATGCCCCACCTTGGCGCTGGGAACCAGGGCAAGAATGCCGTTGACCATGCCTAAGCCGGCCCGGAGAATAGGGACAACCGCCAGCTTTTTGCCGGAGATCATGGGGGTCATACAGGTCTCGATAGGAGTTTCGATCTGGACGTCTTCCACGGGAAGATCCCGAAGGGCCTCATAGCCCATGAGCATGGCGATTTCTTCGATCAGGGAGCGAAATTCATTGGTTCCGGTTCTTTTGTCACGAAGGATGGAGATCTTGTGCTGAATAAGGGGATGATTGATGAAAATTACGTTTTCCATGAGTGTAGTCCTTTCTTGGTAGTTTTATTTGGAATCAGGTGCGTACATGACAATGGCATAGTCGCCAAGAGCATGGGGTACAGGGATGGAAAAGTAAATGACGCCCTGGTGTTCGTAGCTGAAGGATTCAGGAAAAGCGCCTTCAATGGGAAAGTCAGCCTTGGTGAACATGTCCGTGTAAGCTTCCAGGCTGGTGTCATTTTTTACTTTCATAAGCTCGGCTTTGACATCTTCCCTTACATTATAAAAGACACAGTCTCCGGACAGGACATAGCCTGCCATGGTATAGGGATCTGCAAAATGGTCAAACCCAATGTCGGACACCCTGGCCATATCAATGGTGTTGCTGTACATGACATTGGTAGGGTAGGAGGCATCCTTTTTGGCTAAGGTTCCGGTGTAAACGACGGTGAGCCGGTTGCGGTCAGCAGATAATACCTGACAGCTAATGTTCAGGGAATCCTCCTCATCCTGGATTTCCCATGCTTCCAGCACGGATAAGGCGTTTTTCTTTAAGAGCTCATCAATGGCAGCGGCTTTTTGCGTGTCTTCCATATTGAGAACCTTAGGATAATGGATGGAAACCTTGCCGGAAGAATAGGTGCTGGTCTCTGTGGAAATGTTTTTGGCTTCTGTTCCGGCAGCGGAAGCTTCTGCAGTGGTTTCTATTGCCGTGGTTTCCGGCTGGGATTGGGCGGCTGTCGTGGGCGCCATGGTCTCGGCGACTGTGGTGTGGGTGCTGGTGAGATCGATCTTTTCCGGTGATTTCTTACAGCCGGAAACCATCGCTGCAGTGGTAAGCGCCAGAACACACAGAGCCGCTCCTTTCCGGGAACCGGTATTGTATGTTATCATCAGTGTTTCCTCCTTTGTGGTCTGTATATGTGCTGATGCTATTATAGCGGATTTTGCGGAAAAAGGATAGTGGAAAATTGGACGAAAATAGTCTTGCAAGTCAGCTTGACGTCTGTTTTCGTCCAATTTTCCCCGTCCCGTGGGCTGTAACATAAATTCTGCGGATTCTCTCACAATTCGTTCACAGATTTCTCACAAATTTCCAATATCCTGTTGAAGTAGAAAAGTTCCAGTGCATTTGAATGGTTACAGGATTATAAAATGGCTGCTTGAAAGGGTAAAATGCCAAAGCAGGCAAAAATACAGAAACGAAAAACTGGAGACAGGAAAAAATCGTTATGACAAGGAGGCGCTTAGGCATGAAGAAAAAGAAAATCGCCGCAGGAGTATGTATCGCGGTATTGGCTGCTGCTGCGGGAGGATATTTTTTTATGAACGGGAAAGGGCAGGGCGGAGGAGGCGGCCGCGGCGGAATGGGTGGTCCCGGAGGCATGGCCCAGGAGGCATCTGTGACTGTTGTGAAGGCAGCTGTGCCGGAAACGGGAAATCTAAGTCTTACCACAGGTCTTTCAGGCACTGTGGAAGCCGCGGATGTGGTTTATGTGTATGCCCGCTCGTCCGGAGACGTGACGGCAGTCCATGTGAAAGCAGGGGATATCGTGAAAGCAGGGCAGGTGCTGTGTGAGATTGATACAGAGCAGGTAGATTCGGCCCGCAATTCTATGGAGTCCGCTCAGGTCAATCTGACTCAGGCTCAAAGCAATTTAAACCGAATGCAGGTGCTGTATGCGGGCGGGGATCTGTCTGCTCAAGAATATGAACAGTACAGCAATTCGGTGAAATCAGCGCGTCTTCAGTATGAGTCTGCCAAAATGGCCTATGACCGGCAGGTGGAGTACAGCACCGTTACAGCGCCTATTGGAGGGCGGATCGAGAGCTGTGACGTGGAGGTGTATGACAGGGTCAATCAGTCTGGACAGCTTTGTGTGATTGCCGGAGAAGGGGAAAGCCGGATCACTTTTTATGTGACCCAGCGGATGATGAAAAATATTCGGGAAGGGGATGAGGTGGAGATTGCCAAAAACGGCAATATTTACAAAGGACAGGTCAGTGAGATCAGCAGCATGGTAGATGAGTCCACCGGCCTTTTTAAGGTGAAAGCACGGGTGGAAAATACAGAGGAGATTGCCATTGGCAGTACGGTAAAGCTGAACCTGGTGACAGAGCGGGCAGAAAATGCCATGCTGGTTCCCGTAGATGCACTTTATTACAGCGGCGGCGACGGATATGTGTATCTGTATCAGGATGGCATTGCGAGGATGACACCAGTGGAGATAGGACTATATGATTCAGAATATGCACAGATCCTGTCCGGACTGAATGGAGATGAGCTGGTAGTCAGCACATGGAGCTCGAATCTGTATGAAGGGGCCAAGATCCGGCTGAAGGGAGAGGATGAGGACGGCGCAGAAGGCCAAGGTCCGGCAGCAGGAGGCCAGGGGGCAGAAGACCGTGGTTCAGCAGAGAAGGGCCAGGGGGCAGAGGGCCAGGGTCCGGCAGCAGGAGGCCAGGGGGCAGAAGGTCAGGATTCGGCAGAGAAGGGCCGAGGTTCGGCAGAGGAAGATCAGGGAACAAAAGCCCAGGGTATGGCAGAAAAATCTCAGGGGACAGAAAACCAGAGGCTGGCAGAGAAAGCCCAGGGAATAAAAGACCAGGAACTGACAGAGAAGGCTCAAGAAGCAAAAGATCAGAGACTGGCAGAGGAAGATGTGAATGCAGACAGGAAAGGGCCGGAATTTGCCTTGTTCCAAAATAAACACAGAATAGAACAGGCAGCTTAAGCAAAGGAGGCAGAAAAATGGGAATCACAAGATTTGTATTAAAACGCCCGGTTACTGTATTTATGGCACTCCTTTGTCTGATTGTTTTCGGTATTTCCTCTGTATTCAGTGCAGATTTGGAGCAGATGCCGGATACAGACCAGCCTATGATGATCGTGTCGGCAAGCTATTCCGGAACCAGCCCGGAAGATATGGATGAGCTGGTGACTCAGCCTATTGAGGATCAGGTCAGTACCCTGGAAGGGGTAAAAAGCATGACCTCCAACACCAGTGAGGGAAGGACCATGGTCATGCTGGAATATGATTATGATACGGATATGGATGAAGCTTATGAAAATCTGAAGCAGGGCCTGGATCGGATCCGCGGGCTTCCGGATGATGTGGAGCCGTCCGTGATGCGGATGAACAATAATGCCAATGCCAACATTATGCTGTCCGTTTCCCACAAATCTCAGGAAAATCTTTATGATTATGTAGATCAGGTGGTGCTGCCGGAATTTGAGAGACTGTCTACGGTGGCTGAGGTGGAGACCATGGGCGGTTCTTCGGAATACATACGGGCAGAGCTTTTGTCTGATATGATGGATCAATATCAAGTGACCATAAATGATATTACATCAGCGATGAATGGAGCCAGCCTGTCCTATCCGTCCGGCGACGCGGTGGCCGGCAATCTGGAGCTCTCGGTTTCTACGATGGCGGAGAGCAGCACCCTGGATGAGCTGCTGCAGGTGCCGATCATCACCTCCAGCGGAAAAATGGTGTATTTAGAAGACATAGCCCATGTGTATTATACAGAGGAACAGCGCGGCGGTGTGTCTCGGTATAATGGCCAGGAGACCATTTCCCTCTCCATTACCAAGCAGCAGAGCAGCACGGCCATGGCTTTGTCCGAGGAGGTAAAGGAGGCCATTGAGATTCTGGAGGGAAGCGATGAGGATCTGGAGATCCGGGTGGCCAGGGATGAGGCTGACTCGATTTTAGAATCTCTGAAGGATGTGGCAGTGACCATGATTTGGCAGTGCTGATTTCCATGGTAATCATCTTCGTTTTTTTCGGAGATTTTAAGGCGTCTCTGATCGTGGGAAGTTCCATTCCTACCTCTATCCTCATGTCCCTGATCGTGCTGACACAGATGGGCTTTTCATTAAACGTAATTACCATGAGCGGACTGGTGCTTGGCGTGGGCATGATGGTGGATAATTCCATTGTGGTTCTGGAAAGCTGTTTCAGAGCCATGGACACGGCTGCGGACAAAGGGGCATTGGGTTATGCGAAGGCTGCTTTGGAAGGTACGAACATTGTGGTCCAGTCCATTATCGGCTCTACGATTACTACCTGTGTGGTGTTTATTCCGCTGGTATTTTTAAATGGTATGACCGGGCAGATGTTTGGCTCCATGGGATATACCATTGTTTATTGTATGTGTGCATCCCTGATCTCGGCAATGTCGGTGGTGCCTTTGACCTACATGCTTTACAAGCCCAGGGAGCGTCAGCAGGCGCCCATGTCCCGTCCCGTATTGAGACTGCAGAATTTATACCGGAAGGTTATGCCCTTGTTTTTACAGCATAAGCTTATTATTATGGGACTTTCTGTAGTCATCCTGGTTGCCACTGTGGTTTTGGCAAATGGCATGGAGACGGAGCTTATGACGGCAGATGACACGGGAACCATCTCGGTCAGCATTGAGATCCGGCCGGGGCTTTTAAGTGATCTGGCAAATGATATGCTGGAACAGGCAGAAAAGATTGTAGCCGGACATGAGGATGTGGAATCTTACATGCTCCGTTTCAACAATAACAGCGGAACGATCACAGCGTATCTGAAGGATGACCGGAAAATGAGTACGGATGAGATTGTGGCACAGTGGGAAAATGAGATGGTAGATATTGACAACTGTACCATTGAGGTGTCAGCATCCATGTCCATGAGCTTTATGGGGAGAGGACGGGGATATGAGGCGATTCTGCAGGGATCCCAGTATGATGAGCTTTTAGAGGTCAGCAATCGGATTGTGAAGGAGCTGACAGAGCGGGACGATGTGATGAATGTTCATTCCAGCATCGAGAATACGGCGCCGGTTGTGGCGATCCATGTAGATCCCATTACAGCTGCTGCTGAGGGGCTGTCGGTATCCCAGATTGGTTCCATGGTCAAACAATATCTGGACGGACAGGAGATCGCTGCCTTAGAGATCGACGGACAGGAGCTCAGCGTCAAGGCAGAATATCCAGAGGATGAATACCGGACGGTTCCTCAGGTGGAGCAGATGATTTTGAAAAAGCCCTCCGGAGGCTCAGTGGCTCTTACGGATGTGGCAGAAATCTATTTCCGGGACAGCCCGGCTTCCATCCGCAAGTCAGATAAAGCATACCAAGTGACGATTACGGCTGATTATGTCAGCGGAAATGTTCAGTCTGCTTTAGACAGCCAGGTGATCAGCCCCAATCTGACCGGAACCATTACACGGGGAGTCAATTCCAGAAACCGGATGATGCAGGAAGAATTTTCCGGCTTGTACGGGGCGATTGCCACGGCAGTGTTTCTTGTGTTTGTGGTCATGTCCGCTCAGTTTGAGTCTCCCAAATTTTCCTTTATGGTTATGACGACCATACCCTTTAGCCTGGTTGGCTCTTTTGGACTTTTGAAGGCAACAGGCGTGACCATCAGTATGACTTCCATTCTGGGATTTTTGATCTTGGTGGGAACGGTGGTAAACAATGGTATTTTATATGTAGATACCGTGAATCAATACCGAATGTCCATGCCGCTTAGAGAAGCGCTGATTGAGGCAGGGGCTACCCGGCTAAGGCCCATTCTCATGACCAGCCTGACCACGATCCTTTCCATGATTCCCATGGCGCTGGCAATTGGGAGCAGCGGTTCTACCACACAGGGTCTTGCGGTTGTAAATATCGGCGGGCTGACAGCAGGTGTTTTTGTGGCATTGTTTATTCTGCCGGTTTATTATGCCCTGATGAACGGGAGAAAACAGAGGACCGTGCTGGATATTTAAAGATCTGTCTTCAGAATATCGAAAGATTTTTTGGGAAATAGGGACTTGCAGGAAACGGAAATGTGTATTATCATAAGTGTATTAGTATGATTCACACGGTTGCAGGAAATAGGGAACAAAAACCGCATTTCCTGTATTTATGAAGACAGGAAAGGATGGAGACGGGATGAGACACAGGATTAAGATAAAGCAGAAGAAGATAGTGGTCAGATGTCTTGCAGCCGCAGCAGGGCTTAGCCTGCTTCCGTTTCCGGCAATGGCCCAGCAGAGCCCGGAATTTGCCTATTCGGCAGAGGAATGGGCAGCCCTGCGGGATGATAAGCTGGAATATGAGGAGATTCCCAGGCTGGTTCATGAGTACAATAATACGGTTCTGCAGAATGCCATTGCTTACCGGGATGAGAAGGATAAGGACCGGGACGATGTGGCTCAGGATTATTATGATACGGCAGACAATATTTATGGCAATATTCAGTATCCGGATTCTGATGATGCGGATTATGGCTCCAGAATGGCAGCAGTGCTTAACAGCCGCCTTCAGGCAGAGCAGATGATGGAGCGGGGAGATGAGAGCACAGAGGACAGCGAGTCCATCAAGATGGGGTATGACCAGACGGAGAATAATCTGGTAAAGCAGGCACAGGAGCTGATGATTCAGTATTGGAGCCAGTATTACAGCCTGGACAGCCTAAGACAGAGAAAGGCTCAGGCAGAGCGTACTTATCAGTCGGAACAGAACCGTCTCAGTGCAGGAATGTCCACCCAGACCAAGGTGCTGAGCGCCAGGGAGGCAGTAAGCTCTGCAGAGGCTTCCATTTTGTCAGCAGAGAGCAATCTGGAAAAGACGAAGGAAAGCCTGTGCCTGATGTTGGGATGGAGCTATGGGGCGAATGTAGAGATAGGAGCGCTTCCTGAGCCGGATTTGGAGCAGATCGGGGCCATTGATGTGGAGGCAGATATTCAAACGGCGCTGGAGAACAATTACAGCCTGCGTCTGACCGAGAAGCGCCTTGCCAATGCCCGTACAGATAAGGTGAAAAGTACCCTGGAACAGACCAAAAAGAATCAGAGGGAAGCAATCAGCGCCAGTGTGAAGAATGGTTATACAGGGCTGATTCTGGCAAGATCCAATTATGAGCAGGCGCAGCAGGCGTTTGAGTTGGAGAGGATTTCCATGGACTCGGCGGCAAGGAAGCTGGCGGCAGGGACGATTACACCCAATGCGTATTATGACCAGGAGGATGCTTATCTGACGGCGGAGGTGGAGGTCCGTACCAGAAAGCTGGCCCTTTTGACTGCTTTTGCGGAATATTGGTGGGCAGTGGAGGGGCTGGCTTCGGCTTCATAGGTTATACTATTCACAAGTTATTTATGAACCGTTCCTAAGAATTGGAGGCTGGAATGCATAAAAATGGATGGGAGAAACGATTGGGATTTTTCATGAGAAGATGTACTCTGGCAGTGATGCTGTCTGCTGTTTTGGCAGTGGAGATGACAGCATTTTCGGCATGGGGAGAGGAAAGCGCTGAGGGAAGGGAGTCTGCGGCGGAAGAAAGAGACGAGGAAGCAGCAGACATAGAAGAAAACAGCACAGAGGACAGCAAAGAAGCCGAGACGGTTCTTATGGTGGAATACGAGAACTTGAGGCAGCTTTTGCTGGATGGAAATCTGGATTTGCAGAAGGCAAATGACAGCTATGAAACTACAAAAAAGAATTACCAGGAATTGATGGAGCAGATGAGGGAAGAACAGGCTTATATGAAGTTTCTGGCAGAGAAGTATGAGGATACGGAGGACGGGGCCACTTATTCTGTCAATGCAGGGATTTTGGGAGGGCAGGCAAATATGCTGTCAAAAAGGATCGAGGCCATAAACCGGAAGACCCAGACATTGTCACTGGAGGAAAATACCGATTCTTACACAATGGCTGCTCAGTCACTGATGAATTCCTACAACCAGATGGCTTTGAATGTGAAGGCAAAAGAAAAAAGCGTCCAGGCAAAGGAAGCTGCTTATGGGGCTATGGTAAAGAAACAATCCGTGGGCGCTGCCACGGCCGCAGAGGTGATGAAGGCGGCAGACCAGCTTGATACAGAACAGAATCTTCTTGTCTCTTACCGTCAGCAGGAGACGCAGCTTCGTTTCCGGCTTCTTTCCATGCTGGGGCTTGAGGATCGGGAAAATGTGGTTATTGGAACCATTCCGGAGCCGGATCTGGCAGAGATCGATCAGGTGGACTTTGAAGCGGACAAAGAGAAGGCAGTCAATAACAACAGCTCTGTCCAAAACGTGCGCCATTCCCAGGCAGGGACCACGGCGGAGATCAGCCGAAAGGCTGACCGGGAGACAGAGGCAGTAGGAAATGCCGAGGCGGATTTTCTGGAAGCCTATCAGAAGCTGCAGGCAGGAAGGCTGGAATACCAGGCAGCCCGGGATTCGTATGAGAGTGCAAGAATCTCCTATGATTCCCTGCAGAAAAAACGTCAGGCAGGAATGGTAAGCCAGACCGAATATCTGGAAGGGGAGACAGCCTATCTGGAGGCGCTGACAAAGCGGGACTGCGCTTCCATGAATCTGACGCAGACCCTGGAGGATTACCGATGGATGATAAAAGGAACGGAAAGCGCACGGCAATAGTTTTCCCTGAAACAGCAGGTTTTTTTCCCTTTTTGTTTGCTGTGGTACTGTGTCTGGGAACCCCCTTGAAGGCATATGCCGGCAGCGCTTCCCTGGATGATGTGTACTCTGGCGATTGGGCATATCATCGGATTGCGGAAAACTCTGGCAGCGTCCTAGTGCAAAGTGTATGGAAGAATGCAGAACAGATTTTGGACGAAGCACTGCCAAAGGTTGACTTTTCGGCGGAATATGCATCCAGTCCATATTACCAAGCACTGCAGGAAGTGGTTTTGACCGGGAACTACAGACAAGATATGATTGCCGTGGCTGCCTCGCAGATCGGTTATGGTGAAGGGGATCAGGAAAATGATCTGGACGGATCTTATCACGGCAAAAAGAACTACACAGAATATGGCCGTTATTTAGGCAGCAATGGTACTCCGTGGTGTTCTGAGTTTGCCTCCTGGTGTGCGAGAGCAGCAAGGATTCCTGCAAGTATTTTGAATAACAGCAAATCGGCAAATGTGACAAACTTTGGCGCACCATATTATAGCTGGTCTCAGACCATATATGGCGGCGGCAGCTACACGCCCCGCGCCGGTGATATTGCCTTATTTGCCTGGCATGGAACCTTAACATCAGCAAAGAATCTTAGTCATACGGCTATCATATATGACGTAAAAACAAGCGGAAGCAAAATTATAATTACGGTAATAGAAGGTAATTTCAACGGTGTTGTCAGAAAACACGATTATATTGCCGAGGGATCCGATGGTGACGTTGAAAAAGGATATTTGGTTTACTTTATTGCACCTGATTATGAGGCAGGCGAAAAATAAACAGACAAAATGCCAGGAGATGCTGTACAACTACAGCGTCTCCTGGCGATTGCTTTGGCCGGGCTCTCCAGTTCCCTATCCATGTGACATACAAACCGGAATCTGGATTTCCGTGACAAACTGATTGGGATCATTTGTCAGACCAAAATCAATCATCGTAATTTCCTTCGAGAATCCGGCAATCTGCAGCTTGTGCTCTCTTATATAGCCTGCCAGCTTTTCATAGTAAGCTGGAGCATCCTTATGACTGCCGCAGAAGCATATGGTCACACAATCTTCTTCTCCCAGATCTTCCACCGGCCCGGCATATTGATCCTCGCTGTCTAAAATCAAGAATACCATGTTATACCGGCTGTATTGTCTTGCAAGAAGCTGTTCCTTTGAAATGCCGACGCCGACCTTTCCGAGAAATACAATCGAATCCTTCTGTCCCTGGGCTAACTGGAGTATGGAGGTTTCAAAGTCTGGGTTTTCATAGGAATCAATGGAGAAATCATGCCGCAGCCATGCAATCCGGCGGGGAGAGATTTTTTTTACTCGAATGCTCTCTTTTTCCGATGAGAGGGCATCTTGAAGCTGCTCCAGACGGTTTTGAATTTTCTTCTCAATATTTTTCAGCTCTTTCTGCTTCTCAATCACGGTTTCTTTTTGCTGACAGAGCATTTCCTGTATTTTTTCTATGTTTCTGTTTTTCAAAAAGTCTGCGATCTGGGGCAAAGGCATATCCAGGACGCGGAGATAGCGGATGGTGTTTAGGCATTCAAACTGCCGTGTGCTGTAATACCGGTAACCGGTATTTTCATCAATCAATTCCGGTTTTACCAAACCGATCTTTTCATAATGACGCAGGGAGCCTACACTTATATGAAACAGCTTGGCTACGTCACCGATTTGGAACAATTCTTGCTTGTACGTTTTTGTCATAATCTTTCTCCTTTCGCAAATGCAGCCTTGACTGCGCCTTGGCAATAAGAACAGGTAAAATGCTTAACAGGTTGGCATCCTCATCGAAACAGAAGGGTATTTAAATTGGGTTATACTAGTACATCGTTGCACTAATTCCCGAGTAAATAGTACTCGCTATCCGCACCATCTGCACGCCTGCGAAGCTAGACGTAGGCACCACTACGCCGTCGCTTCGCAGACGCACAGCTGGCACGAATATCAAGCACTATTTACTTCGAGATTAGTGCAACGATGTACTAGTCAAAGCATACACCACTTTGTCTTTCCAGAGATTGGTTATAACTGGCATCATGCCAATTAGCCAGTCACATTGTTTGGATACTTAGATTATACCGCAAAGAGGCTGAGTTTGTATTTTATTTTTCGAAAATTTAAAAAATGTAAACGGGTGTCTCATAAATGGAACCACCTTTTTTGAGGCATTAGTGGGGTGTGATAGAAAAGGAGATTTTTGCGACGTATTATGGAAAAGAACAGAGGAACGAGTGAATCGCCCTCTGTCTAAAGAATAGTTTCAGTTTCTATGAAATCCCTCTGTGATGTTCGGAAACAAATTCCGCGATCACATCAACACATTTTTCAATCCCAATAGAGCTGTCAATGCAAAGCTCATATTGATGGGGGTCGCCCCACTTTTTTCCGGAAATATTTCTATAATAGGCGGCTCTCGCCATATCAGAGCGTTCAATATTCTTTTTGCCCTCATCATACCGGTCTCCATACATTTCCATCACTTTATTAATCCTGTATTCTTTTGGCGCATAGATAAAAATCCGCACCAAATTCTCTTTGTGCCGTAAAACATAATCTGCCGAACGTCCTACAATCACACAGGAGCCTGTATCGGCAATCATTTTGATAACCTTGTCTTGTGCTATGACGGCCTGCTGGATTACATTGGTGCTTAAATACAATTCACGCATGACTGCATTTTCATCCGAATTAATGTTAGAAATAAATTCACTTGCAAGACCGCTTTCCTTTGCTGCAATCGCAGTCATTTCTTTGTAGTAGCAGGGAATATCCAATTTTTCGGCAACCAGCTGTCCGATATACTTTCCTGCTGTTCCGTGCTCTCGGGCAATGGTAATAATTACGCCAGGAGAAGATGCCTGTATTGTCTGAAGATCTGTCTCGGGCCGGTTTTTTTGCTTTTCCTGTTCTAATGAGCTCCACAGCCGTACCATGACAATACCAGTAATGGCAATCGCGATGATATCAGCAAAGGGAGCCGCCCAAAAGATACCCGTAACACCTCCGAAAATGGGTACAATCAAGGAAAAGACAATCAACAGCACATCTCTTAAAACCGATAAAGGAACAGCGGTTTTTGCATGACCTATGGACTGCAGGAAAATAGCGCAGACCTTTTGTACACATGTGAAAATGATCAAGGAAAGATAAATCCGCAGGCAAAGAACCGCAAATTGAGTATATAATTCCCCGTCCGCCCCAAACATTTGAATAAAGAAAAGCGGAAATACCTCAAACACCACAGTACATACGACACATACGATGACGGTCCATTTGACAATGAGCTTTAAAAGCTGCTGTACCCTGCTGTGATTTCCTGCTCCATAGTTATAGCCAACAATCGGCTGGGCCCCGGCAGCAATACCGATTGCAATATTGAGGACGATCTGGAATAATTTCATAATGACGACAAAGGCTGCCAAAGGAATATCTGCCCCGTAGACAGAAGCAGCGCCGTACTTTACCAGCAGGATATTGTTGATGATGGTAATCACTACAATCGACAGCTGGGTTAGAAAACTGGAAGTACCCAGGGTTACGATTCGCTTCAAAATATCTGCATTGGGACGAAAGCTGTTAAGGCATATTTTAAAGGTTTTGCTTTTGGTCAAATACAGGACGCAAATAAGAAAGCTGACAAACTGGCCCAATATGGTTGCGTATGCCGCTCCCTTGATTCCCATGTTCAGAACAAAAATCGCCACCGGATCTCCTATGATATTGATAACAGCGCCGACTAACATGGCACACATGGCATAGCGGGGACTTCCGTCTGCCCGTATGATAGAGGCAAGGGTGTTTTGGACTAAGGCGAGAGGCATCATAAAGTAGATAATAAAACCATAGTCATGTGCCAATGACAGGTTTGCGTCTGTTGCACCGATTAAACGTAACAGGCCATCCCCTAGTGAAAAGCTGACGGCTACAATGACGACACCGCAGAGGAAAGAGCAGAGCATGCTGTTTCCTACACTGGAATGAATGTCCTGTGTCTCATTTTTTCCAAAAGAAACGCTTAAAGCGGCTGCTGCACCGTCGCCGAAAAGCAGCGATACGCCCCACCCAATTACCGTAATCGGAAAGATAACCCCTGTTGCGGCGTTTCCTAAATATCCGACGCCGTTTCCCACAAAGATTTGGTCAACAATATTGTAGAGACAGGAAATAATCAGTGAAAAAATACAGGGTACTGCAAACTGCCTCAGCAATACGCCTACCTTCTCTGTGCCTAAGTAATTGTTTTGTTTCATTCATAACCTCCTGTTTTACAGACAAAAACGGCACATGTCTTGCATGTGCCGCATAAATCCAACTTCCCTACATGCAATAACTTTCTGTACCGTAATCAGATTTACGTGCCAAGCACCACATGTGTCGTTGAATGACTGTATTTATTTTTTAATGTCACGGTATATTATAGAGAAAATAAAAAGGTTTTTCAAAGGCTCTTTTCACTAAAAAACGGAAAAAAAAGTAAATAAATTCTTATCATTTTTGTGCATACTCTTCTTGGTCAGGCGCCGGCATGTATGGGGGAAATCTTGTTCTTTTCATCCTCCTTTGCCTGCTGCTTTCTCATCCAGATAAACACCCCGATACAGATCAGTACAGACAGCAGAGAGCCTGCCGGGGAGGACAGCCCCATGGGAAAAAGCGTATCTGTAAAATGCTTTGACAAAAGATAAGCCAGCGGAATGCGGGCGCAGATAATGGAAAGGGAATTGTGAAGGAAGGGAATCATGGACAGGCCATAAGCGCAGAAATATCCGCTGAAGCTGAAATGAATCCCTGCAAAAACACAATCCCATACATATCCGCGCATATACTGTCCGCCCAGTGTGATGACCTGCATGCTGCCTGTCTGGGTCTGGTCTACGAACAGGCTGACAAAGGATTCTGCGGCAAACTGCATCACAAGGGAGGCGGCGATTCCCCACATGGCTGTGATCAGGACAGCGTAGCGCAGGGTCAGACGGGCCCGGTCATGTTTTCCTGCGCCGATATTTTGAGATGAGAGGGCAGATACCGTGGAAAGCATGGTAGAGGGAATCAGAAACATGATTCCGATCAGCTTTTCCACAATCCCTACTGCCGCTGCGTCGTTCAGTCCCCGTTTATTGGCAATGACCGTGATCACAATAAAAGAAATCTGGATAAACCCTTCCTGCAAAGAAACGGGAATACCGATTTTTAACAATCCCTCCATGGTTTCTCTATGGGGAAGGAAATCCCTTCTTGTAAGCTTTATCCCTGTTTTCCGCTTACATATGACAGCCATGGCCGTGATCACGCTGATGGTCTGGGACAAGGTTGTGCCAAGTGCCGCGCCGGCCGCATGGAGTCCCAGCACTCCGATAAAGAGATAATCCAGGAGAATATTGGCGGCGCAGGCCACGGCAATAAAATACATCGGACTCTTGGAATCTCCCATTCCGCGAAAAACAGAGCTGATAATATTATAGGCAGTAATAAACGGAATGCCCAGAAAGCAGACCGTCAGATAGGAAACCGTGCCAAAGACCGCTTCGGCAGGAGTGGACATGATGGCTGTAATGGGCTTTACGGCAAAGAGAAGACCTGCCATCAGCAAAAGGGACAGTGTCATAAACAGGGTAACCGTGTTGCCGATGACACGGGCAGCCTGTTCTTGTTGTTGTGAGCCGACGGCACGGCCGATCAGCACGGTTGCACCCATGGCAAGTCCGACGATCATGACAGTCAGCATATGCATGACCTGGCTTCCGATGGAAACAGCCGTGGTACTGTCAACGCCGTTAAATTGTCCGATAATGAACAAATCAGCCATGCCATACAGGGTCTGCAAAAAGTAGGATAACAAAAAAGGCAGCGAAAATTGAAGGACTGTTTTTAATACACTGCCGCTTGTCAGATTCTTTTCCATAAAAATTCCTCCCGTTGGTTCGTCTCTATGGTATCATAAACTCTATAATTATTATAGAGTCAAGAGCGAAATTTGGTTTTTTTAGTATTCTTTTTTATAAATGAAGGCAGAGTATTACAAGAATATATTGAAATGATTATGGGGTTGTGGCATACTTGATATGGGTTTAAATTTAGGAGGAACGTGAACATGAAACGATATTTTTTTGTAATGCTGTGCGGAAGTCTGCTTTTGAATCTGAGCGGCTGTAAAGAGCAGGACAAAACAGAGGAACGTGAGAATTTGCAGACAAATGCCATTGTCCTGAATGAAGATGCAGCCGCAGAGGAGCATGAGACGGAGAGAACGGAGATCCCTTTGGAACCGACAGAGGCCGGTCAGGGAGAGACCAGCCAGGGAGAGATCAGCCAGGGAGAGACCAGCCAGGGAGAGACCAGCCAGGAAGAGATCCGTCAGACAAAGACCAGTCAGTCAGAGACCGGCCAAGAAGACAAACCGCAAGCCGAATCTGCTTTAGAGAAAGCAGATCAGGCAGAGCTTCAGCCATCTTCCTTTTACGGCGTCTGGAAGGTAAAGGATTATCAGTCCTGTAATGTCAGCGCCCTGTCCGACCAGGAGATCCAAGTGCTTCTCAAGGAACAGGTTGCCTACTATGAGGATCGTTTTTTGCAGAACGGGTCTTTGATGGAAACAGAGAACTTTGGATATGAGTTTACATTCCTTACATTGGATGAGATCCTGGATGGATATGGTGTGGATTTGTCGGATTGGCAGGGGGAGAATACAAGGATGGCAGAGGGAATCATTTCAGATTTGAATGAGTGCTTTGGAAAGTATTTCTTTACAGGAGGACAGGACAGTCTGTGGGTCTACTATGAAGGTGTATTTTTCCAGATGGAGAGAGCAGGCTCATAGAAAAAGAAAGGAAGATGAAAGGATGGAAGCTATATTTTGATTCTGAACGGACAGGAGAACTTGTATGGAAATGTCTGGCGCATGGCAGACGGAAAGAGCCTGTCTATTTCATAGCAGCTATAGGATAGCGGAAAGGATGGATTGTGAGATGGCAATAAAGGAATGGATCAAAGGGGATACAAAGAATCGTATAAAAATTCCTAAACATTATCAGGTTGTGATTTATAATGATGATTTTACCCCCATGGACTTTGTGGTAAAGGTATTAATGCAGGTTTTTGACAAGGAGGAGCAGGAGGCGACGGCAATTATGATGAGCATTCACACAGGCAGCTCTGCAGTGGCTGGAGAATACCCCAGGGATATTGCCAACACCAAGGCAGAGGAAGTGATGCAGATGGCGCGTCAGGAGGGATACCCTCTCAAGGCGGAGGCAGTCTGCGCCCCTTAAAGCTTGCGCAGGTATACGAAAATGACGGACAGAGATAGACAAAGGACAGGATAACAAGATGGAATTTACTAGAAATATGCAGATGGTGATGGAGCGTGCGGTGAGGCTGGTCAAGGAGAAACGGCACCGCTATTTTATGCCGGAGCATTTGGTTTACGGCATGACGTATGATGAGAAATTTTCCAGAGAATTTGTAATAGGCGGGGGAGAGATCAAAAGGCTTCGGGCAGATCTTCTTAGCTTTTTGGATGAGCATGCCGAAAGTGCAAGGGATGATGAGCTTCACCTGACGACAGATACAGAGCGGGTTCTTTATCTGGCCACAGGACAGGCAATGTCCAGCAATCGGGCGGCAGTGGGAGTGAGCCATCTCTTATCAGCCATCCTGAGTCTGAGGGATTCTTATGGGGTATATTTCCTCAATGTACAGGAGGTTGACATGGTAGAGCTGCTGGGGGAGCTGTCCCGTAAAAGCCTGGCAGAGGAACGGGGCAAAGCGCAGGAGAACAGCGCCGGACCGGGAAAGAATCCAGGCATAAGGCAGGGGCCGGGAAAGCAGGAGCCGGGAAAACCGGGATCAGAAAAACAGGAGCCAGACAGCAACGGGACAAAGGATTCAGACAAGGAAAGCGCTGCAAAACAGGACGGGGAAGATCCGGAAGACATTGCAGACTGGCTTGACGACGAATTTGGAGACGATGAGGAGGATGATTTTCTAAACAAGCACGGTATGCTTTTCGGCAAGCCCAGGTGGATGTTTTTTGTGGAGGATATGAATGAGACCAGCAGTATCAAGAATCCGCTGATCGGCAGAGAGGAGGAGCTGGAGCGGACCATTCAGATCTTATGCCGGAAGGACAAGAATAATGTGCTTCACATTGGAGAACCAGGGGTGGGAAAGACCGCCATTGCTTACGGCCTGGCACGGCGTTTGGCGAAAAAGGATGTGCCGGAGCCTCTTATCAGAGCCCATCTCTATTCCCTGGATGTGGGCGGGCTGCTGGCAGGAACCCAGTACCGGGGCGATTTTGAAAAACGGTTTAAAGAAATTATAGAAGGGCTTATGGAGGAGGAGGACCCGATCCTTTATTTGGACGAGATCCACAATCTTGTGGGGGCAGGATCAACCGGAGGAGGAAGCTTAGACGCGGCAAATCTGTTAAAGCCCTACATGGGGTCTGGGTTTATCCGGTTTATCGGAGCCACCACCTATGAGGAATACAAGAAATATTTTTCTAAAAATAAGAGCCTGGTAAGAAGATTTCAGAATGTGGATATTAAGGAGCCTACCAAGGCAGAAACCGTAAGGATTTTAAAGGGCCTTCAATCCGGCTATGAAAAATATCACGGCGTCAAATACGGAGCCGGGGCGCTGGAGCATGCAGTAGAGCTCAGCAGCCGTTTTATCAATGAGCGTTTTCTTCCGGACAAGGCCATTGATTTGATGGACGAGGCAGGAGCTTACCGCAGCCTTCATCCCCTGGATCAAAAGCGGCAGACCGTGGGCAAGGGGCTGATCGAGCAGGTGCTGGCAAAGACCTGCAATATTCCGGTACAAACCGTGGAAAAGGAAGAAACGGAAAAGCTTGCTTCCCTGGAAACTCATCTCAAGTCTCAGATTTTCGGGCAGGATGAAGCCGTGGCGCAAGTGACGAATGCCGTGAAATTCTCCAGGGCAGGGCTGAATGAGGAGAATAAGCCGGTGGCATCCTTCCTGTTTGTAGGCCCTACCGGGGTAGGCAAGACAGAGCTTTCCAAGGTCCTGGCCCAGGAGCTGGGAGTTTCCTTTATCCGCTTTGACATGAGCGAGTACGCGGAAAAGCATACGGTGGCAAAGCTGATCGGGTCTCCTGCCGGCTATGTGGGATATGATGAGGGGGGGATTCTGACAGAACAGATACGCCGCCACCCTCATGGAGTGCTTTTGCTGGATGAGATAGAGAAGGCACATCCGGATATTTTTAATGTGCTTCTGCAGGTGATGGATTATGCTACCCTGACGGACAATCAAGGAAGAAAGGCTGATTTTCGAAATATTATTTTGATCATGACCTCCAACGCAGGGGCAGCACAGATCGGAAAGGGACGCATTGGCTTTGGCGGGGAAACCATGAATATGGATGCCCTGGATGCAGCGGTGAAGAAGACCTTTCAGCCTGAGTTCCGCAACCGTTTGAGCAAGATCGTGCTGTTTCGGGGAATGGATGAGGAGATGGCAGGACAGATCACGGCCAAAAAGCTGCAGCAGCTTTCAGAAAGGCTGAAAGGACGGAAGGTAAAGCTGGAGGTGACAAAGGAGGCAGCAGCCCAGGTAAAGCAGGCGGGAATCACCAGAGAATACGGAGCCAGGGAGATTGACCGGGTTATTGCCGGGGAGATCAAGCCTCTCCTGGCAGAGCTGCTGCTGTTTGGAAAATTAAAAAAGGGCGGAAGCTGTATCCTGGATACAGAGGAAGGAAAGCTGGTTGTAAAGCTATGGGAACATGGAAAAGCAGAGGGTTAAGAGGATCCACCTTGGAGGACATGATCAATCACAGCAATGCCGTTTACCGGGAAAAAAAGCTGGCGCTGATCCAAAAGGTCCCCACGCCGATTACGCCGATTACCATTGACAAGGAGAGCCGGCACATTACCCTGGCATATTTTGACCAGAAGAGCACCGTGGATTATATTGGAGCGGTTCAGGGAATCCCGGTGTGCTTTGACGCCAAGGAATGTGCGGCAAGAACCTTTCCCCTGCAGAATGTCCATGAGCATCAGATTCATTTTATGAAGGAGTTTGAGGAGCAGGGAGGGATCGCTTTTATTTTGCTGCATTTTACCGGAGAGGATGAGATCTATTATCTGCCTTTTGCGGATCTGCACCGGTTCTGGATGCGGATGAGGGCGGGGGGCAGAAAAAGTTTTACTTATGAGGAGGTAGACAAAGCCTTTCAGGTACGGGCTCATCGGGACATTCTGGTACATTATCTGGAAGCGATTGAGAAAGATTTAGAGAGCAGGGAGTAAATGGAGGAACAAGCGGAACTTGAGTTTTTGACAATTTGTATTGCTATTTTTTGATTTTTTTTGTACAATAAAAAATAATATGAAGAGTATGCTGGTAATCATTGCAGCGCCGCCACATACTGAAAGGAGTATCCAAGATGAAAAAAGCAATGAATCTATCAAAGCTGACCTTGATCTTAAACGGAATTTCCATGCTGACCTTACTGTTGATGGTGGTGTTTTTATGTTTTTACAGCAGTGTGAGCAGTCAGCTCAGCCAGGCAAATGAGGAGCGGTTCGATCTGACCTATAATGCCAACCGGTTTATGAACGGTTCCTCCTCTCTGACGGCAGATGTGAGAGCCTATTCTGCCACCGGCAACCTGACCCATTACAACAATTACTTTGATGAGGTCAACAACTTGAAGAACCGGGAGATCGGAGTCGCTGCCATGCAGGAGATCGGAATTACCTCCAGCGAACAGGCCATGATCGATGAGATGTCCGCCCTTTCCAACCAGCTGGTTCCCTTAGAGGAGAATGCCATGGAGAGCGTAAAGCAGGGGAACCTGCAGGAAGCGATTGATTATGTGTATGGGGCTGACTACCAAAATTCCATCACAAAGATCAATGCTTTAAAGGACCAGTTTCTGTCTGCCCTGGACAAAAGAACCTCCCAGAAGGTCAAGAGCCTGAAGCTGCAGTCAGAAATTGTGCGGGCACTGATCTTTTTATCCATGGTCGTTGTGGCTTTAATGCAGATTATTGTGATGTCCGTGACAAAAAAGAAGCTTTTAAAGCCGATTTTCGTGATTCGCGATCAGATGGGGGAGATTTCCCAGGGCAATCTTTCTGCCGATTTTCCTCTGCAGCCGGATACCTCAGAGATTGGCATGCTGGTGCAGTCCATTTATGAGACCAAGCAGGAGCTGAAAAAGTATATTCAGGATATTGATACCAAGCTGGCCCAGATGGCAGAAGGGAAGATGGATTTGACCATCGGCAATGATTACCGGGGCGAATTCCGTCCCATTCAGAAGGCCATGGGACAGATCCTGGATTCCTTAAACCGTGCATTGTCCCAGATCAACCAAGCATCCGGGAATGTGTCTCTGGAGTCGGAGCAGATGGCATCTGATGCCGAGGTATTGTCTAACGGGGCCGTACAGCAGGCGTCGGCAGTAGAGGAGCTTTCGGCAAGCATTCAGGGGCTTTCCGAGCAGGTGCGTCAGACCTCTGAGGATGCCAAGGATGCGAAGCAGAGTTCCATCGATGCCGCAGAACAGCTTACTGCCTGCAATCAGAAAATGGAGCAGCTTACCAGCGCCATGGAGGACATCTCCAAATCCTCCCGGCAGATCAGCGGCATTATCAAAACCATTGAAGATATCTCCTTCCAGACCAATATTTTGGCATTGAATGCAGCGGTGGAGGCAGCCAGGGCAGGAGCTGCCGGCAAGGGCTTTGCCGTGGTGGCAGATGAGGTCCAGAGCCTTGCCACCAAGAGCTCCATAGCGGCAAAGGATATTACAAAGCTGATCGAAGCTTCCATGAAGCTGGTGGAGCATGGGACAGCATTGTCCAACGATACCACACAGTCTCTTTCCACGGGAGTGATGGGGGCTAAGCGGTCCACAGACCTGGTGGGACGTATTGCGGATTCTGCCATTGAGCAGGCAGAGTCTCTGGCGCAGCTTACAGAAGGCATGGACCAGATTTCCAATGTAGTGCAGACCAATGCGGCCACAGCAGAAAAGTCGGCAAGGTCGGCAAGAGATCTGAATCTGCAGGCAGAGGAAATGAGGGTGTCTGTACAGAAATTCCGGCTGAGAAGACACTGATCGTCTGCAGGAGGAGCTTATGGGAACAAAACGTATCATACAGGTAGAAGAAAAGGTACCCCTTCAGCTTTTAGCGCCACTCAGCATTCAGCATATGTTTGCCATGTTCGGCGCGTCTGTGCTGGTGCCCTTTCTCTTTGGAATCAGTCCGGCCATTGTACTTTTCATGAACGGAATCGGAACCTTGCTTTTCATTCTTGTGACAAAGGGCAAGGCGCCGGCCTATCTTGGTTCCAGCTTTGCTTTCCTTGCGCCGGCAGGGATCGTGATTCAAAACTGGGGCTACGAATATGCCCTGGGAGGCTTTGTGGCAGTAGGATTATGCGGCTGTATCCTGGCCCTGATTGTGTATAAGTTCGGCACAGACTGGATTGACGTGGTACTTCCGCCGGCAGCCATGGGACCGGTGGTGGCTTTGATTGGTTTGGAGCTTTCCTCCTCTGCAGCCGGCAATGCCGGGCTGCTGGATGAGAGGATACAGCCGGAAAATATGATTGTATTTTTGGTGACTCTGGGCTTTGCCGTGTTTGGATCTATTTTGTTTAAAGGCTTTCTCTCGGTGATTCCGATTCTGATTGCCGTGATCGCAGGCTATGTGGCGGCAGTGTGCTGCGGGATCGTCAGCTTTGAGACAGTGGCAGCAGCACCTTGGTTTGCCCTTCCTGATTTTACTGCTCCCAGGTTTGATCCGGAGGCGATTCTGATAATTCTGCCTGTGATATTAGTTATTGCGTCAGAGCATATCGGGCATCAGGTGGTGACAAGTAAGATCGTAGGACGGGATTTGCTGAAGGATCCGGGGCTTCACCGAAGTCTTTTTGGGGATAATTTTTCAACCATGATCTCCGGAATGATCGGTTCCGTACCCACCACCACCTATGGGGAGAATATCGGCGTCATGGCTATGACCGGCGTGTACAGTGTTCATGTGATTGCCGGTGCAGCCGTGCTCTCCATAATCTGTTCCTTTGTGGGCAAGCTGTCCATGCTGATCAGCACCATACCCGGACCGGTGATCGGAGGTATATCTTTTCTTCTGTATGGAATGATCGGCACTTCCGGACTCCGTATTCTGGTGGATGCCAAGGTAGACTTTGGGAAATCCAGGAATCAGGCGCTGACCTCGGTTATTTTTGTAACCGGCCTTTCCGGAATTGCTGTTAAGATCGGTAATATCCAGCTTACGGGTATGGTTCTGGCCTGTATTGTAGGGATGGCGCTGAGCCTGGCCTTCTACCTGTTAGACAGGGCAGGATTTACTAATGACAGGGAAGGATAAGCTGTGAAGAGGAATTATTATTTACTTTCCTTTGTGATTTATCTGATCGTTTTGCTGCGGATCACCGTATTTCGGAGCAGGGTGATTTGATTTTGAATACCTTCGGTGTCTGGGGTGGAGCCAGGGGTATCCGGTATTGCAGCCCTAAAGGTATAGAATAGCTGCAAAGGATTAAAAAAAGTGAAAATGTTTCATCCATATCATTTTGTATCCGATGAAAAAAGGCATGGAATACTCACAGAGCAGGATGTTCTGTAAAGCGCAGAAAAAAGTGTGAGAATAGAACAGAATGGAACCGATGAAAAGAATGATGGAGTCAAAAGAATAACAAGATGAGCGGAATACTATATGGCGTGGGAGTCGGCCCCGGAGATCCGAAGCTGATGACCCTTTTGGCAGTGGAGACGATTGAAAAATGTCCGGTTATTGCCGTTCCTGCTGACAGCAGGAAGCTTGCAGTCAGTTATCGGATTGCAGAAAAAATGATAAACGGGATGGAGGAAAAGGAGTGTCTTACCCTATCCATTCCCATGACTAAGGACCAGCAGATTTTAAAGGAAAAATACAAGCAGGACGCAGAGCTGATCATCCAAAGGCTTAAGGATGGCAGGGATGTGGCATACCTTACCATCGGAGACCCTACGATTTACTCTACCTATATTTATCTTCACCGCCTGATTCGAGAACAGGGATATCCGGCAGAAATCATTAATGGAATTCCTTCCTTTTGTGCAGCCGCGGCAAGGGTGGGAGAGAGCTTGGCTGACCGGTCAGAGCAGCTTCATATTATTCCATCTAATTATGAGATTGAGAAGGCACTGGAATACCCGGGAAGCAAGGTGCTCATGAAGGCAGGCTCTAAGCTTTCTTTTGTGAAACAGATCCTAAAGGAAAAAGAGACAGAAGGGATTATGGTAGAAAACTGCGGTTTTCCTGACGAGCAGATTTACTATGATATGGATAGGGCGCCGGAAAAGACAAGCTACTATACTACGATTCTGGTGAGACAAAAGCAGGAAAAAGAAGGCTAAAAGTGTTCGGACAAGGCTTATGCACTGACCGGATGAAAACAATGGAGAATCAAATATCCGGCATAAGACAGAGGATCCATGATACTTACAGGTATGTCTGTCTTATGCCGGATATTTTGTTTTCCTGAAAGAAGCCTGGCCTTGTCAGGTGATTCTGGATCTATTCCTTTCCGCTCCAGCAGTAGGTACAAAGAGAGTCTGCCGGAAGGCCGATGGATTCTACCAGATCGTCCAGGCGATGATACTTTAAGGAGGTAAAATTCAGGCATCTGCAGATCTCCTGTACCATCTGTGCATAATTCTGGCTGTCCGGGTCTGCATAGTCAGCCAGCAGCTCCGGGGATATCTGATCGCCCTCCCGCTTCCGGATAATGCGGCGGGTAATCAGATCCAGATCCGAGGTGGAGCGGGAGAAATTTAAGTATTTGCAGCCAAAGAGCAGGGGAGGACATGCAGGGCGGATATGTACCTCTTTTGCTCCGCTTTTATACAAAAATTCGGTAGTTTCACCTAACTGGGTGCCTCGTACAATGGAATCGTCAATTAAAAGAAGGCTTTTGCCGCGAATCAGGGCATCTACGGGAATCAGCTTCATCTTGGCAATCAGGTTTCTCTGGCTTTGGTTCTGAGGCATAAAAGAGCGGGGCCAGGTAGGGGTATACTTGATGAAGGGGCGGGCAAAGGGAATGCCGGACTGATTCGCATAGCCGATGGCATGGGCAATGCCGGAGTCCGGAATTCCTGCCACAATGTCAGGGTGAATGGTATCAGAGGCATCCTTGTGTCCGGGACAGCCGCTGCAGCTCTCCCCCTTGCATCCTAAATCCCGCTGGGCAAGGATCTCCCCGCAGCGGTAGCGCATTTCCTCTACATTCACTCCCTCATAGCTGGAAGTAGGGTAGCCGTAATAGACCCACAAAAAGGAGCAGACCTTTCTTTCTTTTCTGGGCTGACTGAGGGACTGGATTCCGGACGGGCTGATCAGGGCAATCTCTCCGGGACCCAGTTCTGTGCAGTCCTGGTATCCGAGATTAATGTAAGCAAAGCTTTCAAAGGACACACAATAGGCGTCCTCTTTTTTTCCAATGACTACCGGGGTGCGTCCATAGCGGTCTCTGGAGGCATAGATGCCTTCCGGGGTCAGAAGGAGGATAGTCATGGAGCCTTCGATTATCTCCTGTGCGTAAAGAAGTCCTTCTACCAGACTCTGCTTTTGGTTAATAATCGAGGCAGTCAGCTCCGTGGCGTTGATTCGGCCTCCTGACATTTCCATAAAATGAATGTGGCCGTTTTCAAATGCCTGGTAAATCAGAGCATCTTCATTATTGATCTTACCTACGGTGACAATGGCATAGCTGCCGAGATGTGACTGAATGAGCAGCGGCTGCGGCTCATTGTCAGAGATGGAGCCGATGCCGGAATTGCCGCAAAGCTCCTCTACGTCCCGCTCGAACTTTGTGCGGAACGGAGAATTTTCGATGTTGTGAATGCTTCTTTGAAAACCGTCTTTGCCGTAGACCGCCATACCGCCCCGGCGGGTGCCTAAGTGGGAATGGTAGTCTGTTCCGAAAAACAAGTCCATGACGCAGTCTTTCTTTGAGGTAACGCCGAAAAATCCGCCCATTTTGAGTCCTCCCAATGTATTGTTGATGGTCTGTGAAATTCTATATCTTTATAATTCATATCCTTACTATCCGGCAAAAATCCTGCGTGTTAAGTGTAACATATAAGATATGGAGAAGACAATCCTTGTATTTATTAAAAATTCTAATAGATAGAAAATTTTCCGGTTTTGTGAAATTCTGGTTGACGCCAAGTTATGGGATAACGTATAATAGAAACATAATTCTAACAGCCGCAGGGCAATTTATAGAAAATACCCTCTGGCTGTTATTTTGTGAGAAGAATACATAGTTAAGAGAGGGTGCCATGAAACAATTTTTCGGTATGAGCAGACAGGGCGACTTGAGAGAAGCCGTCAGAGGGGCAGGAGTGCCTCAGATGCTTCTTCTGATGTCCAACGACAGGCAGTTTGAGCAGCACGTGAAGGAATTGGAGGCGCTTTTCCCCGGAGTGCCCAGTATTGGATGTATTGGGATGAGCTATGATACCCAGGTGGTGGAGAACGGCGTAGGGGTTATTGCCTTTTCTGATGGAGTCTGTGCAGTGGCAAATGTGCTGGAGCAGGTATCCGTAATGCCAGTTCGATATATTGAACGTCTGCAGAAGGACGTAAACCAGGTCAGCGGTACCATGGATAATACGATCTGCATTGATTTTTGCACAGGCAACGATGCCTGTGTTCTGACTACCATATACAGTGTTTTAAAGCACAAGGGTATTTCCCTGGTGGGAGGAACCGGCGACGGCGGAAGAATTTCTGCTAACGGCAGAGTTTACACGGATGCTGTGGCCTATGCCATGATTCGGAATGAAGGAGGAAGGGTCAAGGCATACAAGGAAAATATTTATCATACCATGGGCGATTACCGCTTTATTGCTTCCCGGACAGACCGGGCCAGATATATTCTGGGAGCCTTAAACGGAATGCCTGCAAAGAGTGTCTATCAGAAGATTCTCAATGTGTCGGAGGAACAGATTTCCACCCAGACCTTTAAAAACCCCTTTGGAAAGATGAATGGCAATGATGTGTGCATTGTTTCCATCAAAGAGGTAGTGGATGATTCCCTGGCATGTTTCCGTCAGGTCAACGATTCCGACGTGCTGGTTCTTTTAGAGCTGGGAGATTACCGGGCGATCGTGAAGGATACCATCAATATGATCTGCAGGGAATTTCCTAGAATATCAGCCGTGTTTTCTGTAAATTGTCTTTTCCGTTATAAGCTTTTCAGTGAGAACAATTATATGCAGGAGTACCTGCGGGAGATGAGCGCTCTGGGCAGCCATGGAGGACTGGTGGGATATGGAGAGCATTATAATAACCGGTTTGTCAATCAGTCCATGACCTGTGTGGTATTTGAATAAGGGAGGAAAAGATGGCATTTTTAAAGAAATCTCAAAAAGGGGCAGGGGTCCGGGAAGATAAAAAGGGGCTGTACCCCATATTGTTTGTGATCGATACCTTAAATGAATACCGGAACGACCTGATAGAGAAGGAGGTTGATTCTCTTCATGAGCTGGGGAAGATAAAAAGCTCCTTCCAGGAAGCCATGGAGGAGACTGACAGCTTTCAGGAAAAGCTTCAGGAGTTTGGTCAGTCCTTTTCTGACATTGATCAGGTATCCGGTGAATTTGCAGAGGTAAAAGAAAGGATCGATGAATCTGTGGTGCAGGCCCAGGGAGAGGTGGCCCAGTTAAAGAGCAGCGCCATGGAGGTGGAGAATCATTTTGCGGAGATGAACACGACTTTTCAGGATCTTCAGGGAGCAGTGGAGGAGATCAAAAGCTGTATGGGTAAGATCGTTTCCATTGCAAACCAGACCAACATTCTGGCGCTGAATGCTTCCATTGAGGCGTCCAGGGCAGGTGCTCAGGGGAAAGGCTTTTCCGTGGTGGCGTCCGAGGTGAAAAAGCTGGCGGATGAGATCAAGGATCTGACCACTATGGTGGATGCCAGCATCAGCGATGTGGAGCAGGGGACTGAGAAGCTCAATGCCAGTATCAACACCTCAAGACAGGCATTGGGATACAGCATGGAAAAGGTCAACGAAACCCACCAGGTGTTTGACCGGATTACCCAGGCAGCAGAGGGCGCGGCTTCGGTTCAATCAGAGATTTCAGGGGTGATCGGAACTTCCAGAGGCGCACTCCAGACCTTGTCCGGGTTTTTGGATGAGATTAAGGGACAGTACCAGGAGGTGTTAAAGCATATCAGCAAGGCAACCTATCTGGGTACTACAAAAAGCGCCATGTTTGAAGATATTGACAATATGATGTCCCAGATCCCGCCGATTATTGTCAAAGACGGGAATCTGGATTAATCCATGGATATTAAAACGTAAGTACAACCTTTCGCACAGACGGGTCCCGGCTGTCGATCAAGTCAAAGGCCTCCTGCACCTTGGATAGGGGAAAGGTGTGGGAGACGCTGCCCTTCAGATCCAGGGTTCCCTCTTGTACCATCTGAATCGCTTTTTCGAACATGTGGTTCTGCAGGCGAGAGCCGCGTACATCCAGCTCCTTAGCTGTGATCAAGGACGGGGAAATCTGAAAATGGTTGGAGGTAAGGCCCATGACCATGACCCGCCCTGCATTTCCGGTTGCCTTTAGGAGAGCAGGCAGGGAATCCTCTGAGTTGGCGGCATCAATAGAGACCGTGGAGCCGTGGCCCTCTGTGTAGGCCAAAACTTTTTCTGTCAAATCTTCTTTTTTTACATTGATCGTATATTGAGCTCCGTTTTTTCTGGCATTTTCCAGCTTTTCATCGGTTCTGCAGGCAACGATAATGTGGCGGCAGAGCAGCCTTGCGATTCGCAGCACCGAGCTTCCCAAAGCGCCGTAGCCAAGGATCAGCACCATGTCGTCAGAGGCAAGCTGGGCTCTGGTGCAGGCTTGTATGGCAATGGTGGCAGGCTCGATCATGACGGCATCTTGATCCGTAATGCAGTCCGGAAGCAGATAACAGTCTGATTCGGGAACCGCAATGTATTCCCGAAAGCCTCCGTCAATATGTACCCCTCTTACTTTTAGATGGTCACATACATTGCCCCGGCCCTTTCGGCAGGCATAGCAGCGGCCGCAGCTTACGACCTGATTGATGATAACCCGGTCTCCGGGCTTTAAGCGCTCTGCGTTTTCTGCGGCTTTTTCCACGATTCCTACCATTTCGTGTCCGATAATCCGGGGATAGGTAACAATGGCGTTGGTTCCGTGATAAATGGTTCCGTCAGAACCACAGATTCCGGCTGCGGTCATTTTTACCAGAATATTATTGTGGGAATCTAAAGCAGGCTTTTCTGTCTGGATTTGTCTTATGGCTTTGGGCCGGATAACCTGTACGGCGTTCATCATACTCATGGCATACATCTCCTGATTTTTTGTAAATACTGTGAATGATTTTATGATAAGGTCAGCAGCTTCCTGTTTGCTGAAAATGTTCCTTTGCCAGGCGGATAAAGAGCTGGTCGGCTTTTGACAAAAACCCGTTGTGCAGGGTGGCAATGCACATATCCCACCAGGCGTCGTATTTTTCTTCGATCCATAAAAGTGCCGGACAATACTCATAGGAAGCGATCTGAAAGTACTGAAGGGGGATCAAAGTGGCGCCCAGACCCCTGGCGGCAAGAAGAAGGGCCGTCTCATAATTGCGCAGGGTAAGGGCAATGGAGGGGCGGGAGATCCCTGCCTTTAAGAGAACCGCGTCCGTAATCTGTCGGATCCGCTGTTCCTTGTGGAGCATAAGGAAGGGTTCTTCTGCAAGCAGCTTAATGTCCAGAACCGGGTAAGGGCAGCCGGGCTTTTCCACGGCTTTCCGGATCAGGCTGTGGTGCGGGTGAATGGCAATCACAAAAGGGTCCCGAGTCATGATGTCATAGTGAATCTGGGAGGAGGAAAGGTCCTTGGGAGCATGCATAATGACAAAATCCAACTCACCCCTAAGAAGCATCTGCTCTAAGGTAGCGGTATTTTCCTCATGGATGTACAGTTCAACATAGGGGCAGAGCCGTCGGTATTCCGGAAGGATGCGGGCTAAGGTCAGGGTTCCTAAATGGTTGGTAATGCCCATGTGGACTCTTCCGGTTCTAAGGTTGTTGATATCACTGATCTCCGATTCAAAATCTTCGTACATTTTTAAGACTTGCGATGCCATCTTGCAGTAGCGTTCGCCGGCAAATGTGAGGGTCAGGCCCTTGGTGTTGCGGTTAAATAAAGGAGTGCCCAGAGCTTCTTCGATTCGCTGGATGGACTGGCTCAGGGAAGGCTGGGCGATAAAAAGCTTTTTGGCGGCGCGGGAGATGCTTTTTTCATCGGCTACTGTTTTTACGTAGAGGAGTTCTTTGCTGGTCATGGGGGAAGGCGGCCTTTCTCGATGGTGTTTTGGTGTGCTTTCATATTGATTATAGTATAGAGCGGAAAGGGTGTCAAAAGCTTTTTGCGGATAGAATTTTTTTAAAAGATACGGCAGGATCAGGATCGTAATGCCAAGTCCAAGGTTGACATGAAAGAGACTTGCAGGTATGATAAGAGAGGCTTTTGTCGATTGAGGAGCGAAGATTATGGGAGAAAAAACAGAGAAAATGAAAGCAAACCAGATAAGGAAACATTTTTTTCAGGGATTTCAGGCAGGAATTCCCATCGGAATGGGGTATTTTGCCGTGTCCTTTACTTTGGGAATTGCAGCCAGAAAGGCAGGCATGAGCTGGCTCCAGTCAGGCTTTATGTCTGCTGCCATGCTGGCCAGTGCAGGGCAGTTTGCAGGCATCAGCGCACTTGTCGTGGGGGCAGGCTATGGAGAGATAGTGGTGACAGAGCTGGTGGTGAATCTTCGGTATCTTTTGATGTCAAGCGCCTTGTCCCAAAAGGTCAGAAGGGACAGGCCGTTTTTTCACCGTTTTTTCATGGCTTATGGGGTTACAGATGAAATTTTTGCCGTGTCCATGGGGGCAGAGGGAAAGCTGGAGCCCTGGTATATGTATGGTGCTATTGCTGCCGCCGCGCCGGGATGGGTGCTGGGAACCGTCATGGGAGTTCTTCTGGGGATGATTCTTCCGGCCAGAGCTATGAGCGCCATGAGCGTGGCCTTGTATGGAATGTTTCTTGCCATTGTGGTGCCGCCCTCAAAGAAGGATCGGATCATTGCTCTGGTGGTTCTGGTGTCCATGGGGGCAAGCGGACTTTTTGCGCTGCTTCCGGCGCTCAAGCAGATATCGTCAGGATTTCAGATTATGATCCTGACCATTGTGGTGGCAGGGGCAGCGGCTTTGCTGTTTCCGGTAAGGGATGAGGAGGAAAGGGGGAGCAGAGTATGAAGACAAACATTTGGCCGGGGCTGCTTGTGATGGCAGCTACCATTTACCTGGTGCGGGCATTGCCGCTGACCCTGCTGAAAAAGGAGATAAAAAATTCATTTATCCGTTCCTTTCTTTATTATGTACCCTATGTAAGTCTTTCCGTAATGACATTCCCCGCCATATTGTCGGCAACCGCTTCCTTTTGGTCAGGACTGGCAGGCTTTACGGCAGCAGCTGTGATTGCCTGGGTAGACGGGAATTTATTCCGGGTTTCTATCGGTGCATGTATGGCAGTGTTTCTGGCAGAACTATGGCTGTGACTGTTTCTGACTTGCTTAAACTGTTACATATGGTGATAAATGAGAGAAAAACCGATATTTTTTTGGGGTTTTTGAGGTTTTTTCTGGCCGAAAGTGGGAGCGGATGCCATAAAAACCGTAATTTTTTACGAAATCGCTTAAAATCAGGTGGTTTTGGAGCAAAATAACCGTTATTTCATTGACAAACAGAAAAAATGGATTTATAATTCCATCAGCAACTATGGTATGACAGACAAGAGTATAAGCCTTTTTATGGCTATAAGATTTTGATGGCTGTGAAAGCGGCTGTTTTAGAGCGGTACTCAGGGGGCCGATGGATTTGTCAAATGATCGGATATGGTTTTGAAATTATGATTTTGAAATTATGAGAATATGCGGACAGATTATTGGACCTGCGGGTATCAATGAAAAGAATTTTAATCTGGAGTTAAATGAGGAGGAGAATCATGCCTAGAAGAAAAGCGGCTGAGGAAGTAGCAGAGACCAAGGAGATTGCGGCTGCGGAATCGACAGAAAAGAAAAGAAGAGGAAGAAAGCCTGCCGGCGCAGTCAGTGAGGACACTGGCAAAAAGTCCACAGCAGGAAAGACAGAGGCCAAGACCGAGACTGCAAAAGATGCGGCAGCTCCTAAGGTAGAGAAAAAGGCAGAAAAGAAGACAGAAGAAAAGCCTGTGGCAGTGAAGAAGGCAGAGCCGGAGGTGTCGGCAGTGATTCAGTGCAGCGCCGGCCAGGTTACGGTAAAGGATTTGACCACAGCGGCAGCAGAGGCTTATAAAGCTGCTCATGAGGGCGCAGAGATTGAGAATATTACTATCTATATTAAGCCTGAGGAGAATGCGGTTTACTATGTGGTAAACGGCGATGATTCGGAAGGCAACAATAAGCTTGCGCTGATCTGAGAAAATCTGAAATCTGAGAAAAAAGCAGGAGAAAAGTGAATAATCGGAGCCACGGGTCCGCTTGGGGATACGTGGCTTTTCTATTGTTTGGGTATTATTTGCAGCAGTATGACAGACAATTATATTCAGCAGGATAAGGAGAAAAGGGATGTTTTATGGACAACAGATTTGGGTGGCTTCAGACGGTCATAAAAGGCTGTCGATTCTTCCCCGGATGGCCAACCGCCATGGGCTGATTGCCGGCGCTACAGGTACAGGAAAGACCGTTACCTTAAAGGTGCTGGCAGAGTCCTTCAGCGATGCAGGGGTTCCCGTATTTCTGGCAGATGTAAAGGGAGATTTGGCAGGCATGTGCTGTCCGGGAGGTATTACCGATGATATAAAAAAGCGCATGGAACTGGTGGGAATCGAGCCGGAGGAATGGTCCGGCCAGGCATATCCTGTGTGCTTTTGGGATATTTTCGCACAGAAGGGATTACCCCTCAGAACCACGATCAGCGAGATGGGACCGACTCTTTTGGCCAGGCTGATGGGGCTGACAGTGGTTCAGGAGGATGTTCTGACCGTTGTGTTTAAGATAGCGGATGACGAGGATCTGCTGCTGCTGGATACCAAGGACCTGCGTGCCATGCTGAACTATGTGGGGGAGAACGGCAAAGAATACGGGGCCCGATACGGAAGCGTTCCCAGACAGAGCATTAACAGTATTCTAAGAGGACTGACTGCTTTGGAGGAGCAGGGAGCCGATCAATTTTTCGGGGAGCCGGCTCTGGATATTCATGACTGGTTTAAAACGGATGTTAACGGAAAGGGCATTGTGAATCTTTTACATAGCGAAAGCCTGATCAACAATCCTATGATGTATTCTACCTTTATGCTTTGGATGCTGTCAGAGCTTTTTGAGGTGCTGCCGGAAGCAGGGGACTGTGAGCGGCCCAAGATGGTGTTCTTTTTCGATGAGGCTCACCTGCTCTTTAAAAGAGCGCCCAAGGCGCTTTTGCAGAAGATTGAGCAGGTGGTAAAGCTGATCCGCTCCAAGGGGGTGGGAATCTATTTTATTACCCAAAGTCCGGGTGATATTCCGGATGAGGTATTAGGGCAATTAGGCAATAAGATTCAGCATGCCCTTCACGCATATACGCCGGCAGACCAGAAAGCAGTACGTGCGGCAGCCAATTCCTTCCGGGTCAATCCGGAGTTTGACACCAAAACAGTGCTGACAGAGCTGGGGATCGGGGAGGCGCTGGTGTCTTTTCTGCAGGAGGACGGTTCTCCCTCGGTTGTGCGCCGGGCCAGGATTCTTCCGCCCCAAAGCCAGCTTGGACCTGTGGCGGATAAGGAGCGGCAGAAACAGGTCCAGGGGAATCTTCTCCATGCCAAATACGGTACCATGATCGACCGGGATTCAGCCTATGAATTTTTCATCCGAAGAGGAAAAGAGGAGGCGGCCAGGCAGGAGCGCTTCTTGGCGGAAGAACTGCAGAGGAAAGAGGAGGAGACAGCCAGGAAGGAAGAAGAAAAGGAAGCTTTAAAGGCAGCCAGACAGCAGGAAAAGGAGGCGGAGCGGCAGGTCAGGGAAGCCCAGAGAGAGGCCGAACGACAGGCAAAGGCGATGCAGAAGGAGCAGGAAGCCGCCGAGAAGGCCAAAAAACGAGCGATGACCAATGTGGCCAAGTCAGCTGCCGGAACCATTGGCAGAGAGGTAGGCAATGAAATCGGAAAAGCCGTGGGCGGCAGCTTTGGCAAGCGGCTGGGCGGCAATCTGGGGGCAAGCATCGGGCGCGGGCTTTTAGGAACACTTTTTGGAAGGTGAGAAGAATGGGAGACGGCTGCGTTTTAGGAAAGCTGCCGGAGCAGTTTCTGGTACGGATGGAACAGATGCTGGGGAAGGAATACGAAGCCTTTGTGCAGAGCTATGAGAGGGAGCGAACCCATGGGCTTCGCTTCCATGGCGGAAAGGGCAGAATACAAGAATTGTATGAGAGGTATAAGGAGCTGTTTGGCCTGCGGCAGATTCCCTGGTGTCAGGAAGGCTTTTATTATCAGCAGGAGGCCAGGCCGGGAAAAAGCCCTCTTCACGAAGCAGGTCTGTACTATATTCAGGAGCCCAGTGCTATGGGGGCAGTGCCGCTTTTGGATCCTCAGCCTGGGGAGCGTATGCTGGATCTGTGCGCCGCGCCGGGAGGAAAAACCACCCAGGCGGCAGAAAGGCTGGGATTTACGGGGCTTTTGGTCAGCAACGAGATCCATGCCGGCCGGGCAAAGATTTTATCTGCAAATGTAGAGAGGATGGGATTTATCAACACTGTGGTGGTAAACGAAAGCTCCGAAGATCTGGCAGAAGCGTTTCCGGAATTTTTTGACAGAATCCTTATAGACGCACCTTGCTCCGGGGAAGGCATGTTCCGCAAGGATGAACAGGCAAGACTTGAGTGGAGTGAAGAAAATGTAAGGCTGTGCGCAGCCAGACAGAGGGAAATCTTAGATAACGGAGCCCGGCTTTTGCGGCCGGGAGGGCGGATGGCGTATTCCACCTGCACGTTTTCCCCAGAAGAAAATGAGCAGCAGATAGAAGCGTTTTTAGAAAGACATCCAGAGTTTTCTGTGGTTCGGATACCGTCAGAAAATGGTTTGCCCGGGCTGTCGCCCGGAAGGCCGGAGTGGACGAAAAACAGCTGCAGGGCAGTGGAAAATACCTTTCGGATCTGGCCTCATTTGACAGAGGGAGAGGGACATTATCTGGCATTGCTGGAAAAGGAAGATGACCGGGAATACAGGGCGGAAGGCCGGGAGAATAAGACAGAGGAACCAAAGCACAGGACGGAAAGACGAGAGTATAAGTCAGAGAGGAAGTCCAAAAATAAGCTTCCGGAAAGAGAAAGACAAGACAAGGAAAAGCCATGGGAGGATCCGGCAGGAAGAAGAATCCTGCGGGAATTTTTAGAGGATCTTTTATGGGCGGATGGGGCTGCTTTTCAGGAGCTGTCTCTTAGGGAGATGGAAAAAAATCTGATCCTGTTCGGGCAGCAGGTGTACCGTATACCAGAGGAAATGCCGAGGATAAAGGGACGGAAGGTTCTAAGGCCGGGACTGCATTTAGGGACTTTAAAGAAAAACCGTTTTGAGCCCTCACACGGACTCGCAAAGGCCCTGCATCCGGCACAGGTCAAAAGAAAAATCTGTCTGGAGCCGGATGACAAAAGGGTGGGGGAGTATCTGTCTGGGCACACTCTGAGGGCAGAAGACGGCCTGAAGGGATGGGTGCTTGTCTGCGTGGGGGAATACCCCTTGGGCTGGGGAAAAGCAGCAGGCGGCGTGCTGAAAAACCACTACCCAAAAGGGCTGCGTCTCAATCTTCCTCCGTCTCCTCTGCAGCCGAACCAAAGCTGATCTCCTTGTGTGCATTGCGCACCTCCAGGGAAAGATCATCCACCAGAGAGATCATCGTATGGAGATTCTTTGCCTGAGATTTGATCTCCTGTCGGGTGTGAGGCTGATAATGTTCTAAAATCGGCAGGAGAATCAGGGCAGTAATGCCTGTGGTAAGGCCGCCGTTGTACAGGACAAAGCCGCCGTGGAGGGTGCTGGTGGCCGTACACATGGAAGCACACATAAAGCCTGCTGCAACGCCGGCCCGGATTCCGTAGCAGCCTACAATGGGACAGAGCCCGGTGGCAAAGGCCACGCCGTTAATGTAGCCTTGGTTGGAAAGAGACCAGGACAGCTCCCTGTCATGGATAAAGCAAAGATACATGGTGAGAAAATAAAGTGTCTGGTAGCCTAAAAGGATGGGCCACACATTTTTGGGATGCTGTCCCATGGCGGCAAAAGTCAGGGAGGCCAGCACCACGCCGATGGTAGGTCCGGTAAAGCCGACCCCTTCGGTAAAGAGAATCGTCAGGTTAATGTACACTAGGAACATGGTTCCATAGCAGCCGATATTAATGAGACAAAGAGGCATGCCGTATTTTTCGGAAAAATCGCTGGAATGGCCGGTATCCTTCATGAGACGGCCATAGCCTTTTAGGCTTTTCCCATTCAGTATGTATCCGGCCGCAAGGCAGGATGCAAAAAGTATCAGGAAAAACAGGTTGCCGTAAAGGCGGTAGGATCGGTGAAAGGATTCATAAATAGGATTTAGGCGGGTAGCAGGCCCAAAAGGGGTAATGCCCATCGTCCGGTATAAAAAGTTAAACAGGAAAAAACCAAACAGTCCAAAGGCAAGGCCGCCGTTGTAAAGATTATAGCCCTTGTGCCATGCCTGAGCGCCCGGAAGAATGGCCGGGATCACAAAGCCGATGATCAGGCTGAAGGCCGCAGCCATCAAAATGCCGGAAGAATTAAGATTTAAGACCCCGAAGGTATAGGTTTCCCCTTGGGTATACCGAAACAGCAGCTCGCTGATAAACGGGCTGAAGGAGGTGGCGAACATACATACATGCAGATTGCTTTTCAAATCCAGCTTTTTGCAGTGCAGATATAAAAAGGGCGCCAGAAAGCAGGGCCACATGTTGAGAAAATTCAGGCCGTAAAAGCAGTGTGCCACCACCAGGAAATAGCCTGCCAGGGTGGCAGCCCTGGACTCTCCTTTCAGACCCTTCATAAAGGCAAAGCAGGCCATGCCGCAGGCCCCGGCATTGAGCATGGCGCTGGAAAGACCTCCGATTTCCAAATAATCCGTGACCAGAGGGCCGGGAGTGATCATAATGTAATACCAGTTAAGAAACGTACTTCCCCATTCGCCGGTCCACAGGGCGGCAGCCAGGGCAGAAAGAAGGAAAAAGACAGAAAAAGCAAAGGCGATTCCATTGATAATCTGGCTGTTGGTAAAGGTCTTTTGTCTCATAAGACGACAGTCTCCTTGTATTGATAGTGGCACAGTGCATAACCCCTCTCTCAGACGGAACGGTTATGTGCTGTGCAGATGTTTTTTCTTGCTGACAGCATGGTCGGTAAGAGCGTCTTCTTTTAAAAAGCTGGCCCGTTTGATGCTGTCAATGCCGTATTTTCCGCGGATCTTATCCACGGCCCGTTCTAATTCTTTCATTTTTCTTGATTGACTTGTTTCGAACAGACTGAGCTGTTCATAGGAGTCCTCTGATATTCGGGTAGTCCGAAGGCCGATTAAGCGCACAGGTGTTAAATCCCAAAATTCCTTTAAAAGCCGGCAGGCATTCTGATACAGGATCTGGGTGGAGTCTGTAGGCGTATCCAGGGTAAGCTGGTGGGAGCGGCTTACAAACTGCCAGTCCTTTAACTCTACACAGATACAGTTGCAGCGGACCCTTTCCTCCCTCAGTCTGGCGCCCACGGTCTCGCTGAGGGCAAGAAGAACCTGACAGGCCGTGTCAAAATCCGACACGTCCCTGGCCAGGGTGATGCGGTTGCCATAGCCCTTGTTGGCAGGCTCGCGGCTTTCCACCGGCTCGTCGTCCATACCGTTGGCATAGCGGTGGATCTGGGAGCCGTACTTGTCGCCTAAGTGGGCCTTGAGAATCCGCTCATGGCAGGCTGCCATATCTCCGATGGTGTGCAGGCCGATCCGGTTCATCTTGTCTGCCGCAGAGCTTCCCACGAAAAATAAGTCGCGCAGAGGCAGGGGCCACATTTTTTCCTGAATTTCTTCCGGGAACAAGGTGTGGGTCCTGTCAGGCTTTTCAAAGTCAGAAGCCATTTTTGCCAAAAGCTTGTTGGAAGAAATGCCGATATTTACCGTGAAATTCAGCTCACGGGCAATTCGTCTGCGTATGGCGTCTGCGGTTTCTCTGGGATCTCCAAACAGGTGAATGGTCTCTGTCATGTCCAGGAATGCCTCGTCAATGCTGAATTTTTCAATGTCCGGGGTATAGTCCTCCAGCAGATGATGCAGTTTTTGGGAGCATTTTATGTAGAAATCAAAGCGGGAAGGCACGATGGTCAGAGACGGACATTTGCGCCGGGCGCTGGCCAAAGGCTCTCCTGTGGCCACACCATACTTTCTGGCCAAGGTGGACTTGGCCAGCACAATGCCATGGCGGGATTTGGAATCGCCGCCTACTGCAGAGGGAATGGACCGCAGATCTACGGCATCCGGGTCCTGCTTCAGCCGATAGACCGATTCCCAGCTCAGGAAGGCAGAGTTTACATCAATGTGAAAAATCAGGCGGTCATGCTTCATGGAATTTCCTTTCCTGCGATTCATGCTTATCCATAAACGACCTTTTTATTTTATCACAGATTCCTCCAACACGGAAGGATGAATTTTCACAGAAGGAATATACAAGCCCTTCAGAGAATAGGATAAAGGATAGAAATCAAAAACAAGAGGGGGATCATGGTGAGAGAAAATCGCATACGCGGACTGATGGCAGGAATTACCATCGGCTTTGCTTTTTGGGGAAGCACCCAGGCCGTGTGGAAAATACCGGCAGAACGATCCGTAAAAGAAACGGCGCAGGTATCATCCTTTGGGGAATCAGAACACGCAAATGTGGGAATAATCCGGACAGAGGCCCGGCAGGAGGAGGATACTGAAAGCAAGGAGGAGCTTTCCCTTTATGCCCTTTCTGCTGTTTTGATGGACGGAGATACGGGACGGATCCTCTATGAAAAGGACGGGCAGGTATTCCGTTCCATGGCAAGCACCACAAAGATCATGACCTGTATCCTTGCCCTGGAAAACGGGAATCCCCAGGATGTCTGCACCGTATCAGAGACAGCCGCGGCTCAGCCCAAGGTCCGTTTGGGAGCAAGGAAGGGAACACAGTTTTACCTGAAGGATTTACTTTATTCCCTGATGCTGGAATCCCACAATGACACGGCAGTGGTCATTGCAGAGCACATCGGGGGAAGCGTAGAAGGCTTTTCGGCCATGATGAATGAGAAGGCAAAGCAGCTTGGGTGCAAAAATACCTGCTTTTTAACTCCCAACGGGCTGGATAAAACCTACACGGCTCCCAATGGACAGGAGTATATTCACGGTACCACGGCAGCGGATTTGGCGGCTGTTATGCGTTACTGCATCAGGGAATCCCCCAGGAGGGAGGAATTTCTGGAGATCACCCGCACATTCAGCTATGCCTTTACGGACGTAGAGAAAAAGAGCTCGTTTTCCTGCGTAAACCACAATGCCTTATTGTCCATGATGGATGGGCTTTTAACCGGTAAGACAGGCTTTACGGACAAGGCAGGCTATTCCTATGTGGCAGCGCTGCAGGACGAGGGAAGAACCTATATTCTGGCTCTTTTGGGAAGCGGCTGGCCGCCTCATAAGACCTACAAATGGGCGGATGCCCGGACTCTCTTTGGCTACGGCAGGGAGCACTATCATTATCAGGATGTGTACCAGGAGCTGGACTTAAAAGAGATTCCCGTGGAGGACGGAATCGGGGAGACGGCGGGAATCGGCGCTGGCAGACAGGAGCAGACAGCTGTGATAAAGCCGGTTTCCCGCCTGGAGGAAAAGGACCGTCACCTAAGGCTTCTTCTGGCAGAGGATGAGAAGGTAGAGCGGCTGGCCGAACTGCCGGATCGTTTAAAGGCGCCTGTAAAAAAGGGGGAGCTGGTGGGTCATGTCCGTTATCTTTTGGACGGAAAAACCATCCGTACCTATCCTCTTTTTGCAGACCGGACCGTGGAGAAAAGGGATTTTACCTATTGTTTCCAAAAGGTTTGGGACAGATTTTTCGGCTTTTAAAGGTTCGTTGTGAAATTCTCGTGAAAAATTTGCCGGTTCTTGAAAAAAATACAAAAACTGCTTGAATTTTGTCTCATAACATTATACAATTAAAATCGGCAGAAATTGGAGTTACTATGCGGAATGCTGTCAAAAATTTAACAATTTTGGGCGGCGCCGTGAATATTTTAAAATGGAGGATTGCAAAATGAGTAATTCAGCACAAACGTCAGCGGGCAGCAGAATCAGTGCTTTGCTTGATGAGAACAGTTTTGTTGAAGTGGGTTCTTACATTACTGCAAGAGCCACGGACTTTAACATGACTGACAAGGAAACTCCAGCAGATGGCGTGATTACCGGTTACGGCACCATCGACGGAAGCCTTGTGTACGTGTACAGCCAGGATGCTGCTGTGTTAGGCGGATCTGTAGGCGAGATGCACGCGAAGAAAATTTCCAACATTTATTCTATGGCCATGAAAATGGGCGCTCCTGTGGTGGGCCTCATTGACTGTGCAGGCCTGCGTCTGCAGGAGGCTACTGATGCGCTGAACGGCTTTGGCCAGATCTATTTAAGCCAGGCTATGGCATCTGGCGTGATCCCGCAGATCGCGGCAGTGTTCGGCACCTGCGGCGGCGGTATGGCCGTGTCTTCAGCCATGGCAGATTTCATTTTCATGGAGGAAAAGAAGGCAAAGCTGTTTGTTAATTCTCCCAATGCCCTTGAGGGCAACCGTATTGAAAAGTGTGATACCTCCAGCGCGGCATTCCAGAGCGGAGATACAGGACTTGTGGATTTTGCGGGGGACGAGGATGCCGTCTTAAGTCAGATCCGCAGCCTGATTTCCATTCTTCCTGCCAATAATGAGGATGACATGTCCTACAGCGAGTGCGACGATGATTTGAATAGGGTGTGTGCCAGCCTGGAGAATTGTGCAGGGGCTACAGACATTGCCCTTGCCCAGATTTCGGACAACGGATTTTTCCTGGAGGTGAAAAAGGATTATGACCCGTCCATGGTGACTGGCTTTATCCGGCTGAACGGAACTACCGTGGGCTGTGTGGCTAACCGGACCGAGATCTATGGGGAGAACGGCGTAAAGGATGGAGAGTATGAGCCGGTGCTGACCTCCCATGGATGTGAGAAGGCGGAAAAGCTTGTCTCCTTCTGTGACGCCTTCAACATTCCGCTTCTGACTTTGGTTAATGTAAAGGGATATAAGGCAAGCAAATGCACAGAGCGCAAGATCGCCAAGACGGCAGGCCGCCTGACTTATGCCTTTGCAAGCGCCACGGTTCCCAAGGTGTCCGTGATCGTGGGAGAAGCCTACGGCACTGCCTACCTGACCATGAACAGCAAGTCCATCGGGGCGGATATCGTGTATGCGTGGCCCCAGGCAGTGATTGGCATGATGGATCCCACAGCAGCCGTAAAGATCATGTATGCGGACGAGCTTGCAAAGGCAGATGACAGCCTGAGCATGATCAATGAGAAGGCTGGTTTGTACCGGGAGCTTCAGTCCAGTGCAGTCGCTGCTGCAAAGAGAGGGTATGTGGATGATATTATTGAGGCATGCGATACCAGAAAACGTGTGATTGCCGCGTTTGAGATGCTGTTTACCAAGAGAGAGGATCGTCCGGACAGAAAACACGGAACGGTCTAGAATGAGGTGACGTGTATATGAAACAGAATATGAGACGATTATGGTTAATGGTATGCCTGGTGTTCAGCCTGCTTGCCTTGTCGGCATGTACGGCTGCGGAGCCGGCACCCCTGGAAGGGGAGCTTGCAAATGAGATCCTGATGCTTACGGCAGGAGCTCTGGAGAGTATTAATGCGGTCCCGGAAGACTCCGTGGAGGCGGAGGAGGCAGAGGCCATCAAGGAAAAGAATACGGCGATTGCAGACGGGCTTTCTTCCTGGAAAAGCGTGATGCATGATACCGGGAAGGTTCAAAATGTGATTTCCGGTGTGGTGACAGAATCAGAGGACGGCGGATATGAGTGTGTCCTTACCGTGGAATTTGCCAGCCGGAAGGGGGAATTTAAGGGCTTCTTTGCAGAGGATTATGACAGCCCGTTAGGTGTTTCTCCCACGACATTTTCCTTCACTCCGGAGTATACTACCGGAGAAAAGCTGGCAAAGGCCGGCATGAATACGCTTATGGGCATGGGAATCGTGTTCCTGGTGCTGATCTTTATCAGCATTCTGATCAGCTGCTTTAAATATATCAATGCGTTTGAGAACAAGAATAAGGTGGCAGCCCCTGCTCCGGCAGCTCCTGCGCCGGCTCCGGTCCCGGTGGCAGAGGAGGAAAATCTGGCAGACGATCTGGAGCTGGCAGCAGTGATCACCGCGGCTATCGCAGCATTTGACAACACATCCGCCGACGGGCTGGTGGTTCGTTCCATCAAACGTGCCCCCGGGGCAAAATGGAAAAGAGCATAAATAAACAGGAGGATTTCGATCATGAAGAATTATACAATTACAGTCAATGGCAATGTTTATGATGTAACCGTAGAGGAAGGCGCTTCCACCGGCGCTCCGGCAGCCGCAGCCCCTAAGGCAGCTCCCAAGGCCGCACCGAAAGCAGCCCCCAAGGCCGCAGCCCCCGCAGGTGCTCAGGGCGCAGTGGCAGTGAGCGCTCCCATGCCCGGCAAGATCCTTGCCGTAAAGGCAAGCGCCGGCCAGGCCGTAAAGAAGGGGGATGTGATCATGGTCTTAGAGGCCATGAAAATGGAGAACGATATTGTGGCTCCCCAGGACGGAACCATTGCTACCATCAACGTTGCGGTTGGCGATTCCGTAGAGCCGGGTGCTGCCCTTGCTACCATGAACTAATCTGCTGATAGAAAACTCAAATTCCACATGGAGGGATTAAAATGGATTATATTGCAACGACATTGTCTAATCTTCTTCAGCAGACAGCATTTTGCAACCTTACCATAGGAAACTTCGCGATGATCGGCGTAGCGCTGGTGTTTCTTCTGCTGGCCATCCGGTTCGGGTTTGAACCGCTTCTTTTGGTTCCGATTGCATTCGGTATGCTGCTTGTCAATATCTACCCGGATATTATGGCAGAGCCTGAAGATATGTCAAATGGTGTAGGCGGACTGCTTCATTATTTCTTCCTGTTAGATGAGTGGAGTATTTTGCCGTCTCTGATCTTCATGGGTGTGGGCGCCATGACGGATTTTGGCCCGCTTATTTCCAACCCTAAGAGCTTTCTTTTAGGGGCTGCTGCCCAGTTTGGTATTTATGCCGCTTATTTTATGGCAATCTTTATGGGCTTTAATGACAAGGCTGCCGCAGCCATTTCCATTATCGGCGGCGCAGACGGCCCTACCTCCATCTTCCTGGCAGGAAAGCTGGGCCAGAAGGAATTTATGGGTCCCATTGCGGTGGCGGCTTATTCTTACATGGCGCTGGTTCCTATTATTCAGCCTCCCATCATGAAGCTGATGACCACGGAGGAGGAGCGCAAGATCAAGATGGAGCAGCTTCGTCCGGTGTCCAAGCTGGAGAAGATCCTGTTCCCGATCATTGTTACGATTGTGGTCTGCCTGATTCTGCCGACCACGGCTCCCCTTGTGGGCATGCTGATGCTGGGGAACCTTTTCCGGGAATCCGGCGTGGTAAAGCAGCTTCAGGAGACGGCAAGCAATGCTTTGATGTACATCGTGGTGATTCTTCTGGGCACCTCTGTCGGAGCCAGCACCAGCGCCGAGGCATTTTTAAAGGTAACGACTCTGCAGATCGTGGCTTTGGGCTTGATCGCCTTTGCCTTTGGTACGGCTGCAGGCGTTACTTTCGGGAAAATTATGTGTAAGCTGACCGGCGGCAAGGTAAATCCGCTGATCGGCTCGGCCGGTGTATCTGCAGTGCCTATGGCAGCCCGTGTATCTCAAAAGGTAGGCGCTGAGGCAGATCCCACCAACTTCCTGCTGATGCATGCCATGGGACCCAATGTGGCCGGCGTAATCGGTACTGCAGTAGCGGCAGGTACTTTTATGGCAATCTTTGGCGTGTAAATCAGATATAAGGTTTAATTTCATTAGGAGGTAAATGAAAATGGCAATAGAAAAGAAGCCGGTTAAGATCGTGGAAACCGTCCTCCGTGACGCACACCAGTCCTTGATCGCTACAAGAATGAGTACCGAGCAGATGCTGCCCATTATTGATAAGATGGACAAGATCGGCTATTATGCAGTGGAGTGCTGGGGCGGAGCTACCTTTGACGCATCCCTCCGTTTCTTAAAGGAAGATCCGTGGGAGCGTCTCAGAAAGCTGAAGGCAGGCTTTAAGAATACCAAGCTGCAGATGCTGTTCCGCGGACAGAATATTTTGGGCTACAACCACTATGCTGATGATGTGGTGGAATATTTTGTCCAGAAATCCGTGGCTAACGGCATTGATATTATCCGTATTTTTGACTGTCTCAACGACCTGCGCAACCTGCAGACAGCTGTGACGGCAGCCAATAAGGAAAAGGCCCACGCCCAGATCGCACTGTGCTATACCTTAGGCGATGCCTATACCATGGATTATTGGAAGGATATTGCCAAGAGGATCGAGGATATGGGGGCAGATTCCATCTGTATCAAGGATATGGCCGGCCTTCTGACTCCCTATGCGGCTCAGGAGCTGGTAGCGGCATTGAAGGAATCCACGGCACTGCCCATTGATCTGCATACCCACTATACATCCGGCGTGGCTTCCATGACTTACTTAAAGGCAGTAGAGTCAGGCTGTGACATTATTGATACGGCCATGTCCCCGCTGGCTCTGGGAACCAGCCAGCCGGCTACGGAGGTTATGGTAGAGACCTTCCGCGGCACTCCTTATGACACGGGACTTGACCAGGTGAAGCTGGCTGAGATTGCAGATTACTTTACGCCGATCCGTGAGCAGGTCTTAAAGAGCGGCCTTTTGAATCCCAAGGTATTGGGCGTGAATATTAAGACCCTGCAGTATCAGGTGCCGGGCGGTATGCTGTCCAACCTGGTTTCCCAGTTAAAGGAGGCAGGCAAGGAAGACAAATACCGTGAAGTGCTGGAGGAGATTCCCCGGGTGCGCAAGGACTTTGGCGAGCCGCCTCTGGTTACTCCGTCTTCTCAGATCGTGGGTACCCAGGCAGTTATGAATGTAATTGCCGGAGAGCGGTATAAGATGGTGCCAAAAGAGTCCAAGAAGATCATGCTGGGAGAGTTTGGCCAGACTGTAAAGCCCTTTAATCCGGAGGTTCAGAAGAAGATCATCGGAGAGGAGACTCCCATTACCTGCCGTCCCGCAGACCTGATTCCGCCGCAGCTTCCTCAGTTTGAGAAGGAGTGCGCCCGGTGGAAACAGCAGGATGAGGATGTGCTGTCCTATGCTCTGTTCCCCAAGGTAGCAGAGGAATTCTTTAAGTATCGGGAGGCACAGCAGACCAAGGTGGATTCGTCTGTGGCAGACACCCAGAGCAAGGCATACCCGGTATAAGGAAGGGCAGCGTCTTGATCAAATCATGAAAAAGCTTGAAAGCAGGGCCTGTAGAATCATAGGCCCTGCTTTTTCTGTAGTTTCTTCTATCCTTTTTTAATACTTTCTTACAAATTATTCCAAAATTGTGAACTTTTTTGAGATTTAGTTGACATTTCCTATCGTTTATCATTATAATAGGGATATTGTCATAAAAGGAAAATTATTGGAGAATATAGATGAAACGACAAATATGGAAAAAAAGGATTGCGGTTTTTCTGGCATTTGTGCTCAGTATTCAGGCGCCTTTTGTTATGCCGGTATCATCGGGGCATGTTTATGCCTATACGGCCCGTCAGGCGACGATCAATGCATCCTCTTTAAATGTGCGCAGCGGTCCCGGCACTTCCTACTCAAGAGTGGCTAATCTTGCCAAGGGAACCTCTGTGACTGTGATCAATGAAACGACAGGCAGCGACGGAAAGCTTTGGTATCAGCTTCAGCTGAGTAATGGCAGCACAGGATATGTGCTGGGGACATACATACGTTTTCCGGTCACATATCATCAGGATTCAAATTTTGAGACATTTTTGTCCTCCCAAGGTTTTCCGGAAAGCTATAAGCCTGGTCTCAGACAGCTTCATGCCCAATACCCTAACTGGGTGTTTGAGGCCCAGCAGACAGGCTTGGACTGGAATACTGTGATTCAGAACGAAAGCATTATTCCCAGAAGTCTGATTCATAAAAATAGTATTTCTTCTCATAAATCCGTGGCAGACGGAGCTTATAACTGGGATACCGGCACCTGGACCGGTTTTGACGGGAGCTCCTGGGTGGCAGCGTCAGAAGAAATTATCCGGTATTACATGGATCCCAGGAATTTTCTGGATGATGTGTATATATTCCAGTTTATGAATCATAAGTATGATGCCTCTATCCAGACGAGAGAGGGGCTGGAGGCCCTGGTGAAGGGAACCTTTCTGGAGGGAATCACCACCGGAGGAGGCACCTGGACCAATACAGGCGGCAGTACAGCCGTGCAGCCGGGAAGCGGAAGCAGCGCCGGTTCCGGCGTCGTGGTATCGCCGGGAACCTCCGGCACAAGCGGCGGGCCCGGCGCATCCAATGGCGTTGTGAGTCCCGGCGTCACCTCATCGCCGAACGGAACAAGCACAGGTCCCAATACTTCAGGGAGTCAGGAGGTAAGGCTTCAGGGACCCTCGGCTTCCATAAGCAGACATGATGCGCCCAAAGTAGCCTCCGCCGTGCGGGTTGGGGTGAAGCCGGGAGAGGGCCAAGGCTCAGGAGGGAGTACCCAGTCTCCGGGGGGGACCTCCTCCTCACCGGTGGTAATGCCGGGAGGCAATTCCCAGGGGGGGACCTCCTCCTCACCTACTGTGACGCCGGGGGGGACCTCCTCCTCACCGGTGGTAATGCCAGGAGGCAATTCCCAGGGCGTAACCTCCTCACCGACCGATTCATCTTCTGGCCAAAGCAATGCAGGAACCGGCGGAAATGTTTCCTATGTGGATATTATAATGAGAGCAGCAGAGACTTCCGGGGTAAATCCTTATGTGCTGACTGCTATGATTATCCAGGAACAGGGATCCAACGGCAGCGGCAATTCGATTTCCGGAACTAATGCTGCTTACCCGGGATATTACAATTATTTTAACGTGGGAGCGTATGCTTCTGACGGCATGGGGGCCGTGGAGCGGGGCTTATGGTATGCCTCTCAGTCAGGCAGCTATGGAAGGCCCTGGAACACGCCGGAAAAATCCATTATCGGCGGCGCCCAGTTTTACGGGGAGAATTATGTCAAGGCAGGGCAGGATACGTTTTATCTGAAAAAATATAATGTGCAGGGCAGTAATTTGTACAAGCATCAATATATGACCAATGTGGACGGAGCTGCCTCTGAGGCATCTATTTTTGCCGAGAGCTTTTCTGACCGGATTAAAGCAATGCCCCTCCGCTTTCGGATCCCTGTATACAACAATATGCCGGGGGAAGCCTGTCCAAAGCCTACCGGAGACGGAAGTCCCAACAATAAGCTGGGCAGTCTGGGGGTAGACGGATTTGCCCTTACGCCTACGTTTAATCGGGATATTTATTCCTACAACCTGATTGTAGGTGATTCGGTAAGTGTGGTTTCCGTTCATGCTTCTGCCATTGACAGCTCTGCTGTGGTCAGCGGAACAGGAAGCTTCCAGCTTTCGTCAGGGAACAATGAGATTCGGGTGCGGGTAAAGGCGCAGAACGGCAATGAGAGAGAGTACGTGCTTCATGTTGTGCGGCAGGGAGGCCAAAATGTTCCAGGCGGCAATACCAACAATAGTCCGGGAGGAAACGGGCAGTCTCCTGTTATTGCCGGACCCGGTGCAGCAAGCAGCTCCGGGGGACAGACAAGCGCCGCTCCCACACCGGGCGGAAGCAATGTGATCATAATTCATCCGTAAACGATAATTCGGGAAGCAATGGGATGATACTTAAGAGCATACTTATTGTCAAATGATGGTAGCTTGGCAAATCATTTGGCTTGCAGGTATAAAAGGAGGCAGCAATTCAGAAAATATCGGAATTGCTGAAAAAAAGAGAGCAAAGAGTCAGGAGAGATTATGAGCAGACAACGAAAAAATTTCATCAGCAGACTGTCAGCAGTGCTTTTGCTGTCAGCAATCATGGCATTTGAGAGCTTTGCAGCAAGTGCACGGATTTCATTTTCTGACCCCTCCACCCAGGTGGGGCAGGAGGTTACCGTAACCATGAAATTCAGCTCAACAGACGGGCAGCTTTTAGGAGACACCAAGGTGACGCTGAACTACGATACGTCCATGCTGGAATATGTGGGAGGAAGCGACAATGTCAGCGGCGACATTGGGATTCTCCAGGTACGGGGCGGTTCCGGTACGGCGGAGGTGGCCTCCGAGCTGCGCTTTAAGGCGCTTCGGTCCGGCACGGCTGCGATTACGGTCAGTGATTGGGAAGGCTATGACAACAACGGACAGGTATTGGCAGAGGTAAAGACCGGTTCTTCTGCCATTACCATTCAGGGGCTGCCTACATCTTCGGATGATGCTTCTCTGCAGTCTCTGCAGATTTCTCCCGGCACATTAGACCCGTCCTTCAGTCCGGAGACAGATACCTACCGGACCACAGTGGGGCTGGATACAGAAAGCCTTGCCATCAGCGCGATTCCAAACAATGAGAAGGCTGCTGTGGCCTTGGAGGGAGACACCGGTCTTCAGCCAGGAGAAAATACGGTTCTGTGCAAGGTCACGGCAGAGGATGGTTCCACGGTTAAAAATTATACAATCCTTGTGAATAAGGTAGAGGGCGGGGAGAACAGCGGGGCGGCTGCTGTGCCGGAGGAAGTGCCGGAGGTGCTTGCAGAGCTTAATTCCCTGGCGAAAAAGGTACAGATCATCGGCCTTCCGACGGATATGGAGATTCCGGGCAATCTGAAGGAAAGTGAGATCACCATCGGAGATGCAAAGGTGATCGGATGGGTTCCGGACGGCGACGACGATCCTGCTTACTGTGTCTTCTATGGAATGAATGAAAACGGCGACAAGGATTTCTATCGTTTTGACCGGAAGGACAAGACTCTTCAGAGATATTTTGACGACGGGGAGAAGATTAACCCGGAGGTTTTGGAAGCGGCTGAGAAGTATAATGAGCTGGTAGATGATTATAATAAGATGAAATGGCTCTCTCTTGGCGTGGGAGGAGCGCTTGTGCTGCTGTCACTGATACTGCTGATTTTGCTGATTGTGGCAAGACGCAGCCAGGACAGCTTTGGAAGGCCGGCAGCCCGCAGAGGAGAGGACAGAGCGCCAAAGGACCGTGGCTTAGGAAAAGGAATGACAGAAGAGGAACGGTATATGATGGGGGAAGAGGAAGATCCGGACGATGAGTATGAGGAGGAGCTTTCCATAGATGCCTATCAGCCGGAGCCTGCAGAGCCGGAGAAATCAGAAACACGTCAGAGAAGAAGCATGGCAGGAGGAGCAGAGGGGGTTCAGACAGAAAAAGCGGTACAAGAGCCTGCTCGCCGGCCCCAGCCTGTGACCAGAAGCCGGCCTGCGGTTCAGGTGCCTTTCTACGGGGAAAGATCTGCCGTGTCGGGCGGGAATCAGACCGGGTCCCAGGCAGCGGCAGCCCAGACCGCGGCAGCTTTGGAAAGGCCGTCCTTAAAGGATACAGAGGATTTTGAGATATTTGATTTGGATGAGTAAAAAGCAGGGATTTCAAAGCGGCGTATTGACTTCGCCGCTTTCTTGCTTTATAATTGTTATATTATCTGTATAACAGTGACGAAAGATGGTGAGGATATGGTTCTGACGATTGATTTTGAGAGCGATGAGGCGATATATATCCAGTTACGGAATCAAATTATTATAGGAATTGCCGCAGAGCGGTTTCGGGAGGGAGATTCTCTGCCGTCAGTACGGCAGTTGGCAGATAATATCGGGATTAACATGCATACGGTAAATAAAGCATATGCTGTATTGAAGCAGGAAGGCTTTATCAAGCTGGACCGGAGAAAGGGAGCGGTCATTGCCCTGGATGCAGATAAGCTGCGGGCTGTAGAGGAGCTGCGGGAGGAGCTGGCAGTGATCCTGGCACGGTGTATCTGCAAGCGGATCAGCCGGCGGGAGGTGCATGAATTGGTAGATGAAATTTATGATTATTATGCCGGAAAATGCAGAGAATAAGGATAAAGACCGATGGAGGATTATTATGTTATGTGAACGCTGTAAGATCAGGGAGGCCAATATTCAATATACCGAAGTGGTCAACGGAGTCAAGACCGAGCACCATTTTTGTGCCCAATGTGCCAAGGAGATGGATTTTGGCCCGTATGCGGCTATTTTTGACAGCGAGTTTCCTTTGGGAAAGCTGCTGTCCGGCCTTTTGGGGATCGGGGAGGAGCAGGAGGAGCAGAAGGCTCATCAGGTGATCTGCCCTGCATGTAAGACTACCTATGAGGATTTTATTCAGAACAGCCGTTTTGGATGTCCGGACTGCTACGGGGTGTTTGATCTGCTGATCGGAGAGAACATTAAGCAGCTTCAGGGCAGCAATGCTCACAAGGGAAAGGTTCCCCGGTATCACTATAGCGAAGAGGGCACAGCCTTTTCCGTGGAAGATATGGCAAAGCAGGCACAGGCTGTCCCGGGAGGAGAGCTGGATGTGGAGGAACAGATTCAGGTTCTGGAGACACGGCTTCACGAGGCGGTTCTCCGGGAGGAATATGAGATAGCTGCCCAGTGCAGAGACAAGATTAAAGAACTGAGAGAGGAAATCAGGAAATGTTAAAATGGTTTGAGAAGGTGGACCAGAAGCGTCCGGAGATCGTCAGCAGCCGAGTCAGGCTGGTGCGGAACTGGAGCCAGTATGCATTTCCTTCCAGGCTTCCTCAGAAGGAGAGTGCAGAGATGCTTCACAGGCTGGAGGTGGGTCTGCAGAATCTGGGAAGTCTGGACGGGAGGCATTATGAATACCGGAATTTAGGCGAGATGGGAGAGCTGGAGAAAAAAGCCCTTCAGGAGCGGCGTGTGTTTAATTCTACCGTAGCCTCCAAAAAGACGCCTGCCGGTCTGATTCTTTCAGAAGATGAGGATACCGCAATTGTGCTCAACGGAACCGATCACATCCGGCTCCACATGTTTTCTCCAGGACTTCATCTGGATGAGCTGTGGACGCGATGCGACCAGATGGATGATTTTATCAATGCAAGGTTTCCCTATGCTTTTGACAAAAAGTACGGATATCTTACCTCCTTTCCCACCAATGTGGGAACCGGCATGAGGGCTTCCGTGGTCCTGCATCTGCCAACCCTTTCTCTGGGGAAAAAGTTCAACGGGCTGGTGGCAGAGATGGGCCGGTTCGGGGCTTCTGTCCGTGGTGTGTACGGAGAGGGCAGTGAGAATTATGGAGCTTTGTATGAGATTTCCAACCAAAAGACCTTAGGAATGACAGAGAAGGAGATCGTGGATCTGGTGAATCGGGTGGCCTTACAGCTTTTGACCCAGGAAAGACAGGTTCGGAAAATGACGCTGGAGAAGCGCCGTCTGGAATATGCGGATGAGGTATACAAATCCTACGGAGTATTAAAATACGCCAGAAGAATGAGCGCAAAGGACGCCATGATCTTTTTGTCCCGCATTATGTCCGGGATTGTGGACGGAATATTAGAGACGGAGGAAGGCTGTGCCGTTTACCGGATGATGCTGGGGATCCAGCCGGCAAACCTGCAGAGCCTTTCGGAAAAGCCCTTGGGAAAGGAAGAACTGGATGAGGCCAGGGCAGATTATATCCGGGCAGAGCTTCCGGAGCTAAAATAGCCGGATCAGCGAAACAGAAAAGAGCAGGCATTCCAAGAGGCAGAATTGCCGTAAAAAAGCGGTTCAAAGGACCGGAAAGTAAGGGGCTGTGCAGCTTTCACCAGCTATTTCCGGACCGTTTTGAAAGGAAAAACAGACCAGGAGGATTGAAATTAGCGATGATAGACAGGTTTACGGAACAGGCAAAGGAGGCAGTCAGCCTTGCAGTGGATGTGGCCGGGCAGCTTGGGCACAGCTATGTGGGGACCGAGCATCTTTTGATCGGACTTCTGCAGGAGGGAAACGGTGTGGCAGCCCGTGTTTTGTCAGACTGCGGTGTGAAGTCGGACAAGGTGATTGAGCTGGTCAGCCAGCTTATTTCTCCCAATCAGGGAGTAGGGCTGGCAGAGCGCGGCACCTATACCCCCAGTGCCAGGAGAGTGTTGGAGAACAGCTACCGGGAAGCAGTCCGCTTTAAGGCGCCTTTGATCGGAACAGAGCATTTGCTGATTGCCATGATCCGGGAGAGTGATTGTGTGGCGGCCCGGCTTTTAAATACCATAGGGGTCAGTATCCAGAAGCTGTATATAGAGATTTTATCAGCCATGGGTGAGGATGCACCGGCCAATCGGGAGGATTTCCAGCCGGGCAGGAGCGGACGGGGAAAAGCCAATACACCGGTCCTTAATAATTACAGCCGTGATTTGACTGCCCTGGCAAGAGAGGGAAAGCTGGACCCGGTTATCGGACGGGAACAGGAAATCCACCGGGTTATTCAGATTCTAAGCCGCCGCACCAAAAACAACCCCTGCCTGATCGGTGAGCCGGGAGTGGGAAAGACGGCGGTGGTGGAGGGGCTGGCCCAAATGATCGTATCCGGGGATATTCCGGAGATCATTGCCCGCAAGCGGGTGCTGACCCTGGATCTGTCCGGAATGGTGGCAGGCTCCAAATACAGAGGCGAGTTTGAGGAACGGATCAAAAGGGTGCTGGCTGAGGTGAAGGAGGACGGGGAGGTTCTGCTGTTTATTGATGAGATCCACACCATTATCGGTGCAGGAGGGGCGGAGGGAGCCATTGATGCCTCTAATATTTTAAAACCGTCTTTGGCAAGAGGCGAGATCCAGCTTATCGGCGCTACTACGATTGATGAATACCGGAAATACATTGAGAAGGATGCGGCGCTGGAGAGACGCTTCCAGCCGGTGACAGTGGAGGAGCCGGGGGAGGAGGAGTCCATCAGCATCTTAAAGGGATTAAGGCCCCGCTATGAGGAGCACCATCGAGTGACGATCACAGACGATGCCCTGACAGCGGCAGTGCGGCTTTCTGCCCGGTATATCAATGACCGGTTTTTGCCGGATAAGGCCATTGACCTGATTGATGAAGCATCCTCCAAGGTTCGCCTGACCACCTATGTGGAGCCTGCAGAGATCAAGGAGCTGGAGCAGGATATTGCGAATTTAGAAAAGCAGAAGGTGGCAGCCATCAAGGCAGAGGCCTACGAGAAGGCAGGGGATATTAAACGAAAACAGGAGAAGAAGCGGGAAAAAATCGAAAAAATCCGCGGAAAGTGGCAGAAGGAAAAGCTTTCCCGCAAGCTGGTTGTGGATGAGGGACAGGTGGCGGATGTGGTGTCCGGCTGGACTAAGATTCCGGTGCGCAAGCTGGAGGAGGAGGAGTCAGAACGGCTCAAAAGGCTGGAATCCATTCTCCATGAGCGGGTGGTAGGCCAGGAGGAGGCTGTGACGGCTGTTTCCAAGGCGATTCGGAGAGGGAGAGTGGGATTAAAGGATCCGAAGCGTCCCATCGGCTCCTTCTTGTTCTTAGGCCCTACAGGCGTGGGAAAAACCGAGCTGTGCAAGACCTTGGCTGAGGCCATGTTCGGCACGGAGAGTTCCCTGATCCGGGTGGATATGTCGGAATATATGGAGAAGCACAGCGTATCCCGTATGATCGGATCGCCGCCAGGATATGTGGGGTATGATGAGGGAGGACAGCTCAGCGAAAAGGTGAGGCGCAATCCTTATTCCGTGATCTTATTTGACGAGATCGAGAAGGCTCATCCGGATGTGTTTAATATTCTTCTGCAGGTACTGGATGACGGGCATATTACGGATGCCCAGGGAAGAAAAATTGATTTTAAAAATACGATTCTGATTATGACCTCTAATGCAGGGGCAGAGAATATTATTTCTCCGAAGCGTCTGGGATTTATGTCGCAGGAAAATGAGGAGGAGCGATATAAGGCCATGAAGGACCGGGTCATGGGCGAGGTGAAAAGGCTGTTTAAGCCGGAATTTTTAAACCGGATCGATGAGATTATGGTATTCCATCCCTTGAATCAGAACCATATGAAGGAAATTGTTTCCATTATGCTGCACAGTATTATTAAGCGGACAGCCCGGCAGATGGAGCTGGAGCTGGTGGTGGAGGATGAGGCCAGGGCATTTTTGGTGGAAAAGGGCTATGATGAGAAGTATGGCGCCAGACCCCTTCGCCGCGCCATCCAGAATTATCTGGAGGATAAGCTGGCAGAGGCGGTTTTGGATGGGACTGTTAAAAACGGAGATAAGGTGTTTGTGGGCGTGAAGGAGGATGGGCTGATATTTGCGTCTGAGGAGCTAAAGGAGGTTTCGGTAACGTAGAGAGACGCGGCTGCTTATGTGGGATGAACGTTGGAATCACGCTCTAGGGTGTGTCTTGTCCGGATTATATCTGGTGAAACCTTGCGGGACAGTGTGCCCCGCTTTATCGGGCATAAATTTTCATCGGCAAGGCGGAGAAGGGAGGCCATGCGGCGGCATCGCTGACCGCAGACAACACAGTCTGATGGATATTTAGGCAGGGCGGTTTGCCTGAAAAATATAATCCGGACAAGAAGATGTCCCCTGAACAGTAACGCAAGGTTAAAGGTTATAGAAATTTATGAAAGCAGTACTAGCGTTTTGAATGATATTAGAGTATACTTAGATCATACCTGGAAGGCATTCTTTAATACTATCTGCTCCTTGGGGCATAGCGGTATTTTGTGCCGTTGGGTATGGATTTTTGGCGGGACTTTAAAGGCCAAAGATCCAGGTATCCTTATTTTAAACACCATTTTTTACAGGAGGGCAACAGTTATGCCAGTAGTTGAATCTTTAATTCGTTCGGAAGCAGACGGGACTATCAGCTTTGGGAATTACAAATTACCCACTAAATCCAAGCTCCAGGATTTCGAGCATGATGGAGATTCCTATAAGATTAAGACTTTTTATGAAATCACCAAATTAGAGCGGAACGGTATGTTTGTCTATGAGTCTGTACCGGGAACAGCGGTGGAGCATTTTGCGGTGAACAATAACGGAGTGGAATTTGTGGTGGAAGGGGACAAGGATGCGCAGATTACCATCCAGTTGGAGGATGATACGGAATATGAGGTCTTTGTGGACGATGTGGCAGTGGGCGGCATGAAGACCAATATGAGCGGAAAGCTGATGGCCAGCGTGGAATTGAATGAGGGCGTGGGGAGCCATGTGAAGGTTGTGAAGCGGTAAATGCTGCCGACAGTAAAGGAATGTTATTGAGAATAAAGGAGCTTTACGTCATTTTATGACAAAAGGATAGGAAGGGCGGCAGATACATATGGCAAAGGGAAGAACCACGGCATTTTTCTGTAAGGAGTGTGGATATGAATCTGCCAAGTGGACAGGGCAGTGCCCGGCCTGCAGGGAGTGGAATACCATGGTGGAGGAGCCGGTGGCTAAAAAGGCTTCGGACCGCAGGTCTGTGATTCCTGAGAGGGGGAGACAGAAGATTCAGCCTGTAAGGCTGTCAGAGGTGTCCATTGAAGAACAGGATCGGATTTCAACAGGATATCAGGAGTTGGATCGGGTATTGGGGAGCGGCATTGTTGCCGGCTCCCTGGTTCTTGTGGGAGGAGATCCAGGTATCGGCAAATCTACGCTGCTTCTGCAGGTGTGCAGAAACTTAGCGGCAGAAGGGCATAAGGTATTGTATATTTCCGGGGAAGAATCTTTAAAGCAGATTAAGCTGCGGGCCAACCGGATTGGACGGATCACAGGAGAGCTTTTGTTTCTCTGCGAGACAAGCCTGGATGATATCCAGGAAGCTATTCAGGAGACAAAGCCGGAGATTGTGATTATTGATTCGATTCAGACTATGTACCGGGAGGATGTTTCTTCTGCTCCGGGAAGTGTAAGTCAGGTAAGAGAGTCAACCAATATCCTGCTGCAGATTGCCAAGGGGATGGGAATCTCTGTTTTTATTGTAGGCCATGTGACCAAGGAAGGGGTGGTGGCCGGCCCCCGAGTGCTGGAGCATATGGTGGATACGGTTCTGTATTTTGAAGGGGAGCGCAACGCTTCCTACCGTATTCTGAGAGGGGTGAAAAACCGGTTTGGCTCTACGAATGAGATCGGGGTATTTGAGATGCAGGAGCAAGGACTGGAGGAGGTAGAGAATCCATCCGAATATCTTCTGAGCGGCCGGCCGGAGGAAGCATCCGGCGCGGCAGTGGCCTGTTCTCTTGAGGGGACCAGGCCGATTCTTTTGGAGGTTCAGGCATTGGTGGCGCAGACCAATTTCGGCATGGCCAGAAGGACAGCAGCAGGAACAGATTACAATCGGGTGAACCTTTTGATGGCAGTTTTGGAAAAGCGCTGTCATTATGAAATGTCTCGGTATGATGCCTATGTGAATATTGCAGGCGGTGTGCGGATGAATGAACCGGCTTTGGATCTGGCAATCGTTCTGGCTCTGGTGTCCAGCCTGAAAGACCGGCCGGTGAATCCGAAATGCATCATATTCGGCGAGGTAGGGCTGTCAGGCGAGGTCCGGGCTGTCTCTATGGCAGAACAGCGGGTCAGGGAGGCCATAAAGCTGGGATTTGAGAGCTGCATTCTGCCGCAAGTGTGTCTGGAAAAGATGAAGAAGGTGGAGGGGATTGATCTTCACGGAGTCCGCAATGTACGGGAAGCGATTGGATGGATCTAGAGCGCGTCTGAAAATTCATTCCCGCCAAGTACACGCCTGCAAAACTTATCGCAGCGCCATTGCGCCTTCGTTTTGCAATCATACATCTGACACGAATATCAAGCACGATTTACTTCAAGATTTATGCAATGCTGCACTGTTAGGGAGGAATATATATGCCGGTTATTGGAATTGATCTGGGAACAACAAACAGTCTGGCGGCTGTATGGAAGGATGGTCATGAAGTTCTGATTCCCAACCGTTTCGGTTCTTACCTGACGCCCAGCGTGGTGACGGAGGAGGACGGGGCGGTTTTAGTGGGTATTGTGGCAAAAGAGAAACGTCCGTTATATCCGGAGCGGAGCGCTGCTTCTTTTAAAAGGCTTATGGGAACAAACAGAAAGATTTATCTTGGAAGCCGTGGCTTTACGCCCCAGGAATTGTCCGCTATGGTTCTGCGGCAGCTAAAGCAGGATGCGGAGGAATTTCTGGGTGAGGCGGTAGAGGAAGCTGTGATCAGCGTCCCTGCGTATTTTAATGATGAACAGCGCTTTGCCACAAAGCAGGCAGGACTTTTGGCAGGATTGCGGGTGGAGCGGCTTGTCAATGAACCTTCAGCAGCAGCTCTGGCATACCGAAGCATTCACGAGGAGAATGACGAGACATTTCTGGTAATCGATTTTGGAGGAGGTACGCTGGATGTGTCTGTGGTAGAGTGCTTTGATCAGGTGGTAGAGATTATGGCAGTAGCAGGGGATAATCACTTAGGAGGCGATGATTTTGATCAGCGGATTGCAGAGCATTTCTGCCGAGAGCACAAAATAGAGAGGGGCAGTTTAAAGCCGGCTCAGTGGCTGACCTTGCTTCGAAGCGCAGAGCAGTGTAAACGGCAGCTAACGGAAAAGGACGCGGGGATGATGGAATGGGAAGGGCCTGAGGGAAAGATGGGGATGATCTTGACCCAGGAGGATCTGATACGGATTGGCGCTCCTCTGTTCAAACGGATGGAAGCTGTAGTGCAAAAGGCGCTGCGGGACGCTTCGGTTGGTGTGGATGTTATTGACAGGATCGTGCTGGTGGGAGGAACCTGCCGTATGCCGGTTATACGCCAGTACATTCGCCATTTCATGGATATCGCTCCGGTGACGGAGGGAAACCCGGACGAGATTGTTGCCAGAGGCACGGCAATCTATGGGGCGATTAAGGAGCGCAGGGCCGAAATCCGAGATGTGCTTCTGACGGATATTTGCCCCTTTACCCTGGGGATTGGGGTACGTGACCCTTCCAGCCAGGATTTGCTTTTGTCACCGGTGATAGAACGAAATTGTGTGCTTCCATTCAGCAGGGAGCAGACCTATACTCCCTGCAGCGATACGCAAACCCATGTAATGATTCATATCTTCCAGGGAGAATCCATGCACTGCAGTGAAAATCTGTTTTTAGGAACCCTGCATCTTGATATGCCGACTGCTGGTTCTGATTCCCGTTTTGTAAAGGTACGCTTTACCTATGATATTAATGGAATCCTGGAGGTGGAGGCAGTTAATCACGTCGGGCAGAAGCAGCGAAAAGTGATCCTTAACAGCCATATTCGTATGAGCGATAAGGAACTGGAGGAAAAGTTATGTCAGCTTAAAAACCTGAATTATATTTCCCAGGAAGAAGAACAGGTAAAGTATCTTCTGGCACGGGCGGATCGGCTGTACCAGGAATCCCTGGGAAGATACAGGGAGGTTGTGCAAAACAACAGCCAGTGGCTCTGCTCTCTTATGGATGGGAAATCCTTGGCAGAGCTTCGTGCAGCAAAAAAGCAGGTTGAGCCGATTTTTGACTATTTGGAAGAAAAGCTTGGACTGGAGAAGCTGACATGAGCGGACAACTTCAAACCATATGGGAGACTCTTGGAATCGAGCCGACTGCAGATAAAAGAGCCATTCGGCATGCTTATGCATGCAAATGCCGGGAGTGCCATCCGGAAGATCATCCGGAGGAGTTTCGTCTGCTGCATCAGTCCTATGAACAGGCCCTTGACTGGGCAGATAAGAAAAAAGAACCCCATACCCCGAAGCGTGGGGGAGAAAATGAATTTTTTTCTCACGGACAGTGGGATGAGCTGCTGCGGGATGAAGGAGAAAGGGAGGAGGCATCTGAAAACACCCTTTCGCCGGAATGTTGGGATGAGCAGCTGCGGGCCGGAGGGGAAGATAAGCAGGCATCTGAGCGTGTCCTTTCCCCAAAACGCTGGGATGAGCTGTTAGAGCGTGGGATGGAAGAAAATGCTTCCTTCCCTGTCTCGCCGGATCCCTTTTCTTGGCAGCAAGTGGACCGGACACAGTTTTCCGCTGCCGCGCTTACGGGTTTAGAGGAGCTGCTTGAGCAGATGAAACTCTTAGAAAGTTTTTGCAGGGATCATCCGCCCCAGGATGATTCTGATTGGAAGCAGTTGATGGAACGCTGGGATTTGCTGGGATACAGCCGCCTGTTCCGACAGTTGGGGGAGAACCCCTGCTATTTCCAGATACTGTTTGACTGGCTGAACGCGGAACGGGGGAAGCTTCATATCCCTACCATTATTGGACTCCTTCGGATTTATCAGATGAAAAAACGGATCATAGGACATCCATGGAGAGCGCGCAGATATGAAAAGAAAATACCAGAACTTCGCCGTATTACCTATGAATTTATATTTTATCAAAGCATATGGAATGCAGAGCTGTTTTTGGAAAAATTTAACATGTATGGAGAGCGGGGAAAAAAGAAAGCCAGGTCAGAATTGCTGATGAAAAAGGAAGACATTATGCCTTGTCAGAAACAAGAACATAGGTTCCTGTGGAAAATATTATGTGCTGTTCTGATTCTGCTGATAGGTTATTTTATTCGTGCGGTCGTCTGATCTGGTTATGGTTCATTTTTCTATTGAGGGACATTTGGAACTGTGGGCAGCGGCCAGAGTTAAGTTGTTTTAGCTTTGGCCGCTGTTTTTGCAGGAAGAAAAGATGATTCACATCGTGTATGGGGGGAAACAGTACTTTTTTTCATGGGTTTGTCATGAAATCATTGTTATGAAAATCAGGGGCATGAAAATCAGACATAAAAATCAGATATAAAAATCAGGGGCATGAAAATCAGACATAAAAATCAGATAAAAAAATTAAGCATGAAAATCAGGCGTAAAAATCAAGGATGAAAATCGGCAAAAAAATATTGACAAATACTGCAAAGCGTGATAGACTATAGAAGTTGTCAGTCATGATAGAATATTGACAGATAGGGGAATAGTTCAATGGTAGAGCGGCGGTCTCCAAAACCGTAGATGGGGGTTCGAGCCCCTCTTCCCCTGTTTTTAATAAAGAAACGGAAGGTCAGGTATATACAGGACTTTGAGTTTCTTTTTTTCTGCTTTTTATAGAGATTATGGAAAATACCTTTAATTTTATCAGCGGAACAGTAACAAATACTGACTTTCCATAAAAATGAAGTTTAGAATTTATTTCCATAAAATATGTATTTTTTCGGCATTAAAACGACGGGATCATTTTATTTTCTGTAATGAAAGGGAAATGGTGGAAAGGTTAAGTGGAAATTTTGATAAAAAAAGAGAAAAGAACAGAAAAAAATTAGGAAAACTGTGTAGAAACTCCTGGAAAAAAGAGTTCTAATCCAGAATTTGACATTTAGGGGGGAACGTGATATAACGGTGATAACACTAATAATGGTGTTTACAAAAAAGGAGTAATGGATATGAAAGAGAGAAAGATTAAGTTGTTGAGCATTGCAGACGCAAAGGCGTTTGTGGTGGAAGCCATGAAGTGCGATTTTGATGTTGATGTATTTTATGATCGTGTGGTCATCGACGGGAAATCAATCCTGGGCGTACTGAGTCTGGATCTGACAAAAATCCTGAACGTAAGACTGCATGGAGAAAGCGCAGAGTTTGAAGAATATCTGGAAACCATAGCGCCGGTGGAGGAAAAAATCGCATAAAACAAAAATGAAATAGAATTTAGGCAATGAAGCAGGCAGTGCAAAAAGTTGTACTTGCCTGCTTTTTGCTATTATATTACAATGAAATAGGAAAGTGAGAATCAGAGCGAAACGGAGACAGGGATGGAGCAGAATGTAAAAAGGAGAATAAAAATTTCTGTCCGCAATCTGGTAGAGTTTGTAATGAAAAGCGGAGATATTGACAATAGAAGAACCGCAGGGGCGGATCGGGACGCCATGCAGGCAGGAAGCCGGATTCACCGGAAAATTCAGCGGAGGATGGGCTCAGACTACCGGGCAGAGGTGCCGCTTAAGATTATAGTGGAAAAGGAAAAGTATGAGATCGTGGTGGAAGGACGTGCAGACGGAATTATCCAAAGATCCGAGAAAATCATCATTGATGAGATCAAAGGCATCTATATGGATTTAACATGGCTTCAGGAACCGATCAAAGTACATCTGGCTCAGGCGCTCTGTTATGCATATATGTACGGACAGAAATATTTGTGTGAACACAAAACAGAGGATTATGAAAAAAGGATTGGGGTACAAGTGACCTATTGCAATATTGAAACAGAAGAAATCCGCCGGTTTTCTCAGGAAAAGAGTTTTTCGGAGTTGGAGCTTTGGTTTCAGGAACTGATTGGAGAATATGTAAGATGGGCAGAGTATTTGTACTTTCATGAACAGAAAAGAGACGAAACCCTGCGTGCTCTTGATTTTCCATATCCTTACCGGGCAGGACAGCGGGATTTGGCTGTGTCCGTGTATCGGGCTTTAAGCCAGGGAAGGAATCTTTTCATCCAGGCGCCTACAGGAATCGGCAAGACTCTTTCCACCGTGTACCCGGCCTTAAAAGCCATGGGAGAGGGGCATGGAGAGAAGCTGTTTTATCTGACAGCCAAAACCATTACCCGAAGTGTGGCAGAGGAATGTTTTCGGCTTCTGCGGAAACACGGGCTTTTTTTCAGCATTGTAACCATCACGGCAAAGGAGAAGCTTTGCCCTCTTGAGAAGCCAGAGTGCAATCCAGAGGCATGCAGGCTGGCAAAGGGACATTTTGACCGGGTAAATGAAGCCGTATTTGATATTATCAGCCAGGAGGGAGATATTAGCCGAGAGACAGTGCTGCAGTATGCAGATCGATATCAGGTCTGTCCGTTTGAATTTTGTCTGGATATCAGCAACTGGGTGGATGGCATTATTTGCGATTATAATTATGTGTTTGACCCGGATGTGAAGCTGAAGCGGTATTTTTCGGAGGGAAGCTTTGGAGAATATTTATTTTTGGTGGATGAGGCCCATAATCTGGTGGGCCGTGCCAGGGAAATGTACAGCGCCGCAGTGGTAAAGGAGGATTTTCTGGCAGCAAAGCGGATTTTAAAGGGCCGTGCCGGAAAGGCGGAACGGCTTTTGGAGCGGTGCAATCGGAAGCTGCTGGAGATGAAGCGGGAGTGCCAGACCTATCAGGCAGTAGAGGAGGTGAACCTGTTTGCGGTGAATTTAATGGAGCTGTTTGGGGAATTGGAGATTTTTATGGAGGAGCATACGGGAGAAGGGGATCGGAAGGACCAGGACGTCTTATTGGATTTTTATTTTCAGGTGCGTCATTTTTTAAACATGTATGAGAACTTGGACGACCATTACCGTATTTATACGGAGCTTAGGGAGGACGGAACCTTTTTGCTGCGGTTATTTTGTGTGGATCCGTCCAAATGCCTTTCCGATTGTCTGGAAAAAGGAAAGGCAAGTGTGCTCTTCTCGGCCACCCTTTTGCCGATTCTCTATTACAAGAAGCTGCTTTCGGGAAATATGGAGGATTATGCGGTATATGCGCCCTCGCCGTTTCCGAAGGAAAACCGGCTGCTGCTGATCGGCTCTGATGTGAGCAGTCGCTACAGCCGCAGAAATCAGGCAGAATATGAAAAGACGGCAGACTATATCCGGGCAGTGGCAGAAAGCCACAAGGGCAATTATATGGTGTTTTTTCCCTCATACCGTTATATGGAGGCAGTAGAAAAGGAGCTGGACCGGGGATTTGACGGAAGCTTTACCTGGCAGATGCAGGGAAGCCGGATGACAGAAGATGAGAGGGAGGCATTTTTGGAAGACTTTGACACAAGGCGGGAAAGATCCTTTGTGGGTCTGTGTGTACTTGGGGGAATATTTTCCGAGGGGATTGATCTCAGGGCAGACCGGCTGGAAGGGGTGATCGTGGTGGGAACCGGTCTGCCTATGGTCTGTGCAGAGCAGGAGATTTTAAAGGATTATTTTCAGGAGCGTGAGGGAAAAGGCTATGATTATGCCTATCAGTATCCAGGCATGAACAAGGTGCTGCAGGCAGCCGGGCGGGTGATCCGGACAGATACAGATAAGGGGATTATCCTGCTGCTGGACGACCGGTTTCTGCGGCCGGAGGTTCAGGAAATGTTCCCTTGGGAGTGGTCCGAATATGGGATGGTTACAAGAAGGACCATAGGAGGATGGCTGGAGCGGTTCTGGCAGGAGAAGGGAGAGTAAATGCTACAGCATATTCATAAACTGTCTTGCCGCCTGGGATACGGGAAGGTTCTCATTGTGCGCCACCACCAGGTGCCGGGCGGGAATCTGCTCGTTTAAGTCCAGCACAAACAGGTTAGAGATGTTTTTCGGGACACAATAATCCGGCACAAAGGCAATGCCCAGGCCGATTCTCGCCAAATCAATCAGCAAGTCATTGCTGCTGAGCTCGATCTCCGGAACCAGGTCAAGCTGGTGGCGCTGGAACAGGCTGTGGAGAAATTCGCTGGTGGTACTTTTTCGGTCCAGCATTAAAATGGGGGAGTCCTGAAGCTCTCCCAGATCGATCTTTCTTCCTTTTAAATGCAGATATTCTTCATTGGCCACAAACACATCGTGAAATTCCCGGATCATCCGTACATTCTGGGTATTGGACAGGCCGGAATTAGGATAGTTGGTGATGCAGAAATCTACTTGGCCGGAGTCTAACAGCTTTGCGCAGGCAATGGAGGTCTGGTTGGCAACCTTAATGTGTACCTTGGGAAACCTGCGGTGAAATTCCTTTAAGTATGAGACCAGATAATAGCGGCAGATGGTATCGCTGGCTCCGATGCGGAGCTGGCCGCCGCCTAGAGTATTGGCTTCCAAAAGCTGATTCTCCCCCCGGCGGATCAGATTCATGGCAGGTTCAATGTGTTTTAGCAAAATCTCTCCTTCCGGAGTCAGCTGGACCCGTTTGGTGCTGCGGATAAACAGGGGCTGGTTCAGCTTCTTTTCTAAGACCTTAATGGATTGGCTGACAGCAGACTGGGAGATAAAAAGCTGCTTGGAGGCTTCGGAAAAGCTTAAGGTGTTGGCTACATGGTAAAAGACTTTATATAATTCGTAGTTAATGTCCATGGCGGATCCTCCGGGTGTATATTTTTGTTGATTCCGATGATGATGAACCTTATTTTGGAATTCTTGTTGTGTATAATATAGGTATATTTTAGCATAAGAGACGGGGGGAATGCAATGGGTTGGATCATTTTGGAAGAAAAGGTGACAGAGTATAAGTCTTTTTTGATTTATGATGATATAATAGGCAAGTATTGGCTTGATCTGTTCTTTGCCATACCTTATGGCACGAAGTGTCCAGCTCCGAAGGAGCATGCATTAAGGGGTACCCTTTAGGGTATACCTTATGGCACGAAGTGCCCACGCTCCAAAGAATCATACAGGTGGTGAGGACAATTATAAGTGGCTTGTAAATGCGATTGACGGAGAGCTGAAACGTTTTCGGGAGAAGGAAAAAGAATACAGGCCAGATCATTATCTGTTTTATACTAATCTTGTTCTTACTCCAGCAAAAGATACAGGAATCAAGGATAGGATCGAGTTATATGTGAAGGAAAAGAATGTATTTCTGAAAATGATATGAGGGAATTGGAAAGACTGGAATATTTGGTTCCATCCAATGCTTTATCCATATCATTGCTTCAGATATGTATGAGCGACAATAGAATTGCAAAAGAGTGTTTGGATCATATCTTAAAGATTGATCTGCCTCATAAAGTGATTTTTATGGAGATTGAAAATATGCTTCGTCACTGTGAAGTGAAAAATAAGGAACCATTATGGGTAGAGATGTATCTTCGGCTAGAAAAGGAAGAATTTGAGGAAAGCGGGAAAATTAGGGCAAGAATTTTGGAGGATATGATGGAAACAAAATGTGGGATGATGTGGGCTGACTCTAAAATAAACTCTTAGAATGAACTTTGCATATGACGCAGGATAAGTATTTCTGTACAAAGCGGAGGAATGAGGTCTGCTAGTAGAGCCTTGCCTAAATTCCGGTGAATAAATCACCCGCTGTCAATTCCGTCTCCACAAGGGACACCTTCAGTGTGCATGCCTGCGAAGCTAGACGTAGGTCCCACTACGCCGTTGCTTTGCAGGCGCACAGTTAAAGGCTCTGACCAGGGAGGAAAAGAATAAAGGTTAATTTTTTTTTGATACTGCCGATATACTAATACAGAATCAATGGAATGGCAAAATATTCTGCCGCAGAAAAGACATTGAAATATTTGCGGAGATATGATAAGGTAATAAAAGCCTATTACAAATCCAAACAAAAAGGGTACCGGATATGAGACGATATCAGAAAAAAATAGCAAAAGAATATATTGAGCTTTTGGAGCAGGCCCACAGTGCGGTCAGGAGATCCATGGAAACCGAGGATGAGCGTACTGTGTTGGATTTGCTTGGCCAGTGTCAGGAGGCTGCCATTCACCTAGGAACCATGATCGAGGCAGAAGAAGGGGAAGACTGCAGGGCAGTCAGGATGCTGGAGGAATACTGTGAGCTGGTATTTCAGATCTATACCCTGGCAGGTCAGAAGCAGGCCCTGAATCCGGCAAAAGTACATAAACAGTTGAAGAAGCAGCTCATTCCCATAGAGAACAGCATCAAGCACGAGATCCGGGAACGTTTGGAGGTAGTGTTTCTTCCTTATAAAGTTTCGATGTGGGATTCCTTGGAAAGCATATGGATGGCAGCAGAGCAGGATGAAAACTGCGATGCTTATGTGATTCCCATTCCTTATTTTGACCGAAACCAGGACAGAAGCCTGGGGCAGATGCATTATGAGGGGGAGCAGTATCCGGATTATGTGCCGGTTCTGTGGTACGAGGATTATGATTTTCAGGAAAGACAGCCGGATGTCGTGTTTATCCATAATCCCTATGACGATTGTAATTTTGTGACCAGCATCCATCCGTTTTTTTATTCTTCCAACTTAAAACGTTTTGCCGATCTGTTGGTGTATATACCTTATTATTCTACGGCAGGGGGTATGAGTGAAGGACAGCGCCAATGCCCGGCATACTATCACGCAGACTATATTGTGATGCAGGCAGAGAAGTATCGGCGGTTTTTTGACGACGCACTTTCCCAGGAAAAGCTGGTTGCTCTCGGCTCACCCAAGTTTGACCGGGTTATTCGTCTTTGCAGCAATCCGCCTGAACCTCCGGAAGCGTGGAAGGAGAAAATGGCAGGAAAAAGGGTCTGCTTCTATAACACCAGCATTAACGGAATGCTGGGAAATACAGAAGGATTTCTGAAAAAAATGGAATATGTGTTCCGATGCTTTGAGGGAAGGAAGGATACCTGTCTTTTGTGGCGCCCTCATCCGCTGCTGGAATCAACCTTTGTATCCATGCGTCCTCAGTTTAAGCCGGTATATGACACACTGAAACGGTATTTTGTATCAGGAGATTGGGGAATCTATGACGATTCTCCGGATATGACGGATGCCATTGTACATTCTGATGCTTATATTGGGGATTCGGCAACCTCGGTTACATCCTTGTTTGGAATTGCAGGAAAGCCCTTGTTTGTGCTGAATAACAACATTCACAGTGTACCGGAGGAGGAGGACTGGCGGGGGGAAGTAATTCGGGGATTTTTCGTCTATGGCAATCAGAACTGGATGGTTGCCCAGGGGAATAAGCTTTATTATGCGCAGAAGGAAGATTTTCAGTATCAGTATTGCTGCGATCTGTCAGAGTATGCGCGGGGGGATTATTATATCTGGACTGTGACGGTTAATGGAAAAAATTATGTTTGTCCCACCAATGCGAATGATATTGTGGAGGTAACTGCCCAGGGAATCAAGAGACGAATCCCACTGGAAAATCACCTTGAACAGCCAGGAGCTTTTTACGGATTTATCAGCTGCGGGGATTATCTGTTTCTGATTCCTAATTATTATCCGGCCATTGTGAAATATGATACGGCGAAGGATACGGTTCAGTACATACAGGGCAATCAAGATGTTTTTGCCGGCACAGCGCCCAATGGAGAACGGTATTTGGGAGGATATTGTGTTTGTGACGGAAAATTATATCTGGCCTCACCGCTTGACAACCGTATCTTGGTGGTCTATGCCCATACTGGAGAGCAGAAGATTGCGGCCCTTGAAGCAGACGGGGTAAAAGGATTCTGCGGATTGGTTTGTGACGGCACGGATATTTGGTGCCTGCCTTATGAGGGAAAAACCATTGTCAGATGGAATCCTAAGACCGGAGAACAGCAAGGATATGCAGATCTTCCCCAAGGACTGACATGCAAACATCCGGTCCGGAAATATGAATGTATGACGATTCCCTTCAGCCGGGCTGTATTTTATCAGAATGAGGTATTTCTTTCCCCTGGCTGGGGAAATATGTTCGTCAGGCTGGATAAGGACAGCGGGAAAATGACAGAATGGAAACCACCTTTCCCGGTTCCGGAAAAAGAGAAGAACGGTTATTTTACTTTCAGTGGTATGGCAAGTTTTGTCACTCCGGCAAAAAATGTCTCAGGCAGAGAACACCTGGTGTTCTCTGGATATGACAGGAAGCTTTATAAGATTGATCTAAAGACTAATGAATGGCAGGAGATAGACATTGGATTTGACCGAACGGATCTGGAAAAAGGGGAGGCAGGATTTCAGAAAGAATCCCAGTGGCTGCAGTATTGCTGCCTGGAAAATGCATTCAATTCTCTGCCGGATTTTCTTGACGGAAATATTACCGGCCATGCCTTTGACAGACAGAGCCAGCTGGATGCCTATGGATCTATCGCTGCCAATCATGACGGGACAAGCGGTGAGAAAATATATGAATTTGTGAAGGAAAAATTAGGGAGGAAACCAACGTGACAAAAGTGATTACCTATGGCACGTTTGACTTGTTCCATGAGGGACATTACCGGCTTTTGCAGAGAGCAAAGGAGCTGGGGGATTACCTGATTGTGGGAGTGACCACAGAAGAATATGACCAGGCCAGAGGAAAGCTCAATGTAATGGATTCCCTTATGACCCGAATTGAAAATGTAAAGAAATCCGGGTTTGCCGATGAGGTGCTGATCGAAAGCTCGCCGGGGCAAAAGGCCCTGGACATTCAGAAATACCAGATCGACATCTTTACCGTAGGCTCTGACTGGGCAGGTCAGTTCGACTATCTGAAGGAATACTGTAAGGTGGTGTATCTGGAACGGACCAAGAACATTTCCAGCACTATGCTGCGGGCGCAGAGGGCAAGTATTTGCAGAATCGGTATGATCGGCACCGGAAGAATCGCAGAGCGTTTCATCCCGGAGGCAAAGCTGGTCAGCGGAATCAATACAGAGGCTGTGTACAACCCTCATCTGGAAAGCGGCAGACGGTTTGCCAAAAGATGGGAGATCGATGCTTATGAGAGCTTGGAAGATTTTTGTGAGGCTGTGGACGCGGTTTACATTGCCGCCCCTCATGAGACCCATTACCAATATATCCGTTCTGCCTTGAAGCATGGGAAGCATGTACTCTGTGAAAAACCGATGGCGCTTAGAAAAAGCCAGGCCGAGGAATTGTTTGAATATGCGAAGGAACAGGGACTTATCCTGTTTGAAGGGATCAAGACGGCTTACTGTCCGGGATTTACCAGGCTGTTGGGGATTGCGTGCAGCGGTATGATCGGAACCATACGGAATGTGGAAGCATGTTTTACAAAGCTGGAGAATCCCTCCCATCGGGAGCTGACAGATGAAAGGTACGGAGGAAGCTTTACGGAATTGGGAAGCTATGTGATGCTGCCGATCATAAAGCTATTGGGAAGCCAGTATCAGGAGCTTCGGTTTGAGTGCATCCGTGGGAAGAACGGGCTGGATTTGTTTACAAAAGCCTTTTTTACCTATCCGGAAGGAATGGGAACCGCAACCTGCGGTCTGGGAGTGAAGTCAGAAGGAAGGCTGGTGGTTTCGGGAACCCTGGGATATATCGTGGTGGAGGCGCCCTGGTGGAAGACAGCATATTTTGAGGTCCATCATGAAAACCCGCAGGATGTGGAAAAGTTCTCAGAGCGATTTCTGGGGGATGGCCTGCGGTATGAGATCAGCGATTTCCTTTCCATGATTAATGGGAACAGCCGAAGTGAATATAAGCTGACACGAGGAGATTCGACAGCTTTAGCAGGGGTGATGGAGAGGTTTTTGGAGGTGGAAGGGCGGGGGTAAGGAAGAAGCTTGGGATACCTGTGAGGATAATAATAGGTGGATGCAGCAGAGGTTCTGGTTGGTACAGGAGCTGCTGATGGCAAGGCTTTTGAATAAAAACAGGTTATGTACCTTGACAATTTCATACTTTACATTAGATTTTTATGCCTGCTGTTTTTTCAGTGAAAGTTCTATCGCCGGAGGCGATTTAGAATCAGGGATGCCAAATGCGCCTGCCGGATTTTCGTGATTGGTGGTGCGCCGCAGCCAGGCGCATAGGGGGCTGTGAATGGTAATAAAACAGTGGCCAGGACGGAAGCCGTAATACAGAGAATCTATTTACAGTCGAATCGAACATATGTTATAATGAGAAAAAGAGGAGAGAGGTGATAAGATATGGGCGATATCGATATGAATGTGAAGAATTTCCTGAAGATTGATTCGGTGTTTGCACAGCTTTTCAGCCAGGGAGTTTATGGCGGACAGGTAGAGATTGATCCTGCAAAGCTGCAGGAAATGGACACGGTGAATCAGGAGGTCCTTCTTCTCGAAAACGGTGAGCAGAAAAGTCTGGAACGGTTGAGAGACGCAGAAAAGGTGGCAATGATTTTTGATGATAAGATAGCGCTGCAGGTCCTTATGGGAATAGAAGGCCAGACAGGGGTACATTATTATATGCCGGTACGCTGTATGGAGTTGGATGCATTGACTTATTCTTATCAGTGCAGAAAGGTTTCAGAAAAAGCCAAGGAGAACAAAGAGCTGAAAAAATATGCAGACGGAGTGCCAAAAGGGACAAAAATCCTGCCAACGGTTACACTGGTATTTTATACAGGAAGCAAACCGTGGGATGGCCCGGAAAGTGTGTACGATATGCTGGATATTCCGGAGGATATGAAGGACTGGATGAAACGAACCACGCCGGATTACCGGATGAACCTGATTGATGCGAGACATATGCCCGAGGAGGAGATTGACCGGTTTGATGGGGATATGAAGGCGTTTCTGCTGATGCTAAAAGATCGATTTGACCGGGAAAAGTTAAAGTCCGTGGTTGCGATGCATCGTGAAACATGGTAATAGAGGAAGTGCGCTGATGCGCACGCAGGTCATCAACCTTACGGTTGGTGACAAATTATGCTATTAGTAAGATCAAAAACGACAAAAGATATATAGAATATATAGACCATATTTCAGATGAAGAAATGGCAGGAGGTGTGAATATGGATGCAGCACTGGATTACATTGTAGCAGAGGGCGAGGCAAGAGGCGAAGCAAGAGGCGAAGCAAGAGGCGAAGCAAGAGGCGAAGATAAGGTGAACAGGCTGGGTATTTTATTGTCAGAATCCGGAAGAACTAATGATTTTTTAAGATCCTTATCTGATAAAGGACTGCAAAAGAAGCTGTTTGTTGAATTTGGACTTGAGAAAGCAAAGTAACATATATTAGAAAAAAGAAAATAGGGTTTACCAAGAGAAATCTGATGTAAAGTATGAGATTGTCATACAGATGCATCAGATTTTTTTGTTTGAATTAAATAAATAGATTTTGGAAGGCAATATCAAAAAATCAGGAGAAAGAAGGGTGAAAGAGAAATGTTTCACCTATACCATTTGATACCTGATAAAGCGGGATATGCAATATTTCACAAAATACGATGTGCTGTGAAGCATGCACAGCGTGGAGGAAATCATGAAGATTTGGGCACATAGGGGATGCAGTCAGAGATACCCAGAAAATACTTTGTTGGCATTTGAACAAGCAGCAGGATTGAAAGGGCTTGTGGGAATTGAATTGGATATTCAATTAACAAGAGATGGGCAGCTTGTGGTGATTCATGATGAACGTGTGGACCGGACTACAGAAGGAATTGGATTTGTAAAAGATTACACACTTTTGGAGTTGAAACGACTTCATATTTATGCAGGAGACAGTTCAAGCCAATGTATCCCTACAATGAATGAGGTATTGGATTTGACTGAAGATAAATTAAAAGCAGGTATGAAACTGAATATAGAGTTAAAGACAAGCGTTTATCATTATCCTGGAATTGAGGAGAAGATTGTAGAGTTAGTACATAAAAGGGGATTGCAGGAAAGCGTGATATATTCTTCTTTTTATACCTTATCTTTGGAAAAAATACAAAAGTTGGAACCAGATGTTGAGACTGGAGTTTTGGATACCAAGGTTTCTGATTGCTTGTTTAAGCTAAAGGGATGTGGGGCAAATGCTTTGCATCCGAGTTGGCAAGGGATGGATTTGATGGCAGACCGAGTGAAAGGATATCCGGTACGAGCGTGGTTTACCGGGCACCTATATCCAGAGAAACCGACAGGGACATTACTGGATTTGACAGCATTAGAGAAGCAAGGGATTACGGATGTTTTTTTGAATGAACCAGAGGTGTATTTAGGAGTATTTTGATTGAAATGCTGAATAAAACATCATAAAAAAGGAATTATTGAAAGGAAATAGAGATGGTAACCGATTACCAAAAAATCCGAAATACTATTGAAGAATATCTATTAATTCAGCTTCGGGGGGGGGGAAAGAGATAATCAATTTATCATTTATCCTTTTGGGGAATATGGAATGCTTACTAAAAAAATATTAAATGAAAGCTTTGGAATTTTGGAGCGATACATTGTAGATAATAAGCTTTCCAAATATAATTCCAATATTAAAAGTTTGGGATACTTTCATAATAAGGATGTTTCTAAATATACGATTTTATTAACCAATGCAAATCCAGATGTTTATACAGAAGTCCGACAGATGGCTGTTGACATTTTCGGTGACCAAAATATTTTGGATATTTTTCCAGAAGAAGATAAATATGCAACGCAATGTGGTAAGTACAGCTACGGGCCATTGTGCAAGCATTGGTTAGTGGAAAGCGTGGGAGCATTTTGCAGTTTTGCGGCTGGCGCGGATGTTGTGCAAAATCATGCATTGCAATACATATCAACACATCCATTTTTATATCATGATGAAGATTGTAATGAAATTTATCAGGAAAAATATGATGACTGTCAAGATTCACCGTGGTATTTCCCAGGAGTACAGCCTCAGGGGAAGGCGCCAAAATTAAAAAGGATAAGGATTGGCAATGATGTGTGGCTAGGAAAAAATGTAATTATTACAAATGGTTCTGATATTGGTAATGGGGTAATTGCAGCAGCAGGAGCAGTTATCACAAAAAATGTTCCTGATTATGCTGTTGTAGCAGGAATACCGGCAAGGATCATTAAATATCGATTTGAGCCGTATCAAATTCAAGCATTGAATCAGATTGCATGGTGGAATTGGACAGATGAAAAAATCAGAAAATATTATAAGGATTTTTTTGAAAATATTGATGAGTTTATCAGGAGACATGAAAATAATCAGGATGAGAAATAGGTACTAATAATGAAAGGCAACATTAAATGAGAGATAAAATGAAGGGAAGTTTGGTCTGTTCATTTGAAAGTATGTTTTTAATCATAGTCATTGTTGCAGTTTGGTATATTGCAGCAGAAACTGGCAGCGTCAGCAGAATTTTGCTGCCATCTCCTCTTACGATTGGAAGTACATTTATGAAAAAATTTGGAGATGGTTCTTTGCTGACAGAGATTGGAATCAGTGTTGGACGTGTGTTGAAGGGATATTTCTTTGCAGTTGCAGGAGGAATTTGCTGTGGAGTTATTATCGGTTTGTCGGAATCGATTTATCGAATGACAAAAATATTGATTCAGATATTAAAACCAATACCTCCGATTGCATGGATCCCTTTAGTGATTTTGTGGATGGGCATTGGGGAATCCTCAAAGGTCTTTCTCATATTTTTAGGAGGATTTTTTGTGGTTTTGCTGAATGTGATTGATGGAATACGCTATATAGATCCAAAGCTGTTAGAGGTAGCAGACGCGGTGGAAACACCAAAAGTTAAATATATTTTAGGTCTGATAATACCGGCAGCTATGCCAAGTATATTTACAGGATTAAGGGTGGCTTTAGGAACCAGTTGGTCCTGTGTAGTAGCAGCAGAATTAGTGGCGGCAAGCAGCGGGATTGGATATATGATCTCTAATGCAAGAAACTTTGGACAGATGGATGTGGTCATTATAGGAATGATTACGATTGGTATTGTGGGGAAAGTTATGGATGAGATCTTGAAATTGCTGGAGAAAAAGGTATTGGCATGGAATCTTTAGAAAGCAGGGATATGGAACAGCAAAACAAGTATATTTCAGTACGGGACTTACGAAAAAAATACAAACGGAAAAGACAAAAAGATTTGCAGGTGCTTGACAGCATTAATTTTGAGATAAGCAGAGGAGAGTTTGTCTGTATAGTAGGTGGAAGCGGATGCGGAAAGAGCACTTTGCTGCGCTTAATGTCAGGTCTGGATCCAGATTATGAAGGTCAGGTTATCATTGATCACGAATTAGTAAAAAAGACTGATAAAAGAAGGGGATTTGTATATCAGGAGCACAGGCTGTTTCCTTGGTTTACAGTTGAAAAAAACATAGGATTTGTTATGAACGACAAAGACCAGGAGGCAAAGAGAAGGAAGATAAGCGAAGTACTGGAACTGGTAGGGTTGAAAGGCTTTGAGAATGCATATCCGAGAGAATTATCTGGGGGTATGGCTCAAAGAGTCAATATTGCCAGAGCTTTGGTAAATGAACCTGAAATCTTGTTCCTGGACGAGCCATTTGGTGCTTTGGATGCATTGACAAGAATCCAATTACAAAAAGAACTATTGACAATCAGAAAAAAGCAAAAAAGCACCATGCTGTTAGTTACTCATGATATAGAGGAAGCGGTGTACCTGGCAGACAGGGTGATTGTTCTGGCCAACAGACCAGCTAAGATTTTGGATATTGTAGAGATCCATTTGCCAGAAATACGAGACAGAAGCTCCGAAGTATTTCAGAAAATACGAAGAAATATATATAAGTATTTTGAAAGCAAAGATGAAAAAGAAGAATAGGAGAATGTAGATTATGAAAAAAACATTTTGTATTATGTTATCTTTTATGACGGCATTGACTGTGGCAGGATGTGGTAAAACCAGTGTAAAAGAAGAAGCTTCTTTAAATTCTACAGATCATCTTAATATTGCAAAACAATTGGTCCTTGGATATACCCCGCTATATATTATGGAGGAAAAGGGGTGGCTGGAGGAAGCTCTTGCAAAAGCAGGATATGATATTGAAGTGACCTATACGGAATTTGAATCTGGTCCACCAGAAAACGAAGCCTTTGCAGTAGGAGCGCAGGATTTGGGCGTCATGGGAAATGTTCCTGCTATCAGTGGAATTGCAGCAGGACAAAAGCGGGATATTATTGGAATTGCCTATAATGGGGAGCGGACATTAGGGATTGTGGTTCAGAACGAATCAGATATCACAGAGGTAACAGGATTAAAGGGAAAGAAAATAGGGATTGTAATTGGTTCCATTGCACAGGATTTTTTAAATGCAATCCTGACTGATAAGGGAATGGTTATGGAGGATGTGGAGCTGATTAATTTAGGCGTTTCCGAACTGGAAACTGCATTAGTGACAGGACAGGTAGATGCTGTAGCCATGTGGAATCCTACCATGCTGAAAATATGTGCAGATGGAGCAGGGGTACTGCTGGCTGACGGAACCGGAGTGTATGCCGGAGAAAATGTGATTGTGGCAAATCAGGAATATACTGCTCAGAATCCGGAGATTGTAAAAATATTTATGGAACAATATCAGAGGGCTGTAGAAGAATTGAAAAGTGATTTTCCCGGATATGCCAAAGAATATTCTTCAGTCACAGGGCTGCCGGAGGAACTGTTGATTCAGACTTGGGAGAACAGTAATTTCCCGGTTGGGCTGACAGCAAAGGATCAGAGTGAATTGAAAAATACGGCAAAGTTTCTTTACGAACAAAAGCTGATTAGTACAGAAGTGAATATAGAAGATTATCTGGATTTTTCATTTAGTGAGAAGGAATAAAGAAATGGCAGAACGTTATTATATGACACAGGATGAACTGCATATGCTCCAGAAGGTAGAAACAGAACTTTTACAGGAAGTAGACAGAATATGCAGAAAATGCAATATCCATTACAATATGGTAGGCGGGACGATGCTAGGGGCAATTCGGCATGGCGGTTATATACCCTGGGATGATGATGCGGATCTCGGTTTTTTACGAACAGAATATGAAAAATTCAGGAAAGCCTGCCAGACAGAGTTGGATACAGAGAAGTATTATTTTCAGGAAATACGGGATACAGAAGGATATCGTTGGGGATATGCTAAGTTAAGGAAGAAGAATACAAAATTTGTGCGGCTTGGACAGGAATTTATGCCATATGAGCAAGGTATTTTTATTGATTTGTTTCCGCTGGATAATGTTCCTGACAACAGAATGTTAAGAAAAATACATTTTTTTAGCTGCTTTTTGCTGCGCAAATTTTTATGGTCAGAGGTCGGGTGCCGTACTGAAAAAAACAAAATGATTAGATGGCTATATGGGATTATGCGGCTTATGCCAAGAAAGGCACTGATTGTCTGGTATGAATTGTTAATTAAAATAAATGCCCGTCATAAAACAGAGATGGTCAGAATATTGACATTTCCAACACCCAAAAATACATATGGATTTTATCGGAAGTGGTTTTTAAGTCAGGGAAGATACCGTTTTGGAACTATTACATTGACGGGCGCAAAAGACTATGAAGGATACCTTAAACATAAATTCGGAAATTACATGGAACTTCCTCCAGAATCAGAGAGAAAAGTGCATCCTATATCAGAATTAAAATTGGAAAAGGATGAAGGGTAAAAGAAAAACATTGCATCTATACCATTTTGTTCTGTGAATTGTGTATAGAGTGGAGGAAACTACGATGAAAAAATATAAAATTGGTTATACAGACGGAACCTATGACTTGTTTCATATAGGACACCTTAATATTATTGAGGCGGCAAAACAATACTGTGAATACCTGATTGTAGCAGTACATGGGGACGAGGTGGTGAAGGAGCGCAAACCTGCCCCCATTATTGGAGAAGAAGACAGGCGCAGAATTGTGGCTGCAATCAAGGATGTAGATCAGGCTGAGATAACACGTTTCCGGGATAAAAAGAAGCTGTGGGAATTATATCACTTTGATGTGATTTTTATCGGAGATGACTATAAAGGGACAAAGTGGTGGAACCAGTTTGAAAAAGAATTAAATGAAGTTGGGGTGGATGTGATCTACCTTCCCTATACACAAAGCGTATCCACAACAAAGATTCGTCAGAGAATTTTGGCTGGGGAGGGGTGATAGAAAAATGGAATGGCAGGAGGATACGACAATTTGATTAAACTGATATCATTAGATCTGGACGGAACTTTACTGGACACAGAGCGCAGGCTGCCAGATAGGAACCGTAGAGCCATACAGTCAGCTACTCAAAAGGGAATTGAAGTGATTATATCAACAGGCAGTCCCTATGGATTGATGCCCCACGATGATTTGAGAGGACTGAATATTTCCTATGCAATTACTGCAAATGGAAGTGCAATCTATGAGTACAAGACAGGAAAATGTATTTATGAAGAAAGTATTGATACAAATACAATTGTTCCCATTCTTACATTTCTGTTAGAAAAAGATATGCATATTGACATGTTCATTCAGGGTAAGGGATATTGTCCAAGTAATACAAAAGCAATTGTAAATAAGTTAAATGTACCAAAGGCGCGGAAGGTTTATATTTTAAACAATCGGGTATGGCTTGATGATCCGATTGAATATATAGAGAAAAATCAGCTTACCATGCAGAAAACTACCATGAATTTCTATCCGGATCAATCAGGAGAATTGGTTGATCGCAAAGAAGTAAAGGAATATCTGGAAAATAATCCAATGATTCGTTTAGTAAGTGGAGGCTGGGGAAATCTGGAACTTACCAAAAGCGGAGTGGACAAAGGAAAAGCATTAAAAATACTTTGCAGGCAATTGCAGATCTCATTGGATGATACGATAGCGATTGGTGATTCGATTAATGATTTGGATATTATTAAGACGGCGGGAACAGGAGTGGCTATGGGAAATGCAATGCCCGAGGTTATCGATGCAGCAGCTTATGTGACAGGGACAAACGATGCGTGTGGGGTGGCAGAAGCCATCGAACATTTTATGTCAATGAAAAGGGTAATCTTATGAAAAAATTGTACATATGGGGTGCAGGGGACATTGGGCGCCGGGTGTTAAACCATTTGGATGATGATTGGGAAATTGTTTTTGTTGATTCTAAAATACAGTTAGCCAATAAGAAATACTATGAAAAAAAGGTTATAAGTGTTGAGGAATATTTGCAAAATCATTCTCACGAATTTATCTTAATTGCACATTTGTATGAAATTGAGAGTATCAAGATTTTGCAGAGTAAAAACATCATCAATTATTTTGTTCATTGTGATCTTCCGGGAGAGTTTAAAGAGCCGTGTATTAGAGAAGATTTAAAGGAATATGTAATATCGTATTTAAAAGACAGGAAGAATTATGCTTTATATGGGTTGAATTTGTATAGCATTATTCTGGATGATTGGATTTATAAGAAATATGGATACCACCCATATATTATAATACAAGATAATATTTCTGGAGAATTTGTTGACAAGTTAAAGCAGCAATACAGCAATTTGAATTTGATAAACAATGAAGGATCAATCGGTGATTTGGATGAAGTTTGTGTGTGTTTGCATAATTATGATGAATTGAAAAAAGCAGATGTATTTGCGAACTATCAGCTAACGGATATTTATGATTGTTCTGACAGGATAACAAGTTATCATAATCCGGCAATAGCAAAATTCCGTAACCTGCATAATGGAAAACGATGTTTTATTGTGGCAACAGGGCCAAGCTTAACGGTGAGTGATCTTAATATGTTAAAAGATCATAATGAAATATGTTTTAGTATGAATAGTATTTATCATGCATTTGATCAAACAGAATGGAGACCAGATTATTATGTGATGTCGGATTATAGAGGGTTTGATGAATACAAGGATTTGTTAGATACTTTATCTGTAAAAGAAAAATTTTTGAGTGATACTTCGGAAAGCTTTTGGAACATGCCTCATGCAAATAATGTTTTTCGTTATCATCAGCATTATGAATATTGTTCTGATAGATTGCCTAAATTTTCAGATGATTTTTCGATACGAAGTTATATAGGAACAACGGTTACTTATACTTGTATGCAGTTAGCTGTTTATATGGGTTTTCGGGAAATTTATCTATTAGGGGTGGATTTTTCGTATGGAAATTCAAAAAAAAATATAAGTTACACACATTTTTATGAATCATACAAACCAGAGGAAAAAGGAATAGGATATGTAAAACAAGTTACGTTGGCCTATGAATCTGCAAAACAATATACAGATTCACACGAAATCAAAATCTATAATGTAACACGAGGTGGAAAATTAGGAATTTTTGAACGGGTAGATTTTGATTCTCTGTTTTAGACAGAACAGAAAGGCATAATTTCATGAATAACATACATGTATTGATTTTTGATATAGATGGAGTGATTACAGACGGGAAAAAATATACAGATGGCTTGTCTCAGGAAATGAAATCAGTGGCTTTCAAAGATTTGGATGCAATTAAATCGTTTCAGAATGAAGGGATGATTGTAGGATGTATTTCCGGCGAGGATACAGCCTTTTCGAGATCAATATCTGCACATTTAGATTACAGCTCTCTTGGGAAAAAAAATAAAAAAAAGGTTCTTGAAGAATTCTGCAGGGATTACCAGATTGATTCAAAAGAGGTTTGTTACATAGGTGATGGGAAATATGATATAGAGGCTTTAATGTATGCAGGATTGTCTGTTTGTCCTTATGATGCGATCTATGAGGTGAGGGAAGTCGCTGACATGATTTTGACTGTTTGTGGCGGGGAGGGCTGTCTGGCAGAGTTGTATACAAGACTTCATCAGAGAAATAGGATGAATGAGAAGACTTTAACAGTTCAGACAGATGTCATGGAGATTATTCAAAGAAGTATGACAGCACACAATAATATGGCTGAACAGATGATGCTGGAAGAACCGTTGTTACATGCTGTAGAAATTGTGTGCCAGAGGTTGGTAAGCGTTTTTCAGAAGAATGGACGGTTATTTTTTTGCGGAAATGGGACTGGGGATTTGCTGGCCCGATATTTTGCAGCACAATTATCTGAAATATTTTGTGAAAAAAAAAGTTATGATTCAGCAGGAGTTTTACCTGCGAGTTGTTACTATATGACATTGCCAGCAGCAGATAATGATTGTTCTTTGGTTTTTTCTAGACAGTTAGAGAGAAAGAGTAGAGCAGGAGATGTAATCTTTGGCATTACTGTCAAGAAGAACGCAGCGAGTATTTTTAATGCTTTTAAACAAGCTAGAGAAAAAGAACTTTTAACTGTATTAATAACAGGGAAAGATCCATTGTATATATCAATCAGGAATTATGCAGATTTTATGATAGAGATTCCTTCTGACGACACTATGCGAGTGCAGGAAGGACAACAAATGATGATCCACATGATATGTGAGATAATAAATGAAAAATTAACTATGGGAGGATTAAAATGAGTAATACACATGTATTTGTAACAGCCGAGATAGGAATTAATCATAATGGCAGTCTGGAGATTGCAAAGCAGTTGATTGAGTGGGCTCATTTATGTGGATGTGATGCTGTAAAGTTTCAGAAAAGGACTGTGGATAAGGTATATACAAAGGAATATTTAGATAGTTACAGAGAGTCTCCTTGGGGAACTACTCAAAGAGCTCAAAAGGAAGGGCTGGAATTTGGAAAAGAGGAATATGACAAAATTAATGCTCTTTGCAAAGAATATCAGATTGAATGGTATGCCTCAGCATGGGATATAGAGGCTCAGCTTTTTTTACGTCAGTATGATCTTAAGTATAATAAAATCGCTTCAGCCATGCTTACAAATATGGAATTGCTTCAAACGGTTGCAGAGGAGAAAAAATATACGTTTATTGCTACGGGCATGAGCACCTATGAGGAGATTGATGCGGCAGTGGAGGTCTTTAAGCGAAATGATTGCCCTTATGAAATATTGCACTGTAATAGCACCTATCCGATGAAAAATGAGGATGCCAATCTGAAGATGATTCCGATTCTGAGGGAGAGATATGGTGTGAAAGTAGGGTACAGCGGACATGAGACAGGACGTATTGTATCAACTTCTGCAGTTGCGCTGGGGGCTACATCAATTGAGCGCCATATCACCTTGGATAGAACCATGTATGGTTCTGACCAGGCAGCTTCCTTAGAGGTTGATGACTTACAGAGACTGATAAAGGACATCCGTACTGTCGAAAAGGCACTAGGTGATGGGGAGAAGATGTTGACAGAGGCTGAGGCTGCTGTGCGAAAGAAATTGCGGGGCTAATTGCAGAAAGAAGGAAAAAATTGAAACATCAGATAGGAATTATGCAGGGACGGCTGACTCAGCCTAAAGGGAGAGGAATACAGTTCTTTCCCTTTGATAATTGGGAAAATGAGTTTTTTTCAGCCCAAAAGATCGGACTGGAGGAAATTGAATTTATTTTTGATTATGATAAGTATACCCAGAATCCATTATGGACAAAAGAGGGAATTGAAACGATTAGAGAATTAAAGAAAAAGACCGGGATACAGGTGAATGTTGTCTGTTTTGACTATTTTATGCGCAGACCCTTTTATAAGTCAGATTTGAAAGAGCAGTCTTTAATAAAAAAAGAGAACACAGAAATACTTGAAAAGGTTCTTTTGGCCATGAAGGAATTAGAGATCGGACTGATCGAAATTCCTCTGGTTGATGCTTCTTCTTTAAAGAATAATCAGGAAAAGTTAGCATTTCAGGAATGGCTGCTGGGGATTGTTGACCGAGAGGATACATCCATTCGGTTTGGGCTGGAGACCGATTTGAAACCTAAAGATTTTCTGGAATATATAGAAGGGTTCTGTAATCCAAGGGTAGGAGCTAATTATGATAGTGGAAACAGCTCAGGGATAGGATATGACTTGTATGAAGAAGTGACTACTTTGAGAGATCATATTTTCAATATCCATATCAAGGATCGTGTCTATCAAGGGACAACGGTTCCGTTGGGAACCGGAAGCGCAGATTTTGAGCAGTTGTTTAAAGGTCTGAGTGAAATTGGATATTCCCATAATTTCATACTCCAGGCAGCCCGGGGCGATGAAGGGAAGGAAGAAGACAATATCTCTGCCCAGATGAAATTTGTATGCGAGTATATAGAGAAATATAACGTTTAGGTGTACATATGATAGAACGGAGACAAGAATATTTAACAAAAATTGATGAAAAACAGGTTTTGGCCCTGATTCCTGCCCGTGGTGGCTCAAAAGGAGTTCCAAAGAAAAACATTCAGATGGTAAAAGGGTATCCCCTTATTGCGTATTCCATTGCGGCAGGAAGACTGTCAAAATGGATTCATCGTGTAGTTGTTTCAACAGATTCGGAAGAAATTGCTCAGATTGCATTGCATTTTGGTGCAGAGGTTCCATTTTTGAGACCAAAGGAGTTTGCTTCTGATCTGTCTGGAGATATTGAGTTTGTAGAACATGCGATTCAATACCTATATGAAAAGGAAAGATCTATACCAGAGTATCTTGTTCATCTGAGAGTAACCACGCCTTTGCGGGAGGTAGAAATCGTTGACAGGGCTATTGCATATTGCAGAGAACGGCAGGAATGTTGTTCTCTCCGTTCAGGACATAAGGCTTCCGAATCGCCTTATAAGTGGTTTTTAAAAAGCAGTGAGGGATTTTACAGGAGTATGCATAAGGATTTGGATAATGATACAGCTAACACAGCCAGACAAAATTTCCCTGACGTGTACATTCCCGATGGATATGTGGATGTAATAAAAAGCAGTTATGTGATCCAGAATCAAAAATTACATGGAGATAAAATGCTGGCATTTGTATCACCTGACTGCACAGAGGTTGATACGGTTGAGGATTTGGATTACATCAGGTATCAAATAGAGAAAAGCGGGTCAAAGCTTTATGAATATTTGAGGCAGAATTTTTAGTGAGAGGAAGGTGTTTAATATATGGAAAATGAGTATTTATTTCGCAGGACACCAAAGAAAGTAAAATTAATTCATACAGAAAACAGAGAGATTTGTACAAAAATTCCGGTGCCAGAGAGCATGGAGATTATAGAACGTTCCTTAAAAAATGAGCCTTGGTCCATGAATCACCAGCTTTATGCAGTATGGGACCATGCTACAGATTTTCATGTATACGACAAATGGGGAAACAAGTGGATTGATTTGTCATCAGGAATTTTTGTGACCAATACAGGGCATGGAAATCCAGAGATGGTAGAGGCATTGGAAAAAATGATCCAAAAGCCTATGTTAAACAGCTATTATTATTTTTTAGAAGAGCGTTCTCTCCTTACAGAACAGTTGGCCAAAATGGCTCCAGAGGGTATGGACAAGGTGTTTTTGCTTACTACTGGAGCGGAGACTACCGAGTGCGCTTTGAAATTATGCAGATTACATGGAATTAAACAGAATAAGAAAAAATTAGGAATGATCGCGTTTCATGGAGCCTTTCATGGAAAGACTCTTGGAGCACAGACTATGGCGGGGAAGCCAAGTTCATGGAAGTGGATTGGAAATCTTGACCCTTGTATCTATCATTTGCCTTGCCCAACGGATCCGTTTGAGGATATGGATCAAATTTATGATGAAGATAAAGGAAGAAAGATGTTTGAGAGAGATATCAAAGAACTAGAGGCATCTGGTGTGGATTTGGATACAATCGCCGGCGCTATTTTTGAACCTTACCAGGGATGGGCGGCATTGTTTTATCCCATTGGATATATTAAGGCGTTAAGGGAATTTCTTACGGAAAAAGGTGCGCTGCTAGTTTCGGATGAGGTTCAGGCAGGGTTTGGCAGGACAGGAAAACTGTTTGGTTATGAATATTATGGGGTTGACGTTGATATTATCTGTTGCGGAAAAGCGATCAGTGGTGCTTTGCCTTTATCTGCTGTTCTCAGTTCTGCTGAGATTTTAGACGTAGATGGTTCTTTAAACAGCACTCATGGGGGAAGTCCTTTGCCGTGCGCTTCCGCGCTGGCCAATTTGAAATATTTGGAGGAACATCATCTTGTAGAGGAGTCCAAGAGAAAAGAGGAAATTCTGTTAAACAAATTTAATGAACTAAAGGAGAAATTCCCAGATAGAGTGAAGACCATTCATGGAATGGGAATGGCATTTGCAGCGGTTGTTGTGAAACCAGGAACAAAGGAACTGGATGTGGAGTTGGTTGACAGAATCATTGAGAGGGCGTTTGAAAAAGGTGTAATGTCAATCAGAACAATGACAGGAACCATTAAAGTAGGACCGCCACTGACCATTTCAGACGAAGCTCTAAAGGAAGCCATGGATGTGCTGATTGAATCTATGGAAGAAATTGTAGAGGAGAAATCCTGTAATGGATAATAGGGATAATTTACATAGTTATGATAATGTGGAATATTTACAGGCCCATATTTTATCTGAAGAAGAATTGAATAGATACTGCATGCTTAAATTAGAAACTGCCAAAGATAATGCAGAATTTATTGAAAAAGAGATATATGCAAATTTTCGGGGGGGGGTTGTTAAATGTTTGTGAAATAGGAGGAGGGAACGGTAAACTATTATACTGTCTTGAAAGAAAAGGAATTTTAAAAAGTGGATTAAATTATGAAGTCAGTAAAAATAGATGTGATTTGGCTCAAAAATTCTCAGAAATACTATTAAGCAAAAATGTAAAAAATATAAATTGTAATTTTTTAGAGGATAGGAAAGAGAATGAATTTGATTGTATTATAAATGGTAGATATTGTTTTTCAGCTGATATCTCCTTTATATGATTCGGCAGAGGCTGAAATGGTACAATGGTTGCGAAGATCATTGAAAAAGGGAGGAAGTTTGTTTCTGGAAATTATAGACTACTATATAGTAAATTAAGTTGTGAACAGTTAAGAAATATGGTATAATTAGGGAAGAATCACAAGAAAGGAATCTTTCCCGTTATGTCTAAAAATATTACTAAAATTACTTTGAGTGAAGA